>CANKGV010000016.1 GCA_947481575.1 Alphaproteobacteria bacterium
CTGCCCGCGCCGCAGACCTTCCCGACAGCCCGCCCGAGCAATAAACGGTCACGCAGTAAGGCCCCCCTCGGGGGGCCTTACTGCCATCAGCAGTGATGCACTTTTGCTCCGGCCGACTGATGCATTTTTACTCCGGCGTTGACAGATCGCGGATCGCATCGGTGACCGGCACCGCCCACGGTGCGAATTTGTCTTCGAGGGAGCCCGGAAAGAACCCTAATGAGCGCCCGACGGGCACGTTGGGGCGGGTGAGGATGATCTTTTCGATTGCGCCGCGGCGGTAGAGATCGGCGGCGTAGGTGGCGGCGACCCAGGTTTTTCCGGTGCCGGCAGGTCCCAACACGATCACCTGCGGGCTGGTGCGAAGGGCTTCGATGTACTCGGCCTGGGCGTCGTTCAGGGCGCGGAGCGGAGGCGGCTCGCGTTGCCGCTCAGGTTCGTGGAGCGGGCTTTGGAAGTCGATGATCTCGGCGGTTCCGAACGAGCGGGCCATGCGGCGGCGTTTGCGGTTGGACTGCTTGGTATTGGCGCGCTTACTCAATTGCAGTTCTCCTTCGGCTACGACCACGCGAATAGGGGCGTCCGGGGCGGCAGAGGCGCCGCACCGGCACGAAGAAACCAACAATGGGGAAAGGCGATCGACGAGAGCCGAGCGGACTGGGCGTATGCAACTCGACGCAATGCCACCGAAACCCTACCGGTTGCCATCGATCCCCAACAGAATACTACGGATAGTGGGTTTTGGTGACGGTTTCGTGTAGGCGCGGAATCCTGCGGAATCCTTGGATTCCCCGGTGGAACGTGAAGTACGTCACGGTTCCGCAACCCTGAACCGGCAAAGTTATGCCCATGAGAAACCGAGAGCCCCCGGCCCCGCAGCGGCACACTGCCGTTGTAGTGATACCCACGAGTAGCTTCCCACGCTTGGCACCCCCGGCGCGGCCGCAACGCCCATTTGCGGCGCCGGTGCAGCATCAACCATCAGCGGCGGAATCCGCGCGGCTCACTGCGCTCGAGTGGGATCTGGAAGTGATGATCGAGGGAGCGCGGTTAGTGGTGGACCGGTACGACGTGCCGTACCACGACGCCCGTGACATCTATCGCGCCCAAGGCAACGAGATCGCGGCGGAACGCATGCGGGCATTGATGAGGCAGATCGTTCTGATCCGCTCCGGTGTATCGGAGGCGGACGCAGCCGAGCCCTGGTTCGCCACGATGTAGGGTGTGTCGCGGGTCCCGGATTGGACCCGACCCGGCTGGGGCGATAGAACTGCGTTCCATGAAAACACCATGGACGTTCTGGCGCCGCGCCGCGCGCGTGGTTGCGGCCCTGATTGGGGCGACGCTGCTGGGGTTGGGCCCGGCACCCAAGGCGCAGGTGGTACCGCCGCCGATCGACGACCAGCGGCTGGAGCAGTACTGCGCGCCCCACATGGGCGCCGAGCCCACTACCAGCAACGGCAGCATCCGGCGCTTCGGCGATTACGAAGTTTTTCTGTGCCCGCAAGGGTTCACCCAACTCTACCTAATCGCGGTGCACGGCGTGGTGCTGGAGATCAACGACCAGCAAGAGGTGAAGGTCGACTACTTCGGCGACGACGCCACCGGCACCGGCATGCCGGTGCTGATCCTGACCGTGCGCACCGGCGCGGCGTGCTGCAGCGTGGCGCTGGTGTATGAGATTTCGCCGCGCCGGTTCCGGCCCCTAGGCACCATCGACGGCGGCTTCGGCGCAATCCGCTGGGACCACGTGCCGGGCAGGCCGAGTGTGGTGGCGACGGTGGGCGATTCGACCTTCGCATATTGGCGCACCGATGCGGCCGACATCGCGATTCCGCAGGTGCGGCTGGAGTATCATCCGTTCGCCGACGAGTTCCGCTTGTCCCCGGCGCTGATGACCATGGGGCGGCCGAGCGACGCCGAGTTGCAGGCGGAAGCGGCGCTGCTGAAACCGAAGATCGACATCACTGCCCACAGCGGCCAGCGCAGCGTGTCCTACGACGTGCCGCCCGCCCTGTGGGACCGCATGCTGCGCCTGATCTATGCCGGGCAGGGCAACCTCGCGAAGCAGTTCCTCGAATGGGCGTGGCCCGACGACGCCGCCAGCCGGACGATCTTTTGGCACGAACTGGCCGAGTGCAACCTGGCCCACAGCCCGTACTTCGAGGACGTGTACTACCTGAACCACTGGCCGGTTTCGCGCACCCCGCCAGCCGGCTGCCAGAACTGGAGCGACCTGTTCTAGCGGCGCCACAAACAAAAGGGGCGGTGCATAGCACCGCCCCAAGTTTGCGTACGACGGATGCGAAGGGCTAGGCCTTCAGCGTCTCCTTGAAGAAGTTGACCGTGCGGGTCCACGATTCCTTGGCCGCCGCTTCGTTGAAGCGCGCAGCGTTGGTGTCGTTGTTGAACGCGTGGTTGGCGCCTTCGTACATGAAGTTTTGGACCTTTACGCCGGCCGCCTTGAGGGCATCGATGTAGGCCGGGTAGGGCGCGTTGGTGTTGGTATCCAGCCCGCCGTTGTGGAGCATGATGGCCGCCTTGACGTTGCCGGCGTTGGCCGGCTGGCCCGCCGGGGCGCCGTAGTAGGACACCGCCGCGGTGATGAGGGTGCCGGTCTTGGCGTCCGTGACGAGGGCGTTGGTGGTGCCGCCGCCCCAGCAGAAGCCGACCACGCCGAGCTTGCCGTTGGAATCGGCGCGGGCGGCGATCAGCTTGCCGATGTCCTGCAACTCGGCGACGGCCTTCGGCACTTGCACTTCGCGGAATTTGGCGCCGGCTTCTTCGTCGGTGGCGGGGGTGCCGCCGATCATGCTCATCAGATCGACGGTGACGACGAGGAAGCCTTCCAAGGCCATGCGCCGGCCGATGTCCTTGATGTGCGGGTTGAGGCCGCGGTTCTCGTGGATGACGATGACGGTCGGCAGCTTGCCAGTGGCATTGGCCGCCTTCACGACATAGGCCTTTACGCCCACGCCATCGGTGGCGGGGAAGGTCTCGTCGGTGGCCTTGATGCGCGGGTCGTTGGCCGGAATGGTCTCGGCGTTGGCGTAGTTGTTTTCCAGCAGTGGCAACAGCGCGTAGGCGGCCGCCGAACTGCCCGCCAATACGGTCAGCCGCTCCAGGAATACGCGGCGCGGCATGCGCGGCGACATCGAGTGGGTGTACTCCTCGAACAACTCAATGAATTTCTGTTCAACCATGGCAAATCTCCCAATCAAACCGGTTGTGGTGGCGCGAAAGGCTAGCAATTGAGCGGGTGCGCCGCCCAATCACGAACACAGGAGCGATGGGTGCCTGGGAAAAAAAGGCGCGCCGGGCCCTGTTGGGCAGAGGCGCGGCGCGCCAGTTTTTCAGGGAGGGAACTAAGCAACTACGCGTCGCCGGAGCGGGCGGGCTCCCCCTGCGTGGACTGGGGATCCGGCATCCGTCCCTTCCCCGCACGGCCCAATAGCCGCACGGAGCCTGAAGCACCCAAGCGGCTTACGCCGCTCGGGCGGTAACCAGGCCGCGGCACAACTGGGCGCGGCGCTCGTCCAACTGGGCAATGCGTTCCCGCACCGTCGGTGCACTGATCAAGTCGGATGGCGTCAGGGCGCCGTTGGTGAGCGGCCCTATGGCCTGATGGTCTTCGGCACTCAGCCGTGCGATCTCGGCGCCCAGTTCCACGACCTCGGCAAAGAAGGCCCGCAATTCCGCGACCAATGGCTCCTGGTCCATCGCTACGATCTCGGCGTGGATCTCACGAGCACCCGCTGGTGCCGCCGCACGTCATGCACTTCATGCAGGTGCCGTTGCGGACCAGGGTAAAGTTGCCGCATTCGCCGCACGCATCGCCCTCGTAGCCCTTTACGCGGGCTTCGCGGACACGGCGCACGGTCACGTCGACTTCTTCCATCTCCATCACGGTGACGCCGCCGCCACCGGCCACGGCAGCGGTGCGGACTTCGGCCGAGCGGGCTTCCGCCTTGGGGCGGTGCCGTTCGGCGCCGCCGGCGACGACATGGAGCTTGCCGCGCACGAAGCCCGACGAAGCCGCGACGACTTCCGGCATTGCGGCGCGGGCGCCGGCGACGGCGACTTCACGCTCCGGCTGGCCGTCGCCCATGGAATCGGGGCGCAGGTCGTCGAGTTGCACGTGGGCTAGGTCGGTGCGGTCGAGGTAGGACACCGCCAGTTCACGGAACACGTAGTCGATGATGGACGTGGCCATTTTGATGGCGTCGTTGCCTTCGACCATGCCGTTCGGTTCGAATCGGGTGAACGTGAACGCTTCGACGAACTCGTCGAGCGGCACGCCGTACTGCAGGCCGATCGAGATCGCGATCGCGAAGTTGTTCATCAGGCTGCGGAAGGCGGCGCCTTCCTTGTGCATGTCGATGAACACCTCCCCCAAGGTGCCGTCGTCGTACTCGCCAGTGCGCAGGTACACCTTGTGGCCGCCGACGGTGGCCTTTTGCGTGTAGCCCTTGCGGCGGGCCGGCAGGCGGCGGCGCGAGGCTATGAACTTCGCCAGCTTCTCGGCGACTTCGGCGGCGCGCGCAGCCGGGGTGGCCATGGTCATGGCCAGCGGCGCGGCGTTTTCCTCGTCGTCATCGGCAATGTCGGCTTCCGCTACCGTGGACGCCAACGGCTGCGACAGCTTGGAGCCGTCGCGGTACAGCGCGTTGGCCTTCAATGCCAACCGCCACGAGAGGAGGTATGCCTCGCGGCAATCGGCGACGGACGCCGAATTCGGCATATTGATGGTCTTGGAGATCGCGCCGGAGACGAACGGCTGGGCCGCCGCCATGGTGTGGATGTGGCTGGCCCACGACAGCGAACGCACGCCGGTGGCGCCGCACGGGCTGGCGCAATCGAACACCGCCAAGTGCTCGGGCTTCAGGCCCGGGGCGCCTTCGACGGTCATGGTGCCGCACACGTACAGGTTGGCGGCGGCGATGTCTTTCGCCGTGTAGCCGAGGGCGGTCAGCATGTCGAACGCGGGATCGCTGAGCTGCGCGGCCGTGAAGCCGAGAGTCTTGGTGCAGAACTCTTCGCCCAGGGTGAACCGGTTGAACGCGAAGCGGATGTCGAACGCGTTGGCCAACGCGCCTTCCAGCACGGCGAGCTTGTCCGGCGTGAAGCCCTTGGCGCCGAGCGTCTCGAAGTTGATCCCGGGGGCGCCGGCCAACGTGCCGTGGCCCGCCGCATAGGCGACGATCGAGGCAACCAGCTCGGGCGCGTACCCCAGGGTTTCCAGCGCCATCGGCACGCAGCCGTTGATGATGCGGAAGTAGCCGCCGCCGGCGAGCTTCTTGAACTTCACCAGGGCGAAGTCGGGCTCGATGCCGGTGGTGTCGCAATCCATGATCAGGCCGATCGTGCCGGTCGGCGCGATGCAGGTCGCCTGGGCGTTGCGGAAGCCGTGCTTGCCGCCCAAGTGGATGACGTTCTTCCATGCGCCGCGGGCGGCATCGACCAGTTCCGGGTCGGTGCAGTGTTCGGCGTCCATGGGGACCGGGTCGACGTGCAGGCCTTCGTAGGCGCCGCCAAGCGCGCCGGCGGCCCGTGCGTGGTTGCGCATGACGCGCAGCATCGACGCACGGTTTTCCTCGTAGCCGGCGAACGGGCCGATCTCGGACGCCATTTCGGCGGACGTGGAGTAGGACACGCCGGTCATCAGCGCGGTGATCGCGCCGCACAGGGCGCGGCCCTCGGCGCTGTCATAGGGGACGGCCGACGCCATCAGGTAACCGCCGAAGTTGGCGTAGCCCAGGCCCAGGGTGCGGTAGCGGTACGACAGCTCGGCAACTTTGCGCGACGGGAACTGCGCCATCATCACGGAGATTTCCAAGACGATGGTCCACAGGCGCGTCGCGTGTTCGAACGAGATCACGTCGACCGTGCCGTCCTGCTTCCGGAACGCCATCAGGTTGAGCGAGGCGAGATTGCACGCCGTGTCGTCGAGGAACATGTATTCCGAGCACGGGTTGCTCGCGCGGATTTCTCCGCCTTCGGGGCAGGTGTGCCAGTCGTTGATGGTGGTGTGGAACTGCAGTCCCGGATCGGCAGAGCCCCAGGCGGCTTCCGCCACTTGGTCCCACAGCGCGCGGGCGGGCAGGGTCTTGTGGACCTTGCCGTCGCCGCGGCGGGTGAGGTGCCAATCGGCGCCGGATTCCACCGCGTGGATGAAGTCGTCAGTCACGCGCACGGTGTTGTTGGCGTTCTGGCCGGAGACGGTGAAGTACGCCTCGCCGTCCCAGTCGGTGTCGAACACCGGGAACTCGATGGTCTTGTAGCCCTGTTTGGCGAAGTCGACGGTGCGCTGGACGTAGTTTTCCGGCACTGAGGCCTTACGCGCGGCGCGAATCGCCTTTTTCAGCTCGGGGTTGTCGGAGGGCGTGAACCGGCCGTCGCCCTGGCCGGCGTGGCACGCCTTGAGGATCGCGTTGAGGTGTTTGTTGTTGATGCGCGAACCGGTGACGAGGCTCGCGACCTTTTGCTCTTCCCGGACCTTCCAGCCGATGAAGTTCTCGACATCGGGGTGATCGATGTCGACCACCACCATCTTGGCGGCGCGGCGCGTGGTGCCGCCGGATTTGATGGCGCCCGCCGCGCGGTCGCCGATCTTCAGGAAGCTCATCAGGCCGCTTGAGCGGCCACCGCCGGAGAGCTTTTCGCCTTCGCCGCGCAGGCGGGAGAAGTTGCTGCCAGTGCCGGAGCCGTACTTGAACAGGCGGGCTTCGCGCAGCCACAAGTCCATGATGCCGCCGTCTTCGACCAGATTATCTTCGATGCCCTGGATGAAGCATGCGTGGGGCTGCGGGTGTTCGTAGGCGTTCTCCGACTTGCGCAACTCACCGCTGCGGAAATCGACGTAGTAGTGCCCCTGGGCCGGGCCTTCGATGCCATAGGCCCAGTGGATGCCGGTGTTAAACCATTGCGGTGAATTGGGCGCGCCCATTTGCGCGGCGAGCATGTAGCGGCACTCGTCGAAGAACGCTTGGGCGTCTTCTTCCGACTCGAAATAGCTGCCCTTCCAGCCCCAATAGGTCCATGCGCCGGCAAGACGGTCGAACACCTGGCGGGCGTCGTTCTCGCCGTGGCTGCGCTCACCTTCCGGCAAGGACTCGATCGCCGCCTTGTCGGCGGTCGAACGCCACAGCCAGGAGGGGACTTCCTCTTCCTCGACGCGCCTAAGCTCCGAGGGGACGCCGGCGCGGCGGAAGTACTTTTGCGCGAGGATGTCGCACGCTACCTGGGACCACGCTTCCGGCGCCTGGAACGCCGCGTTGCGAAACACCACCGATCCATCCGGATTGCGGATTTCGCTGGAGGCGGTTCGGAACGGGACGCGGGCATACGGAGACTTGCCGGCTTCCGTGTAGAGACGCTGAATACGCATGACTTCCCCCTAACCGGTACAGACGCGCCTTCTGATGGGCGCTCGGACGACCACTACATGTGGGACTAATGACTACGCGAAGACGCAAAATCTAGACCTCGCGTTTCGATAGGGTCAATCCACATTTTGCGATCGTCGGTGTTAGGGACACACAATATGGTGGACACAGAAACGCCGCGTGTGTGCTAGACGCTGGTCGCCAGACGGTGCGATAGTCCGTTGCGTTAACCGGTTGGGTAACCAGAAAGAGTCACAGCGGCATGGGCTTTGGTGCGCGTTTGTTCACGTGGTGGAAGAACGAGCCGTTTGGCACGACTTTGTTCACGCGCTGGCGCGGCGAATCGGTCGGCAGCGACGCGCAGGGCAACCGCTATTTTCGTGAGCGCGTGACCCCGGCGGGGGAACCGCAGCGCCGCTGGGTGCTCTATTCCGGGGATGTCGAGGCCTCGAAAGTGCCCGCCGAGTGGCACGCGTGGCTGCACCACACCACAGATTCCCTGCCGGACCCCGGCCGCAAGCGCCACGCTTGGGAACAGCCGCACCTGGCGAACCGTACGGGCACGGCTGACGCCTGGCGGCCCCAGGGCGCGATCTCGATGGGCGGCAAGCGCCCCCGCGGGACCGGCGACTATGATGCATGGCAGCCGCCCGCCGGGCCCGCTGCTTAATCGAATTACTAGCTTTAGGAAGGCGGCCTAAGTGCCTGGAACTGCTCTAGATACACTGCTCGGCGCTGTCGTCGTAGTGATCGCTGCGGCGTTCCTTACGTTCGCCTTTGCCCAGTCTGACCTGGGCGCAGTCAAGGGCTACGAACTGGTCGCCAAGTTCGAGCGCGCCGACGGAATTTCGGTCGGCACCGACGTCCGGATCGGCGGCATCAAGGTCGGCACGGTCACCAAGCAAGACCTGGACCCGGTCAGCTACCTCGCCGTCTTGCACCTGTCGATCGCGAGTTCGGTCAAGCTGCCGACCGATTCGCTGACGCAGGTCTCCACCGAAGGGCTGCTGGGCGGCAAGTACTTGGCGATCGTTCCTGGGGTGGAGGAGAAGATGCTCCGGCCCGGCGAGGAGATCCGCTACACGCAGTCGGCGGTCAGCCTGGAAGAATTGCTCGGCAAGTTCGCGCTGGGCGGCGCCGGCGGCGCGACGAAGTAAGGCCTGCGGTGCGCAAGCTCGCGGGCGTCGGCCTCGCCGCAGCGGCGCTTATTTGCCTTTCCGGCCAAGCAGGGGCCCAGGCGCTGCCCCAGGCGGGCGGCCAGGGGCAGGTCGCGGTACTCCAAGGCCTGGACAAGGTTACTGCCCAGATTTCCAGCATTAGGGCGCCGATCGGGTTCGCGGTGCGGTTCGGCACCCTGCAGATCACCGCGCGGGCGTGCGTGAAGCGCCCGCCCGAGGAGCCACCGGAATCGAGCGCGTTCCTGGAGATCTACGACTTCCGCCAGGGTGGCACCCCGCAATTGGTGTATTCGGGCTGGATGTTCGCCTCCAGCCCCGCGCTGGCGGCGATGGAGCACCCGGTCTACGACGTCTGGGTGTTGGACTGCGCCGCTTCCAGCACCACGCCGGGCGGCGCGCCCTGATCGAGCGCCAGCCAGTCGGCTTCCATCGCCACCGCGGTTTGCAGGCGGCGCAGGTAGTCGGCGCGGGTGATCTCGTGGGCGCCGAAGTGCTCCAGGTGCGCAGTCACGAACTGGGTATCCAACAGGCGGAACCCGCCATAGCGCAGCCGTGCCACCAGATACACGAGCGCAATCTTGCTGGCGTCGACCTGGACGCTGAACATGCTTTCGCCGAAGAACGCCGCCCCCAGCGACACGCCATAGAGCCCGCCGATCAGCTTTTCGCCGCTCCAGCATTCGACGCTGTGGGCGTGGCCGATGGAATAGAGGCCGGTGAACATGTCGATGATCGAGTCGTTGATCCACGTGGTCCAGCGGCCCGGACGCGGCGAGGCGCAGCCTTCGACGACTTCCTTGAACGCCGTGTCGATGCGGACCTCGTAGGGCTGCCGCCGCACGGTCTTCGCCAGGGAGCGCGGGATGTGGAACTTGTTGAGCGGCAACACGCCGCGTTTGTGCGGGTCGAACCAGCTGATGCGGGTGTCGTGGCGGCTCTCCGACATCGGGAAGATGCCGTGGGCGTAGGCCCGCAGGAGCATGTCGAGGGTAATCCGGGACATGGTCGGTGCGGACCCTAGGACGTACTACCGGCGCGCCGCCATGGTTCGTTCGAGCCAATGGACGTCGTACGCGCCCTTTTTGATGTCGGGGTCCTTGAGCAGGGAGCGATGCAGATCGATGGTCGTGTCGATCCCGCCGATCACGTATTCCTCAAGGGCGCGGTCCAGCCGGCGCATGCACTCTTCGCGGGTGGCACCGTGGGCGATCAGCTTGGCGATCAGGCTGTCGTAGTAGGGCGGCACGACGTAGCCGGAATACAGCGCCGAATCGACGCGCACGCCGGGACCGCCCGGCGGGTGATAGCTGGTGACGCGGCCGGGTGACGGCGCGAACGTGACGGAATTCTCGGCGTTGATCCGGCACTCGATGGCGTGGCCCTTAAAGGCGATGTCTTTCTGGGTGTAGCCGAGCGGCTCGCCGGCCGCGACGCGGATCTGCTCGCGCACCAGATCGATGCCGGTGACCAGTTCGGTCACGGGATGTTCGACCTGGATGCGGGTGTTCATCTCGATGAAGTTGAACGAGCCGTTTTCATAAAGGAACTCGACCGTCCCGGCGCCGAGGTACTTGAGCGTGGTCATGGCCTTGACCACCACGCCGCCGATTTCCTCGCGCTCTTTTGCCGTGAGCACCGGGGATGGGGACTCTTCGAGCACCTTTTGGTGGCGGCGCTGCAGCGAGCATTCGCGCTCGCCCAGGTGCACCACGTTGCCGTACATGTCGCCCAGCACCTGCACCTCGATATGGCGCGGGGTGGCTAGGTAGCGCTCAATGTAAACGACGTCGCTGCCGAACGAGGCGCCGGCCTCGGAGCGGGCGGTGGACAGGGCTTCGGCCAATTGCTCGGCGGAGTTCGCGACCTTCATGCCGCGTCCGCCGCCACCGGCGGCAGCCTTGATCAGCACCGGGAAGCCGATTTCCTTGGCAACCCGGCGCGCCTCTTCGTCGTTCGAAATCGGGCCATCGGAGCCCGGCACGACGGGAATCCCGAGGCGCTTGGCAGCGTCCTTGGCGGCAATCTTGTCGCCCATGAGCCGGATGTGCTCGGCGGTCGGACCGATAAAGGTGATGCCGTGCTCGGCGACGATGTCGGCGAACCGTGCGCGCTCGGACAGGAACCCGTAGCCCGGGTGAATCGCGTCGGCGCCGGTTATTTCGGCGGCGGAAATGATCGCCGGGATGTTCAGATAGCTTTCCGACGCGGGCGGCGGGCCGATGCACACGGCTTCATCGGCCAGGCGAACGTGCATGGCGTCGGCGTCGGCGGTGGAGTGGACCGCGACGGTGCGAATGCCCATGTCGTGGCAGGCACGATGGATCCGCAGCGCAATCTCGCCGCGGTTGGCGATCAGGACTTTTTCAAACATCGGGTGGCCGGCCGGGTCGGCGGCTATTCGATGATCATCAGCACCTGGCCGTATTCGACGGGGGTGCCGTCGGCGGTCAGGATGCTGCGAACCACACCGGCGCGCGTCGCCGGGATTGGGTTCATGGTCTTCATCGCTTCGATGATCAGAAGGGTTTGCCCGGCACTGACCCGGTCGCCGATCTGCACGAACGGCTTCGCGCCAGGTTCCGGCGCGGTATAGGCGGTACCGACCATTGGCGAGCGCACGGCGCCGGGGTGGTCGACGGCAGGGGCCTCAGCCGCAACCGGAGCGGGAGCGGGCGGCAGCGCGGCCATACTGGGCATCGGCGCCGCGTGGCCGGTCACGAAGTGCGTGGCTGCGGGTGAGCGCACCACGCGGACGCTGTGGTCGCCTTCACTCCATTCGATCTCGGTGAGATCGTTTTCGTTGAGAAGCGCGGCGAGTTCCCGGATCAGGTCGGGATCGACCTTGGAGGTCATCGGTGTGCCCGTTTGGCTGGCGTGGAAGATTTGAGGGTGTGGGCCATCGCGTCGATCGCCAGAACGTAACTCTGGGCGCCGAAGCCGCACACCAGCCCGACCGCGGCCTTGCTGATGTACGAGTGATGCCGGAAGTCCTCGCGGCGGAAGATGTTCGACAAATGCACCTCGATGACCGGCAGGCCGACGGCCTGCAACGCGTCGAGAATAGCGACCGACGTGTGGGTATACGCGCCGGCGTTGATGATGATGCCCTGCGCCGTGCCGCGCGCACCTTGAATCCAGCCCACCAGCTCGTGCTCGGCGTTGCTCTGGCGGAAGTCGGCCTTCAGCCCGCGTTCGCGCGCCCGGGTTTCCACCTCGGCGCGGATCGAATCGAGCGTGTCGGTGCCGTAAATCTCGGGCTCGCGCGTACCCAGCAGATTGAGATTGGGGCCGTTCAGGACCAGGACGGTGGGGTCCATGGGTCTCGCAAGGTTGCGCACAGGCAGGCCCACCCGAGGGGCCAAGCGCCCTTATAGCATGAGGGTTCGCTGGCGCAACGCGGGGGTGCGGCGTGCCACGGGCCTACCCGGTCCGGTTGAACCTGCCGGTGCCAGCCACCATACTGCGGCCAGGCAATCCAAGGACCGACATGCGGCTGACCATTAACGGCGAGGCGCGGGAGTTTCCGGGCCCGCTCAACGTCGATTCCCTGTTGCGGGCGCTGGAGATCGATCCGCGCCGGGTGGCGTTCGAGCGCAACCTGGAGATCGTGCCGAAGTCTTCGTACCCGGCCACGGTGCTGGCGGACGGCGACCGGGTGGAGATCGTGCATTTCATCGGCGGCGGCAGCGGTCCGGCGACGGCCGAGGCGTTGGCCGGCAACGACGATCCGCTGGTAGTGGCGGGGCGCATCTTCCGCTCGCGCCTGATCGTCGGCACAGGCAAGTACCGCGACTTCGAACAGACGCGTGCCGCGGTGGAAGCCGCCGGCAGCGATGTGGTGACGGTGGCGGTACGACGGGTGAATATCTCGGAGCCGGGCCAGCCGATGCTGTCCGACTACCTCTCGCCACGGACCTACACCTATTTGCCCAACACCGCCGGGTGCTACACGGCGGACGAAGCGGTGCGCACCTTGCGCTTGGCGCGCGAGGCGGGCGGCTGGACATTGGTGAAGCTCGAAGTACTGGGCGACAAGCGCACGCTGTACCCCGACATGATGGAAACCCTGAAGGCGGCCAAGTCGCTGGTCGATGATGGCTTCGATGTGATGGTGTACTGCACCGACGATCCGTTGTTCGCGCGTAAACTGGAAGACGTGGGCTGTGCCGCGATCATGCCGCTGGCGGCGCCGATCGGCTCCGGCCTAGGAATTCAGAACCCGATCAACATCCGCTTGATCATCGAAGCCGCGCGGGTGCCGGTGATCGTTGACGCCGGGGTCGGCACCGCGTCGGACGCCGCCATTGCGATGGAACTGGGCTGCGACGGCGTGTTGATGAACACCGCCATCGCCGAGGCGCGCGACCCAATCCGCATGGCGCACGCGATGCGCCTGGCGGTGGAGGCCGGCCGGGCGGCGTATTTGGCCGGCCGCATGCCGAAGAAGCGCTACGCCGACCCGTCCTCGCCCCTGTCCGGCTTGATCTGAGGCCCATCATGAAACGCTGTATTCTTTCGGCCGCCGTGGCGGTGGCGCTGGGGCTGGCGTGGGCCGCACCGGCCCAGGAGCCGGACGCCGCCGCAATCGCCAAGTTCGCCGACCAATACTTCCAGCAGGGCATCGCCAAGGGTGCCGCGCCGGGCGCGGTAGTGGCGGTAACGGTGGGCGGCAAGGTGCTGTTCACCGGCGCCTATGGCGTGACCGACCGCGACTCCAAACGACCCATGGATGCGGATGCGACCGCGATGCGGGCGGGGCAGGTTTCGCAGTTCGTCACGGCGCTGGCGGTGATGCGTGCCGCCGATTTCGGCCGGGTCGATCTGGACGCGGACGTGCAGGGCCTGTGGGCCGCAGACGCGATCAAGCTGGATACCCGCGAGCCGGTAACGCTGCGGCAGTTGTTAACCCACACCGCCGGCGTGGGCGACCGCCTGCTCGGGCAGATGCTCGCTCCGGGCAGGCCGTTGCCGGCGCTCGGCTCGTTCCTGGCCAGCCGCCCAATCGCCATGGAGGCGCGGCCGGGCCAGGTGGTGATCGAGTCCAACCTCGGCATGGCGCTGGCCGGATTGGCGCTGGAGCGGTCGAGCGCGCCGCAGAACTTTGCCGATCTTGCCGATGCCCTGGTGTTCAGGCCGGCCGGAATGACTCACACAACCTTTGCCGCTTCACAGCCCAGTGCGCTGGCCCGGCCGTACCGCTGGGACGGCACCACGCTGGTGCCGATGGACGACGCGCAACCACTTGCCACGCCCGCCCTGGGAATGGTGACCACCGCGCACGATATGGCGGTATTGCTGGCGCTGGTGACGGGAGGCGGTGACCCGCTGTGGTCCAAGCCATCGTTGGACCGGCTGACCACCCGCCAGTTCGCGGTGATGCGGCCGATGACCGGCGAAAGCTTTGGGCTTGCCGAGGCGACGGTGGCCGGGCGCGCTGCCTGGACCCGGGCCGGTGGCAATCCGGGATCGAGCGCGGCGGTAGCGCTGGTCCCCGAACTGCGCTTGGGCGTGTTCGTGGCTGCCAATGCCAGCTCCTACTACGGCATGGAGCCCGACAGCCCGACGGCGGCGCTGGTACGCGGCTTTGCCAACGCCCTTGTCAGTGCGGCCTGGCCGGCAGTGGCGGCCGCGACACCGGAAGTTGCGCCGTACCAGCCGGACGACGCCATTGAATACGGCGGCGCGTATCGCAATGCGGCGATTGAGACGGATACGGCGGCCAAGCTGCTGTCGTTGGTCAGCCAGAAGCGCGTTCACGTATTGGACGACATCGACGTGGACGTAAACGGAGTGCACCTGCGCAAGGTTGCGCTCGACCTGTTTCAGGGGCCGAACGGCGAGTACCTGCGGTTCATCCGCCCGGCAGGCGAGGATTCAACCCATATCGCTTACCCCACCGGAGCCTATGCAGTCACATCGCTGTGGGAAGCGCACTGGGTCCAAGCTACGGCGAGCGGCGCGGGGTTCTTCCTGCTGTTGGTGGGAGGATTGGTTTCCGCGGCCGGTTTGATTCGCCCAGCGGGGCGCCTGGCCAATGCGATCGGCGCGGTGGCCGGGTTCGGCGGAGCGGCGCTACTGGGGTGGACGGTCTACGTGCTTGGTTCAGCAAGCATGGATCTGGTGGTCACTCGCGGCCTTGCCGGCGTTCCGTACCCGTTGGTGGTGTGGCTGCCGCTGGTGGCGATTGCGCCGTTCGCCCTGTTGTTGGGGCTATTTGGCCGCGGCCTACCGACCGCGAACCGGTTGACGTTGGCGGGGGTTACCCTCGGCTGGGGTCTGCTGTATCCGGTACTGACCGCCTGGAATTTGGCTGGCTAGTCGCGCCAGCGGCGGCGCAATTCGCCGCGCCGGGCCGCCAGCCAGGCCAAGGCGGCGTAGGCCGGCGCGGTGCGGATGCGCCCGGCCCAAAGCTCGGCCAGGGCCTGCTCGGCCGGTAGCACCATGACCCGGATGTCTTCGCCTTCGTGAACTAAGCCGTGGATGCCCCCGGCGGCCGCGGCATCGCAGCGGCCGATAAACATGTGGACGTATTCGCTCATCGCGCCGGCGGACAGGTACATGCCACCGATCGGCTCCAACGCGGTGAACGGGACCGCGGCTTCCTCCATGGCCTCGCGGTGGGCCACGCCCTCCGGCGTTTCACCGCCACCGATGATGCCGGCGACGATTTCGACTAGCCACGGGTGCGGGTCACCGGCGGCAAAGGCGCCGGGGCGGAACTGTTCGATCAGCACCACTTCGTCGCGGATCGGGTCATAAGGCAACACCGCGGCGGCCGCGCCGCGCTCGAACACTTCCCGCAGCAAGGGTTCGGTCCAGCCGCCCGCGTACGTGCGGTGGCGCAGGCGGTAGCGGTCGACCTGGAAATAACCGTCATAGACTCGGTCGCGGACTAGGACGTCGACGTCGGTATGCCGGAAGGTCGTCATCTTGCCGCCTCGCTTTGGCCATGCGCCGCGGCGATAAACACGTGCGCGGCACAATTTCGTCAAGCGCCGTTTCGGAGGGCACAGGCCGCTTCCCGGTGGGGTAACCCATGGGTTAGGGTGGCGGTGCGTATGACGCTGAGCAACAACAACTATTACGGCAACAAGCGGCGCAAGGGCCCCCCGATTACGCGGCGGGTCGTGGGCTGGACGTTTGCCATGATTCTGATTCTGGGCGCCGGCTGGTACGCCTATCGCACCGGATCGTCACTGGCCGCGCGCGAGGCAGGGGACCTGCGCGAAGAGATCGTGCGGGTGCAGGACCAACTGCAATCCTTGGAGCAGCAGAACGCGGGGTTGCAGCGGGCACTGGAAGAACAGCGTGTGCGCGGCGACGACGTTGGCGCGCAGTTGGCGCGGCTTGCACCGACGCCGGAGGCGCGCAAGCTGCTTGATCTGGTGCGCGCCCGCGTCGATGCCGGGGTCAACGCCGACCGCTTGAGCGAGGTGATCACCGCGATCGGGCCGCAGTGGAAGTGCACCGGCGATCCGGTCACCAAGCGCTTCCTGCTGAACACGCCGATCATGAACAACGAAGCCAACGGCGCGGTAACCTTTGCCAACAACGCCATCACCGTGACCGGCACGGGGGTGTCCATGGTTGGCGAAAACCGCCAGCCGGTCGCCGTGTTCGATCCGGGCCAGCCGGTGACGATTACGTTCTCGCGGCTCGGCGGGCAGTCCAACCAGGTTTCGGGGAAGCTGCCGATCCACGGCTCGGTGCAGGCCGACAACAACACCATCTACCGGTTCACGGTGGTTGCGGGCGACCGCGCGTTCGTCAGTGTGACCGGCCAGCCCTGTGCGTTCCCTTAGGGTCGCACACTTCCTGTCGCGGCACGTCGCCGTTGCCCCGACCAAATCCCTCGGCTATCGTCCGCCGTGCGACGGTTCCTCGAAAGAGGGAGCAAAAGGGAACGCGGTGCGGCGCGCCCGGGAGTGATCCCGAACGCCCCAGAGCCGCGGCTGCCCCCGCAACTGTAAGCGGTTAGCCTGCGTTCAGTTTGCCACTGGGTGTTTCCCGGGAAGGCGAGCGTCAGGCCGAGACCCGCGAGCCAGGAGACCTGCCGCCGCGGCGTCACCCAACCGTGGAGCGGGGTGCTCAACGGTCCGGAACCTCCGTGCGTGGTGACGCACATCGTTGCGGAGGACACCGGGGTGGGGACCAAGCTCTCCGTGCCGAATGCGGCACGTTATTCTTCCAGATGGGGCGCACGTCACGCCCGGCCGTCCTGCGCGTGTCACTCACACGCTAGGAGACCGGACCATGTTGTTTCGTCATGCTTTCACGCTCAGCTGCGGCACTTTGATCGGGCTCGCCGCTGCGACACCATCGCTGGCCCAGGACGCCGGATCACCGGCTGAGCCGGGCCGCCGGCCGCTGGAGATCACCGTCACCCGCCCGCACATCGAGGGCGGCGTGCCGGGGACTGCGACCACCGCGATCGATGCGGCCGACATCGCCAAGGCGCCGGCACTGTCGTTGCCCGAACTGCTGGCCCAGGAGCCGGGGTTCCAATACCGCGATCTGTTCGGCGCGAACGATGGCGCCCGCACGACCCTGGACTTGCGAGGGTTCGGCGCCACTGGCACCCAGAACACGCTGATCCTGCGTAACGGCCGCCGCCTCAACGACATCGATGAGGCCGGCGTGGAATTCACGAACATTCCCCTGGAGACGATCCGGCGCGTCGAAGTGCTGCGTGGCAATTCGGCGGCGGTGCTGTATGGCGATGGCGCGGTCGGCGGCGCGGTCAACATCATCACCGGCCCGCGGCGCCCCAATGGCGGCCAAGTGGGCGTGGCCGCAGGAGCCTACAGGCTACGCGAGGGACTGCTGTCGGCCGCCAAGTCGTCGGGCAACATCGACGTGAGCGTGGACGCCAACACCAAGAGCGGCGTGGGCTTCCGACAGAACAACGCGTTCACCCAGCGCGGCGTGGACGCCGAGCTGCACCGCTACGGCAACGGTGGCGAGTGGTACATCTCCGCCGGCATCGACAAGCAGCACCTTGGCCTGCCGGGTGCGCGCAAGGTGACCGCAACCTCGTCGCTGCTGGAGACCGACCCGCACGGCGCCACCACACCGGACGATTTCGCGGACCAAAAGGGCTTCCATGGTGTCACCGGCGTCACGCGGACGCTCGACAACGGCGGTGAGGGGGTTATCGACGCCGGCTACCGCACCAAGACACAGCACTCGATCGTTATCAGCGCGTCGGGCCCGGCATACGACACTACGACCGACACACAGTTGGGCACGGTCTCGTTTACGCCACGCGTGACCTACGACCGCACCGCGGGCGGACGTGCGGCGAGCATCGTTGGCGGGTTGGACCTCTACTATTCCGACTACCACCAGACCGCCTACGAGGGCACCAATGCGATGCCCAAGCACCAGTACGACCTGAAGCAGAGCAGCTTGGCCGCTTATGGACAGCGTCAGTTCTGGGTCGGTGCGGCGACCGAGATGTCGGCCGGCATCCGGTTGCAACGGATCGACTTTACCGGCGGCGACATCCTTGATCCGACAGCCGAGGTCTCCTACGACGGTACGCCCTATGACGGCCACCGCGAGAGCGAGCAGCTAAGCGACACCCAATGGGCAGGCAATCTCGGCTTGGACCAGCATGTGAGCGATCGCGTCACGCTGTTCGGGCGGCTGGGGCGCAGCTTCCGCATGCCCACGGTGGACGAGCGGATCCTGTCGAGCGCAACGTATGACTCGTTCCGGATGAACGCCCAGACATCGTGGGACGCGGAAGCCGGCGCACGCTGGAACGGGGACAAGCTGAGTTACAGCGTCAGCGTGTTTCAGATGACGCTGCGAAACGAAATCCACTTCAATTCGACGACGTTCCTGAACGAGAACATGGACCCGACCCGCCGCAGCGGTGTCGAGGCTGGGGCTGGCGTGAGCCTTGCACCGCGGTTGAGCCTAAAGCTGTCGGGAACTTGGATGCAGGCGCGCTTCCGGTCCGGCGCCAACCGGGGCAACAGCGTGCCGCTGGTGGCGGAGTGGAGTGGGTCGGCGGCGCTCACTTGGGCGGTGCGCACCAACGTTGCGCTCACTACCACCGTTACCGGCACCGCGGAGCGGTGGATGGAAAACGACGACGCTAACGTTGGCGCGCACATCCCAGGGTACGGAATCGTTGATGTGAAGCTCAGCACCCGGCAGCAAGGCTGGACACTGTCCGGCCAAGTGAACAATGCGCTCAATCGTACCAACACCTTCAACTACGCGGTGCGGAGCACGACGACGATCACGACCTACAACGCCTACCCTCTGCCAGGCCGGACCATGCGCGTGGCGGCGAGCGTGCAGTTCTAGGGCGGGAGTAGGGCGGCAGGAACCACCTGCCGCCCTACTTGCCGCGCGCTGTTTACGGCGTAATGCCGAGTTGGATGAGCTTGGCACGGAGCTGGCGATTGGTCGGGTCGAGGCGGTAGGCGGCGGTGAAGTCGGCCGCAGCCTCATCCCTACGGCCCAGCGATTCCAGCAAAAAGCCACGGTTGTTGAACGCTTCGGGGTATGCCGGCAGGAGCCGGATCGCCTCGCCGTAGTCCGCTAAGGCGCCGAAGGTGTCGCCAAGGCCGGTCCGCGCCAAACCGCGATTGTAATAGACCAGGGCAAATTGCGGTGCGAGCCGCGCGGCTGTGTCGAGGTCCGCATTGGCGTCGGCCGGTCTTCGCAGGAACAGGTACGAGACACCGCGGTTGTACCAAGGCATCGGCGAATCCGCTTCGAGCTCAATGGCTCGGGACAGACTCGCGACGGCGCCTGCGAAGTCGCCTGCCCGGCCTTGCTGAACACCTTGGTACAGGTACACGAACGCCGATTGCGGATTGTACGTGCGCGCCTGCTGATAGAGTACGGCCTGCAATTGTTCATCGGCGACCGCGCGCTGTTGTACTTGTTGTGCCAAGGCCTCGCGATAGGCAGCGGCGGCGTCGGTGTCGCCGATCGCGCGGGCGGCATTGCCCTTGCCGGCATATGCGGCGGCGCGCTGGTCCAGCACCCAGGCCATGGCTTCCACCGGGATGCGGCCTTCGCGAATCACCTTCGAGCAGTAGTGGATCGCCAGGTCGTAGGTTTGGTAGCGGAGCGCTTGCACGCCCTTGATGCAATCGCCGTAGTCGGGATCTTGCGCGATAGCGGGGGCGGCCGTGAGCAGCGCGACGGAGACGGCAATTCCCAGCGCCAGGGTTCGTGCGAGGAGAGGCCGCGGGCGTGCGTTCACGTCTTGAGGCGATACCCGGTCTTGAAGATCCAGGCGATGACGGCGAGGCATACCGCCAGGAATGCGAGGGTCATGCCGAGGCTCACGGCCACGCTGAGGTCGGCGATCCCATAGAAGCTCCAGCGGAACCCGCTGACCAAGTACAACACCGGGTTCACCAGCGCGACCTTCTGCCAGGCCGGTGGGAGCATTTGCACGGAATAGAACGTTCCGCCCAAAAAGGTGAGCGGTGTGATCACCAGGAGCGGCACCAGCTGCAGCTTCTCGAAGCCATCGGCCCATACGCCGATGATGAACCCGAGCAGACTGAAGGTGGCGGCGGTGAGCACCAGGAAGCCGATCATCCAGAACGGGTGCAGAATGTGCACGGGCACGAACAGGCCCGCGGTCGCCAGAATGATCAGTCCGAGGATGATGGACTTGGTGGCGGCGGCGCCGACGTAGCCGAGCACGATCTCCAGGTATGAGACCGGCGCCGACAACAACTCGTAGATCGTACCCGTGAAGCGCGGGAAATAGATGCCGAACGAGGCGTTGGCGACGCTTTGCGTGAGCAGCATCAGCATGATCAGGCCGGGCACGATGAATGAGCCGTAGCCGATTCCGCCAACATCGGAGAAGCGTGAGCCGATCGCAGCCCCGAAGACGACGAAGTACAGCGTCGTCGAGATCACCGGCGACAGGATGCTCTGCAGCACGGTGCGGAACCAACGCGACATCTCGAACACGTAGATCGAGCGGATGGCGATGAGGTTCATGAGCGCTTGCTCACCAAGCTGACGAAGATTTCCTCCAAGGAGCTTTCCTTGGTCTGCAGGTCGGTGAAGCGAATTCCGGCGGCGCCCACATCTTGCAGCAACGCGGCTATGCCGGAACGATCCGTGTTGGTGTCGTAGGTGTACACCAAGTCCTGTCCGCCCGGACGCAGTTCGAGTGCGTGAGCGCCGAGGGCAGCGGGAATGCTTTCGATCCGTTGGTGCAGATGCAGCGTCAGTTGCTTGCGCCCAAGCTTGCGCATGAGCGTCGTCTTATCTTCCACCACGATCAAGGCGCCGGCGCTGATAACGCCCACGCGGTCGGCCATCTCTTCGGCTTCCTGGATGTAGTGGGTGGTGAGGACGATGGTGACGCCGCTGTCGCGCAGGCGCCGCACCAGCGCCCACATATCGCGGCGCAGTTCGACATCGACGCCGGCAGTAGGTTCGTCCAGGAACAGAATCTGCGGCTCGTGGGCGAGCGCCTTGGCGATCATGACGCGGCGCTTCATGCCGCCCGACAGCGTCATGATGCGATTGTCTTTCTTTTCCCACAGCGAGAGATCCTTGAGGATCTTCTCGATGAATGCGGGATTGGCAGGCTTGCCCCACAGGCCGCGGCTGAAGCTTACGGTCTTCCATACCGTCTCGAATGCGTCGGTGTGGAGTTCTTGGGGCACCAGCCCGATGCGCGATCGCGCGGCGCGGAACTCCGCAACGTTGTCATGCCCATCCACCAGCACCGTGCCGCTCGTTGCCGTGACGATGCCGCAGACGATGTTGATCAGCGTGGTTTTGCCCGCGCCGTTGGGGCCGAGCAGGGCAAAGATCTCACCGCGACGAACATCGAGATCGATGCTCTTCAGCGCCTCGAACGCGCCCATCGGTGGGCGCGGCGCGTAGGTCTTGGCGAGACCGGCGATGGCGATGATCGACTGCATGGTCACGTCTCGCAAATCCGGAAGTGGGCGGCCGGGTGGGGGTGAACGTTCCGCTTACCGCGGCAGATCGGACCGGCCCATTAGGAATTCGTCCACCGCGCGGGCGCACTGGCGGCCTTCGCGGATCGCCCAGACCACCAGCGACTGGCCGCGGCGCATATCACCGGCGGCGAACACCTTGGACTGCGACGCCTTGTAGTCCTGGGTATTGGCTTGCACGTTGCCGCGGCCGTCTTTCGCCACGCCCAGCTCGTCGATCATGCCGGCGTGCACGGGCGAAACGAAGCCCATGGCGAGCAATACGAGGTCGGCTGGGATGTCGAATTCCGTGCCGGCAATGGGCTCCATTTTCGGAGTGATGCGTTGGGCGCGCAGAGCGGCGACGTGGCCATCCTTGCCGTCGAAGCGAACCGTGGCGATGCTCCAGTCGCGCGCGGCGCCTTCTTCCTGCGACGAAGACGTACGGAACTTCAACGGCCAGTCCGGCCACACCAGCGGCTTGTTCTCGTGGTCCGGTGCGCGCGGCATGATTTCGAGCTGAGTCACGGAAGTAGCGCCCTGACGGAACGACGTGCCGATGCAGTCGGAACCCGTGTCGCCGCCGCCGATCACGACGACGCGCTTGGCGGTGGCGAGGATCTCGCGGGGCTTACCGAGCGGCTCATTGCTCACGCGCCGGTTCTGTTGCGGCAGGAACTCCATCGCAAAATGAATGCCGTCCAACTCACGGCCGGGGACCTTAAGGTCGCGCGCGTTCTCGGCGCCGCCCGAAAGCACCACGGCATCAAACTTCGCCAGCAGTTCTTTGGCGGTGATGTCCTTGCCGACGTGGGTGTTGGTGCGGAACGTGACGCCTTCGGCCTGCATCTGGCCGACGCGGCGGTCGATGCCGCCCTTTTCCATCTTGAAGTCGGGAATGCCGTAGCGCAGCAAGCCGCCCGCCTTGGCGTTTTTCTCGAACAGGGTGACCGAATGGCCGGCGCGGGCAAGCTGTTGCGAACAGGCCATGCCGGCCGGGCCCGACCCGATCACCGCCACGGTCTTGCCGGTGCGGCGTTCTGGGACCTTTGGCTTTACCCAGCCTTCGGCCCACGCGCGATCGATGATCGCGCACTCGATCGACTTGATCGTCACCGGGTCGTTGTCGATGTTCAGCGTACACGACTCTTCGCACGGCGCCGGGCAGATGCGGCCGGTGAATTCCGGGAAGTTGTTGGTGGAATCCAACACCGTGAACGCTTCGCGCCAACGGCCGCGATACACCAGATCGTTCCAGTCGGGGATAATGTTGTTGACGGGGCAGCCCTGGGTGCCCTGGCTCTTGTCGCCGTGGCAGAACGGGATGCCGCAGTCCATGCAGCGCGCGCCCTGCTTGCGCAGTTCCGCTTCCGGCACAGGGACCACGAACTCCTGGTAGTGCTGCACCCGCTCGGCGACAGGTTCGTATTCGCGATCCTTACTGGGGATCTCAAGGAAACCGGTGATTTTGCCCATGGATCAGTGCGCCGCAGCGCGGACGGGTGCCGCTTCGGCCTCTTTGGCGCGCAACTGTTCCAACGCCTTGCGGTAATCGACAGGCATGACCTTGATGAACCGGGGCAGCGTCTCGCCCCAGTCGCGCAAGATCTCCTGTGCGCGCCGGCTGTTGGTGTAGCGCGCGTGGTTGCGCAGCAGAGTTTGCAGGCGGGCTGCGTCGTCGCCCAGCATGTCGCGGGTCACCGCGGCCAGGCCATCGGTGGGGGAGGCCGCGCCGGCGGGACGCCGGTCCTCGATGCGTTCCATCGTGACCATCTCGGTGTTGCACTTCAGATCGAAATTGCCGTCTTCGTCGAGTACGTACGCAATGCCGCCGCTCATGCCCGCCGCAAAGTTGCGGCCGGTACGGCCGATCACGACAACCACGCCGCCCGTCATGTATTCGCAGCCGTGATCGCCCACGCCTTCGACCACCGCCCAGGCACCGGAGTTGCGTACTGCGAAGCGCTCCGCCGCGAACCCGCGAAAGTACGCCTCGCCAGCGATAGCGCCGTACAACGCGACGTTGCCGGTGATCATGCTGTCTTCCGGAACGATGCCGGACTTGGCGTTCGGGTACACGATTAGGCGTCCGCCCGAGAGGCCCTTGCCGGCGTAGTCGTTGGTTTCACCGGAAAGTTCCAGGGTAACTCCGCGGGCGACCCACGCGCCGAAGCTTTGGCCGGCCGTCCCGGTCATCTTCACGTGGACGGTGTCGTCCGGCAAACCGGCGTGGCCGTACCGCATGGCTACTTCGCCCGAAAGCATCGCGCCGATGGTGCGGTCGGTGTTGCGTACCTGCGCCTCGATCTGCACCGGCTTGCGGTGTTCGAGGGCAGGCTGTGCTTCCGCAATCAAGCGGCGATCGAGCACGTTGTCGATCAGGTGCACTTGGCTCTCGGTGTGCCGGATGGCCACACCAGGGCCGGCCTTCGGCGTGGCAAGCAGCCGCGCGAGGTCCAGCCCCTTGGCCTTGTAGTGGGCGATACCCTTGCGCATGTCGAGGCGCTCGGAGTGCCCGACCATTTCGTCGAACGTGCGGAAGCCGAGGGAAGCCATGATCTCGCGTACTTCCTCAGCGACGAAGAAGAAGAAGTTGATGACGTGCTCCGGCAAGCCGGTGAACCGCTTGCGCAGCACCGGGTTCTGCGTGGCAACACCAACCGGGCAGGTGTTCAGGTGACACTTGCGCATCATGATGCAACCGGCGGCGATCAGTGGCGCGGTAGCAAAGCCGAACTCGTCGGCGCCCAACAGCGCGCCGATGACCACGTCGCGCCCGGTGCGCACACCGCCGTCGACCTGCACGGCGATGCGGCCGCGCAAGCGGTTCAGCACCAGCGTCTGGTGCGTCTCGGCGAGGCCGATTTCCCACGGGCTGCCCGCGTGCTTGATCGACGTGAGCGGGCTCGCCCCGGTACCACCGACTTCGCCCGCGATGGTGACGTGGTCGGCGCGCGCCTTGGCGACGCCGGCGGCAACGGTGCCGACGCCGATTTCCGCCACGAGCTTCACGCTAACCAAGCCCCGCGGGTTCACGTTCTTCAGATCGAAGATCAACTGCGCGAGGTCTTCGATCGAATAAATGTCGTGGTGCGGCGGGGGCGAGATGAGACCGACGCCCGGCGTCGAGTGGCGCACCTTGGCGATGGTGGCGTCGACCTTATGGCCGGGCAGCTGGCCGCCTTCGCCAGGCTTGGCGCCCTGGGCGATCTTAATCTGCATCATATCGGAGTTGACTAGATACTCCGTCGTCACGCCGAAGCGCCCGGAGGCGACCTGCTTGATCGATGATCGCATCGAGTCGCCGTTTGGCAGCGGCACGAAGCGATCCGCTTCCTCGCCACCCTCGCCGGTGTTGGAACGGCCGCCGATGCGGTTCATGGCGATGGCGAGGGTCGTGTGCGCTTCGCGCGAGATCGAGCCATAGGACATTGCGCCGGTCGAGAACCGCTTGACGATTTCCACCGCCGGTTCGACTTCTGCGAGCGGCACCGGTGCGCCCGCCTTGAATTCGAACAGGCCACGCGGAGTCATCATGTTCGCGCTCTGATCGTTGATCAGCGCGGCGTACTGACGGTACTGGTCCTGGGCGTTGCCGCGCACCGCGTGCTGCAGGAACGATACTGTCTGCGGCGTCCAGTAATGACGCTCGCCGCGGATGCGGTACGCGTAGTCGCCGCCGACATCGAGCATGGTTTCCAGTTGCGGTGCTGGGCCGAACGCTTCCGCGTGACGGCGTACGGTTTCTTCGGCGATCTCGGCCAAGCCGACGCCCTCGATGGCCGTGCCGGTGCCGTAGAAGTAGCGGTCGACGAATTCCTTGCGCAGGCCGATGGCGTCGAAGATCTGGCCGCCGCAGTACGACTGGTATGTGGAGATGCCCATTTTGGACATCACCTTGAGGATACCCTTGCCGGACGCCTTCACGTAGTTGGCGAGCGCCTTCTTCACCGTCACGCCTTCGGGCAACAGCCCTTGGGCGTGCATGTCTTCGATGGTTTCGAGCGCCACGTACGGGTTGACGGCTTCGGCACCGTATCCGGCGAGGGCACAGAAGTGATGCACCTCGCGCGCCTCGCCCGTCTCAACGACCAAGCCCACGCGGGTGCGCAGGCCGGCACGGATCAGGTGATGATGCACGGCGCCGGTAGCGAGTAGGGCAGGGATTGCCACACGCGCCGACGACAGCGCGCGATCCGATAGGACGACGATGTTGTTGCCCTTGGTGATCGCGTTTTCGGCGGCGGCGCACAGCGCGTCCAACGCCGCTTCCATGCCGGCGGCGCCTTGGGCCGAGGGATAGGTAATGTCGAGC
Organism: Alphaproteobacteria bacterium; assembly: GCA_947481575.1. GTDB lineage: Bacteria > Pseudomonadota > Alphaproteobacteria > UBA2966 > CAIVPW01 > CANKGV01. The sequence goes on from CANKGV010000016.1 coordinate 25,823, forward strand.
GTTGCGGCGCGGAACGGACCGGCCGACAGTGCGGCGATCCCGCGAATTTTCTCCAGCTCGTGGTTGGTAAGGATCGGCTCCTTGACTTCCAAACGCATGTGCGAATCTTGCACGCGCAGATCGAGCAGGTTCGGGCGCGGGCCGACCAGCGACACCAGCGACATCACGAGGCTTTCGCGGATCGGATCGATCGGCGGGTTGGTGACCTGGGCGAAGTTCTGGCGGAAGTACGAGTAGAGCACCTTGGACTTGTCCGACATCGCCGCGATCGGCGCATCGTTGCCCATGGAGCCGACTGCTTCCTGGCCTTCGCCGGCCATCGGCGTCATCAGGAACTTCAAGTCTTCCTGCGTGTAGCCAAACGCCTGCTGGCGATCCAACAGCGATGCGTTGACCGACGGGTGCGACGGCGCTACCTCGGCCAAGTCTTCCAAGTGAATCTGTGTACGATCCAGGATGCCCTGGTAGTCGTGGGCACGGCTGAGCTCGGCCTTGATCTCGTCGTCGTCGATGATGCGGCCCTGCTCGGTGTCGATGAGCAGCATCTTGCCGGGCTGCAGGCGCCACTTCTTGACGATGCGTTCTTCCGGGATCGGCAGCACGCCAATCTCGCTCGCCAGCACCACCATGCCGTCGTCGGTCACAAGATAGCGCGCCGGGCGCAGACCATTGCGGTCGAGCGTCGCGCCGATCTGGCGTCCGTCGGTGAATGCCATCGCGGCGGGGCCGTCCCACGGCTCCATCAGCGCGGCGTGGTACTCGTAAAATGCGCGGCGCTGCGGATCCATCAAGACGTTGCCTTCCCAAGCTTCGGGAACCAGCATCATCATGGCGTGGGCGAGCGAGTAGCCGCTATGCACCAGCAACTCGAGTGCGTTGTCGAAGCACGCCGTGTCGCTCTGGCCTTCGGCGATCAGCGGCCACAGCTTCGCCAAATCCGGTCCGATCACTTCCGATGATAGGGCCTGGCGGCGCGCCGCCATCCAGTTGACGTTGCCGCGCAGCGTGTTGATCTCGCCGTTGTGGCAGATCATGCGGTACGGGTGAGCGAGCCGCCACTTCGGGAACGTATTGGTCGAGAACCGCTGGTGCACCAGCGCGATTGCACTCACTAGGCGCTCGTCCGACAGGTCGTGGTAGTATGGGCCGAGGTCCTGCGACAGCAGCATCCCCTTGTAGACGACCACGCGCGACGAGAACGATGGCACGTAGAAATCTGCGTGGGCGGCGCTGAGCTTGGCGACCGCGGTTTCGACCTGCTTGCGGATGACAAAGAGCTTCCGCTCAAACGCGTCCTGGTCGGCGCAGTTATTGCCGCGCGCGACAAACACTTGGCGCATGAACGGTTCAGCATCGCGGGTCGCGGGTCCGAGCAGCGAGCTGTTAACGGGCAAGTCGCGCCATCCGATCAGCGTCTGGCCCTCGGCCGCGACAAACTTCTCGATCAACGCCTCGCATGCTTTGCGCGCCGCCGCGTCCTTTGGCAGGAACACCTGACCGACGCCGTAGGAGCCGGCCGCGGGCAGCCGCACGCCGATCTTGCCGCACACCGCGGCAAAGAACTCGTGCGGAACTTGAATCATGATCCCTGCGCCGTCGCCCATGGTCGGATCGGCGCCAACGGCACCGCGGTGGGCGAGGTTGATCAGAATCTGCAGACCGTCGCGCACGATCTTGTGGCTGCGCTCGCCGCGAATGTTCGCAACGAAGCCGATGCCGCACGAGTCGTGCTCGTTGTTAGGGTCGTACAGTCCTTGCGCCGGGGGAAATCCGTCGCTCATGCCAGTAACTCTCAACTACCGAAGAAATGCCTGCGCCCGGCTGCGATGCCGGGCTAAAGCGCCGTCATCGCCCCGGCACGCGCCAGGCAGTGCGCGCGCGGACCTGTAAATATGGCGCGTCCGAGGGGATTTTTCACGTAAATCATTGGCCGTGGGGGAGGGAAATTGTCGCAGGCGGCTGGGCTTAGTTGACCTTGGGCTTCCAGGCGTCGGCGAGCTTCTGGCCCTCCGCCTTCTGCTCGGGGGTCATCGATGCTTGTAGGTAAGGGATCAGTTCGCGGATATCCGGGTCGCCCTGCTTCTGGCACAGCATGGCCCATTTCCAGGCCTGGATGGCATCGACAGGCACCCCATCGCCGGCGCCGAAAGCGACCGCCATGTAGAACATGCTCGGCTGTACGCCCTGTTCCGCCGCCGCCGCATGGTATTTCGCCGCGATCACGTGGTCTTCGATCACGCCGATGCCGCGCGCATACATCTGCCCCAGGTTGGTCTGGGCGCCGGCATTGCCTTCTTCGGCCAGCGGTACCCATTCCTTGAGGGCCGTGGCCCAGTCTTCGGCCTCAGCGGCAAGGAAGCCGGTGTAGAAGTCGGCCGCACCGGCCGGCGCGGCGACTGTCGCGGCCAGAGCGCAGGCAAGCGCGAATCGACGAATCATTGGCGTTCCTCCCAGCGTCCCGTATCGCCAAGGCAACGGGCGCGGGGCACCTTATCCGCCGCTGCCAGGGTGCGGCAAGCAGGGCCGCCGGAGGTTCTGATGCGGGCTCTACGAGGCCGTGCGCATGCTTTCCGGCAGAATCGTGTCCGTCAGCCGGGCGTCGCGCAGGTCGGCGCTGGCCATGGTCGCACCGTCCAGGTTGGCGCGGGTCAGGTCGGCACCGCGCAGGTTGGCGCCATCCAACGCCGCGCCGCGCAGGTCGGCATCCGCGAGGTCGGCGCCGGCAAGGTTGGCGCCGATGATGGTGGTGGGCCACATGCGGGTCGTGGTTTTGCCGTCGGCGCCGCGAATGGGCGCGGAGCTAAGCAGCGCATGACGCAGTTTGGCTGCTTCCAGTATCGCGCCGTGGAGGTTGGCACCGCGTAGGTCGCAGCCGGTGAAGTCGGCCTTTGTCAGGTTCGCGCGCGACAGGTCGACGAACATCAGCGCGGCCTTGGCCGCGACGGCGCCGCTCAGATTGGCGCCGTGCAGATCGGCGGCATTGAGTACCATTCCGCTCATGTCCACATCGCGCAGATCAAGGCCGGACAGGTTCGCCCGGCGGCCCTCGCGCCCCCCCGAATTGGCCCACGCAAGATGGCTGCGGACCATCTCCTGGACACCGGCCGGGAACGATTCGATGCGCTTGGCGACCTGGGTGTTGTGCACTTCCGCACCGGCGAAATCGACGCGGTCCATCGCCACGCCCTTGAGGTTCACCTGCGCAAGCGTGGCGGACTTGAACTTGGCCTGGGCGAGCGTGGCGCCCGAGAAATCGGCGCCTTGCACCAGGGCGCCTTCCAGGTTGGCGCCGGTGAGGTCCGCGCCGCTGAGATTGGTGCGGATGACCTGGGCGCGCTTCATTTCGGCGCCCGCCATGGCGGCACCGGCGAGAATCGCGTCGGTCATGTTGGCGCCGTTGAGTTTTGCGCGCTCGAGATTGGTGTCGGACAGGTCGGCACTGGCGGGCCGCGGATCGCCGCCGGCCAGGGTACCGGGGCGCAAATCCGCCTCGCTTAGGTTGGCGCCGCGGAGTTTGGCGCCGTGCAACTGTGCACCGCGCAGATCGGCGCGATAAAAGTTTGCGCCTTCGGAATCGTTGTCCTGCATGTTGGCGCAGAACAGATCGGCAAAGCTCAGATCAGCTTCGTGTAGCGTGCTGCGGCTCAAGTTGATGCCGGTCAGGATCGCGCCCGACAAGTTGATGCGTGGGAAGCGCAAACCCGATAGGTCGATGAACCGCAACTCAGCGCGTTTGCCCCCGGGCTTCCCCTGGACAAAGCGCTGATGCTGCAAGACTTGGTTTGCAAATTCCTGTGGCGTCATCCGCGCGCAGCCCGTTCGACGTTGGTTGCCCCGACCGCACCCCCGGTCTTTGGACGCGGTCAATTTACCATTGTCTGGCGCACGGCGCATGGCGCAACGTCACAAAAAAACGGCCGCCCCCACAAGGAGGACGGCCGTTCAGCGCGCGGAGGTATTGCCGGGGTGCCTAAGCAGCCACGGCAGGCGACAAATTGGTCGCCCGAGTTACTCCACCATCTTTGGAAATATCAAAAGAAATGCGCTGTCCCGGACCTAATGCCTTGAGCCCCGCACTATCGAGTGCGGTGAAATGTACGAATATCTCAGGCGAACCATCGGCTGGGGAGATGTAGCCGTACCCGAGTGCGGAATCGAACCACTTCACAATGCCAGAGGCCATTTTTCACGCTCTGCGAGAACCAAAACCGGCGGTTCCGGACACAACCAGAAAGCAACGTCCGTGCCATGGTTGTCAACCCAGGAGATCGGCCGGCGCGGCGGGTCAGCCCGTGCAATTCGGGGTGCCATGGTGGTTGCGCCAACCACCAGGGGCAATTGGGGGGCGGCTACGGCCACCCAGAGTTGAACACCAGCGCCGGTTGCGTTAATCGTCTGCGTCCTGCCTTGGGACTCTGCCGCCGGATGGGCGGCCCGTTACGCCACCCTGATAGGTTCAGCTTCTATGTCCACCACCGCAGTCCCCGGCCGAACCGCACGGGCCGTTTCGCCGATCCTTGTGCTGTACGCGGCTACGCTGTTCCTCAGCGCGTTCGTGCTGTTCTCGGTGCAGCCGATGTTCACCAAGATGCTTCTGCCGCGCGTCGGCGGATCGCCGGCGGTGTGGAACACGGCCGTGGTGTTCTTTCAGGCGGCGTTGCAGCTAGGCTACCTGTACGCCCACCTCAGCACCAAGTTCCTAGGGCTGAAGAAGCAGACGATCCTGCACGCGGTGGTGCTGCTCGTGGCAGCGATTTCGCTGCCCATCGGCATCGAGGCGGGGTCGTATCCGCCCAACGGGGAGTCGCCGATTCCTTGGCTGCTGGGCGTGCTGACACTATCGGTCGGCCTGCCGTTCTTTGCGGTTTCGGCCACCGCCCCGCTGCTCCAGAAGTGGTTCTCCCATACCGATGACGCTTGGGCGGGCGATCCGTACTTCCTGTACGGCGCCAGCAACATCGGCAGCCTCCTCGCGTTGCTCGCCTATCCGGTGTTTATCGAGCGCGAGCTGGGCTTGCGCGACCAGGGCTATGCGTGGGCCGGCGCCTACGCGCTGCTGGTCCTGGCGATCGGCACTTGCGGCGTCGTGCTGTGGAAGCGGTACCGCGATCAACCCGCCCAGGAAGTGGGCGGCGAGGAAACTTCGCTGGTGAGCGACATTACTCCGGGCCTGCGCCTGCGGTGGTTGTTGCTGTCGCTTACTCCCTCCGCGTTGCTGATGGGTACTACCCTTCACATCGGCACCGACATCGCCGCCGCGCCCTTCCTGTGGGTGCTGCCGCTCTCGCTCTACCTGTTGACGTTCGTGTTCGTGTTCGCGCGGCGCCCGCTGTTGCGGCAGTCGTGGATGCTGCCGGTCCAGGTTGTCGTGGTGTCGGTGGTCGCGGCGTTCTTCTCGACGTCCGAGATCTACGTGCTGCTGGTGCTGCACTTGGCCGGACTGTTCGTGACCGCGATGGTCTGCCACGGCGAATTGGCGCGCCTTCGCCCGCGTGCGTCGCACCTCACCGAATTCTACTTCTGGATGTCGCTGGGCGGCGTAATGGGCGGCTTCTTGGCCGCGATCGTGGCGCCGGTGATCTTCAATGGTGTCTATGAATACCCGATCGCCCTGTTGATCGCGTTGCTGCTGCGGCCGATGCCGGCCGTGGCTTCGGACCGTCTCTATCGCTGGCTCGGCAAGATCCCCGCGCTCAACCGTGTCGGGGCAAGCGTGCTCGAAAGCTTCCCGGTGATTGCACGCAACCGGCTGCACCTGTGGGCGCTCGACCTCGCGCTGCCCGCGGTGTTGTGGTTCCTACTCAGCGAAAACCACATGAGCCGGGCGATCAATTCGGTCGTCACGAGCTTTGGCGAGGAGTTCGGCACCCTCACGGCAAAGAACGTCACCAGCGCAATCTTCACGCTCTTGCTGCTGGCATTCCTGATTCTGCTGGGCCGCCGTCCGCTGCGGTTCGCGCTCGGCATCGGCGTCACTCTATCGGTGCTGACCCCGGCGGTTCTGGGCCTCGACATCGGCAAGGGCAGCGACCGCTTGGAACGTGTGCGAACCTTCTTCGGCGTCTACACGGTCTACCGCAACAGCGTCGGCCTTTCGGGGACCGAGTTCCACTACATCACCCACGGCAACACGATCCATGGTGTGGAATACATGGACTTACCGATGTTGCCGGTCTCGTACTACACGCAGCAGGGCCCGGTCGGTCGCTTCTTCCAGACGTTCTCGGCGGCGCCGTATCCGTATCCGGCCCGGCGCATCAGTGTGCTCGGTCTCGGCATCGGCGGGTTCGCCTGCTACATGCGCCCCGACCAGCAACTCACCTACTTCGAGATCGATCCCGAAGTGGAGCGGCTCGCGCGCACGCCCGAGTACTTCAAGTACATGGAACTGTGCGGCAAGAATCTGACCACCAAGATCGGTGACGGCCGCTTGGAGATGCTGGCGGAGAAGGATGCGTCGTTCGACGTAATCGTACTCGACGCGTTCAGCGGCGACGGCATTCCGGTCCACCTGCTGACTCGCGAGGCGATCCAGATCTACCTTAAGAAGCTGGCGCCCCACGGCAAGATTCTGGTCCATATCACCAACACGTTCGTAGACCTGTTGCCGGTGGTGTCGCGGCTGGCGTTGGACGCCAATCTTGCGGCACTTCACGTTGAGTATCAGCCGTATCCTGCGACGTTCTTTGCGCTGCCGACCAATTGGGTGGTGATGGCGCGGGACCCGGCCGATATCGCTGCACTGACGGAGGGCGATGCTCCGTGGATGCCGACCCAGCCGGACAAGAAGGCGCGCGTGTGGAGCGACGACTACTCCGACGTGTTCGCCGCGCTGCGTTGGGGCAACCTCGGACTGTTCCCGGAAGGCGTTCAGGTCGTGACCTCGGTGAAGATCGAGATCGCGGCTCCCGCGGCTCCTGACGCGCCCGCAGCGCCCGAGGCTCCGGCCGCACCGCCCGTGCCCAAATAGGCCCGGCCAGTTCCCAACAAAAGGCCCCGCCGGTGCAAAACTGGCGGGGCTTTTGTTTGTGCCATGCCGCAGGCGATGCGCCTTTGCTATAACCGGCGCCGATGACGGACGCCGGAGTTGCCGCTCCCAGTCGCCTTGCCGCCGCGGGCGTCGTGACGCTGTTTGCCGCGACTCTGTTCGGCAGCGCATTCCTGCTGTTCGCGGTGCAGCCGATGTTCACGAAGATGGTGCTGCCGATGCTCGGCGGCTCACCGTCCGTGTGGAACACCGCGCTGGTGTTCTTCCAGGCGACACTGCTGGCCGGCTACACCTACGCCCACCTCAGCACGAAATGGCTCGGTATCCGGCGCCAGACTCTGGTGCACGGCGTCGTGTTGCTCGGTGCGGCGCTGGCGCTTCCCATCGGTGTCGCTGCCGGTTGGACGCCGCCCACCGATGGCCGCGAGGTCGTGCCGTGGCTGCTGGGCCTGTTGGCCGTCTCGATCGGCCTGCCGTTCTTCGCGGTCTCGGCGACCGCGCCGCTGCTGCAGAAGTGGTTTTCGCACACCGCTCACACGTGGTCCGAGGACCCGTACTTCCTGTACGCCGCAAGCAACCTGGGGAGCCTGCTGGCGTTGCTGGCCTACCCGGTGGTGATCGAGCCGACCCTGGGGCTGGGGCAGCAGAGCGCCGCTTGGACCGCGGGATATGCCGTACTGGTTGCCGCCATCGGTGGGTGTGCCCTGGTCCTGTGGCGCCGCTTCCGTGTGCCGCCCGCCGGCGCCGGAGCGGGGGAGGGCACCCTGGTTACGACGATCACCGCGGCCGTGCGCGTCCGGTGGGTGCTGCTGGCAATGGCGCCTTCAGCATTGCTGCTGGGCGTGACCCTGCATATCACCACCGACATCGCATCGGCGCCGTTCCTGTGGGTTGCGCCACTGTCGCTGTACCTGCTCAGCTTCGTCTTCACGTTCGCCCGCCGGCCGATCTTCAAGCTCGAATGGATGCTGGCGGCGCAAGTCGTGGTCATGGCCGTTACGGTCGTGATCTTTGGCGTGGCGCAAATCTGGGTCGTGCTGGGCGTACACCTGCTGGCGATGTTCGTCACGGCGATGGTGTGTCACGGCATGCTGGCTAGGCTGCGTCCGGTCGCGGAGCGGCTCACCGAGTTCTACTTCTGGCAGTCGCTCGGTGGCGTGCTGGGCGGGTTGCTCGTGGCGGTCATCGCACCGCAGATCTTCAACGGCGTCTACGAATACCCGCTCGCGCTGTTCGCCGCCCTGGCGTTGCGGCCAATGCCCCGGCAACCAAACTCTCGGGTCTACGCCTGGATCAGCGGGCGCACTGGGCTCGCGGCGCTCGGCACGCGTATCGCTACGGCGGCACCATGGGCGGTGCGGTGGAACCTGCAGCGCTGGGCGATGGATTTGGCGCTCCCGGCACTCCTGTTCTGGCTGGCCGCCGACAACCGGTGGGCCAAGGCATTCGCCCGCGCCACTACGTGGGTGGTGGAACACGGGACCTCAACTGCCGCGGATATCCGGACCGTACCGCTCGACCAGTTGGGCATCATCGTTGGCGGCGCGGTGATGGCGTTGGTGCTCATGCTGATGGGCCGCCGCCCGCTTCGGTTCGCTCTGGCCGTGGCGGCGGTATTGTCGGCCCTTGCGCCGGATGTGTTTGGCCACCCGGCGTACCAACTGGAACGTCTGCGTACGTTCTTTGGTGTCTACACAGTGAACTTTATCCGCTTCGAGAATTCGCAGTTCAACATCCTGGTAAACGGCACCACCAACCACGGCGCCGAATACCGTGCCGAACCCAATATGCCGGTGACGTACTACGCCCTCGAGGGGCCGGTAGGCGCGTTCTTCTCCGGCGCGCGCATGGCATGGGACGTGAAGCGCATCGGCGTGATCGGGCTCGGCGTCGGTTCGTTCGCCTGTTATGCGAACCGTGACCAGCAAATGACGTACTACGAGATCGATCCGGCAGTGGAGGCGATCGCCCGCGACGAGCGGTACTTCGACTACTTGCGGCACTGCGGTCAGAATCTGACGGTTGTGGTGGGCGACGGCCGCCGCTCGTTGGCGAAGGAGCCGGACGGCGGATTCGACGTCCTGATCCTGGATGCATTCAGCGGCGATGCGATCCCGATCCACCTGCTGACCAAGGAGTCGGTCGCCCTCTACATGCAGAAGCTCGGGCCGCGCGGGCGCCTGCTGGTGCACATCACCAACACCTATGTGAACTTGCTGCCGGTGGTCGCCAATATCGCCGCGGATGCCGGGCTCTACGGGCTGTCGATCAGCTACACGCCGCAAAACGGCGGCGATCTGTTCGACCTGCCGTCCGACTGGGTTGCGTTGGCGCGCGATGCGGCGGATCTGACCACGCTGACGTGGGGTCCGCTGGTGTGGACGCCGCTCACACCCGATCCGTCACGGCGCCTGTGGACGGACGACTACTCGGACCTGTTCCGCTCGCTGAACTGGACCAACATCGGCCTGTTTCAGTACTAGGCGCTAGTCGACGTCGCGCGAGGTCTTGCCGATCGCTTCCTTAGCGCTTTTTGGGCTTGGCCTTGGCAGCGGGTTTCTTCGGTGCGGGCTTTTTCGCCGGAGCCTTCTTGACCGCAGGCTTTGCTGCGGCCTTTCTCGCCGGAGCTTTGGCGGCCGGTTTCGCTGCCGGCTTCGCGGCGGTAGCGGGTGGGCGTGGCCGGCCCTTCGGCGGCTGCAACACGCCGAACATGTTGCCGGACGTGTCGACGAAGTAGGCGTGGCGGCCGACGTTCGGGATTTCGTGCGGGCCGTTCAGGAGCTTGCCGCCGGCGGCAACGATCTTCGCCTGCACTTTTTCAAACGACGGCACTTCGATGGTGTTGATGACGCTCTGGCCGAACATGCGGCCCATGATGGCGCCGTTGATACCTGCCTCCGACTCGGGCCCGGTCGCAACCAGCCAGTATGCCGGACCCGGCATGTCCATCTTGCTTGGCTTCCAGCCCAAGGCTTCCTGGTAGAAGCGCGCAAGTGCTTCGGGGTTGTCGCTAAGGACTTCGAAGTGGATAACCCGGGCCATCGTGGTCTCCTGAGAAGACGCTACGCCGGGCAGAATACTCGCGCGCGATGCACCTGACTACTTGTGTTGAACTGCTGGCGCCGTCTGCCCAAGTGCCCAGTCCCCCAAGAATTCCGCGGATTCTGGCGGAAAACTTACGGCTACCGAATGGTAGCGGCAGGCGAGCGCCGCGCCGCTACTCCGTGACCTGAATCACGATTTTGCCGCGCGTTTTGCCGAGCGCCAGCAGCTCGTGGGCGCGGCGTGCTTCGGCCAGCGGGATTACTTCGGATACCGCAACCCGCACCTTGCGGTCGTCGATCAGCCGGGCGATTTCCGCCAGGTGTTCTCCGTTCGGTTGCGCCCGTACGGCGATCGCGTGCATGCCCCGTTTGCGCCCGTCCTCGTAGGTGATCGGTGCCACGGTGGAAGCCAGCGACGAGCCCGGCTTCAGCACGTCCCACAACTCGTCGAGACCCGGTCCGCCGACTAGATCCAGCACCGCGTCCGCGCCTTTGACCACGTCCTTGGCGCGCAAGCGGCCCTCTTCGATCACGATGTCCGCCCCGAGTTCGCGGGCAAACTTGGCCTGTTCGGGGAGTACGACCGCGGCAACCCGCGCGCCGCGCAACTTGGCAAACTGCACCGCAAAGCTGCCGACGCCGCCCGCCGCGCCGCGAATCACGATGGTCTGCCCGGAGGCGAGACGCAGCGAGCGCTCGTAGCGGTCGAGCGAGATTGCCTGCCACGCCGTAAGGGCCGCGAGCGGTACCGCTGCGGCGCGCGTGTGGTCAAGGAACCGCGGCCGAATTGCCAAGGCGGCCGGCTTGGCGATCGCGTATTCGGCGAAGCTGCCGTTGCCGGTGATTTCGCACCGGCCGAATACTTCGTCGCCCACCACGTAGGTCGGAGTATCGGGCCCCACCGCTTCGACCACGCCGGAAACGTCCCAGCCGGGAATGAGCGGCAACGTGTGCGGGATCATCTCCTTGAGCATGCCGGAGCGGATCATGAGATCGACGGGGTTAACGCTAGCCGCGTAAACCTGTACCAGCAACTCGCCGGGACCGGGCACCGGCTTTGGCGCGTCCTCATAGACCAGGACTTCCGGCCCGCCGTAGTCGTGGAACCGGATCGCCTTCATCGTCGCAGGCTTATTGGCCGCCATCGTCACTCCCAAACCACTACCGCGAGCGCCGTGAGGACGGCGGCGCTGGCCAGCGCCTTGCGCTGCACCAGGCGCGCCTGCTGCCGCACGCGCTCCAATTCCTGCCCACCGTCGATCGCCTCGGTGCCGTGATCCAGGTTGCGCTGGCCGCGGGCCGCGAGGGCGATGCACGTCCGCTCGTAGGCCTGGAAATACCCCAAGCCAGCGCCGTATAGCGGCAGGAATAGCGCAAGGCGCCACCACCTGCCAGCGCCGGTGGCGAGGAGGGCGGCAAACACGGCCACGGCCATTGCCGACATCACGATTCCGCCGATGATCCGGCGCCGCCGTTGTTTGGGGCCGATGTTGGGTATGCAGGTGGTCCCGGGCTTCATCCGGCGCCTGCCGGTCCGGATCAGCGCCAACGCGCCGCCCAGGCCCTAGAAGCTGCGGGCGACGCGGAAGCCCAGCGTGTACTTGCGGTTGCCCGCCAGATCCCAGTTGCGCAGTGCAATGCGCACATCCGGCGCGTCCGACAGCCACGCTCCGCCGCGCGTGACGCGCTGGGTGCAGTCGCCGGTCACCGCGGGCAATCCATCGGTCGGCGTAAGGTTGTAGTTCTGCTGGTAGCAGTCAAACACCCGTTCCCACACGTTGCCGAGTACATCGTGCAGGCCGAAGCCGTTGGCCGCAAACGTACCGGCCGGCGAGGTGCCCTTGGCATCGAACGGCGTGCCGCAGCCGTCGCAATTGGCAGTGCCCTTGCCGATCGCATCGCCCCACGGGCGCGCGGTCTTGGTGCCGCCGCGGGCAGCGAATTCCCATTCGGCCTCGCTCGGCAGGCGGTAGGACGCACCGGTCGTGGTGCTGAGCCATTTCACGTACGCGTCCATCTCTTGCATGTTCAGGCACACCACCGGATCGCGGTCGGTCTGCGTGTACCCGGGCTTTTCCCAGTTGCGGGCCGGGTCGGCGACCAGCTTGGTGCCGTCGAAGAAGTAGCAGCCCTCACCGGGGTGCTGGCCGGTCTTGGCGACGAACTCGGCATACTCGCCGCGGGTCACCTCGAACTTGCCGAGCGCAAACGGCTTGGCGAACGTCACCGTGTGGAGCGGATCCTCGTCGGCCGCGCGGCCGGTCTCGCCCTTGGGCGAACCCATCGCGAACTTGCCCGGCGGGATCACCACCAGCTCCGGGCAATTGGCGCAGTCGCGGAACGTCTCCAGCGCCTTCACGGTCTTGCCGGAAGCAACGGTGACAGTCGCGTCGCGATTGATTTGGGTGTCCGCGCCGGTGTCCGACTTGCCGCACGCGGCCAGCGCCAATCCCATCACCGCCGCCACGAAAGCGACGCGGAACGGCTGTCTGCACTCTGAACGCATCGACATCGGTGTCCGTCCTCGGGGCGGTGGGAGCAGTATTGGCGGCGTTCACGCCGCGCTGGGGAAATGGCTCCTTGGGAGGGATTCGAACCCCCGACCTAGTGGTTAACAGCCACCCGCTCTGCCGCTGAGCTACCAAGGATCAGAAGGGCCGGACGCGATCTGCGGCACGGCCCTTATGGGAAGGGCCGCTATATAGCAAACCGCGCCGTCCTGCGCCAACCCTCGCGGCGCGGAAGATTTCGCGCCGCAAGGCCGCGACGGCGATCTGGAGGCCAGGACCGGATTTGAACCGGTGTACACGGCTTTGCAGGCCGCTGCGTAGCCACTCCGCCACCTGGCCCCAGGTCGCTGGCACGTCGCGGCGGTGTATAGGACTCGCCCGCCCACCCGGCAAGTGCGCTCGTGCGTATGGCGCCCCGCAGGTGCAGCGTTGTCTAAGCACGCGCTCCCGCCCTATAACGCAGTAGATGCGAATTCCGGAGCCCCGCGCATGATGGCCTTTGATACCGCTGCCGCCCGCCGCCGCATGGTCGACAGCCAGTTGCGTCCGAACCGCGTGCTCGATCCGCGCATCGTCGCCGCTATGCTGGAAATCCCCCGCGAGGCGTTTGTGCCGCCGCACCTAGCCGATGTCGCCTACGCCGACGAGGACCTGCCGGTGGCGCCGGGCCGGTATCTGATGGAGCCGATGGTGTTCGGCCGTATGCTGCAAGAAGTTGGCATCGGCCCGAGCGACCGCGTCTTGGATGTCGGTTGCGGCCCGGGCTACTCGTCGGCCGTGTTGAGCCGTTTGGCCGCCCGTGTGGTTGCGGTGGAATCCTCGCCGGAATTGCTCGCCCAGGCGCGCGGGAACCTGATTCGCCTCGGCGCCGCCTCGGTTACGCTGATCAACGGCCAGGCCGCCGCGGGTGCGCCGGAACACGCGCCGTTCGATATCATCATCGTCGGCGGGTCCGTTGAGCACATTCCCGACGCACTGCAGAGCCAGTTGGGCGACGGCGGGCGGCTGGTGGCGGTGGTCCAAGGCCGGGCCATCGGCAAGGCGACCATCATCGAGCGTCACGGCAGTGCCTTCGGCACTCGCCAAGTGTTCGACGCGGCGACCCCGGCCCTGCCGGGATTCGAACGGCCGAAACGCTTCGTGTTCTAAGGTGTTCTCGGCCACCAGGGGTTGATTCCCCTGTAAGAATACGGTCTATTGTGTGGTAAGTGCGAGTACAGCTACTAGAGCTTGTCTCGCCCTCGGGGTATCCGAGCGGTTATCCACAGGGGGTTTGCAGCGCTGATCCGTGGCTGAGGAAGAAGCCCAGCACGAACCGACAATGGAGGAGATTCTCTCTTCCATTCGCCGGATCATTTCCGAAGACGGTGAACCGGCTGCCGAAGCCGCCGCCGCGGCGGAACCTGCCAAGGCCAAGCCTGCCAAGCCGACCCTTGTTCCCAAGGACATGGCTCCCGCGGCACCGCCGCCCAGTCCTACAGTGACTGCCCCGCCGCCCATGGCGGAGACGCCCATGAGCAAAGCCGAACCGGTCCTTGACCTCACCGATATGGTGCAGGAAGACGGCACCGTGGTGAGCCTCAACCAGCGCGCCGCGCCACCCAAGCCGCGGCCCGCGCCGATGGCGATGCCCGAGCCGGACCCGGACCCGGACCACGACGACGATCCGGAACCGATGCCGCTCGCCGCGATGATGAAGGCGTTCCAGGACGACGCGATGCCGGAACCCCCTCCCATGCCCGCACCGGCGCCAATGATGCCGCAGCCCCAACCACAGCCGCCGCCCCCGATGGCGCGCCAGTTCGCGCCGCCGCCGATGCAGCCCGCGCCGGCGCCCCAAACCCGCGAAGAGGGTCTGGTGTCGCGCGACACGGCGATGGCGGCCACCGAGGCCTTCACCAATTTCGTCGGCGCCGTATCGAGCGCCAAGGGCGTGCCGCTCGGCAACAGCAACCGGACCTTGGAAGACCTGGTCCGCGAACTGCTGCGGCCGATGCTGCGCGAATGGCTCGACCGCAACCTGCGCCCGATCGTGTCCCGTGCCGTCGAACGCGAGATCACCAAGCTCGCGGGCCGCGCCGAAAAAGAATAGCGCCGCTGCTTTTCGGAGAGAGTGATGGGTGACGTGCTTAAGGCAGTGCGCGGCGCGTCCGCCGTTGTACTGATCGGCCTCAGCCTGGGCGCGTGCGCCGGGGACGGTGCATCCACGGCGCCCGCGGCACCCGCCGCCGTGGAAGTCGCCCGCGTGATCCGCATGACCGCTGACGGCCAGTTCTCGCCCGCCGAAGTCCGCGTGCGGCAGGGCCAGGCGGTCGAGTGGCAAAACACCTCGCCCAACATTCGTTCGGTCAAGACCACCGGCACGCCAACTGACGGCCAGCCGTTTGATTCTGGACGCCTCAACAGCGGCGCCACCTTTCGCCATACGTTCACTGTGCCCGGCATCTACCGCTATGTCAGCGAGCCGGGCGAGCGCGACGGCATGGCCGGGATCGTCACGGTCGATCCGCGCTAGCACTGCCGCGGCAGTGCGCCCTGCACCGGTTGCCCCGGTCCGGGCTTCGCACTAGGTTGACGCCCTTGCGCGGGGCCGCTTCCCGCGCCGAACACCTAGCGAAATCGACAGTCCATGGCGCTTGATAAGCTGTACCGGCCCGGTGAGGTCGAAACCCGCCAGTATCAGCGGTGGGAAGACGCGGGCGCGTTCCGCGCCGGCCAGAGTAATGGCCGCCCCGGCACGAACGCCATGCCCTACACGATCGTCATTCCGCCGCCCAACGTCACCGGCAGTCTGCACATCGGCCACGCGCTCAACAACACGCTGCAGGACATCCTGATCCGGTTCCAGCGCATGCGCGGCCGCGACACGCTGTGGCAGCCCGGCACCGACCACGCGGGTATCGCCACCCAGATGGTGGTGGAGCGCAAGCTCGAAGCCCAGGGCAAGAAGCGCGCCGACTTGGGCCGCGACGCGTTCATCCAGCGCATCTGGGAATGGAAGAAGGAATCCGGCGGCACCATCATCAGCCAGCTGCGGCGTTTGGGCGCCAGCGCCGACTGGTCGCGCGAACGCTTCACGATGGACGAAGGTCTGTCGGAAGCGGTGCGCACGGTGTTCGTCGCGCTGCACAAGCAGGGGTTGATCTATCGCGACAAGCGCCTGGTGAACTGGGACCCGCGCCTGCACACCGCGATCTCCGATCTGGAAGTCGAGCCGCGCGAGACCAAGGGCTTCCTGTGGCACTTGCGCTATCCGGTGGAAGGCGTTGAAAACGTTACCATAACGGTGGCGACAACTCGCCCGGAAACGATGCTCGGCGATACCGCCGTGGCGGTGCACCCGGACGACCCGCGCTACCAGGCACTGATCGGCAAGATGGTGAACCTGCCGCTCACCGGCCGCCGCATTCCGATCGTCGCCGACGAGCACGCGGACCCCGAAGCCGGTACCGGCGCGGTGAAGATCACCCCGGCCCACGACTTCAACGACTTCGAAGTCGGCAAGCGTCACGGCCTGCCGATGATCAACATCTTCGACAAAGACGCGAAGCTGAACGAGAACGCGCCGCCCGCCTATCGCGGCATGGACCGGTTCGACGCGCGCAAGAAGATCGTCGAAGACATGGAAACCCTCGGCCTGCTCGCCGAGGTGAAGGACCACGTGCTCGCGATCCCCTACGGCGACCGCTCCGGCGTGGTCATCGAGCCGTGGCTCACCGACCAGTGGTACGTGGACGCCAAGACGCTCTCGGCGCCCGCCGTGGCCGCGGTGGAATCCGGCCAGGTCGCGTTCGTGCCCAAGCAGTGGGAGAAGACCTACTTCGAGTGGATGCGGAACATCCAACCGTGGTGCATCTCGCGCCAAATCTGGTGGGGTCACCAGATTCCGGCGTGGTACGGCCCCGACGGCCATGTGTTCGTCGAAATGACCGAAGACGCGGCGCTGACCACCGCCAAGCTGCACTACGGCAAGGAGACGTCGCTCAAGCGCGAGACCGACGTGCTCGACACGTGGTTCTCGTCGGCGCTGTGGCCGTTCTCGACCTTGGGCTGGCCGGAGAAGACGCCGGAACTCGCGCGCTACTACCCGACCGATACCCTGGTCACGAGCTTCGACATCATCTTCTTCTGGGTCGCCCGGATGATGATGATGGGCATTCACTTCCTCGGCGAAGTGCCGTTCAAGACCGTCTACATCCACCCGCTGGTCCGCGACGAGAAGGGCCAGAAGATGTCGAAGTCCAAGGGGAACGTGATCGACCCCTTGGAGTTCATCGATAAGTACGGCGCCGATGCGCTGCGCTTCACGCTAACCGCGATGGCGGCCCAGGGCCGCGAGATCAAACTCTCGGTCCAGCGCGTCGAGGGCTACCGCAACTTCGCCACCAAGCTGTGGAACGCCGCGCGCTTCCTCGAAATGAACGTGTGCGTGCCGAAGAAGGACTTCGCGCCCGGCGCCGTGCGCCAAACCGCCAACCGCTGGATCGTCGGCGCCACCGCGCGCGCCGCCGCGGAAGTCACGGTGGCGCTGGAGACGTTCAAGTTCAACGAAGCCGCGAGTGCCATCTACCAGTTCACCTGGGGTACTTTCTGCGACTGGTACCTGGAATTCATCAAGCCGCTGCTGATGGGTGGCGATGAACTCGCCAAGGAAGAAACCCGCGCCACCACCGCCTGGGTGCTGTCGCAGATACTGCATTTGCTGCACCCGATGATGCCGTTCCTGACCGAAGAGATTTGGGAGCGTTTGGCAGGGCCCGAAGGCGGGATGCTCATCACCAATCCCTGGCCCGATCCGCTGACCCTGCACCTGACCGGCGTGGGCACGGCGGACGAAGCGATCGCCGAAATGGATTGGACCATTCGGCTGATCAGCGAAATCCGCGCCGTGCGGTCGGAGATGAACGTTCCCGCCGCCGCCAAGATTCCGATGGTGCTGCGCGGCCCCAACGCCGAATCCCAGCGCCGGCTGAAGGCCAATCACGACGAAATCGTGCGCCTCGCGCGCTTGGACACCATCGCCGTCGAGCCGGCCTCCGCCCACGTGCCTAAGGGCGCCGCGCAAATCGTCCACTTCGAGGCCATCGCAGTGCTGCCGCTGGCCGGCGTCATCGACCTTGACGCCGAACGCGCGCGCCTGACCAAAGACCTCGACAAGGTCGACAAGGACATCAACGGCATCGATCGCAAGCTCGGCAACGCCGAATTCGTCGCCAAGGCGCCGGAAGACGTGGTGATCGAGCAGCGCGAACGCCGCGACGCGCTGGTGGAAACCAAACAGCGCCTGAACGAAGCACTCAAGCGGGTAGGGTAGGGGAACCAACGATGGCAGGCCTTCGGCTCATTCTCATTCCGCGCTACGGCGTCGACGAAAGCGCCGATTGGTACGGCTGGCTGCGCACGCAGCTCAACGCGAAGAAGAAGGAGCTCAACCTCGACGAGCTGATCTTCGTGAAGCCAGAACCATCGCTGCACGCGCCCGAAATCGGCCCGTCCGTCGCTGCGCTGCGCAAAGTGCTCGGCGCCGGCGATGCCGCCAACACCGGCATCATCGGCCACAGCCTTGGCGCGCAGATCGCGCTGCGCATGCTGGCGGAAAAGCAGGGCGGCCCGATCAAGGCGCTTCTGTGCGTCGGCGGCTGGCTCAAGCTCGACCAGAAGGCCAAGATGCTGAAGACGTTCCTCGAGCAGCCGTTCGATGAAGCGGCAGCCAAGACCCACGCCGGCCGCATCGTGAACCTCTTCTCGAAGAGCGACCCCAACCAGATGATGTGGGAAGACGTCCGCAAGGAATGGGAAAAGCGCCTCGGCGCCGAAATGCGCTTCGTGCCGACGCCCGGGCACTTCTCAGAGAAGGAAGAGCCCGACGTGCTGCAGGCGGTTCTGGACGTCTTCGGGAAATAACGCTCCCCCCTCGGGGGAGGGCAGGGTGGGGGCTGCAAATGCACCGCCAACCAGGACCAAAGTCTCCGTCCGCCACTGCCACCGCGAAGCGCCTGCGGCGCACCATGACCGATGCCGAGCGCCGCCTCTGGTCCCACCTCCGCCAGGACCAACTCAACGGGCTGCGCTTCCGCCGCCAGGAGCCGGTCGGTCCTTACGTTGCCGATTTCCTGTGTTGGCCAGCGCGGCTGGTCATCGAGGTCGACGGCGGTCAGCACGCCTCATCCAACAGTGACGTGACTCGCGATGCGTACTTCGCAGAGAACGCATTCCGCGTCCTCCGGTTCTGGAACAACGAAGTCTTGTCGAACACGGAGGGTGTGCTGGCAGCCATCGTGGCGGCGTTGGCCCCATCAGCCCCCACCCAACCCTCCCCCAAGATGGGAGGGCGTTAGTTCAGCGCCACGTCCGAATCCCTCTCCCTCCCCCCTCGGGGGAGGGCAGGGTGGGGGCCCGCTGAGCCCGGTGCGCTACTCCCCCAGCGCCAGCGGATTGAACCGCGTGTCGCGGTCGAACGTGTCGATCCCCTCGGCGCGCTTCAGCCAGCCCACCACCGCGTAGGTCACCGGCGTCGCCAGCGCTTCGTAGGCGGTCTTCACCAGCCACTGCGTCACCACCGCGGTTACCAAGCCCTGGCTCGGAATGATCCCGGCGAAGGCGATGGTGATGAAGATCGCCGAATCGAGGCCTTCGCCGATCACGCTGGAGCCGATCGTGCGCAGCCACAGGGCGCGGCCGTGGGTCGCCACCTTGAGCCGCGCCAGGATGTAGGCGTTGGCGAATTCGCCCACCAAGTACGCGGCGAACGACGCGATCAAGATGCGCGGCGTTTGCCCCAGGATCGTGGTCCACGCGTCCTGGCCCTGCCAGAAGCCCGCCGCCGGCAAAAGGCCGCCGAGCCAGATCGCCAGCACGGCGGCGAGATTGCATACGAACCCCAGCCAGATCACCCGGCGCGCAGCGCGGTAGCCGTACACTTCCGTCAGTACGTCGCCGAGGATGTAGCTGACCGGGAACACGATCACCGCCGCCGGCAGCACCAGCGAGCCGAACGCAAACAGCTTCACCGCCATGATGTTGGAGGTGACCAAGGCGGTCACGAACAGCGCCACCAGCACCACGAAGCGGGTGGAGTGGTCGGCGTTGCTGGCGGAAAGGGAACGGTTCATGTAGGGCCCCGGTTGGTTTAGGTTGCGGCGATGGCGCAGACACGCAAGACCGCTCAACTGAAGCAACTGGGGCGCAAGGTCAAGGCTCCGGCCTCGCCGCGCGCGGCCAAGCTGGACCGCATCGCCAATCCGCACCCCGGCACAGACTACCTGGTGCGGTTCACGGCACCGGAATTCACCAGCCTGTGTCCGGTCACCGCCCAGCCCGATTTCGCGCACTTGGTGATCGACTACGTGCCCGGCGATTGGCTGGTCGAAAGCAAGTCGTTGAAGTTCTATCTCAGCTCGTTCCGCAATCAGGGCGCGTTCCACGAGGACTGCACCGTGGCGATTGCCAAACGCCTCGAGAAGGAACTGAAGCCCAAGTACCTGCGCATCGGCGGCTACTGGTACCCGCGCGGCGGCATGCCGATCGACGTGTTCTATCAATCGGGCCAGCCGCTTAGCGGCGTCTGGCTGCCCGACACCGGCGTTGCGCCATACCGCGGCAGGGGCTAGGTTTCCAACACCCTCTGCCCCCCTCCCGGGTTGCCAATGGACTTGAACGATCTGCTCTCCAACCTCCAGTACTGGCACTGGGGTGTGCTTGCCATTGCCATGTTCTTCTTTGAGTCGCTGGTCTCCGGCGGCTTCTTCCTCGGCGCGGGCGGTGCCGCGGTAGCAGTCGGCGGTGTCGTCCTGCTGGCGCAAAAAGTGGGCGGCGCCGATGTCGATCCGCAGATGCAGATCGGCTCGTGGCTGGTGCTGTCGCTGCTGTTCACTGTTATGTCGCGCCTGCGCACCGCGGGCCGCACCGATGTCGCGTCGGCAACACCCAAGGTTCCGCCGGAAGAACCGGCGCCGGAACCACCCGCGCCCACGCTGGCCGCGCCCCAGCCGGTCGCCATGGCTGCGCCGGCACCAGCGGTTGCTCCCGCTCCGGCGCCGCGGGCCGGAACTGCCACGGTCGTTGCCGCCTCCGTTGTGCCCAAGCCCGCGGTGGCGGCCAAGCCCGCCGCACCGCCGCCGCCCGCGCGTCCCGCGGCGCCGCAGCCGATCGTGCTGACACCGCGCCCCGTCGTCCAGGCGATGAAGCCAGCGGCACCGGCGCCCGTACCGCGCCCGGCGCCAGTCGCTGCCGCACCGGCCGCGCCCAAGGTTTCGATCCCCACCGGTCCGCGCGCGGTCCCGCCCGTGCCGAAGGTTGTTTCCGCTGCGCCGAAGCCTGTCGCCGCGGCACCGGCGCCGAAGCCGGCGGCGCCACCGGCCGCTCCGGCGAAGTCCGGCCCGGGCGACTTGGTCGGCCGCGTGTTTACGCTGTGGAAGCCGCTCGCCGGGGGCAATGGCACCCTGCGCATCGAAGGCTCCGATTGGCGCATCACCGGTGCCGATCTGCCGGCCGGCTCCCGGGTGCGCGTTACCGGCAGTGTCGGCGGCGCCCTCAAGGTCGAACGCGCGAGCTAGTCGTGGCTCCCCGCGCTGCCAAGACCCCGGTACCGGCAAAGGTCGATCTCAAGCGGGACCGCAAAGCCCAGTACTCGGCGCGCGCCGGTAAGCTCACGCTCGTTACTGTCGGCGCGACACGGATGCTCGCCATCGATGGGCGCGGCCATCCGATGGAAGGTACAGGTTACGCCGACGCCATTGGCGCGCTGTACGGCGTGGCCTACGGCCTGAAGTTCGCCCGCAAGCGCGCCAAGCAGTTGCCGGACTTCGCCATGATGCCGCTCGAATGCCTCTGGTGGGTGGCCGGCGGCAAGCCGATGACCGCCAAGACCAAGCTCAAGGACTGGCGCTGGACCCTGTTGATGGCGGTGCCGGGCTTCATCACCGCCAAGGCGCTCACTGCAATGCAGCATCAGGTTGCCGAAGGAACGCCGCTCGCCGCCAAGATCGAGCTACGGACCCTCAACGAAGGCAAATGCGGGCAGATGCTGCACGTCGGCCCGTACGAAAAGCTGGGCGAGGGGTACGCGGCACTGTTTGCGGCCGTTAAGGAGCAGGGTCTCAAGCTGCGCGGCCTCCACCACGAGATCTATCTCAACGATCCCAGTAGAGCGGCTCCGGCCAAGCTCCGGACGATCCTGCGCTACCCGGTCGCCTAGGCGCATCCGGGCCCGGCAGGGCGGCTCGGGCGCTCACGTTGCAGCGCCGATTCGTGTCGCCTTGAACCCGGTGCGGGAAAGGGCCTAGATACAAACCAATCCTCAGTCACAGCGTGAGCCATGCCTGACCGCAAGTTCGACAAGTCGCGGCTGCCCAGCCGCCATGTTTCCGTTGGCCCCGACCGTGCCCCGCACCGCTCGTACCTTTACGCGATGGGCCTCGACGAGGGCGAGATCGCCAAGCCGTTTGTCGGCGTCGCCACCACGTGGAACGAAGCCGCGCCGTGCAACATCACGCTGATGCGCCAGGCGCAGGCGGTGAAGCGCGGGGTTGCCGCCGCCGGCGGCATGGCGCGCGAGTTCACCACCATCACTGTGACCGATGGCATCGCCATGGGCCACGCGGGGATGAAATCCTCGCTGGCGAGCCGCGACTTGATCGCGGATTCGGTCGAACTGACCATCCGCGGCCACTCGTATGACGCGCTGGTCGGCCTAGCCGGATGTGACAAGTCGCTGCCGGGCCTGATGATGGCGATGGTGCGTCTGAATGTGCCTTCCGTGTTCATGTACGGCGGTTCGATCCTGCCCGGCCGGTTCAAGGGCAAGGACGTCACCGTGGTCGACGTGTTCGAAGCGGTCGGCAAGCACTCGGCCGGCACCATGGATCTGCAGACGCTGACCGACCTGGAAGCGGTCGCGTGCCCGTCGGCCGGCTCGTGCGGCGGTCAATTCACCGCCAACACGATGGCCTGCGTGTCGGAAGCGATCGGCTTGGCGTTGCCCGGTTCGTCCGGTGCGCCGGCTCCCTACGAGTCGCGCGACCAGTTCGCCGAGGCGTCTGGCCGTGCCGTTATGGACCTGCTCGCGAGCGGTCTGCGCCCGCGCATGATCGTGACGCGCCAGGCGCTGGAAAACGCCGCCACGGTCGTTGCCGCGTCGGGCGGCTCCACCAACGCCGCATTGCACCTGCCGGCACTGGCCAATGAGGTCGGGATCGACTTCGACCTGCACGAAGTGGCGCGCATCTTCCGGCGCACGCCGTACATCGCCGATCTGAAGCCCGGCGGACGCTACGTAGCCAAAGACATGTACGACGTCGGCGGCATGCCGGTGCTGATGCGGACCCTGCTCGATGCGGGCTTCCTGCACGGCGACTGCATCACGGTGACCGGTAAGACCATTGCCGAGAATCTCAATGGCGTGGTGTTCCCGGCCAACCAAGACGTGATCCGCCCCGCAACCGCGCCGCTGTCGACTACCGGCGGTGTTGTCGGCCTGCGCGGCAATCTCGCGCCCCAAGGCGCGATCGTGAAGATCGCCGGTCTGAAGCACCAGGTCCACGTTGGGCCGGCCCGCGTGTTCGATTGCGAAAAGGACTGCTTCGACGCGGTTCAGGCGCGCCACTACAAAGACGGCGACGTTCTCGTGATCCGCTACGAAGGCCCCCGCGGCGGTCCCGGTATGCCGGAGATGCTGTCCACCACCGCAGCGTTGTATGGCCAGGGAGCCGGCGAGACCCTGGCACTCATCACCGATGGCCGGTTTTCCGGCGGCACCCGCGGCCTGTGCATCGGCCATGTCGGCCCCGAAGCGGCGGTCGGCGGGCCGATCGCGTTGCTGAAGGATGGCGACATCATCCGCATCAACGCGCCCGAAGGCACGATCAGCGTCGATCTCAGCGATGCGGAACTGGCCAAGCGCCGGGCCGAGTGGCGGCCCCGCACGACCGATTACAACTCCGGCGCGCTGTGGCGCTATGCCCAGACCGTCGGTGACGCGGAAAAGGGTGCCGTGACGCACCCCGGTTCGCGCGCCGAAACCCACGTGTACGCCGACATCTAAGTGCTGCGGGATAGCGCAGACCAGTCCACCCTGTGGTTCCGCGCGGAACAAGCGCGGAGCGCGTGGTGGAACCGGCTTGTGCGCCTGTTCCGTCAGCGCGTCCTGCCCAATCGTGGAGTGCGGGTACGGGCGCGGCTCGCCTACCCGATCGGCATGGCGACTCTCGCCATTGGCGACGGTCCCAACGACTTCCAAGGCTTGCATGCCCGCAAAGTGGCAGCGCCCGGCCTGTGCATTGAAGTATTCAATGGCAGCGAAGACGTCATCACGATCACCGAGGTCGGCCTGACCAAGGGCGTCGAAGGCGCGCAGATCGCCTTGCGTGAGCCGCTATTGCACGACAACGGCCCGTGGCCGCGGCGTTTGGCCCCGGGGCAGGCGGTGATCGCTCACTTCGGCTCGATGCTGGCCGGTCACCGTATTCTCGGCGAGGTAAGGCGTTCCTACGCCGTCACCATGGAAGGGCGCCACTATCTCGGGCCCGCCCACGCCCTGCGCCACTACCGCAACCTGATGGGCGGCAACCGGGCCGCCTAGCGGAGCTACGGCCGATTGTACTCGAACCGTACCGTCAACGAGTCCGCCACCGCCTGTGGTGTTACATCAAGGTAGTGGTAGAACGTTATGATCGTACTCGGAAAATTCCACTCCAACTTCCACTCGACGCGCCGCGAAGTTGCGTCTGCCCGGTGGACATCCACCAACACCCCAGGTGTTCCGTATTGTCTACGCAGCGCGGCCTCTACCGCGTCCGCCTCCGCATCCCGCGCCGTTGCGGTGAAGCCCGATCCCACCAGCGCCCGCACCAGCCCGCTGCGGCCGTTCATCTGCAGTTGCACCGGAAAAGCCACCGCGCCGACCTTGTAGTCATCGACGAAGTACTGGGCGATACCGATGGCGTTGACCTCGGTCCGCAAGCGGGGCCCGAGTGCCTTTTGCAGTTCGTCGCCGAGCATCCCCCAGCGGGCGCCTTCCCAACCGGCGACATCCGTGACCTGCAGGCCTTGCGGCCACGCGGGCAGCGGCAGCAGCGCCGCGGCGATGCCGGCCAGCACCGCCCGGCGCGCTACCACGGTTGCGGCTCCGGGCCGAGTTCGCACCAGATCGGGGTGTGGTCGGACGCCTTCGCCTGAGCGCGCGGTTTGCGGTCGACGTCGCAGGCGACCAAACGGTCGGCGAGGGCAGGGGAGAGCAGGATGTGGTCGATGCGCACGCCCTGGCCCTTGCGGTGCGCGCCAGCCTGGTAGCTCCAGTAGGTGTAAGCGTTGGCCTCGGCCGGGTGCAGAGCGCGGAAGGCGTCCGTCAGACCCAGGTACATCAGTTCACGGTAGCGGGCCCGGCTTTCCGGCTGACACAGGGCGTCGCCCGCGAATTCCGCCGGGCTGAACACGTCCTGATCCTCGGGACACAGGTTGTAGTCGCCGGCCAATACGAACGGCTCCTCGGACTCCAGCAGTTCGGTTGCGTGGTCGGTCAGCCGCTCCATCCAACGCAGCTTGTAGGGGAACTTGTCGGTATTGATCGGGTTCCCGTTCGGCAGATACAGCGACGCGACCCGGATCCCGCCGATCTCTGCCTCGATATAGCGGGCATGGTCGTCGTCCTGGTCGCCGGGCAGACCGCGCTTCACGTCGGAAATCGGCAGCTTCGATAGGATCGCAACCCCGTTGTAGGTCTGCTGGCCCCACACCGCGGTGTTGTACCCGGCATCGCCAATCTCCAAGTCGGGGAACGAGTTCTCCACGACCTTGAGTTCCTGCAGCAGCACCACATCCGGACTAGCTTCCTTGAGCCACTCCAGCAGGTTCGGCAGCCGCATCTTGATGGAGTTGACGTTCCACGTGGCAATCTTCACGAGACAACAATTCCACACATAAACAAGGCGATAGGATTCGCTAGTACCTTGTGGCTACACATCTGGCTACACAAGTTGGGGCTAGTGGACGGCGTTAGGTCCGGTGGCGAATGTGCTCCGCGAGTACCAAGCATATCAGACATGCACGAGGTGGCTTCTGCCGACTAGCCCCGGCGTCTTCAAAGGGAGAAGTAGAGTCGGATGATTTTGCAGACGCTCTCGGGGGCCTAGCGATTCGATGACGACCGCCGTCATTCTTTTTGGGCTCGCTTACGCCATTGGCTTTTGGCGTTTCGTGTTGCGCGGAGCCTACCGGCGCGCGGGCGAGGAAGCCGCAATTTGGCGGAATGACGCCGGGTGGCGCTATCGGTGGGAGTACTTGATTGAGTTTGCCGCGTCAGCTCTGCTGCGCGCGGCGGCGTACACAGTTGGCTTTGCCGTTGTGGGCGCGATTGCATTTCTGCTCTGGAGCCGCCTCCAGGAATCGAAGTTCAATGCTGAGGCGTGGACCGTGGGCCTCTTGGCCGCAATCGCCGTCTTACTGTTCTTGATCTTGAAAGAGATGGTCGACCGGCGGCGCTAGCACGGGATACTCAGAATACGGGTTGAAGCGCGAGGAGCCGCAATCATTTCTCTGAACTGATGAACCGAGGAGCGGAGGAGGCCCGGGGGCACCCCACTGCGTTCCCGTTGCCACTCACCTACCCCGTCAATGCTCCGACCTTAGCGCCGTCTAGTAATTGCGGATCGAATATTGTCCAAGATGTTGGCAAAACGCGCGAAAAGCGGCGGAAATATCGAAATACGGCACCGCCGACCGCGAAAATTGAGCGCGGGATAGTGAGCGTCTAGTGGGAGCCTCCCAACAACGAAACCCGCAGGAATCCTGGTATTTGCGGACCATTGCCAGTGGGACTGGGTAACGAAAGGGAGGTAGTTTTGTGTGTCTAGCGCCTGTGTTTCCCGCCACCAGCGCGTCTAGTGAGCCGGCCATGCGCTGCATCAGTGATCGCTGATCGACCGATTGGGCCGCGAGGCGAGGACTTGCCGAATCGGGCGCCGAACTCCCACGGTGCGACGAAGTCCCGATTCACGCCGCTCCCCCTTGTAACGCAGTGATAGGTGCCCAGTTGTGTAAGTAGTTGGCCCGCCTGGGAGGCATAGATCATGTCCCGTTTCGCTATACTGTTGGCGCTTGCTGTTGCTGTTGCTGTGTCGGGTTGGGTTGGCGGTGCGGAAGCTGCCGATGTGTACGTCAATGGGTACACGACCAAGAACGGCACTGTGGTTCAGCCTTACGTTCGTTCTGCACCGGACAACCAGTACAACAACAACTATTCGGTGAAGCCGAACGTTAACCCCTACACCGGGGTGCCGGGCACGTTAGCCCCGACCTATGACAACAAGGCCCCTGCGAAGTCTCCGTTCGGGACATTGCCCCGCTACTAGTTCGCGCTCCAAGTGGCGGTCGGAGAACATTCTTCGACCGCCGCTCAAGTGCCGAGGCGTCACCTGTGGGCACGCCGCCAGTCCCACGGGGCAATAAAGTCTCCACGCCACATTCCGATCCGCGCTGTCTGCGCCCGGCGTTCCTGCGGAACGTAGTCCTTGGAAAAAGTGACGTAGGCTAACGCCAATCCCATGCGTACCAGTTCCGCCCCAAGGTCAGCCCCTCCAACTGAACAGCGTGCAACGGTCCTCCCGTAGCGATCCTTGTTGACGGACTGGCAGGCAATCTCACGGCCATCGATCAAGACTGTCAGGGCCGTAGTCGCCGCTGCTCCGCAGTCCCACTTCTCCATCGCACCACCGCAAGTCTGCTTGCGTTCGGGCGCGTCGATGCCGAATAGCCGCACTGTGATCGCCGCAACCGCCAGCGTATCTCCGTCGATAATTCGGGCTTTGCCGGATAGGTCTGTTGCGTGGGCACCGCCTGCTGCCAGCAGCGCGGTCACCAGAACGACTCGCCCAAATACCCGGGCGAGGCAACTCACGGAACCGATCACAATTGTGGAGACTTCGGCTTCCACGCGCTCGCCAACCGCTGCGCCTCGGCGATCTGTGCGGGGGTCATCTTGGCGGCGACGAGGTCGCGGTTCTTGACGGCGCTGGCACGTTTCGTGGGGTCGGTGTAACGGGATGCGGCTAGGTTCCACCACATGTGCGCTTGGATGTAGTCCTGCGGGACGCCTTGGCCGAGGGCGTACATGTTCCCCAGATTGAACTGGGCGATGGCATAGCCCTGATCCGCGGCCTTGCGATACCAACTGACGGCCTGAGCATAGTCCTGCGGGACGCCTTGGCCGTCAGTGTACATGACCCCCAGATTGGACTGGGCTTCGGCATAGCTGTAAGCGCCGGAGCAAAACTCCCTCACTGAAGCGACCGGGTTTGTCCGGTTGCGCCGGAGTAAAAGCGGGGATGTCCCGCCCATTGTTGAAAATCGTGTGGCAGGCGTCATTGGTTGAGCAGGCTACGCAGCGTTGGCCTGCGGTTCAAGAGTAGCGTCGACCTCGTTCCTGGGGTGGCGGGCAGCCATGGCGGCGCGCAGGATGTCGAGTTGC
>CANKGV010000017.1 GCA_947481575.1 Alphaproteobacteria bacterium
ATGTGGTGGAATCTAGCCGCATCGCGCTACACCAATCCCACGGACCCGGACCGTGCCGAGGCGGTCAAGCAACGCGACTTGGTCGCCGCCAAGATGACCCCCGCGCAGATCGCCGAAGCGCAGAAGCTGGCGAGTGCGTGGAAGCCGAAGTGATCGCCCAAGGTCCGGTGGCCTGACTGCCTGGCCCTCCGGCGGGTTCTAGAAACTGGTCTTTGGGAGCGGCGGATATGGCACAAGCTGGAATCAACTGGCGGCTCGGTCTTGTGGCGCTGGCGGCAACCGCAATGCTGCTAGTCGGGTGCGATCAGATCAAGACGGCGGTCGGGGGGAAGACCGTCAACTTCGCGGACTTGCCCGACGTCCCCGGCGGGCCGGGTCCCTTCATGCTCGTCGCGGATACTCTAGGTGGTGTCTGGCGAATCGACACGAGGACCGGAGCGGTTTGGCATTGCGAATATTACCGTGGGTCCACAACGGCAGTGACTGAGGGCGACATTCAGGAAACGATGCGCGCCAACAACATGACTCGCGAACAGGTCATGCAGCGGTTAGCTGCACCTACTGTTGAGAACCAAGCTGGCGCACGCCTCGACCAGCCCAATTGTTCCCTACCTACGGCCATAACGCCCGTTCAAGGGGCCGCCGCCCCTGCTGCTGGTGCCGCTACGCCGGGCGCGGCTGCCGCGCCAACAGTAAAGTACGACATCAATGGGGTGCGTATTAAGCCATGACGCAGCGGCTGGAAATGGCAGACGGCGCTATTCTTGAGTTGCCTGACGGCGCTACGCCAGAGGCTATGGATAGGGCGGCCCTTGATTATGTGAATAGCCAAAAGCCGTACACCGGCGGTGATTTGACCGCGCCGAATGGCCGGACGTTCGCCCAAAACGATGAAGCCGCAAAGCAATCCGCCGTAGCGGCTGGCACTCCGGTTGGGGACCATCCATTGGCGCAGGATGTCCCACTCAGGATTCTCCACGGCGGCGTAGTAGCGCCAATTCAGTGGGCTGCTGCAAAGCTTCCTGCGGGGCCTTTGTGTCCGCTGTCCGGCAACGGCTCAAGCGAGTTCTCTCTCTTCGCCACGCTTTCACTCTAGCCTAAAAAGCTGCCCAACGCTGGCAGGATACCGATGGGCTTTGCCGGTGACTGTCGGACCCGGCCTTAGCGAGCGCTCGCCAGTCGACTCCACCGCCCCTCGCGGGCCTACAATCCCGCCCGTGAGCTGGGATCATTACTAGGCAATCATGGCGTTCAGGAGAACAAAGAATTTCTTCCGGGGAAGGCCGGTCGGACCTGATGGTCAGACCTACCGGCGATCAGCGCTGGGAGCGCTCGGCTGGGTGCTTGCTTGCGTTCTTCTCGCAATAGTCGCGGCAATCGCGCTGCCTACGGCAGGATATTTTGCCTACAACTACTTCACTTACGAAATTCCGCTAAGCAAGGTCCAAGTCGTGGTGGCAAAGCCAGATTCCCGCTGCACCAACCCGCAGCTCCCTATCTTTGTAGGCTTCGTCAATGGATCAAACGCGACCATATCGGGTACCTCGTTCTATCTCTCGGCTCGCCTCCCAGGCCACAGCACTGATTACGGGGACTATACGCAGCTTACGAGCGACAGAATAATTCCGGCCGGAGAAGGCTACGGCCAATGCTGGCGAACTACGTTCGCCGATTACCGGGCAGGAGCGGCGCAGGTGAACCGGGATGAACTTGTGTGGTCGATCCGCAGTTTCGGCGTGACCTTCCAATGACCAGGAGCGGCAGCCGGAGAGGTGTCCTTTCCGCGCTAGGCCGACCGCTACCTGCACTCGATCTTGTCCTTCTCCTTCGCCGCCGCAGTCGTCTGCCATTGCAAATTGGCCGGAGCATCAGGCCCGCCTTTACACAGCGGAATCACATGGTCCTTGATGAACCCAGGACAGGCTCCGGTCGTCTTACCTGTTGAAGGGCATGGGTTCGTATTCTGAAAGGCGCGCGTCGTTGCTTGAGAGCGGTGGGCCGCAGCAGCGGCGGGGGTAGCGGCAATGCCGGGCGAAACGAAAAGGCATATTGCTGCGGCGACCAACGCAGCGGCTGGCAGTTTGCCCACCTTCGTTGAACGACCCATCGCCCGCCGCCCCCCCCCGCCCGACTTCCTAGCTTCGCCGCCTCAGGGGCGTAACAACGCCCGCAGCATGCAAGTTGGTGCAATGCACCGCCCAGGTGTCCATCAGCTTTCGGCGGCGCTCAAATAGGTCGCTGCGGGCGTACGCGGCCTCGCTCTTGTCGCGCACCGAGTGCGCCAACGCGGCTTCGGCAACTTCACGGGGGATGTTGGTCTTCTCACCGGCCCAGTCCCTGAACGTTGATCGGAACCCGTGCACCGTGAGGTTGGCAAGGCCGAGCTCCTGCTGCAACGTCTTGAGCATGGTGTTCTCCGACAAGGTCTGACCGGCCTTCGCGCCGGGGAACACCAATGCCGCGTCGGCGGTCTTGAGCTTCGCGGCCTGTTTGAGAACAGCGATAGCCGGAGCGGATAGCGCTACACGATGGGGCCGCCGCGTCTTGGTGTGCTCGGCCGGGATCGTCCACAAACGTTCGTCCAGGTTGATCTCCGGCCAATGCGCCGACCGTACCTCGCCGCTTCTCGCTGCCGTCAGGATGGTAAACGCCAACGCCAACGCCGATGGGGTCTCACGGCTGCGGAGCTTGGCGAAGAAGTCGGGAAGGTCGGCATATGCCATCGCCGGATGGTGGACGACGGCCCGGACCTTGCTGCGGCGCGGAAGCAGCTTGTCCAAGTGGCCGCGCCAGCGGGCTGGGTTAACTTGCTCGCTGTATCCGTGAGCGATGGCCCAGTTGATGACGGCCTCAATCCGCTGCCGAACGCGGGTGGCCGTCTCCGGCTTCGTTTGCCAGATCGGCCTTAGCGCCTTCAGGACCAGCTCCGTATTGATCGTATTCACCGCCGCGTTGCCGAATACGCGGTAGGCGTAGGTCGCGAGCGTCGCGGACCACTGTTCTGCGTGCTTCGCGTTGCGCCAGCCGGGCTTCTGGGCTGCGATGAAATCCTCGGCGCAGCGGCGGAAGGTCATCTCATGCTGCTTGCTGTGCGCCGCCAGCGCAGTCCGGTGCATCACCGGATCGGTACCTACCGACACCAACTCCCGAGCCGCTAGGGCGTCCTTACGGGCCTTTGCGAGGGTAACCGTTGGATATGCACCCAGGCCCATCCAGTGGCCCTTGCCGAGCAGCTTGTAGCGGAACAGCCAGCTCTTGGACCCCGACTGGCTGACCTGGAGGTACAGACCGCCCCCATCGGGGTGAACCCCGCGACCGTCGGCTCGGCGCACTGCGAGGTCGTTCAGCCGCTCCGTCGTACGTGCCATTCCTACCTACACTCCTACCTACACCGCGAGGCCGGATCAGTTTAAACGGCAACGGACGCGGATGTACAGGAAGTGGCGGTTTTATTGGGTTAGTGACGGTTGCTGCGGACGCTGGCGAACGGCAGAGAACGGTCTTATGGCGGACACCCCATCCGCCAATCCCTAAGCCCCGCCGCGCTTCCGCGAGTCATCGCGGCTTCCGGATGTCGCGACCGAAGGTCAAGAGACCGCTGCGGCATGGTATAGGGACCTTCCTCCCCCCGTTGGGTCCCGTGGAATGCAACACGGCACCCCCACCGAGCGACACGGCAACGCGATGCAGCACGGGACCAACCCCGCTCCAGTCACGGCCTACCTCGCGCCTGATGGCCTCGTTGCAGATCTCGAGGCCGAACTAGGCGCGGACCGGCGAGAGACGTTTGGCCGCCTCGTCGTTACCGCGGCCTCCGAACGCAGCGTCGCATGGTGCGCAAACGTGTGGCGTAACCCGGTTCCTATTCCTGTGGCCTCGATCGGCGACGCGGTGAAGAAGCTCAAGGCGATTCAACGCAACTGGGCTATGTACTCGTTCGACCACCATCGCCGGGCCGCCCTAATCGCCGAGCAGTTGCCCAAGGTCTCTGCCAAGCCGCTGGTGTTTGGCACACCCCCGCCTACGGCACCGCTAGGGTCCTGGACGCTGCTAGAGTCTAATCTGGTGCTGGCGGCCGCGTCGTGTTCCAGCCCGTTCCCAAACGGCGAAGCTGCCTTTGTCGAGGATCGCGAGAATCCTCCGAGCCGCGCGTATCTGAAGCTTTGGGAATTGTTCACCCGAATTGGCGTGCAGCCGGCACCCGGTGCGCGCTGCATCGACCTTGGATCCAGCCCGGGCGGCTGGACGTGGGCCCTGGCACAACTGCAGACGGAGGTTGTCAGCATCGACAAAGCGCCCCTCGAACCGCGCGTCGCAGCGCTGCCGGGCGTATCGTTCCGGCGCGAGAGTGCCTTTGGGCTGGACCCCACCAGCCTGGGCCATTTCGCTTGGCTGTTCTCTGATGTCGTGTGCTATCCGAAGCGGCTGCTGCAGTTGGTGCACAATTGGATCGCCGCGGGAACTGCCGAGCGGTTTGTCTGCACGATCAAGTTCCAGGGCGAAACGGACTTCACCACGATGCAGGAGTTTGCGGCGATCCCCGGCTCACGCCTGATCCACCTGCACAACAACAAGCACGAACTGACGTGGATTCGGCTGGCGCCGGGGGAACTCGGCGCAATTCTCTAGTGGCCAAGCTTGGCCGAAGACCTCAGTCCGCGGTCGCTTTCCGTTTGCGGAATCGCCCCGCGTCCGCAGGCTGCAGACCAACCCGGATGTGCGCGATCGCGTCGTCGTCCTGGCGCTCGTGGACTACGCCTTTGGCGTACAGCCAGGCCAGCGTCTGCCCGTCGCCGAGCGGCACATCGACGTCGATCACTTCGCGCGTCGTCGCCATCTGACGTTCGAGCGCCACCATGAGGCGGTCGATACCATCGCCGGTTTGGGCGGAAAGTGCGACTTGGCGCGGATCCCGGGCTGCCGTATTCACCACGTGGGCGCGTGTGTCGGCATCGAGCACGTCGATCTTGTTGAGCACCTCGATCATGCGTTGCTCTGCATCGGCAACGCCTAAGTCCGTCAGAACCGCCAGCACGTCGGCCCGCTGCGCGTTGGTGTCGGGATGCGCAATGTCGCGAACGTGCAGCAGGATATCGGCCTGCACGACTTCTTCGAGCGTCGCTCGGAACGCCGCCACCAACTGCGGCGGCAAGTCCGCTATGAATCCGACGGTGTCGGACAGGATCACCTTGCGGCCGGACGGCAGCGTAACCCCGCGCATCGTCGGGTCGAGCGTCGCAAACAACATGTCAGCCGCGAAGACCTCCGAGCCGGCGAGGCGATTGAATAGCGTCGACTTTCCGGCGTTTGTGTAGCCGACCAGCGCAACCGTCGGCCACGGCACCTTGTTGCGGTTCTCGCGATGCAGCCCGCGCGTCTTTTTGGTGCGGTCCAATTCCCGCTTGATCTTACCGATGCGATCTCGAATCACCCGGCGGTCGGCCTCAATCTGCGTTTCACCCGGGCCGCCGAGGAACCCGAAGCCCCCGCGCTGCCGCTCCAAGTGCGTCCAACTGCGCACCAAGCGGCTCTTTTGGTACTCGAGCGCCGCCAGCTCCACTTGTAACGCACCTTCGGCGGTGCGCGCCCGCTGGCCGAATATTTCCAGGATCAGGCCGGTCCGGTCGATGACCTTGGCAGCCAGATCCTTTTCGAGGTTACGCTGCTGGATGCCGGTAAGCGGGCCATCGAAGATGACCACGCCGATCTCGTGGGCGGCGATCGTCGCCGCCAACGATTCAACCTTGCCGGAGCCGATATACGTCTTGGGGTGAACTTCGTTGAGGCCAACCACCTCTGCGTGGCGAACGTCGAGCGCAATCGCCTTCGCAAGCCCGACGGCCTCGGCTAGGTACGCCTCGGGTGTCCGGTATTCCGACGGGTCCCCGCCCGGGTGGCGGCGCGTACGCGGATGAACGACCGCAGCTCGCATTGGCCCGGCCGAAGTAGCATGCCCGGACTCAATCGCCATTCGCGTTCGGCTCAGTCTCCGAATCGAACAACTGCACCGGCTGGCTCGGCATTACCGTCGAGACGGCATGCTTGTAGACCAGTTGCGAATGGCCTTCGCGCCGCAGCAACAGCGAGAAGTTGTCGAACCAGGTGATCACGCCCTGCAGCTTGACGCCATTTACCAAGAACACCGTGACCGGAAGCTTGCTCTTCCGCACGTGGTTCAGGAATACGTCCTGCAAATTCTGTGACTTATCGCTCATGGCGGTCCCGGTTTGATTCTTGTTGGCATTCGGGCCGCGGTTCGTGCCGCTGTTCATCGTGCCCCGGGGTATGAACTTACTCTAGGCAGAAGCCTTGCTCTTGGATAGGGGCCGACGCGCTTTGATGCCGATTGCGTTGGCGCCAAGTTCGTCCTGCAGATGCTGGTGGTACAGTTCCAGCAATTTCCGGCACACGGGGCCTGGCGTTCCGTCGCCGACCGACCGGCCGTCGATGGCGACTACCGGCAACACAAATGCCGTCGTGCTGCTAACCATCGCCTCGCGCGCGTTGCGGGCCTCGTCCAGGCTGAACGCGCGCTCGACCAGTTTCACCTTCGCGCTGCGACACGCATCCAAGAGCGCCGCGCGGGTGATGCCACCCAGAATCGCCGGGCCAAGATCATGGGTCACCAAGTTTCCGGCCTGATCGACGATCCACGCATTGGAGGCGCTGCCTTCGGTCACCATTCCGTCTTCGTCGATCAACCACGCCTCGTAGACGCCAGCTTCGGCCGCCGCCTGACGCGCGAGAACATTGGGCAACAGCGAAATCG
Source organism: Alphaproteobacteria bacterium (assembly GCA_947481575.1). Taxonomy (GTDB): domain Bacteria; phylum Pseudomonadota; class Alphaproteobacteria; order UBA2966; family CAIVPW01; genus CANKGV01. The sequence goes on from CANKGV010000017.1 coordinate 6,770, forward strand.
ACTTGATGTCGCACCGGCCCCAGCGAATGTCCGGAGTGGAGATCACCCGCACCCCGTTGCTGCGCGCCGCGTCGGACGGTGGCGCAAGGTTGCGGGCGGTCACCACCAGCGACGGCGCAATGTGCTTTGGGAACGCATGGGCGCGTCGGGCGACACCGCGCGTTACCTGGATGTAGACAATGCCGTCGCCGACGCGATTGCGGCGCACCACCTCCCGCACCACGGCGCCCAGGGGAAAATGGTCCATCGGCTTGGTGATGCGCAGTTCATGCAGCGACCGGTCCAACCGCAGCAGATGCGGATACAAGTCGACGACATTGCCGTCGCGGACCGCGATCACCTCGTACACGCCATCTGAAAACTGGTAGCCGCGATCCTCGATGGAAACGCTGGCGACGGCGTGCGGCAGGTACCGTCCGTTTACGTAACTTACTCGGCTCATCTGATTTCTATACGCCCGGATTGCGCTCGTTGTTCACGCCAAGCGCCTTTAGCTTGCGGTGCAATGCGGACCGTTCCATGCCAACAAAGCTTGCTGTTCGGGAGACGTTGCCCCCGAACCGCGCAATCTGCGCCATCAGGTACTCGCGCTCAAATACTTCGCGCGCCTCGCGCAGCGCCAGCGACATAATGTCCTCCGCCGCCACCGGCAGTACCGAGGCAATTCCGCTGGCGCCGAGTTCGGACGGAAGCGTCACCGCTTGGATGCTGGTGGCGTCGCCCGGCGCCATAATCAGCAGGCGCTCGATGAGATTGCGGAGTTCGCGCACATTGCCCGGCCAGCTATAGGTCTGCAGTACCGCCATCGCGTCCTGATCGACCTCGCGCGCCGGCAGGCCGGTGCTCTCCGCCGCGCGGCGGATGAAATACCGAACCAACTCGGGAATGTCCTCGCGGCGCTCGCGCAGCGGCGGCAAGCGGATCGGCACCACGTTGAGGCGGTGGAACAAGTCCTCGCGGAACCGCCGCGCGGCAATCTCCTCCTGAAGGTCACGCGATGACGCGCTGATCACCCGCACATCAACTTGAACACGGGTGTTGCCTCCCACGCGCTCAAAGGTCTGGTCCTGAATAACCCGCAAGATCTTTGCCTGGGTCTCCAGCGGCATGTCGCCGACATGGTCTAGGAATAGGGTGCCGCCGTGCGCCTGCTCGAACGTACCGACACGGCGGCCGGCAGATCCGTGCGCGCCCTCTTCGGTGCCGAACAGTTCCACTTCCATGCGCTCGGGCGCCATCGCCGCCGCATTGAGAACAACGAACGGGCCGTCGGAGCGGCGCGAATGCTGATGCAGCATGCGCGCCACGACTTCCTTACCGGAGCCTGGCGGCCCGCTGATCAGGACACGTGACCCGGTCGGAGCAACCTTCTCCACGGTCGCCCGCAGCGCATTGACTGCCGCCGAGGTGCCAATGAGGTCCGTCTCCGGGCCGCCGCGGAGGCGCAACTCGCGGTTTTCGCGCCGCAGCTTGGCCGACTCGACAGCGCGCCGCACCATGGTCAGTAGGCGGTCCGCCTTAAACGGCTTTTCGATGTAGTCGTATGCCCCCGCCTTGATGGCGGCGACCGCGGTCTCGATATTGCCGTGGCCACTGATCATGATTACCGGCAAGTCCGGATGGTCTGACAGAACCCGCTGAAGCAGCGCCATGCCGTCAAGCGAGCTGCCGTTCAGCCAGATGTCCAGAATCACCAGCGTCGGGAAGCGCGCAAGCAGTTCCGTCAGCGCCGAATCGGCGTCCGCCGCCTTGCGGGCTTCATAGCCCTCGTCCTGCAGGATACCGGCGACGAGATCGCGGATGTCGGCTTCGTCGTCGACAACCAGGATGTCATGCGCCATGACGCCCCGCCCCTATTCCGCGCCAATGGCCAAAGGTCCGGGACCCTCGGCACCGAACGCCGCCTCGCCGGCCAGGAACTCCACTGCCACAACCGCGCCGCCGCCGGGGCGGTCGGTCATGGTCAACTTGGCGCGGTGGTCTTCCACTACCTTTGCAACAATTGCCAAACCCAGTCCCGTGCCGCGGGCGCGTGTCGTGAAGTATGGTTCGGTCAATCGATTGCGCTCCGCGTCCGGTAGGCCGCATCCGTTGTCTTGCACTTCGAGTGTGGCGATATCCAGGCCGCTGACAACGCGCACCAACACGTCGCCTGCCGGCAAAGTCCCCACGTCCGGCACGGGCCGCCGCTCGATCGCCTGGGCCGCATTCAGCATCAGGTTAGTCAGCACCTGGCTCACCTGACGGGCATCGCACACCACCAGCACCGGCCGGACAGGCAGTTCCGTGCGGAAGTTCACTGCCGGGTGCGCAACCTGCTGCAGGAACAACGCCTGGCGTACCAGTTCAACCAAGTTCTCGGTGCGGAACACCGGCGACGGCATCCGCGCAAATGACGAAAACTCATCGATCATGCGGCCTATATCGCCGACCTGGCGGATGATCGTGTCGGTGCACTGCTCGAAAATTTCGGGGTCGGTCCCGACCTCGTGGAGGTACTTGCGGCGCAGCCGTTCGGCCGACAACTGAATGGGCGTTAGTGGATTCTTGATCTCGTGAGCGATGCGCCGGGCAATGTCGGCCCACGCCGCATTGCGCTGGGCCGCCAGCAGCGCTGTAACGTCATCGAATGTCACTACGAACCCGGAGATCGTGGTGTTCGCTCGCTCAGCGGTGATCCGCACCAGCAGCGTGTGGGCCAGGCCCTTGCGCGTGATCGTCACCTGGCCCTGGGCAAGCCTGCGCCGCTCGTGCGCCTCGCTCAGCAGGTCCGCCATCTCTGGCACCGCGTCCACCAGCCGCTCGTCTGACAGCGCCTCAGCGGAAGTGTCGAGCAACTGCACAGCGGTTCGGTTAGACAGATTGATACGGCCGTCCGCGGTAAGCCCGATGACGCCGGAACTCACCCCCGACAGCACCGCCTCGGTGAATCGGCGCCGCATATCGAGTTGGCGGTTGGCGTCGATCAACTCGCCGCGCTGCCCTTCCAATTGGCTGGTCATGCGGTTGAACGCGCGACTGAGCGAGCCGATCTCGTCGTCGCTCGGGCCCTCCGGTACCCGCGCCGAGAGATCGCCGCCGCGAATCCGCTCCGCCGCCTGCACCAAGTTCGACACCGGGCCCACCAGCCGCGAGGCGAACGTCAGAGCCACGAACACCGCCGCCAGCAGCAACAGCAAAGCCACCACGATGAAGATCAGCACGAACGCGATCTGCACCGAAGAGCGTTCACTCTCCAGGCGCTGGTATTCGTTCACAGCAGTGCGTGTGTTGTCTGCGTGAATCAATACCTGGGCATCGACGAACCGGCCCACGTATAGGTAGGCGTCCACCAGTCGGTCCAGCCGCACAAGGGCCCGCACCCGCTGCCCATCGGGCGAAGTGATCACAATCGTCTCGCCGGTCGCAGCGCGCGCCAGGGCATCCGGTGCGGCGAGATCGAATTCCATCGAGAAACTTAGGCCCGACCGCGCGATGACGCTGCCGTTGCGGTCGAACACGATCGCCTCGGGCAGGTTGCGCGCCAGCGCCTGCTCGCGCAGCACTTGGCGAAAGCGCGCCGGGTCGTTGCGGATCGCGGAACCCTGGCGGTTGATCTCGCTCGCCATAGCCAGCACGTCGGCGCGGATTTGGTTCCGATGCTCCTCGGAGTACGCCTCTGCAACCGCCACCGATTCCATGACCGCGGTACGCACGCGGTCGCTGAACCAACCCTGCAGACCAAAGTTGAAGAACAGCGCCGAAAAGATCGCCACCAGAATTGCGGGCGCGACGGCAACCACAGAGAACAGCCCTACCATCCGGGTATGCAGGCGCGACCCAGCCGACCCGCGCCGCCGCTCGATCCACAGCTGGACCAAGTGCCGCGAGACCACCGCCGCCAACGAGAGGATCAGCGACAGGTCGACCAAGAGGAGTACGAGAACGGTCTTGGGGTCCGGCCCGAACGGCGCCGACCCAGTTAAGGCGGCGTAGGTCAGAAGGCCGAAGAACACCGCCCCAAGCGCCAGGGCAAACGCTAGGCGGCGGCCAAGCTCCACTGCCTTGGCCCAACGGGCAAAGCGGGCGAACGTGGTCGGCGCGTCGGGCTGCTCGCTAACAGTCATGGGCTACAGCACCCGCTGCCGGCGCCTGCACAGTGTTGCGCCAAAGCCTCAGCATTCCGTCGACCCTAACACATGTTGCGCGAATGCAACAACACAGGGAGGGTGCGGTGGCCTAGGCCTTCCGTTGGGCGGTGGGCGCCGCAGGATCGTCGCCCCCGCCGTGCGTGCCGCATCTGGAGTGTCTTGGTACCCTAGCGCGGTTCCGCCTATTTTGCGCCGCGGAGTACCGGAATGTTGAGCTCGCGAATCTTCTTGCGGAGCGTATTGCGGTTCAGGCCGAGCAACTTAGCAGCCCGGATCTGGTTGCCGCGCGTCGCCGTCAGGCACATCGTAATCAACGGCCGTTCGACCTCCGAGACTATGCGGTTGTAGATCCCGACCGGCGGCATGCCGTCGTCGTGGGCGGCAAAGTAGCGCGCCAGGTGGCGCTCAACCGCCGTCCCAAGCGAATCCTGTTCAGTCCGTTGCTCCTCCATGTTGGAGGCGGACGCCATGGCGATGTCGGCCCGCACGATGTCGGCGGTGATGACCTCCTCGCTATACAGCGCCGCGAGGCGGTGGATCAGGTTCTCCAACTCGCGCACGTTGCCCGGCCACGAATAGGCCTTCATTTGGTCAAGGGCGCCGGTGTCGAACACCTTGGGCGGCAACCCCTCGCTCTCGGCGCGGGCCAGGAAGTGCCGCACCAACGACGGGACGTCCTCCGTCCGCTCACGCAACGGCGGCATACGGATCGGCACCACGTTGAGCCGGTAGAACAGGTCTTCGCGGAACAACCCTTGGCGCACCAAGTGGCGCAAGTTGCGGTTGGTCGCGGCAACGATGCGGACATTGGTGCGCATCGGCGTCCGGCCACCGACCGTGGTGTACTCGCCCTGCTGCAACACGCGCAGCAGGCGGGTCTGCGCCTCGATCGGCATGTCGCCGATTTCGTCCAGGAACAGGGTGCCGCCTTCCGCCTGGGCAAACCGCCCGATCTCGCGCTGGACCGCGCCGGTGAACGCACCCTTTTCGTGGCCGAATAGCTCGGCTTCGATCAGGTCGCGTGGCACCGCCGCCATGTTGATGGCGACAAACGGCCCCTTCTTCCGCTGGCCGTAGTCGTGCAGCGCCCGAGCCACCAGTTCCTTGCCCGTACCGGACTCGCCGGAAATCAGTACCGTCAGGTCGGTATCGGTGAGGCGGGCGACCAGGCGGTAGATCTCCTGCATCGCTGCCGAGCGGCCAACGATCGGCATCGCGTCTTCGTCGGCAGCAGGCTCGCTGGAAGGCTCGCGCTTCCTCTGCGGCGAGCTCAGGGCCATATCAACAATGGCCTTCAATTCATTGATATCAAACGGCTTTGGCAGATACTCGTAGGCTCCGTTTTGGGTCGCCTTGACCGCCGTTGCAAGTGTGTTGCGGGCGCTCATCACGACCACCGGCAAGTCCGGACGCGTTTTCTTGATGCGGGGCAGGAGGTCTAGTCCGTCGCCGTCCGGCATCACCACGTCGGTGATCACCAGATCGCCTTCACCCTCGGCCACCCAGTTCCACAAGGTCGCGGCATTGCTGGTGGTTCGTACGTCGTATCCGGCCCGGCTCAGCGCTTGGCTGACCACCGTTCGAATGCCGCGATCGTCGTCCGCAACCAGAATCGTAGCTTCAGCCACTGATGGATTCCCCTTCGGTCTTGCCGCTGTGGAGGGCCAGTCGCAACCGGAATACGGTCCGCCGCGGCTCGGATTCGAACTCGACCACGCCGCCCAGGTCGCGGACGAGTTTGGCTACCAGTGCAAGCCCTAGGCCGGTCCCGCCAGGCTTGGTGGTGACGAACGCATCGAACAAATGGGGCCGCAATTCCTCGGGAACGCCGGGCCCGTTGTCGACCACGGTAACCTCAAGCGGAAGCGCCAAGCGCTCCCGTGTGCCTGGAATATGGACTTTGACGCCGTGTCGATAGGCAGTCCCCAGAATGATTTCACCGCCCTGGGCCGGCACCGACTCGGCGGCGTTCTTCACCAGGTTCAACAGAACCTGGATCAGCATGTTGCGTTCGCCCGAAGCAGGCGGCAGCGAAGGGTCGTAACGTTCGATGAACCGCACGCCGCGGCCGAACCCGCCCTGGGCCAAGCGGCGAACGTGGCCCAAGATTTCGTGAATATTCACAGGCTTGGGCGTAATCGCACCTTCTTCGCCGAACTGGTCCATGTTGTCGACCAGGGCGCAGATGCGATCGGCTTCGTCGCGGATCAGCCGCGTGAGTTCGCGGTCCGCCTCGGACGCGTTTTGCTCCAGCAACTGCGCCGCGCCGCGAATGCCCGACAGCGGATTCTTTACCTCGTGCGCAAGGAGCCGGGCGATTCCGACCACGGAACGCGCAGCCCCACGGTGGCTCAGTTGGCGGCTCATGGCATCGGCGATAGAACGCGGCTGCAGCGAGACCACCATCCGCCCAGGAACCTCGAACAGCGGCATCACCCGCACGTCGACGCGGTGCGACCCGATCCGCGGCCCCGCAACATCCACACCGTGATCCGCTAGGCCGCTGCCCTGCTCGCGCGCCTGCGCCACCAAGGCCATCAACGGACTGTCGCGCGTAACGTGGGTTGCCAACGCACTGCCGCCCAAAGTCGACGCGCCCGCACCGAAGAACTGCTCCGCAGCGGGGTTGACCCAGACGATGCGATTTTCGGAGTCGAGGACCGCAACCGGGTCAGGGAGCGCGGCAAGGACGGCGTCCGCGGTGACGCCGAACGAGCTCGCGGTTGTGGCTTGCCGCTGATCTGCCGTCAAAACGCGGTCTCCGAATACAAATCGGCGCCACCAACGGCCTTTTGCAGGTCAAATTTGACCAATTCGTAGGCGCTGGCATCGGGTATGGTCAAAGCGTGAGCAAATATACCCCCCTGCCTACGTAGAGGGCAATAGACTTCGCTTCGCTAGCGGACGAGAACGATCTGGTTGCGTCCGTCCCTCACCACCGCAAGCGCCATCGTGCCGCTGATCTGACCGGCCGCCTTTTGAAACTCGCTCACGGTACTGACCGAGCGATTGTTGATGCCGACGATCACATCGCCGGCGCGAATCCCGTTCCGGTATGCCGCGCTATTGGTGTCCACTGAGGTCACGACGACCCCTTGTTTTTGGCCTTGCGCCGGTCGCGCCGGGTCCACGTCGGACAAGACTGACCCAGCCATCGCCGGAATTCCGGCCGTTGCGGGGGCCGGTGCCGGGGGGCCGCCACGGCCTTGGGGCCCGGGCGGCGTTGCGGCCGCCTGCTGAATCTCCGCCAGCTGGAGTCTCGCGTCGGTCGCCTTGGCGCCCCGCACAAAGGTCAGGTTCACCGCCTGCCCAAGGCGTACCAAGCCCACGCGGTTGCGCAGATCGCGCGAGTCGCGAACGTCGGCGCCTTGGAACCTCGTTATGACGTCACCAGCCTTGATCCCCGCCTTATCGGCCGGTGAGTCAGCTTCGACCCGCGTGATCACTGCCCCTTGGGTCACGCTCAGCCCCATCGCCTTGGTGACTTCCGGGGTAGCGTCGGCAATTTCGACGCCGAGGCGGCCGCGTTTCACCTGGCCGAACTCGGCCAATTGGTCGACCACCGACTTCACCATCGCGATCGGCACCGCGAAACCGATCCCGACATTGCCCCCCGCCGGGCCGATGATCGCCGTGTTGATGCCGATCACCTGGCCACGCAAATCCAGTAGGGCGCCGCCTGAGTTGCCGGGATTGATGCTCGCGTCGGTCTGAATGAAGTCCTCGTACCCTTCGATATTCAGACCCCCGCGGCCAAGCGCGCTGATGATGCCCGAGGTGACCGTCTGTCCCAACCCAAAGGGATTGCCGACTGCGATCACAAAGTCGCCGACCTTCAGTCCCGCGGAGTCACCGAGCGCAATGGCGGTCAGGCCGATGCGGTCCTGCACCTGCACCAGCGCGATGTCCGTCTGGTCATCGGTCCCGACCAGCTTCGCTTCCAGTTGGCGGCCATCCTTTAGTGTGACGGTGATCTTGTCCGCGCCGGCGATGACGTGATTGTTGGTGACGATATAACCCTTCGCCGCATCGACAATCACTCCGGACCCAGCCGCCTGCACTTGGCGGGTCGCCGGTTGGTCCTTGTTGCCGAAGAACTGGCGAAAGAACGGATCCTGCGCCAGCGGGTTCTGGGTGGCGCGCACCGTCGTCGACGTAGCGATATTCACGATCGCTGGGGTGGCCTTCTCCAAGAGCGGCGCCAGGGTTGGAATCCCGCCGCGCGCCTCATCCAGCGGAAACCCGGCGGCAATCACCAGCGGCGATCCCAACACGTAGACCAAGCCGAGCCCTGCTGCGGCCGCCAGTCGAAGGGAACGGAACGGAGATTGATTCACGGCATCGCCTCTTAGGTAGAGCGGGTTTCGCCTGCTATTTCGTGCGCGTATTGACGAATCGCAAGGGGCGGACTTGGCAGCAACCGCGCCTGGAACTACGTTCGCGCCCTACCCATGCAAACGGTCGCCCTCATTGTTGCTGCCGGACGCGGGACACGCGCCGGCGGCAGCACGCCGAAGCAATATCAACTGTTGGCGGGCCAGCCACTTTTGTCGCACTCGATTTCGGCGTTTGTAGGGCACCCGCAGATCGACGCCGTTCGGGTGGTGATCCATCCCGACGATCATGCACTTTACGACCGGGCCGCGGTCGGGTTTTCCTTGCTGCCGCCGGTTCATGGCGGGGCCACCCGGCAAGACTCCGTGCTGCGAGGCCTGGAAAGTCTGGCGACGACGGCCCCGGCCCGCGTTCTGATCCACGATGCGGCGCGGGCGCTGATCCCGACCGACGTCATCAGCCGCACCATCGCAGCGCTGGCGGAACATCCCGGCGCCATCGCCGCCGTGCCGCTCAGCGACACCTTGAAACGCGGCGATCCGTCCGGAACCGTCACGGCTACCGTCGAGCGGGCCGGCCTTTGGCGCGCCCAGACTCCGCAGAGCTTTCATTTCGAGGCGATTCTGGCCGCGCACCGCGCCGCTGCCGGCCTTGAACTCACCGACGACGCGGCGGTGGCGGAGCACGCCGGCATTGCCGTGGTATTGGTGGCGGGAAGCGAGGACAATCTAAAGGTGACAACTGTTGACGATTGGGCGCGCGCCGAGGCGCTCCTGGCGGCGCGCCGCGGACCTGACGACATTCGCGTTGGTTCCGGGTTCGACGTGCACCGGTTCTGTCCCGGCGACCACGTGATGCTGTGCGGCGTCCGAGTTCCGTTCGAGTATGGCCTGGAAGGCCATTCCGATGCCGACGTGCCGCTCCATGCCATTACCGACGCGATCTTGGGCGCGATCGGCGCCGGCGACATCGGCGCCTACTTCCCCGCATCCGATCCCCGTTGGCGCAATGCCGACTCCGCCCTATTCGCGCGATACGCGATCGATCGCCTGCGCGAGTTTGGCGGCGGACTCACCGCCATTGACGTCACGGTAATCGCCGAGGCCCCCCGAATCGGGCCGCATCGCGAGACCATGGTGGCGCGCCTCGCGGCAATCCTCGATCTCCCGAAGGACCGGGTGAACGTGAAGGCGACCACGACCGAAGGCCTGGGATTTACCGGCCGTCGTGAGGGCGTCGCGGCGCAGGCGACGGCCACCGTGCGGTTGCCCCGTCGCGCCGAATGAGTGCACTCGCCGCGCTACTGGCCACTTGGTTCGGTAGCGGGCGCCTGCCGAGGGCGCCGGGTACTTGGGGCTCCCTTGCTGCGCTACCGTGTGCATGGCTTCTGGACGCAACGACTGGTGGGAGCGGACTAGCGGCCGGCACCGCCGCGGTGTTCGTGATCGGCCTGTGGGCCGCCAAGCGGTATTTGGCGAATAGCCTCGTGGCGGACCCTCCAGAGGTAGTGATCGATGAGGTCGTGGGCCAATGGCTGGCGCTCTTGTTCGCTCCGCGCACCCTCGCCATCTATGGATTGGCGTTTGTGCTGTTCCGGCTGTTCGACATATGGAAGCCGTGGCCGATTCGCTGGGCGGATCGCACGATCCCGGGGGCCCTTGGGGTGATGTTAGACGACGTACTGGCCGGATTGGCCGCCCTGGCCGTACTCACGGCAATTCGCTTCGTGCTACCGGTCGCGTGATCTTTTCCCGTGACATGGTCGCGCATGCGGCCCGCCTAATTGATACCTGCCGCGCCCGCGGCCTCACCCTGAGCATCGCCGAGTCTTGCACCGGCGGTCTGGTGTCCGGATTGATCACCGCCGTGCCCGGTGCGTCGCTGGTCTTGGAGCGCAGCCTCGTGACCTACCGGGACTCGGCCAAGACCGCATTGCTCGGGGTTGCCGAATCCTTGTTGCTCGATCGTGGCGCGGTAAGCCGCGAAGTCGCTGAGGCGATGGTGCGCGGCGTTCAGGCGGGATCGCAGACCGGCCTTGCCGCCGCCACCACTGGCTATGCCGGCCCCGACGCTCCCGCCGACGGGCAGCCGGTTGGCCGGGTGTTCATAGCGACCCTGCGGCGCGGCCAAGCGCCGGTCGTAGCCAAGTACGATTTCGGCGATCCCGGCCGCGAACGTGTGCAGTTACGGGCCGTTGCCGAGACGATTGCCCTCCTTACCACTGCCGCCGGCCAGTGATGGATCGCTACCCCGGAGTGCCAGTCATCTGGCCGCTCATCCGGGGCGCCGACATCGTACGAGTGGTGCTCGCGACGCTCGGGCTGACGATCGGCTTGGCCGTCGTCGCCGCCGTCGGTTACGCCGTCCTGGTGATGCTGGGGTTCGACGGCCCCACTGCCCTTACTGCCCCAGTTGCATTCTTTGCCGAGGGTTTGGCGATCCTGGGCGGCATCTACACGGTGATGGTACGCGGGCGGGGCCTGAACTGGCGCGACCTGGGCTGGGATCCCGTCAGCTGGTCGTGGGCGCTACTCGCTGTGGCGGCCTGCGTCGGGGTCTATGCCGCGTTCATCACCGTCCAGTTGGTGATGGGCCAGATTCGCGGCGACGCTACCGTGCAGGTCCTGCCGGCGCTCCTCCCGGCATTTCCCGCCTCTCCGCTCTCGTTCGTATTCAGCCTGTTGGGTGGCGCCGTGTTGGTGCCAATCGCCGAGGAATTCCTATTTCGCGGCATCCTGTACCGGTGGCTGCGCGACCGCTGGGGAGTCTGGCTTGGCACCGTGGTCAGCTCCGCCGTATTCACGGCGATGCACCCGCCCGGCGCCGGATCGCCGGTGCAGATCTTCGTCATGGCCCTGGCGCTGGCGGTGTTCTACGAGCGATCGCGATCGGCCATTCCCGGCATGGTTCTGCACGCCACCAACAACGCCATTGGGATCGCTTTGATCTACGCGACGATCTGGTTCGGCGGGCCCTAGACTTCAGGCTGGGGACGCGCCGCAGCCGGATACAGCCGCGCTGCGCGCGCCTCAAACGAGGCGACCATGTGATCGACGGCCCGGCCGAACACGCCGCCGATCAGCCGGTCGAGCAAAAACGAACGGAACGCAAAGTCGATATGGAACTCGACGGTGCAGCCCCCGGGCGCAGCGGCAAACACCCAGCGATTCGCGAACCGGCGAAACGGCCCTCGCACGCACTCGCCGTCGATTTGGTTGGGCTCCTGCAGCGCTACCCGCGTCGTAAATCGCTCGTGCAATGGGCCGTAGCCGATGTGAAGATCGGCAAGCAGCACGCCGTTGTCGCGGCTGGTCACCCGGGCGCCGGTGCACCACGGCAGAAACTCAGGGTATCGGTCGATGTCCACTACCAGGGCGAACATCTGCTCCGGTGTGTAGGGCAGCCACTTCGTTTCCGAGTGCCGCGGCACTAGCCGTGCCGGACCGCCAATTGCGCTGCGCGCGCCGTGCGCATGCGTTCGAAGTCCTCGCCTGCGTGATACGACGACCGCGTCAGGGGTGTGGCCGCCACCAGCAAGAACCCCTTGGCCACCGCGGCAACGCGTAGGCTCTCAAATTCTTCCGGCGTCACGTAGCGATCGATCGGGGCATGCTGCGGCGTCGGTTGCAGATACTGGCCGATGGTCAGGAAATCCACGCCGGCCGAGCGCATGTCATCCATAACTTGCACCACTTCCGCCTTGGTTTCGCCGAGGCCCACCATCACCCCGGATTTGGTGAAGATGGACGGGTCGGTCTGCTTCACCCGTTCCAGCAGGCGCAGCGAATGGTAATAGCGCGCGCCCGGGCGAATGGTTGGGTAAAGGCGCGGCACGGTCTCCACGTTGTGGTTGTAGACGTCCGGCTTGGCCCTAACGACCGCCTCAATGGACCCTTCCTTGTTGCGGAAGTCCGGCGTCAGCACTTCGATCGTCGTCGTGGGCGCATGTTCGCGCAGACTGGCGATCACGCGCACGAACTGATCGGCACCGCCGTCGTCCAGGTCGTCGCGGTCCACCGAAGTCACCACCACATGGGACAATCCGAGCTTCGCGACGGATAGTGCCGTGTTGAGCGGCTCGAACGGGTCGACCGGCCTGGGTTGCCCCGTGGCAACGTTGCAGAACGCACAAGCGCGCGTACACACGTCGCCGAGAATCATGACGGTCGCATGACCCTTCGACCAGCATTCGCCGATATTCGGGCATGCCGCTTCTTCGCACACGGTGTGCAGATGGCCTTCGCGCATCAAACGCCGCGTTTCGGCATAGCCTGGCGAAGTCGGCGCCTTCACGCGGATCCACGCCGGTTTCGGCACGCGGGCCGGCTTGGGCGGGGCTTGATCGAGCGTCGCGGTATCGGTCATCGGTGGCTCAGAAATGTATGGCGCGGCCCAGCGCGTCAAGTACGGACTCGTGCATTGTCTCCGACAAGGTCGGGTGCGCGAAAATCGTGTGGCTCAGGGCGAGGTCGGTGGTCTCGTGGGTCTTGGCCACCACATAGCCTTGGATCAACTCTGTCACCTCCGCCCCAATCATGTGGGCGCCCAGCAACTCGCCGGTGGCAGCGTCGAACACGGTTTTCACCAGCCCGTCCGGCTCACCCAGCGCAATGGCCTTGCCGTTGCCTACATAGGGGAACCGGCCAACCCGCACCTGCCTGCCCGCAGCCTTGGCCTTGGCCTCGGTCAGGCCGACGCTAGCAACCTGCGGCATCGAGTAGGTGCACCCCGGAATGGTCGTTGCGTCGAGGGGGTGGGCCTCTTTGCCTGCGATGCGCTCCACGCACACCACCCCTTCGTGGCTGGCCTTATGCGCAAGCCACGGCGGACCCACTAGGTCGCCGATCGCATACACGCCCGCCACGCCGGTTTCGCCATACCCGTTCGCAACCACGTGCCCCTTCTCGACACGGACTCCCGCCCGCTCCAGGCCTAAGTTCTCGACATTGCCGGTAATACCAACCGCCGAAATCACCCGCTCCGCCGCAATCCGCAGCTCGCCGCCTCCGGTCACAACGGTTGCCACAACCGCATTCGCCGTCTTGGCCAGGCTGGCCACCTTCGCGCCCGTGTGTATGACGATCCCCTGCGCCCGGAACGCTTTGGCCGCTAACGCCGAGATTTCCTCGTCCTCCGACGGCAGGATGCGGTCCAGTACCTCGACCACCGTCACTTCGGCGCCCATTTGTCGGTAGAAGCTCGCGAATTCGATCCCAATCGCACCGGAGCCCACCACCAACAGCGACTTCGGCATCGCCTGTGGCACCATCGCGTGCTTGTAGGTCCACACCAGCCTGCCGTCTGCCTCTAGGCCCGGCAATTCGCGCGCTCTGGCGCCCGTCGCCAGGACGATGTGCTTAGCGGCCAACTCGGCGAAGATCTTGCCGTCCTTCTCCACCGAAACCGTACCGGGCGCGCTCAGCCGCGCACGGCCGTCGACTACCTTGACCTTGTTCTTCTTCAGCAAGTGGCCAACACCTGTCGACAGCCGCTTGGCCACTGCGCGGCTACGCGCGACCACCTTCGCAATGTCGAACCGGATGTTGTCGGCCGCAAAGCCGTACTCGTCCAATCGGTGCAGCAGGTGATGGATTTCGGATGCGCGGAGCAGTGCCTTGGTGGGGATGCACCCCCAGTTCAGGCAGATTCCACCCAGATGCTCGGCCTCCACCACGGTCACCGACATGCCGAGTTGCGCCGCACGAATCGCGGCCACATACCCGCCCGGGCCGCCGCCGACGACGATGAGATCGGACGCTTCAGCCACGCGCGAGCGAAGCTACCACGGCTCAAAACAGTCGTAGTTGTGTTGCTGCACGATCTTGCCGTCGCGGAAGGTAAGAAACACGCCGAAGTGCGCCCGCACTACCCCGCCCACCGGAAGGCTTCCCAGCGGAATCGCCAGCGTTCCCTCCCACAGCACTTCCAGCGCTACCACGTCGCCCTGCGCGACCGCGTTTTTTACGGTGTACCGCTCGGCAGTCATAACCTTGCGGCCTTTCTCGGCGCCGTCCTTCAGCGCGGCCAGATCCCGCTTCGCGCCGTTCGGTACCAAGCGATTCGGAAATTCCTCCTGCACCACATCGGGCGCAAAGAACCGGTGCGCATCCGCACGGTCCTCGATCGCTTTCAGATAGGCGCGGGCGATTTCGACGTTGTTCATCACAGCATCATGGTCACGGGATCTTCCAGAAACCCCTTCAAGACCCCAAGGAACTTCGCCCCGACGGCACCGTCGATGACCCGGTGATCGCACGATAGGGTACAGGTCATCACCGTGGCGATTCCAAGCACCCCATCCTTGACGACTGGCCGCTTCTCGCCGGCCCCCACGGCCAGTATTGCGGCCTGCGGCGGGTTCACGATCGCGCCGAATTCCCGTACTCCCAGCATGCCCAAATTAGACACGGTGAAGCTCCCGCCTTGGTACTCCTCCGGTAGCAGTTTCCCGTCCTTCCCGCGTGCCGCCAACGCCCGCACTTCGGAAGAGATCTGCGCGAGCCCCTTACCGTCGGCGTTGCGTATGATCGGAGTAATCAGGCCATCCTCGAGCGCCACTGCAACCGACACATCCACAGACGGCAAGCGCACAATCGCCTTGTCGGACCATTGCGCGTTGACCTGCGGCACTTGCTTCAACGCAAATGCGGAAGCGCGCACGACGAAGTCATTTACGCTGAGCTTGGTGCCGTTTCGGTTCAGCCTTTCGCGCAGTTCGAGCAGCGCGTCGATGGAGCAGTCGACCGTGAGGTAGATGTGCGGGATCGTGCGCCACGCCTCGGTAAGGCGCTGCGCGATGATTTTGCGCATCATCGAATGCGGAATCGCGTCACCGCCGACCGCGGGGGCAGCGGTCACCACGGCTGGGGGAGTCGGAGCGGCCTGCGCGCTAACCACGTCAGCCTTAACGATGCGGCCGTGTGGGCCGGTGCCTCGGACGCCAGCCAAATCAACTCCGCGGTCCTTGGCAATCCGCCGGGCCAACGGGCTGGCAATCACGCGGCCTGTCTGTGGTGGCGACAGTGCCGGCGCTGCAACGCGCGCCGCAGCGGGCGGCGCCGCAGGCACCGGAGCGGCAACAGGCTGTTTCGCGGCTCCCGGCTGTGCACTCAATGCGCCTGCGTCTTCGCCGTCCTCGAGAATTTGGGCGATGACCGTATTGACCGGAACGCCTTCGGAGCCCTCCGGCACGACGATGCGGCCCATGGTGCCGGCGTCCACTGCCTCCAACTCCATGGTCGCCTTGTCCGTCTCGATTTCGGCGAGCACGTCGCCGGCCGCGACCTTGTCGCCGACGGCCTTGTGCCAACGGGCAAGCTTTCCCTCGCTCATGGTGGGCGACAGCGCCGGCATGGTGACGTTGATCGGCACAGCCGGACCGCTATTTGCCGCGGTAGCAGACGGCGCGGGCGGCAACCACCACGTCGTCCGCGGTTGGCAGCGCGAGCTTCTCAAGGTTCGCCGCATACGGCAACGGCACGTCCTTGGCCGTTACGCGCATCGGCGGCGCGTCGAGATCGTCGAACGCGTGCTCGACAGCCAGCGCGCAAATCTCCGCGCCGATGCCACACGTCGGCCAGCCCACTTCAACCGATACGACGCGGCTGGTCTTGCGGATCGACGCAATGATCGAGTCGACATCGAGCGGGCGCAGGGTGCGAAGGTCGAGTACTTCGGCGTCGATCCCCTCGCCGGCGAGAGTCTCTGCCGCAGCGAGCGCGTAGCCAACGGCAATCGAGTGCGCGACCAGTGTCACATCCTTGCCGGCGCGGGCGATGCGTGCTTTGCCGATGGGCACGACATGATCGCCCACCGGTACCTCAAACGAGCGCCCGTAGAGCAATTCGTTTTCCAGGAATACGACCGGGTTCGGATCCCGGATCGCCGCCTTGAGCAGGCCTTTGGCGTCGGCCGCAGTGTAGGGCGAGACGACCTTGAGCCCCGGCACCTGTGCGTACCACGACGAGTAGTCCTGCGAATGCTGTGCACCAACTCGCGCGGCGGGACCATTGGGTCCGCGAAACACGATCGGCGTCGTCATCTGCCCGCCCGACATGTAGAGCGTTTTGGCCGCCGAATTGACGATGTGGTCGATCGCCTGCATCGCGAAGTTAAACGTCATGAATTCGACGATCGGACGCAGGCCGGCGTACGCGGCGCCAACCCCCAGGCCGGCAAAGCCGTACTCGGTGATCGGCGTATCGATCACGCGCTTCTCGCCGAACTCCTCGAGCAGTCCTTGGCTGACCTTGTAGGCGCCCTGGTATTGCGCGACTTCCTCGCCAATCAGGAACACATCCGGATCGCGGCGCATTTCTTCCGCCATCGCGTCGCGCAACGCCTCGCGCAGCGTCTGCGTGATTACCGCACCAGTCGCGACCGCAACCGGCGCAGCGGCAACGGCAGGTGCAGTCGCCCTCACAACCGGCGGCGGCGGTGCAACCGGCGCCTTGGCCGGTGCAGGCTTCGCTTGGACCTGCGCCCGGGTCAGAACATCCTCGTTCTCGCCCTCGTTCAGTACCATGGCGATCACGGTGTTGACCGGCACGTCCTCGGTTCCGGCCGGCACAACGAGCTTGCCCATGACGCCTTCATCGGCGGCTTCCAGTTCCATGGTCGCCTTGTCCGTCTCGATCTCGGCCAGCACGTCCCCAGCGGCGACCGTGTCGCCCTCGGCCTTGCGCCAGCGGGCAATCTTGCCGTGGGTCATGGTCGGCGATAGCGCCGGCATGCGGACTGGGGTAGGCACGCGCGTCAGGCCCCGACCAGCACGTCGGTGTACAACTCGGCAGCATCCGGCTCGGGGCTGGTCTGGGAGAACTCGGCGGCGTCGGCCACCACGTCCTTCACTTCGCGGTCGATCACCTTGAGCGCGGCTTCGTCCACACCTTCCGCCGCGAGCTTCTCGCGCAGGTGATCGATGGGATCGCGCTCGGCCTTCACCTTGTCGACCTCCTCACGCGTGCGGTACTTGGCGGGGTCCGACATCGAATGGCCGCGGTAGCGATAGGTCATCATCTCCAGGATGATTGGCCCGTTGCCCGCGCGGCAGTGCGCCACGGCCTCGTCGCCGGCCGCGCGTACCTGCAACACATCCATGCCATCGACCTGGCGCCCGGGAATGCCAAAGCTTTCGCCGCGCTTGTACAAGTGCGTCTCGGCGCTGGAGCGCGCAACCGAGGTGCCCATCGCGTACTGATTGTTCTCAATCACGTAGATGACCGGCAGGCGCCACAGCTCCGCCATGTTGAACGCCTCGGCCACTTGGCCCTGATTGGCGGCGCCGTCGCCGAAGTAGGCCAACGTCACGTTGTTCGTCCCGCGGTACTTCTGTGCGAACGCAAGGCCCGTGCCGAGCGATGAGGGCGTGCCGACGATGCCGTGGCCGCCAAAGAAGTTCTTCTCGCGCGAGAACATGTGCATCGAGCCACCCTTGCCGCGCGAGTAGCCGCCCGACCGTCCCGTCAGCTCGGCCATCACACCCTTGGGGTCCATGCCGCTCGCTAGCATGTGGCCATGGTCGCGGTAGCTGGTGATGACCATGTCGCCGGCGGCAATCGACGCCCGCATCCCCACCACCACAGCCTCCTGGCCGATGTAGAGGTGACAAAATCCGCCGATCAGGCCCATGCCGTAGAGTTGACCCGCCTTCTCCTCGAAGCGGCGGATCAACAGCATGTAGCGGTAATAGCCGAGCAACTCTTCGCGGCTGGCGCGTCTGGGCTTGGCCGGGGAGGTCGATCCGGTGCCCGAGCCGTTGGGCTTGCGGGCGCGGGCGGGGTCTGCGGCTACCATTGGGTGCATTGTACAGCGAAAGGCGGGCGCACAGGTACCCGCCCGGGGCGGATATGCGACACCGCGCCGCTCCGGCCGCTAGCGGCCCAAAACGACGATTTCGTCGCCGCGGCCGAAGCCCAGCACCGCCCGTACCCGCTCGTCCAGCATGTCCGGGTCGAGGCTCTGGTCGCGCAGCAACGCTACACGTCGCTCTAACACCGCGATCTGAGCTTGGTTCAACGTGAACTTCTTCTGCAGCTCCGTGATCTGACCGGACAAAACAAACCAGTCGTTCAGCCCACGGTCGCCGTGCACCGCGTGATAGCCGAAGTATCCGACCACAACGGCTCCCAGCAGCGCCGCGAAGGCGGCACGAGAGCGGCGGCGGAGATCGCGGAACGACGCCATTGCGTTCAGAGAATCACGCTACGGCCGCTAGCGCAACGCCCGCATTGCCCCGCGCCCGGCATACTTCGCCGCAGGCCCCAGCAGGTCCTCGATCCGCATGAGTTGGTTGTATTTCGCCAGGCGGTCCGAACGGCTAAGCGAGCCGGTCTTGATCTGCCCGGCGTTGGTGGCAACCGCAAGGTCGGCGATGGTCGAATCTTCGGTCTCGCCCGAGCGGTGGGAGATGATCGCGCGGTAGCCAGCTCGGTGCGCCATTTCGACCGCTTCCAGCGTCTCGGTCAGCGTACCGATCTGGTTGACCTTGACCAGAATCGCATTGGCGACACCCTTGTCGATGCCTTCCTGCAGACGCGCGGTGTTGGTGACGAACAGGTCATCACCGACCAGTTGCACGGTCATGCCGAGCGCCTCGGTCAGCGCCTCCCAACCCTTCCAGTCGTCTTCCGCCATGCCGTCTTCGATCGAGGCGATTGGGTACTCGGCGGCGAGGTCGGCGTAGTACGCGACCATCGCTTCCGGCTTCAGCGTCTTCTTCTCGCCGGCAAGGACGTACTTGCCGTTCTTGAACAGCTCGGTGGACGCAGCATCCATGGCCAGCACAACGTCGTCACCGGCCTTGAAGCCCGCCACCTGGATGGCCGACATGATGACGTCCAACGCCTCGCGCGCACTGCCGAGCGCCGGGGCAAACCCGCCCTCGTCGCCGACGTTGGTGTTGTGGCCAGCGCGTTTCAGTTCAGCGCGCAGCGCGTGAAACACCTCGGCACCCATGCGGACGGCATCGGTGATCGATGCTGCTCCTACCGGCGCAATCATGAACTCTTGGAAGTCCAGGTCGTTGTCGGCATGGGCGCCACCGTTGACCACGTTCATCAGCGGTACCGGCAGCACCTTGGCGTTGACGCCGCCCAGGTACGCATACAACGGTAGCTCCGACTGCACTGCCGCCGCACGCGCAACCGCGAGGCTTACGCCGAGAATGGAATTCGCGCCGAGGCGCTTCTTGTTGGGGGTGCCGTCGAGCTCGATCATCAGACGATCGATCGAGACCTGTTCTTCGGCGTCAAGGCCCGACAGTGCGTCGAATATCTCGCCGTTGACGGCATCCACCGCCTTGCGGACGCCTTTGCCGCCGTACCGCTTGCCACCGTCCCGCAGTTCGTGCGCCTCGTGGGCGCCGGTCGAAGCGCCGGACGGCACCGCGGCACGACCGGCCGCGCCGGTTTCCAGCGTGACTTCGACTTCAACAGTGGGGTTGCCGCGCGAATCCAAGATCTCGCGGCCGACGATGTCGACAATGGCAGTCATGCGTTTCCTTCCAGAGCAAAAAGCAGCGCGGTCCAACGGACGAACCGGCGCGCGGCGATCACGTTTCTTCTGCCATCTGCGGCAGCACGAAGGGCGTTACCTTGACCAGGGGCGCCTGAAACAGCAGCCCGCCGCCGTGCACGCCGACGCCGGCGCGGTCGTAGATAAATGCAAACACTTCGTCGGCCCGGTCTGAGCTTACAGCGACCGTGAGAATATCGATTTCGCCCCAATCGCCGTAACCGACGGAGTGCGTGAGCCCCTGCCCGCGCGCCGAAGAAACATTGCCGGTGTTGATGCCAAGCTCGGTATGCAGTAGCCGGACCACATCCACGCCGCGACCCTTCGGCAGGAACCCTTTGATCAGCTTGTCGGTATGCGCGGGCCGCCGCGCGCGCCTGCGAATCGTCACGTCTACGCCTTCACTGGCTCGAACTCCGTGGCCGTACCATGGCCATGGTCGTGCTCCGACAGTTTCTCCAGCACTTCGGGCGGAATGTACGTTGCCGCCTTGTCGAGCGGCGTGATGTACATGATGCCCATGCCGGGCGTGTCCAGTTCGCCGGCCAGGTACATGCGCTCAAACACACGTTCCACCTGATCGGTCGAAACGACAATGTTAATGACTTCCTTTTCCACCTCGACGGCGACCCCGAACACGCCGAGGCGTTCGCGGATGCCCATGCCCTTGGCAAAGTGCACCGTGGCGCCTTGGGCCCCGGTTTCGTAGGCGACTTGAACGATCTTGTCGGCCACGCCGCGCTGGACCACGCACGTGATCAGCGACACGTCGGTGAGAACAACGACTTCGCGCTTGCTCATTGCTGGGGCACCCTCGCCTCTGCCCGCTCTTCGGCACGCATCCTGCGCCGGGCGGAATACTGCACCCACAGGCCCGCCGCCAGCACCGTGGTAATCGGCCACACCGAGGCCATGGTCAGAATGCCGAAGCCTTCCACTGCGTGAGTCGCACTGCCGAAGCCCAAGCCCATCGCCAGAACGAGCGGCACGGTGACCTCGCCGGTTGTCACGCCCGCGGCGTCCCAGGCTACGTTCACGAATTCCTCGGTCGAGAACATCGTCAGCAGCACAGCAACGGCATAGCTGCCGACGATCAGCCACGCTAGCGGCAACGCAAAGATGATCTTCAGGATGCCGATCGCGAGCCCCACGCCGACACCCGCCGCGACCGTGTACATCAGCGTGTGCTTGCGGAACGCGCCGTTGGTTACGTCTTCGACCGTGACGCCGAGCGCATGCAGCGCCGGCTC
Organism: Alphaproteobacteria bacterium; assembly: GCA_947481575.1. GTDB lineage: Bacteria > Pseudomonadota > Alphaproteobacteria > UBA2966 > CAIVPW01 > CANKGV01. Next base: position 27,999 of record CANKGV010000017.1, read on the forward strand.
CGCCATCGTCGCGCCGAAGCCCAGGGCCCACCCAAACGCCAGTGCGATCGAAATGCCGACCGGCACCGAGTACAGCGGCGAGTCCGCCACGCTTTCGAGCCGCGCGAACGCCGCCGCCACCGTGTCGCCGGACTGGCTGCCGAGCGCCGTCAGACCGTAGCTAAGTCCGAGATTGAACAGGCACATGCCGAGCAGGCACAGGCCGATGCCGTAGGCGACAATGCCAACTTCGCGCAGACGCTCGCGCAACACGAACTTAAGCACGATCATCAGAAACGCAACGAGCGGGAGGATCGCACGGAAGCCGTGGACTACTTCCACCCATGGGGATCGCTCGAACCATGGCAACTCGCTGTGTTGGGTGGCGAGGGCCGCTGCGGCGATAATCTGCTCCGGTGTTTCGGTCGCCACAACAAACAGCGCGAGCGCCATCACCAGAATGATTGGGTATAGCGACGCCAGCGTCACGATGCCGAAGCCCGACAGGGATGACGAACCCTTGCCGGCGGCGGACGCGATGCCAAGCCCGAGGGCGAGCACCAGCGGCACCGTGACCGGTCCAGTCGTAACCGCGCCGCAGTCCCACGCCAACCCCAGCGTGTTCACCAGGCCGGGGTTCCACGCCATGCCGACCACCATCAGCACGCACGGCACCATCGACCAATAGATCACCGGCTTCAGGCTCCAGCCGCGCAGGAACCGGATGGTTCCCACCACTGCCGCAATGCCGACGCCGGCGCCAACGGCCAATACAACCTGGTTCGAATGGAAGTTCAGCAACGAATAGAGATACGGCGCGTCGTGGGGACTCAGGATCGGGCCCACCGCCTGCAATGCCGAGATGGCCGGCTCGGCATAGGTCACGCCGACGCCGAGCAAGAACATCAGCAGAAGCACGATCGGCAGCCGCGACTTCTTCGGCAGAGTGTCGCCGATAATTTCGCCAAACGGCATCAGCCCGAGGCGCAGGCCTTCCATGAACAAGGTGAGCCCGATGATCACCGCCACGAACCCCGCGACGATAAACCCCGCGTCCATCACCGGCTGCCGCAGGATCACGATCTGGAACAGGCCCAGGTACAGGCCGAGCGGCACCACCGTGCGCAGTTGTTCCGATACCCGGGTGCCAATGTAGGGGGCCAGCAGGCGGCGAATATCCATCGGCCGCAAGCGCAAGCGCTCCGGCCGGATCGGCACCATTGCGCCGGAGGAATCGACAAACGGCTTCGGCGTCAGCTCGTTGTAGCTGACGTACCGCTGGTTGATCGTCATCTCGCGGACGAACTCGCCGAAACGAATCTTCTGGGTCATGCAGGCCAGGACACCGGCTCGCGCCTGCCATCACCGGCCGCCGCGCAGTACCATTCATACCGTTGCGGACGGGGAATCGGCAACAGACTCAACGTCTTGGAGGAGAAAAATGGCTCAGATTATGAGGCTGGCGCGGCCTTCGACACGCGGTCGAACGCCATCATCGTCTTCATCAAGGCCTCCAACTGCTGCAGCGGCACCATGTTGGGGCCGTCCGACGGGGCGACATCGGGGTTGTCGTGGGTCTCGATGAACAGGCCGGCGCAGCCGACGGCGATCGCTGCCCGCGCCAGTACCGGTACATATTCGCGCTCGCCGCCGGTGCGGTCGCCGAGCCCGCCGGGTTGCTGGACCGAGTGGGTAGCGTCGAAAATCACCGGATACCCGGTCGCCGCCATCACCGGCAGCGCGCGGAAGTCCGACACCAGCGCATTGTAGCCGAACGACGCGCCCCGTTCGGTCAGGAGAATATTGGTATTGCCGGCCTCGGCAATCTTCGCGGCGACGTTGGCCATGTCCCACGGGGCGAGAAACTGCCCCTTCTTCACGTTCACCGCGCGGCCGGTCTTGGCCGCTGCCACCAACAGATCGGTCTGGCGGCACAGGAACGCCGGAATCTGGAGCACGTCGACCACGTCTTTCACCGCATTGCAGTGCTCGATCTCGTGCACATCGGTCAGCACCGGGCAGCCGAGAGTCTCGCGAATCTCGGCGAACACGGGCAGCGCCTTTTCGAGCCCCACTCCGCGCGCGGCACCGGCCTTGGTCCGGTTGGCTTTGTCGAATGATGTCTTGAAGACGAGGCCGATGCCGAGGCGCTTGGTGATGTCGCGCAGCGCGGTCGCCATCATCATGGCGTGGTCCCGGCTCTCCATCTGGCACGGCCCGGCAATCAACGCGAACGGCAGGTCGTTGCCGAACGAAACATTGCCGACGCATACGTGGCGAGGTGTGGCGGGCGGTTTCTTGGCCGGCGCGGCCATCAGACCAACCGCGACTGTTTGACGGCCGCCTCGACGAACGACGCGAACAATGGGTGCGGCTCGAACGGCTTGGACTTGAGTTCAGGGTGGAACTGCACTCCGACGAACCACGGGTGTTCGGGGATCTCGACGATCTCCGGCAACGTGCGATCCGGCGACATGCCCGAAAACACCAAGCCCGCCTTCTCAAGTTGCGGCTGGAACTGCGTGTTGATTTCGTAGCGGTGCCGGTGCCGCTCCATGATGCGCTCGGCGCCATAGACGGCCCGCGCGCGGGTGCGGGGCATCAGGTCACACGGATACTCGCCGAGCCGCATAGTACCGCCGAGATCGCCGCCCTGGCGGCGCTTCTCCAGTTCGTTGCCGCGCAGCCATTCGGTCATCATGCCGACTACGGGCACCTTGCAGTTGGGAAATTCCGAAGACCCCGCGCCGTCGATACCGGCCAGATGCCGCGCCGCCTCGATCACCGCCATCTGCATGCCGAGGCAGATGCCGAAGTATGGAATGTTGCGTTCGCGCGCCACGCGCGCCGCGGCGATCTTGCCCTCGGTCCCGCGTTCGCCAAATCCGCCCGGCACCAGAATGCCGTGAACGTCGTGCAGCTTTTGCACTGGGTCTTCGGCTTCAAAAATCTCCGCGTCCACCCACTCAACGTTGAGCTTCACGTTGTTGGCGATGCCGCCGTGCACCAGCGCTTCGTTGAGCGACTTATAGGCGTCCTTCATGCCGGTGTACTTGCCCACCACGGCAATCGTGACCTCGCCCTCCGGCTCCTTCACGTGGCGCACGATGTTCTGCCAAACGCTCAGGTCCGGAGCGGGTGCGTTATCGATACCGAATGCCCGCAGCACCACCTCGTCGAAGCCCTGCTCGTGATAGCGCAGCGGCACTTCGTAGATCGTGCCGACGTCCAGCGCGGTGATGACGTTCTCGTTCCGCACGTTGCAGAACAGCGCAATCTTGCGCTTCTCGGATTCCGGAATTTCGCGGTCGCACCGGCACAGCAGCACATCGGGCTGGATACCGATGCTGCGTAGTTCTTTGACCGAGTGCTGGGTCGGCTTGGTCTTCAGTTCGCCGGCGGACGGAATGTACGGCACTAGGGTCAGATGCACGTATGCCGTGCGCGCCGCGCCCAGGTCGTTGCGGAGTTGGCGAATCGCCTCCAGGAACGGCTGGCCTTCGATGTCGCCGACGGTGCCGCCGATCTCGCACAGCACGAAGTCGTGGCCGTCCGTGTCGGCCAGAACGAACTTCTTGATGGCGTCGGTGACGTGCGGGATGACCTGAACCGTCGCGCCCAGGTAATCGCCGCGGCGTTCTTTGCCGATGATGTCGCCGTAGATGCGCCCGGTGGTGACCGAGTCACTCTGGCGGGCCGGCACGCCCGTGAACCGCTCGTAGTGGCCGAGGTCGAGGTCGGTCTCGGCGCCGTCGTCGGTCACATAGACCTCGCCGTGCTGGTACGGGCTCATCGTGCCCGGATCGACATTCAAGTAGGGATCGAGCTTGCGGAGACGGACCTTATAGCCGCGTGCTTGCAGCAACGCACCGAGCGCGGCCGAAGCGAGTCCCTTGCCGAGAGAAGAGACCACGCCGCCGGTAACGAAGATGAACCGCGTCATGGACCCGAAACATACTACCTACAGGGCCTCAGGCCAAACAGGCAGCGACATCTAGTCGCTGTGGCCGAGGACGGTTGGTGGAAAGCGCCCTTACGGGGCCAGCGGAACCGGCGGCGCGCCTGGGGTTGCCCCTGGCGCTGCAGCCGGAGTGGCTTGCGGCGCGCCTGGCGCCGGATTGGTCTGGAACGCAGGGCCCGGCACCGGTGTATTGGGGAATGCCGGCGTAGTCGGGAACTGCGGCGTCGGCGATGGCGTCGGAGGAAGTGCCGGAATCCCGGTAGTGGTGTTGCTCTGCAGCACGGACCCGCGCTGGGCGCCCTGCCCCTCCAACACCACCAGCACGACGCTGGTCAACATGAACAAGGCCGCCAAAATGGCCGTAGCGCGCGTCAGCAGATTGGCCGTGCCGCGCCCCGACATGAACTGCCCTTGGCCGCCGCCGCCGATACCCAACCCGCCGCCCTCGCTGCGCTGGATCAGCACCACGCCAATCAGCGCCAGCGCGATCATCACGTGGATCACGAGCAACAGAGTTTGCATATCGGTCGGACCTTCACGGAGCGGCGGTACCGGACTTCGGCGCCGTAACGCGGCGCTATATAGCACACGCGCCCGTTCGCGCTAGAGCGGCGGCCACTCCATATGGGTGGCGCACTTCGGTTTGTCACCCGGAGGCCCGGTTTGCAGCCACGGCCCGGGTTACTTGGGGGGCCAGCCATGGGTTTCCCCGCGTGCCTCACGCAACCATGCGAACAGCGCGTCGTACACCACCATCCCGTGGCCCAGCATCTCGTGGTCATCGCGATATAAGGCCGAAAGCCCAAGCGAGATCGCCATCAGCCCCGCCGCTTGGGGGGATTGCTCCAGATGACCGGTGTCTGCCGCCCGCACGATCACCGCCAGTTCCAGGAGCGCGGGGTCGGTCAACCGGTACTTCTTCAAGAACGAATCAAAGCTGCACAGATCCCCGTCGTGCCCCAGTTCCACTCCGGGGATGTCGTAGGGGGTGGCATTCCGCTCCTGCGCCACGATCAGGACTTGGTCCTTGGGCACGTACAGAAACTCCGGCGCGGCGTCGATGAACCGCGCCACCAGCCACGGGCAGGCGATGCGGTCGATCTTCGGCCGCTCGCGCGTAACCCACTTCATCGGCGCCTCCTGAGATTTGGCCTGCGAGGGACTCGCGGAGCCATGGGTGGTGGCCCGGCGAGCTACCCTTGGGTGGACTCTGTGATCCGCAGGTGTTCGGGGTGCTGGACACCGCAAAGCACTGCAATGCAGATGGTAGCGATACAGATGTATCTTTGCACGTACCTTGTGCGATACGGTCCCTGTCGCGCCAACCGCAGGATGCGTCGCGTGAGTCGTGCCCTAGACCCCAAGGCCCTAACCGACCCGTCGCTCGCCTTGGCCGAACCGTGGCTGCTGCTGTTTCACCAGTTGCCGGCCAAGCCGGCGTACCTGCGCGTGAAGGTGTGGCGGCGGCTGCAGTTGCTCGGCGCGGTGGCAGTGAAGAACGCAGTCTACGCCCTGCCGGCCAGCACCGGCGCGCGCGAGGACTTCGAGTGGCTGATCAAGGAAATTGTCGCCGGCGGCGGTGACGCGTTCGTGTGTGCGGCGCGGCTGCTGGATGGCCTAAGCGATGCCGAAGTGCGTGGCCTGTTCAACACGGTGCGCGACACGGCGTACGCGGAGATCGCCGTCGAGGCGCGGCAGGTATCTGGTGACCTCGGACCGCGGCCGGCCGAAGGCGCGCAGACTGCCGCCAAGGGCCGCTTGGCCCGGCTCCAAGCGCGTCTAGCCGCGCAGGTAGCCGTGGACTTCTTCGGCGCCAATGGCCGTGAGGCCGCTGACGGACTGCTGTCTGCTCTTGCCTACTCCCTGACGGAGGACTCGGCGATGGCCGATGCTGAACCAACTCCTGCGGCGGGCCCGATGAAGCTGACCGGGCGTGTCTGGGTTACCCGTACGGATGTGCACGTCGATCGCATCGCCTGCGCATGGGCCGTGCGCCGGTTCGTTGATCCAAATGCCCGCTTCAAGTTCGTGCCGTCACGCGAATACGACCCTGCGCCGGGCGAACTGCGCTTCGATATGTTCGAGGCCGAGATCACCCACGAAGGCGACCGCTGCTCGTTCGAGGTGTTGTTGGAGCGCGCCGGTCTGCTCAAGGATCGCGGCCTGCGCGCCATCGGCGAGATCGTCCACGACATCGACCTCAAGGACCAAAAGTACGGACGAACGGAGGCACCGGGCGTCGCCCAACTGCTCGCGGGCGTCGTGGCCGCCACGGCGGACGACGCCGAGCGCCTCCGGCGCGGCGGAGCGTTGTTCGACGATCTCTACGAGTCGTTCAGCCGCAAACGGCCGCGCGCCGCACGAAAGCCGGGCAGCTAGCTAACGAAGGCCGGCGACCTCGTTGGGAAACACCGGGCCGAAGCTGTTGCCCAGGGCGCCACGGACGAAGGTCGCAGTCGCGGCGATCTCCCGGTCGCTGAGTTCCCGGTAGAACTGCGGCGACATGCCGTCTTCGGTGCCGACGAACATCTGCATAATGATTTGCTGTGAGTCGGCCACGACCGTACTCGCTTCGATCCGCGGCCCGTAATCCCCCTCGCCGTGCAGGCCATGACACGTGGCGCACCGGCTCACGTATAGGGCCTGGCCCTCCCGGAACAGGGTCGCGGCGTCGGGCGTGGCCTGGGCCAGTTGCACCGGCGCCGCCGCGCATCCCAACCCGACTGCCACTACGACCCCCACTGCCCCAAGGAACTGCACTACGACGCCACCGCTCATCGCCAACCCTCCGACGGCCAAGTCATGACGCAGCCGTATCACAACAATTCTATTAGTGTAACACTTGTATCTCCTACACCTGAGTCGCATCCTGGTCCGGATGGTCACCGAGACCGCTGGGAGACATCCGATGACTCCGAAGCCAGCCGGGTCGTCCCCGAGAGCCCAACGCTGCGCGCTGGCGCAGAACTGGGTCGCCATGGCGGTCGTGTCCGCTGTGTTCCTGTTTGCGCCGCCCTGCCTGGCCGAGGACCTTCAGCTGACGTTCGAGGACACTTCCCCGGGTCAGTTGCCTTCGGGTTGGACGGTCGCCGCCACCCACGCTGGCCGGGTTCTCGCGAGCTGGGCAGTCGAGGCCGCTGCAACGGCCCACGGCGGCCGCCACGTCCTCTCGCTGACCGAGCCGGGGGCGCAGAGCTTGGTGCAGCGGGTTGTCGGTTCCGACACCTACAACCTCTGCTGGACCTCAGCGCCCCGCCTTGCCGACGTTGACCTCGAAGTAGCGCTGCGCGGCAACGCCGGGCGCTTGGATCAGGGGGGCGGGCCTATTTGGCGCGCCCAGGATGCCAACAACTATTACGTCGCCCGCTACAACCCGCTCGAACGCAACTTGCGAGTCTACTTCGTGAAGGACGGAAACCGCGTCCAACTCGCCTCCGCCGAGGGCTTGGCCGTCCGCACCGGCGAATGGTTCACCATCCGCATAGTCCACCGCGGCACCACCATCCAGGCCTATCTCAACGGTGTCAGGCTGATCGAGGTGGACGACCGCACGCTTGCCGCCGCGGGTGGCGTCGGAGTGTGGACCAAGGCCGATGCAGCGACGTCTTTTGACGATTTCCGCGTTCGCGGCTTGTAGGGTTTCCCTTTCACGTCACCAAGGGAACATTCCCGTCCGTACGCTCGTCGTGAAGAACAATTCGCTAGGGGTCTGTAGATGTTGAAGCTTCGAGACACTGCGGTCGCGCTGAGCATCGCATGCTTCGCCGGAGTCGCTCCGGCGCATGCCGCGCCGGCTCTCACGAAGATCGCCGAGGCCGACTTACCAGGCCCCGGAGGTCTGCGCTTCGACTACTTGCGTGTTGATGCTGCTGGCGGACGATTGTTCGTGACACATCTCAGCGCCAACCAAATCTATGTGGTCGGTCTGAACGACCTTCGGGTTATCGGGACGATCAAGGGTACTCCCGGCGTCGAGGACGTCGCCTATGTGCCCGAACTGAATCGCCTCTACACGTCCAACTGGGGCGAGAACAAAATCGGCGTGGTCGATCTCACCCGTATGGAGGTCGTCGAACGCATCGCCACAGCGAACAAGCCCGACGGCATCGAATACGTTTCGGCCGTTGGCAAGGTGTATGTCTCCAATGAGCGCGGCAAGGTCGAATCGGTGATCGACGTGCGCACCAATAAGACGATCGCCGAGATCAAGTTCGACAGCGAAACCGGCGTGCCCCGCTACGACTCCGTGGCGGGCAAGCTGTACGTGAACCTGCAAGACCGAAGCGTCATTGCGGTGATCGACCCAACCACCGACAAAATCACCGACCGCATCCCCGTGCCGGGCTGTAGCGGCAACCACGGCATGGCGCTGGACCCCGAGCATCACCGGATGTTCCTCGGCTGCGAAGGCGGCAGCAAGCTGGCCGTAGTCGATTTGGACAGGGGCCAGGTGATCGCCACATTCGACCTGCCCGCCGGCGTGGACTTCGTCGACTACGATCCCGGCCTGCGGCGCATCTATGCCGCTTGCGGAGCCGGCGCGATTGCAATCGTTCAGCAAGACGACCCCGACCACTACCGCCGCCTCGAAGACTTGCGGGCGGAGTCGGTCCATACGGTCGTCGTCGATCCGTCCACGCACCTGGTCTACGCGACACAGGAGCGCGAAGGTGGCCGCGGCATTGCCCGCCTGGTGGTCTTCCAACCCACTCCGTAGGAGCACTCGATGAAGATGCAGGATACCGGGGGCAAGCTGAAGATCGTCACCCGGCCAGCCCGCCTTAGACTGGGGCCGGTCACTTTCCAGGTGGTCAACACCACGGCGCTGCCGCACCGCTTTCAGGTGGCCCGTGTCGATGACGACTTCATCGACACGGATGCGGTGATGTATGACGAAGATCATCGGGTCGTGATCATCGACACGGTGTTCCTGACCGAGGTCGGCGGGACGATCGATGTACCCGCGGGCGCAACCGTGAAGCTGTCGATGGAACTGGAAGAGCGCGGCCGCCACCAGTTGTTCTCGAACCTGCCCGGCGAACGCAATGACTGACGCCGCACCTCCGCATCCGACCTTTGCGCAGGCCCTGCGGGTATGGACAAAGGTCGGCCTGCTGAGTTTCGGCGGACCGGCCGGCCAAATCGCCCTGATGCACCGCATCCTGGTGGAAGAAAAGCGCTGGGTCAGCGAGGCGCGGTTTCTGCACGCCCTCAACTTCTGCATGTTGCTGCCCGGACCGGAAGCACAGCAGCTTGCCGTCTATGTCGGGTGGCTATTGCACCGCACCGTGGGCGGTATTGTCGCCGGCGTCCTGTTCGTGTTGCCCGGCGCTGCCGTGGTCCTCGCGCTCAGCGTGCTCTACGCGGGCTACCACGACGTGCCGCTGGTCCAGGCCGCATTCGTCGGAATCAAGGCCGCGGTACTCGCCGTGGTGATCGAGGCAGTGCTGCGCATTGGCCGCCGGGTACTGAAGAACAGGGTCATGGTGACCTTGGCGGCGCTCGCGTTCGCGGCGGTGTTCTTGTTCCAGGCGCCGTTCCCGCTTGTGGTCCTCGCGGCCGCCGCCATCGGCTTTGCCGGGGCCCGTTTCGATCCGGCCACGTTCGCCATCGTCGCCAAGGGCAGCACCGACGCGGTCCGCGACGACTACGGCCCTCACACCCGGCCAAACCTTCCGCGCACGATCATGGTCGTCGGCGTCTGCTGCGTGTTGTGGTTCGCCCCCATCGTGGCGCTGGCGGTGCTGGACACCCCCGGCGCATACCTCGCCGAGTCGATCTTCTTCAGCAAGATGGCCGTGGTTACCTTCGGCGGCGCTTACGCGGTGCTGGCCTACGTGGCGCAACAGGCGGTCGACGTGTTCGCCTGGCTTACCCCCGGTGAGATGGTGGACGGGCTGGGTCTGGCCGAAACCACGCCCGGCCCGTTGATCCTGGTGTTGCAATTCGTCGGCTTCCTCGGCGCCTATCGCGACCCGGGCACGCTGTCGCCACTTGCCGGCGGCATTGCCGGTGCCGTGCTCACGACGTGGGTGACGTTCGTGCCGTGTTTTCTGTGGATCCTGGCGGGCGCGCCCTATGTCGAGGCGCTGCGCGGCCGTGTCGCGCTGTCCGCCGCCCTGTCCGCCATCACCGCAGCAGTTGTGGGCGTGGTGCTGAACCTCGCGGTGTGGTTCGGCCTTCACGTGTTGTTCGGAACTGTCGGCGAGACTCACGCATTGGGCATGCGCATCCTGCTACCGGACGCCGCAACCTTGGACCCGATCGCGGCCGGCATCGCGATTGGCGCCGCCTTCGCGATCCTTCGCTATCACGCGCCTATGCTGCCGACCCTGGCGGTGTGCGCGGCGCTCGGCCTCGCCACCGGAGCGGTGCTCTAGGTCGCCGCCACAGCCGGGCGCGATGGGCGGCCCTTACCCCGCTGCTGCCACTCGCGTGCAACGCCGGCGGCAACGAATCCGAGCCCGATGACCATCACCCACCAGCCGGGCCGCAGCCCCGCATCCAACGTGAAGTTCGCCGACAGCACCGCCCACGGATCGATGTTGGTGCGCAGGCCGAAGTACCCGGCCTCGATCCCCATTGCGGCAAACCCGGAAGCAATGCTCAGGCCGGCGAGCGACCACAGCGGCAGCCCCCTGCTTCCGGTCGCCGCGTACAGCGCACGATAGGCCATCAGCAGCACAACCAGCCCAGCCTCGACCGTCGCTTCCATCGTGCTCAGTTTGGCCAGGAGCAGGTAGTAGTGCACTACCGCCAGCACTCCCACGGCGTAGACGAGCTTGTGCAACGTGCGCCAGCGATTGCCGCCAAGCCGCCGCACCATCGCGTCCGTGGATGTCGCGCCGAGCGGGATCATCGCGATCAGCGCGATGGTCCCCACCAGCAGCGACAGGCCCATCACTTCCTTGGCGATTGTGGCAACCTCGAACGCCCGATCCGCCGCGTACACCACCAGATGCAGGATCGAATAGACCAGCGCCGCAACGCCCAGCATGCGGCGCACGGTAACTAGTTTTGGCCACGCCAACAGGCGCCGCAGCGGCGTTACCGCCAGCGTGATGACGATCAGCCGGATTGCCCAAATGCCGGTGTCGCGGATTGCCGCCAGGTAGGCGTTGCCGCCGAGGTCGCCGCTTAGCATGCGGATCAGCAGCACGGCGCCCGGCAACACAACCAGGAACAGCGCCGCCGCCTTCAGGGGGGCAAGCCGGCCGGCCTTGTCGGTGACCGGAGCCTTGACCCGCCGCAGGACCTCGGCGCCGGTCATTTGCCTTTGGCCTTGGCCGGCTTCCGGGTGGCTTCCCACGCCTGCAGGATCTTCGTCGCCTCGGAAGGTTTCGGGCACGCCTGGACGATCTCCCAGAACGACTCGCCCTTCAGGCTCGCGCCACCCACCAGCGCGCCATTCACGTTCGGCACCCGCAAGATCTCCGTGGCGTTCTTCGGACTTACCGAACCGCCGTAGATGACGCGGATGGAAAAGCCGTCGTAGTCGAAGCGCTGATAGAGTTGCTCGCGAATGTGCGCATGCACTTCGGCGATCTCATCGTTGGTTGGCGTGCGGCCGGTGCCGATGGCCCATACCGGCTCGTAGGCAACCACCAAGTTGCGCGAGGTGCCGCTGGCGGGGATCGAACCTTCCAGTTGCCGCGTCACGACCTCCAGAGTCTTGCCGGCGTCGCGCTCGGCATCGGTCTCGCCTACGCAGACGATTGCGGTCATGCGCGTGCGGTGAATGGCGGTCGCCTTGGCAAGCACGAGCGCGTTGTCTTCGCCATGGTCGCGGCGGCGCTCCGAATGGCCGACAATGCAGCACGCGCAGCCGGCGTTCTGCAGCAGTTCGGCGCTGAGATCGCCGGTGTGGGCGCCGTTGGTCAACGGACTGAGGTCCTGGCCCCCGATATGCACCGGGGTCGACGCCAGGAATGCCGCCAGCTCGGGAATCCAGATCGACGGCGGGCACACCGTGATGTCGATCGGCAGCGGCGCATCCAGCATGTCGAGCCGGCTGGCCAAGTCTTCCACCAGGCCGATGGCCTCAGCGTGGGTGGCGTTCATCTTCCAGTTGCCCGCGATGAGCGGGAGCGGCGCGTTGGCCATGAGCGATGCGTGTCCTCTACTGCTGCAAAATCAATGCTTCAAATTCGGAACCAGCGGCTGCGTAACCGCGCGTTTCCCGGCAATCTCGCGGGCCGTCTGTTCGATGGCCAAGAACCGGACTGCCGAGGACGGATGCGTGCTGCTCGTCGCGTGGATTGTTCCTGGGCTACGAATTGCCATTTGCCGCCACAGGTCGGCAACCCCGTCGACGCCGTAGCCCGCCCGCGCCGCAAAATAGGTGCCGACGTAGTCAGCCTCCGATTCGTACGCCTGGCTGAATGCCCCCAAACTCGCCGGCGCGGCGAACAGGCCGACTGGCCCCGCGAACAACGCGCCGAGGAGACCGCCCGCGACCGCGTTGGCGCTTTGGCGTTCCACATGGTGCATCGCGGCATGGGCCAGCTCGTGTCCCAGCACCAGAGCCAGTTGGGCATCGTCGGTCGCGAATCGGATCAGGCCGCTCGCTGCCACCACGCGGGTTCCGTCGGCGTACGCGTTGATAGAATCGGAGCGTTGCACGGCCAGCGAATAGTCGCAGGCCTTCACCGGGTTGATCGTCACGGTGCGCTCGACATTGTCGCGGGTAACCGTCACTTCCCCTACGCCGGTGGCTGCGCCGCTCTCGTGTAGGGCCCGGACCGCATTGCCACGCCCAGTGACGCCGCTGCCGATCAGCGCTCCGTCCACCCGCACGATTTGGTCCCCCGCCAGCAATCCCCCAACATCAGCCGGGCTGCCGGGCCACACGTAGACGATGGTCGGAAGGTCGCCGACGCCCAGCACCCGAACTGCCGGCGCGCGGAATTCGGCGTCGTACGACTCCGCGGTCTGAATCTGAATGCCGAAGTACGTCGTACGAGCGTTGTCGCACAGGTCAGCGTTGGCCAGAACGAGCCTGGAGAACACGGTCTGGGCGCGGATCATCAGATCCTGCCAGTCGCGCAGATAGAGTTCGCGCTGGTTCTCTTCCTCGGCCACGGCAAGGCCGGAATCGACATCCGGCAACAGGCTCAGCGGACCGGCGCAAGCCGCTACCGCGCACGCCAATACCGCCCCCGTCCCCCAACGGCCCGCAAAACCTGGATTCACTGCTCGTTCCTCCTGGTCGCGACCCTAGGGGAAACCCGGTCCTAAGGCTACCTCAGCGGCCTGCGTCAAGGTGATTGCGGTTGACTTCTCCGCGAAACCGCCCCACTTCCGGGGGTCCGGAATCGCTCGCTCCAGGGGTCTTTGGTCCGCCATGCTCGCCGCCTTTCGCAAAGCTACCAATTCCTGGTTCGTACGCGGCCTGCTCTTGGTCATAGCGTCGACCTTCGCGCTGTATTTCGGCTCGAATGGCAGCATCTTCAGTGGCTTGTCGAACCAGCCGGTCGCAACGGTCGGCAGCATCAAGATTAGCCAAACCGCGTTCGCCGATGCCTACGTGCGCAGCTTCGCCAACCTCGGCGGCCAACTGACCCCGGAACAGGCGCGCGCGTTTGGCCTGCCGATCAACACCCTCAGCAGCCTGGTGGGCGCGGCGCTGGTAGAAAACGAGGCCAAGGCGCTTGGCCTCGCGGTTTCCGACGCGATGCTGGCGGACCAGATCCGCGCCATGGTCGGCAACGTCAGCGTCGACCAGTACCGCCTGATGGTGAACCAGCAGGGCATGACCGTCGCTTGGTTTGAAGACCAAGTGCGCCGCGACATGTTGCGCGGCCAGATCACCGAAACGATCGGCGCCCGGTTGCCGGCTCCATCGATCCTCGCGGAAACCCTGCTGCGCTATCGTCAAGAGCAGCGCATCGTCGAATACGTGCGAGTCGCAGATACCGCCGCGGGTGAGATCGCGGACCCCGATGAGGCCGCCATGGCCGCGTACTACGCCGCCAACCTCCGCCGCTACAACGCGCCCGAGCTCCGCGACCTCACGTTTCTGGCGATGCTGCCCGAGGGCGTTGTCGACACCGTCCAAGTGACCGATGCCGACGTGCGAGCGGAATACCAAGCGCGCATCAAAGAGTTCACCACGCCCGACGTCCGCGTTCTGCAACAGTTGTTCTTCGCCGACGAGGCGAGCGCAAAGATCGCCCGCGACCGTGTCACCCAGGGTGTCGCATTCGAATATGCCGCCAATCCGGCGGTGCCGGTCGGCGCTCCGCCTGCTCCCGCTCCTGCGCCAACTGTCGCGGGTGCGACCCCCGCCGCCACGCCCGAGGCTGCCCCACTGCCCGCCAAAACCGGGTTCACCGATCTGGGCCCGATCACACGCGATCAACTCCCGCCAGAAGCCGCCGCGGTCGTGTTTGCCTTGGCGCAAGACGAAGTGTCGCCGCCGCTGAAGACCGCCTTCGGCTGGTTCCTGTACAAGCCCGCGAAGGTGCAACAGGGCGGCGTCCGCCCGTTCGAAGAAGTCCAGGCGAAGCTCAAAGCCGACCTATTGCGCGAAAAGGCCCTGGGCGAGTTGTACGACATGTCGATCTCGCTCGATGACGCTTTGGCCGCCGGCGACGCGCTGGAAGATGCGGCGAAGCGCCTCGGCCTGCAGGCCCAGAAGACGCAGGCCGATGCCAGCGGGCGCAAGGGTGACGGCACACCTGCGACCGACGTGCCCTCGTTCAGCCAGTTCCTTCCCACCGCGTTCCGTACCGAGCTGAACCGCGAGTCCCGCGTCATTGATGCAGCGGAAGGCGGGTACTTCGTCGTACGCGTCGACCGCATCACCCCGCCGTCGGCGCTGCCGATCGAGGCCGTTAAGGACCGGGTAAAGGCCGATTGGCTGCGCGACGAGAAGACCACCCGGACCCTGGCGATCGCGCAGAAGATTCGCGACACGGCCAAAGACGCCGCCATGGACGCCGCCGCATTCGCCAAGCTCGCCGCCGACAGCGGGCTCGAGTTGAAGACCTCACCGGCCTTCACGCGCAGCGGCGCCGGCCTCACCGGCGCGTTCGGCGCGCCGATGGTCAGCCAGGTGTTCTCCCTCAAGATTGGCGAGTATGCGTTGAGCCCGGCGGGCGGCGGTAACGTCGACATCGCTCGCCTAAAGGAAATCGTCGCCGTTGATCCGGCCACCGCCCAGGCCCAGATGAATGCGCTCAAGGATCAGTTGGCCGCGGCCCTCACCGACGACATGGCCAACGCCTACCAGCGCGCCCTGCAGACCAAGTACGGGGTGCTGATGAATCAAGCTGCGTACGACACGGCGATGACCATGGCGACGCAGAACCTGCCCGCCGCCCGCAAGCAGTAGGGCATCGCCCGGCCATGGTGACACGGCCCGATCCGGACGCGTTCTCCCGCGCCTACGCTCAAGGCCGCGCCCAGGTGGTGTGGACTACCCTGGTCGCTGACCTCGAGACGCCGGTTTCCGCGTTTCTCAAGTTGTCGCGCGGCGAACGTCATTCGTTTCTGTTGGAGTCGGTCGAAGGCGGCGCCGTGCGCGGCCGCTATTCGATCGTCGGCACCCGCCCCGATGTGATCTGGCGTTCGCGCGGCGAGCGCGCCGAGATCGCCCGCCGGGCAGGTGGTTTGCCGCCCAGCGAGGTCCCCTTCGCCGCTGCGGCCACCGGCGCGTTGGAGTCGTTGCGCGCCCTGATCCGCGAATCCCGCATCGACCTGCCGTCCGAATTGCCGCCGATGGCATCCGCGCTGGTGGGATATGCGGGCTACGACATGGTGCGGCTCGTCGAACGCATTCCCAACAAGAACCCCGATGTGCTGGGCGTGCCCGAAGGCATGTTCCTGCGGCCGACCGTCATGGCGATCTTCGACTCGGTGAAAGACCTCATCACCGTCGTCACCCCGGTGTGGCCGGACAAGTCGGTTTCGGCCGAGCAAGCCCTTGCTGCCGCCCGCCAGCGCCTGGACGCGGCGGTGTCTGATTTGGAGAAGCCCGTCGTCGGGGGCCCGGTGCCGCTCGCCGATGCGCGTCCCCTGCCCGACCCGGAATCCAATACCACCCGTGCCCGCTACTATGAAATGGTGGCCCGCGCCAAGGAGTACATCGCCGCCGGCGACGTGTTCCAAGTAGTACCGTCACAGCGCATGCGCGTGCCGTTCACGCTGCCGCCGTTTGCTCTATACCGCGCGTTGCGCCGCACCAATCCGTCGCCATTCATGTTCTTCTACGACATGGGTCCGTTCCACATCGTGGGGTGCAGTCCCGAACTGCTGGTGCGCTTGCGCGACGGCACGGTCACCATCCGCCCGATCGCCGGTACGCGCCCGCGTGGCGCCACCCACGCCGAAGACGAAGCGCTTGCCGAAGAAATGCTCGCAGATCCGAAAGAGCGCGCCGAACATCTCATGCTGCTCGACCTGGGCCGCAACGACGTAGGCCGCGTTGCGGCCATTGGCTCGGTGCGGGTCACGGACCAGATGGTGGTCGAGCGCTACTCTCACGTCATGCACATCGTGTCGAACGTCGAGGGCACGATCGATCCGTCCCACGACGCAATGGATGCCCTGCTGGCGGGTTTTCCGGCCGGCACCGTGTCGGGTGCTCCCAAGGTGCGCGCGATGGAGATCATCGACGAACTGGAAAGCGAACGCCGCGGCATCTACGCCGGAGCGATCGGATACATTGCCGCCGACGGCAGCTTGGACACGTGTATCGCGCTCCGCACCGCCGTCATCAAGGACCAGGTGATGTACGTCCAAGCCGGCGGCGGCGTCGTCGCCGATTCGGACCCCGAAGCCGAATACCAAGAGACCCGCAATAAGGCAAAGGCCCTGTTCCGCGCCGCCGAAGAAGCGGTGCGCTTCGCCACCGCCAACGACAAGTCGCTGTAGTTCTAGCTCTGGTCTTCGCGGCCTTGCATCGTGACCACCGAAGCCCTCCCACCCGTCCATTCCGCAACCGGGCGCGCTCAATCCGCGCCGTCGGGCGCGTCGCATCTGGGATCCGGCGGCAACATCCGTGCTTCGGCGATCAGCCTAGTCGCGTTTGTGTTCGGGCTTTGGCTGTTGGAGGGCGCGATTTCCGGCGGCCACGTCGGCCGCGCATTCGGATACGTCGGACAGTTGTCCCTGCCGGCGCTCGCGGCAGCGGTGCTGTTCACCGCGGCGAGCTACTGCGCTGTGGTCGGGCGCGACTTCTTCGCCCTGCACCACCTCGGCGGCCGTGCGCCGCTCCGCACCGTCGCCGCGACCTCGTTGATCTCGACCGCCCTGGCGCATAACCTCGGCCTGGGTGGTGCAACTGCCCCCTCGCCCCGTACGCGCCTCTACGCCGACACCGGCCTGACCGGCTTCGATATCTGGCGCTTCCATCTGGTCGCGTTTGGATTGGGCGCTCTACTTACCGCGGGGATCGCCTTCCTGGCGGCGCCCGGCGCACTGGCCGGCCATACGGCGCTGCCCAGCGCCTTCGTGCGCGGGCTCGGCGCGGTCCTGACGCTCCCCGCAGCGACGGTGCTGGCACTCGGCACATTCGGCGTCGGCCACGCCGCCATCCTGCGTAGCCGTATCCGGGTTCCTCACCCGGGTGTCTCCGCGGGTCATTTGGCAGCGACCTTCGCCGGCCTGACCGCGGCGGCCGCAGCCCTGTTCGTACTCCTCCCCGAACAGCACGGAATCTCGTTCTTCGCGTTTCTGGGCATCTTCCTGCTTGCCGCCGCGGCGGCGGCCGTCAGCCGTGTTCCCGGCGGGCTGGGTGTGTTCGAAGGCCTAATCCTCGCGCTGACCCCGATTGCGGTACCGGTGCACGAGTTGCTCGGCGCTCTGGTTGCGTTCCGCGCCGTCTACTACCTGGCGCCACTGGCGGTCGCCGTCGCCGGACTGGGTGTTGCCGATAAGGTCGCCCAGAGCGATGGCATCGATGGCGGCAATCACCTTTTTCAGCTGGCACCGATGCTTGCCGCTGCCGCCGCATTCATGGCCGCTGCAGTGTTGCTCGCCACCGACGTGGTCCCCGACCACGCCCAGAGCTTGGTGATGGTTGGCGCGCGGGTCCCGGGCGGCGCCTTAGACGCGGCCCATTTGGTTGCGGACCTCGCCGGCTTCGGCCTAGTATCCGTTGTCGGCGGACTCCTGCGGCGGGTCCACCTCGCGTTCATTTCGACCGTTGCATTGCTCCTGCTCGGGTCTCTCGCCTCTCTGACCCGTGATGCCGGCTACCACGAGGCGGGCATCCTCCTGACCCTGGCTGCCCTCCTCTGGGCCACCCACAGGGCGTTCTTCCGCCCCGCCGCGTTGACCGCACCCCAACGTTCACCGCAGTGGCTTGGTGCATTCGCCGCACTGGCAACCGGCGCCATCGCGCTAGGAGCGCTCGCCTACCGCCACGTCGAACTCGGGACGGCGTTGTGGTGGCAAGTCCAACCCAACGTGGACGCGTCGCGGGCACTGTTCCTCGCGGCGCTGACCGCCGTCGCGGTGGGGGCGCATCTCCTGCTGCAGCCTGCCGTCCATCGGCCACCCCCGCCCACAGCCACGGATCTGATGCGGGCAGCAGCGGTCGTCGCCCGCTCGAGTGATACGGCGGCGAATCTTGCTCTGCTCGGCGACAAATCCCTGTTGTTCAGCGCCAATGGCGAGGCATTCATCATGTACCGCGTGCGCGGCTCCACATGGGTGGCGATGGGCAACCCGGTCGGGTCGCCCGCGGCGGCGGGCGAAGTGCTCCGGCGGTTCCGCGACCTGTGCGAACAATCCGGCGCGAACTGCGCGTTCTATCGTGTCGACGGCAGCTACCTGAACGCGTATCGCGCGCTCGGACTTGCTTCCCACAAGATCGGCGACGTCGCGCGCGTGGACCTGCGGCAGTTTTCACTCGATGTTCCGGGCCGCGGCGGCCTGCGACAGAACTATCGTCGTGCCACACGGGCCGGAGCCACATTCCGGATTCTGGCGCCGGGCGAGGTGGCCGCCGTGCTGCCTCGGCTGCGGGAGATTTCCGACCAATGGCTCGCCAGCAAGAAGTCCCGCGAGAAGGCCTTCTCGCTCGGCAATTTCGACGAGCGCTACCTGTCTCGGTTCCCATGCGCAGTCGTCTTCCTCGGTGGAGAAATCGTCGCCTTCGCAAACCTCTGGATCGGCGCTGGCGGTGAGATATCCGTCGACCTCATGCGCCACGTGCACCCGCCGCTCCACGGCCTCATGGACTTCCTGTTCGTCGAAACGTTGCTGTGGGCCAAGGCGCAGGGATTCGCCACGTTCGACCTCGGCATGGCGCCGCTCTCCGGGCTGGAAGACCAGCGGCACGGCCACCTATGGAACGGCCGTCGGTACCGCCCTCGTGCGGCTCGGGGACCGGTTCTACCGGTTCCGCGGCCTCCGCCTCTACAAGGACAAGTTCGGCCCGGTCTGGGAGCCGCGCTACCTCGTTTGCCCCGGTGGCCTCACGGCCGCGCGTGTGTTGATTGATGTGACCGCGATCATTGGCAGCGTCGCGAATTCACCGCGCCGCAGCACGCTGCCGTAGGTTCACGCCAGTTTAGCGCGCAGCGACGGCCGCAGAAGGCGGACCCGGCGGCGGCACGAGCGCGCTCAGCGGCACGAGGGCGTATCCGCGCTTGGCCAATTCCGGTAGCCACGCCCGCAACACCTGCAGAGTGCCCGGGTGCGGGTGCGCAATCGCGATGGCGCTGCCACGCCGCTTGGCGGTCGCTTCCAATTCCTCGATCTGCTTCCACACCACCTCCGGCGATGGGTCGTTGTCTAGGAACACGTCGCGCGCCACGTACGGCACTCCAGCTAAGCGCGCTGCCTCGCGGCCGACCGATTGGCCGGTCGTGCGGGAATCCAGGAACAGGTAGCCGCGCTCCGCCAAGTCATCCATCAACACGCGCATGCCGCGCGCGTTGGCGGTGAACTTGCTGCCCATGTGGTTGTTGATGCCGACCACGCCGTCGACCCGGTTCAGCGCCCATTGCACGCGGCGCTCCAACTCCGCTGGATCAAGGTTCGTGGCCAGAACGTTCGGACCCGGGTCTTCGAAACCCTCAGGCTCCATCGGCACATGGATCAGCAGTTCGTTGCCGTTTGCATGGGCTATGTCCGCCAGCCGCTCGATCTGCCGCGCGTACGTCATCAGCGAAATCGTCACTGGCCCGGGCAAGGCAACCGCCCGCAGCGAATTCACGTAGTCCACGCCCACGTCGTCGATCACAAGCGCGATGCGCGGTTTGCCGGCGGTATCGCGGGCAGTGACGGCATTGCGCTGCCAGGGAGGCAGCGTCAGTCCTGACAGGGGTGGCACCGAGCGCAGCGCGACGGTCACAATTTCGGGCTTCTCGGCCGGTGTTGGCGCGGGAACGGCTTGCGGAGTCGGCGCTACCGTAGTTGCCGCTTGGGCCAGCAGCGCCGCCTTGAGCGCTGCCAAATCCGGCGTGGCCTTCGCCGGCGGCGGCACCACGGTTGCTTCGATCACCGGCGGCTGGGCAGGAGCCAGAGCCGCCAGCGCTGCAAGCGCTGACTTTAGCGCATCAAAGTCAGGTTCGGCCTTCGCCTCCGGGGTTTGGGCTACGCCCAGAGGCTCGGGTGGTACCAGCGCCGCAACCGGCACCGCGACGGGCGGCGGCGGCGTCAACGCCGCAGCCTCCACCGCTGGCGTTCGAGGAAGCGGACCGGCTGCCGGTGCAGGAGGAACGATCTCCGGCGCGGTGGGTGCGGCTTTCGCCAGCGCCGGCGGCAACGGCGACGTCATTGCCGGGTCCTTGGGCATCGCCGAAAGGTTGAACGGCGTGGCTGCGGGCGGCGGCGGCTGAACAAACGTGGAGCGCGGTGCCGCCGCTTGTTGCGGCGCGATCAGCATCGGCGTCGTGTCGTGGAGATCGACGCCCGCAGCCGCGGCAAACGCCGCAGCAACGCTGCGCTGGGCACCGGTCATGTCGGCGGCACCGGCAGGGAGCGGCACGTTGGCACAAGCCAGAGCCGCTGTGAGGGCGATGGCAACGCGAATCACATGCCGACCATAGCGCGCGGCCGGGTCCCCGTACACGCCCTAACTGCTTGCAATCGTTAGAAAGGTGACGGGAAGATGGTCGGTGTCCCGCGCATCGGGATGTCGCAGTACGGGTAGTACTTCTTCGGTCCCCCGGCCGTCCCGCCATAGGGGGCCGGCTGCAGCCCGGCCGGTGGTCCGAAGTACTGCACCTTGGTGGTGCGCGGCACGCCGAACCGCTCCCAATCGTCGAGTGGCCCGAGCCCGGCGACTTCCAGAATCAGCTTGCGCAAAATCGCCTGGCCGAAGCTCTCGAAGTTCTGCGCGGCGATTACGAACGAGCCGGGTCCGCCTATGACACATTCGCTGTAGTACACGTCGAGGTCCGCGATGCTGCCGCCCACGCCGCCCTGGTCGTTTAGGATGGGCAGTCCGTTGATGGTGATGCCCTGGGCCAGCGCCATGTCCTTGTACGCGGTGACGGAAAGGCCCTGGTTGTTGGCGCCGTCACCGGAAATATCGATGACGCGGCGCTCCGCGGGGAACGGACTGATCGGGAACAAGCTGGTCGCGACATCGATGGCAGTGGCGATCGACGTGCCGCGGCCGGAAACGATGCTGGCAGAATTCATCTGCGCGATGAACTGACGCGCCGAATCTTCACCATCGATCACGGTCCAGTCCACGGTGTGCCGAAACAACCCCCACCCGGCCCACTCCAGGTACGTGATCGCAATCCGCCCATTCCGGCCGTTCTTGATCGCCTTCAGTAGATTGGGGTCGAGTAGCGCCTTGGCGTAGCCATCGCGCTGCAGGGTGGCTTCGTTGCGGTCGACGCTTTGCGATACGTCGACGGCGATGACCAACTGCAAATCAACACGCTTGGCATTCTGTGCTTGCGCGAATACCGGCCCGGCGGCCAAGGCCACCAGAACCGCAACGACAACCGCTAGGGAGTGTTTCATGGCGGGCGATCATAGCGCCAAAACCGGCGCCATCCCGCCCACCACGAATTTGTGAGGCGCCTGCTGTCAGGCGGCCTTCTGAAATGCCCGCACCGCTCTCAGTGCGGTGCCCCAGCGTGACGCGCGCGTCCAGCGCCGGGGTCGGCTTGAACGCGCTGTAGTTCTCGAAGTCGGTGATCAGGGAAAGGCCGACCTGGGCGCGCACCGTCGCAACCTGCACTTCCCCCATAACCAGGCGCAGCGATTCCACCGCGCGCGTCCCGTTGGCGCTGGCGTCCGGTGGTGCACCTATCGATGAATATCGATCTTTGCAAGTAGCCCGCTGGAGAACGCCGCCCGAGGCCGCACGGATACCCCTACCGCACCTACGGTTGAGTGCCAGGGACCCGCGGCGCTACTCTGGCAGGATGGAACACACTCGGGAGACTCGCAATGTTCGGATCACGTGCCGTTGCCTGCGCCGCACTGCTCGGCGCGCTGACGCTCAGCTACGCCGCATCGGCGCAGATGATGATGATGGACCGGGACGAGCCGACCCAGGCGCTGAAGGCGACTGGCCGCTCCACCGTCACCGCCAAGATCGCGGCGATCGACACCGCGAAGCGCACCGTCAACCTGGAAGACGGCAAGCAGTACGTGGTCGGCCCGGATGCCGACCTCCGGGCGTTCAAGCCGGGCGATCAGGTCAAGGTCGAGTACACCGTCGTCGCCAACTTCAACATGGTCGCCAGCATCGCCGCCGTGAACTAGCGGCGACCGCTAATAGACGGCCAGCGCCAGCATGGCGATCCCGGCTATGACCACGCCCAGACCGCCGACCGCCCACCAGTACCAGGCGCCGGTCACGCTAAGCGCCGCCATAGCCGTACCGTTTGGCGTTGGCGATGGCGTCACTGCGGCTCGAATAGGCTTCGGCTGAGGCGCGTAGGACCTCGCGCTCCGGCGTGGTGACGTTCCAGCGCCAGTGACCTTTGGCGTCGGCGTGGAAGTTCCACTTGTCCTGCTTGGGTTTGGGCACGGGGCTCATCGCACATCGCCCTTTCTGGTGCGCTGCGGCGCATGCCGCAGCGGGTGACGGCGCAGCGGCGCGTCACAGTAATGTCCGTCACTAGCAACATCGCGCCCCGGGGGGCGCAATGAATAGAGGCGCGCCGGACTTCAGCGCGTCTTGGACTTCGCCACCGATTTGATGCGCCCGCGCGGGGCGCCGGAGGCTTCGCCGAGCTTGCGGTCCTGCGCCTCGATGGCGGCGCGTGCCGCCTTGTCGATGTCGTGCCCCCCTTCCAACTCGTTGGCCGGGACGCGCCGGTTGGACGACCGCGAGCCATCCTCATACAGCACGTCGAACAGCACGAAGTCGGCCTTCACAGGGCGTTTGGCAGGGCGCATGGCGCGTTCCGGAAAGAGGGCCAGAGCAAGGGCGCACGGCGGCGATGGGCACGCGGCGCGACCGCGCGCACCCTACACCCTGAGGCGGGCAGCGGCCTCACGAAATCTTTGAAATCGGTGCCCCGCGCCGCCGCCGCCGGAGTATGAGAAGATATCGCCGCCGATTCTTGTGGGCGCAGGACTCGTGGAGCAGAACGCCGTGAAAGCTGCCGTTTGGAACGCGATCGTACTCGCGCTGGCGGTGTGCGCCGCAGCGCCGGCTGCCCTTGCGCAAGCCGTCCCGGCCGACCCCTATTCGGTCGCCGCCCAGATGGACAACTTCGGCAACTGCCGGTTCTACGCCGCCCTGGCCGGCGACGACGAGAAGCACTTCCTGCAAACCGGCGCCCGCGGCGATCTCGACAACGCCGCCACGGCGCTGGTCATGGCCTGGCACTACGCCAAGGCCAACGGCAATCTCCCCGGGGGCTGCAGCGCCGTCACGTTGCGCACCGAACTCAGCGCATTCTATGCCCGCAATACCGCGGTGCTGGCTGTAAGCGCCGGAGCAAAACTCCCTCACTGAAGCGACCGGGTTTGTCCGGTTGCGCCGGAGTAAAAGTCCGGCAGCAGATAGCCCTTTGCGGTTGGCAGAGGGTGGGGGATGAAGGGCGTGGAGTTGTATGGACGGGTTCGCTATGCG
>CANKGV010000018.1 GCA_947481575.1 Alphaproteobacteria bacterium
CGCATAGCGAACCCGTCCATACAACTCCACGCCCTTCATCCCCCACCCTCTGCCAACCGCAAAGGGCTATCTGCTGCCGGACTTTTACTCCGGCGCAACCGGACAAACCCGGTCGCTTCAGTGAGGGAGTTTTGCTCCGGCGCTTACAGAGTAGCGCCGATGGCCTCTGCGCCGCCGATGGAGCTCTCCGCCGACACTTTCGCGGCGGCGATGAAGCAGCACAGCGTGTGGCTGGGCAACGCCGCCACCGGCAGGCAGGCGGACTTTGCGCGCCATAACCTTTCGGGGCGGGACCTTTCCGGCGCGGCGCTCGGCTCGGCGCGGATGGTGGGTTCGCAGTGCGCGAAGACCAACTTTGCCGGCGCATCGCTGCGCAAGGCCGATTTGTTCGGCTCGGACCTGAGCGGGGCTAATCTTTCGGGCGCCGACTTGGGGCAAAGCATATTGCGCGGCGTGGTGCTGCGCGGCGCGAACCTGGACCGGGTGAAGCTGGACGGCGCCGACCTGCGCGGCGGCACCATCCTGTTCGGCGGCGAGACGAGCGTGGGCCGCAATGTTTCGGACCTGAGCGACTGCAAGATCAACTTTGCCTCGCTGGTGAAGTGCCAGATGAGCGGCGCGAACTTGCGCGGGTGCAGCCTGGTGGGCTCGGACCTGAGCGGGGCGCTGCTGATCGGCGCGGACCTGAGCGGCGTCGATTTGTCCGATGCGAACCTGGAATCGGCGAACCTTTCCGGCGTGATCCTGACCGATGCCAAGCTGGTGCGCACGAACCTGCGTAACGCCAACCTGGCCCGCGCGGTGACCGGCAACACGGACCTCACCGGGGCCAATCTGGACGGCGCCGACATCAAGGGCGTGGACCTGAGCCGGTGCAAGATCGGGCAGACGGGATTGGCGGGGGCCGCCATCACACTGGCGAACATGCCGGTGCATCTGCAGCGGACGTTCAACGACCACACGCTGTGGATCACGAGTAACGGCAAGGATGGGGGGCGCGGCGTTTTGATTGCCGAAGAGCTGGCCTTCGTCGACCTTTCCAAGCGCAACCTTTCCGGCATGGTGCTGCGCGAGTGCAAGCTGCGCGGCGCCAATCTTTCCGGAACGATGCTCGCCTATACCGACCTTTCGGGCGCGGACCTCGACGGCGCCAACCTGGAAGGCGCGCTGCTGGTGGGGACCAATCTCAAAGGCGCCCGGCTATCGAACGCCAACCTCTCAAAGGTGGTGGTGAAGTCGTTGCCGATGCTGGCGAAGGCCTTTGGCACGCGGGCGCACTCGGTGCTGACCTGCCTGGACGGCGCTATCCTGGTGAACACGAGCTTGGACGGGATCGACCTGAGCCAGTGCACGACCGTGGGCGCGAAGTTCGCGTGAGACTGCGCGGCGCGACCTAGGGGTGGCGCCGGCGCGGAGCCGAGCGCGGCGGCAGGGCGGCGGCCTCGCGCAGCAGATCGGCGAGGGCGGGGGAGCGCACGGCGGCGGCCGTTGGCAGCACGGCGTAGCGAACCTGGGAGCCGGCGCCGGTGAGCAGACCGGTGCGGTCGTCCAACAACACACCCCATTCGAAGCCGAGGCGGACGCGTGCGGGCTCAGGCACGATGAACGCGAAGTACGCCGGCGCGTTGTAGCCGATGAAGCCCCAGCCGGGGCGGAGGCGTTCCACCGCTTGGGGGACCACGGCGGCGATTTGTTTCCGCGCGGCGGTGACGATGCGGGCGATGGGCGGCGGCAACTGCGCCATGAGTTCCGCGATGGTGGCGGCCGGGAAGGGGATCATGGCCGCACCGTGAATTCGCCGAGCGGATAGGCCACGCCGTTGATCAATGCATCGATGCGGTGGACGCCAGGATAGTGCTTGCGCGTGGTCATCGCCGCGAGGGACACGGACCCAGCGCATTCGACATCTGCACCCGCGGCGAGATCGAGCGCACGCAGCTTGAACACCTTCGGGCGGGTGGCGCCGTTGGCTTTGACGAAGTGCACGGCGAAATCCACCACCAGGCGCTGGGTTTGTTTGGCGCGCGACGCCAAGGTGAACGCGAATCGCACCGCGTCGCCGATGTCTACCTTGGCGGGCGTAATGCGCGCGCCGGCGACGGCGACCTTGGGCCGGGCGGCGAAACCGAGGGTGGCCAGCGCGGCGGGGTGGCCCTGCTTGACCAGCGAACGCAGCGCGTGGCCGGCGATCCAGCGGCGGCCGGGGGTGGGATCGGCCAGCCACGCCGCGCACAGGGCCGCGGCGCGGGCGGGGTGATCTTTGCTGATGTCGTTGAGGTTGTTGGCGACGGAGCGCTGCACGTAGCGCTCGGGGTCGTCGCGCAACATTTCGAGCAGCGCGATGACGGGCTCAGGGTCCTCCTGGAACGCGCGCAGCCGCGGCGCCCACGGCAGGCGCGGGCGGGTGCCTTCCGACAC
Source organism: Alphaproteobacteria bacterium (assembly GCA_947481575.1). Classification (GTDB taxonomy): domain Bacteria; phylum Pseudomonadota; class Alphaproteobacteria; order UBA2966; family CAIVPW01; genus CANKGV01. The sequence continues at coordinate 2,419 of CANKGV010000018.1, forward strand.
CAGGCGCCGTACGTGGACATTCGGATCGCGCGCCCACACCCGCAGGCGCTCCAATGTCGCCGCGGGATAGCGGGTGAGGAATGCACGGATGCTGAACTCGGCCGTGAACCGTTTGGTGAGTTCGAGCTGCGCGGCCATGGCGGCTTCGAAATCATCGAGACCGCGGGACGCGACGTAGACGACGTGCGGCAGGTAGCGGAACGGCTCCATGCCGAAGGTCTCGCTGCTCACGAGTTCCGGCCCGAGTGAAGCCACCAGCACCCGCGCCGCATCGGGGAACCGCGGCGGCAGGTGGCGTCCCATGACTTCCGCCACGTGGCGCCCGCGCGCGGTCAATTCGAGATCGCCGAGCCCGGCCAGGCACTCACGGACGAACGCAGCTTCATCGAGCCTCGCGTGGGCGCGCCGCAGGTCGGCCGCGATGCCCCGCACCACCCGCTCGCCAAAGAAGTGTTTGAGCTGCTCCGCCATGCGCTGTCAGGGTTGCTGGGCCCCGATTCGTTCCCTGAGCTTGCAGGGCGCGCCTAATACGCCATGCTCGCCGCGTTGATCGCCCCGATCGCCAGCGACGCCACCGCTAGCGTGGTGGCGGCCGCTACATTCCCCTCGTCGATGTGCTTCGAGATGTCGCGCAGCAGGAAATCCACCAGCCGGTAGACCGCGAGCTGCACCGTGAACGCGACGATGCTCCACACCGCCATGTCGACCAGCGACACGCTGTGGATGATGACGCTGGCGAGCGGGAGCGTGAAGCCGAGGACGGCGCCGCCGAGGCTGATGGCGGCGGCGGTGTTCCCGGCGCGGATCAGGGCGGCTTCGTGGTGCGGGGTTACCATCATGTACAGCGCGGCGAAGGCGGCGACGAAGGCGAGCGCCACGGCGAAGTAGGTCAGAAAGCTTGCGAAGGCCTCGAAGCTGATCACGGTCGGCATGGCGCCCTCATTCGAAATAGTGCGGGACGAAGCGGCTGGTGTCGCGGGTGATGGGGGTGGCGTCTTCGCGGATGCCGATGCCGGCGGGCTGGCTGGCGATGACCCAGGAGCCGAGCACCGGGAAGTTGCCATTGAGGTCCGGCATTTCCACGTGGGACTGGTAGACGAAGCCTTCGGCGCCATACGCACCATCGGTGGCGGCCAGCACGCGATCGCCTTCGCGCACTTCGATGTTGGCGCCCTCGCGGCTGAAGATCGGCTTACGCACGACCTTGCCGGGGATCGTATCGGGTTCCAGGGCTGCCGCCAGTAGGTTGGGGTGGTTGGGCGCCATTTCCCACAGGAGCGCGAGCGCGGCCTTGTTGGAGAGGACCATCTTCCACGCGGGCTCGATCACTTTGGCGACGCCGGTGAGGAGATGCGCGCCGAAGTCTTCGCGCACCAGCCACTCCCAGGGGTAGAGCTTGAACAGCACGCCGATGGGTTCGTTGTTCAGGTTGCGGAACATCTGGCCGTCCCAGCCGATGTCGCCCATGGCGATGAATTCCGTCTCCAGCCCCGCCTGCACGGCGGTGTCGCGCAAGTACTCCACCGTGCCCATGTCTTCGGCGTGGCCGGCGGCGGCGGCGAAGGTGACGCGCTGGCGGCGCAGGCCGAAGTTTTTCCAGGCTTCGATCAGGCGCTCGTGGAGCGAATTGAACTGGTCACGTTCGGGATGCACGGCCTGGAGCCAGTCCCATTGCACCACCGCGGCTTCGAACAGCGCGGTGGGGGTGTCGGCGTTGTATTCCAGGAGCTTGGGCGGGCCGTCGCCGCGGTAGGCGAGGTCGAAGCGGCCGTAGAGGTTCTTTTCGCGGGCGTGCCAGCTGCCGGCGATGGCTTCCCACGCGGGGCGCGGAATACGCAGGCGCTCTAAGGCTTCCTCGCCGGTGTCCACCACGCGGTCGACGAGGGCGAGGGCCAACTGCTCCAGTTCAACGGTGGCGGCTTCCAGTTCGTCGATCTCGGCGGCGGTGAAGCGGTAGCAGGCGGTCTCGTCCCAGTAGGGCGCACCGTCGATGGTGTGGAAGGCGAAGCCGAGATCGGTTTCCACATGCGCCCGCCAATCGGGGCGCGCGGTGACGCTTTCGCGGATCACCTTAGCCGCCGGTGGTGGAATAGCTCCGGGCGGTGCCGCCGAAGCCGCCGCGGCTGACTTCGGAGACTTGGGCGGCGGGGCGGAACGCCGAGGTAGCCGCCCCGGCGGTCGCACCGGCGGCGCCGAAGCTGCCGATGTTGAACAGGCGGCCGGCGCGGGGCATCACGGCGCTGTTGTTGGTGCCGCGGTAGATCGGCTGGGCATAACGATTGCCGCCCAGCATGTTGCCGACCATGTAGCCCATGAGCAGCGGCGTGAAAAAGCTGCCGCCGCCGGCCTCTTGGCGCGTCTCGCAGTTGCCGGCGCCGAACTCGGCCTCGCACTGCTGCTTTTGGGTGAAGCGCGGGGCTTCCTTGGCCTGGGTGGCGTCGGCGAGGGTTTTCGCCTCGGCGCACGGCTGGGCGCCGTAGTCGGCGGAGCACGCCTCGATGGTGGGGTAGTAGCGGGCGTCTTGGGGCAGGGCGGAGCCTTCGCCGCACGCGGACAGGGCGAAGGCGGCGCTGCCCATCAGGGCGAGGCGGATCGAACTGGATTTCTTCATCACCGATACATGGTCCGCCCGGGGGCCCGGTGCAAGGTGATTCGGGGCGGGGTGCGTGGGTTTGCCCGTTGCGGTACGCGGAATCGGGGCGGATACTTTGCTGGCAGTTGCACCAACCCCCGGAGACCTGGATGGCGTGGATGCGTGCGTGGGTGGCGGTGGCCGCCCTGAGCGGGCTGGCCGGACCGGCCGCCGCCGACGAACTGACGGACTGCCTTAGAACTCCGGAACCAACCTGCCTGGCGGGCCTTGCGACCGATGCGGCGCGCGCGATGGCGCAGCCGCAACTGGGCGTGCTGTCGCTCAGCACCCTGGCGATTCAGCAGGCGATGGCGGGGGACATCGACGGCGCGCGGGCGACGATGAACGCGGCGCAGGCGCGGTCGCTGCAGATCTCGATGGCGGACGACCGCGACATGGTGCGGGTGTGGCTGGCGGCGGGCTATGCGATTGCCGGCGACCTGATCGCGGCGCAGGGGCAGGCCACGGCCATTCAAGAGCCAACCGACGGCGACGAGGCGATGGCGGCGATCGTGCGCGGTGCGTTGCGGCGCGGCGATATGGCGCTGGCGGAGCATCTGCTGGGCAGCGTCGGGCGCAATCGCATGGGGTCCAGCCGTGTGCTGCTGGCGCAGGCCTATGGGCTGGCGGGGGACTGGGACAAGGCGGCGGCGGTGGCGCAGGGACTGCTGCCGCGCGACCGCGGGCGGACGGCGGTGTGGATCGCGGGCACGCTGGCAGAGCAGGGGCGCGCGGACGCCGCAGCGCAGCGGGCCCTGGCGCTGGTGGACGGTGAAGACCTGGACGCGGCGCTGGCGGCGATCGCGGTGGCGATGGCCAACCGGGGCGACCTGAACGGCGCGTATTACATGGCGGAGGGCATTCCGACAGCCGAGGCGCGCGACACGGCGCTGGCGGCGTTGGTCGGGGCATTCGCCCGCGCTGGGGACTTTGTTGCGGCGGAGCAGCGGGCGGCGGGAATTGCGAATGCGGCGGCGCGGCGTGGGGTGCTGGCGCTGATCGCCGGCGCCGAGGTGCGCGGCGGCGATGCGGCGGGGGCGCTGGCGCTTGCCGGGGCCGGGCCGGACCGGATGGACCGGACCCAGCGCTTGCGCGCGGTGGCGCTGGCGCAGGCGGCGGCGGGCGATGGGGTTGCGGCGCTGGCGGCGGCGGCGCGGGTAGAAGACGTGGACCGCGCGGCCGTGCTGGCGGAGGTGGCGGGGGTGCTGCTGGATGCGGGCGATGCCGTGGGCGCGCGCCGGGCGCTGGACCGGCTCACTGCGGAGCCGGCTTTTGCCCGGGCCAATGCCGGCCTGGTGCGCGCCGTAATGACCGACTATGGGCGCCTGGGTGATGGCGACCGGGCGATTGCGATCGCCCAGGCGTTGCCGGACAGCACGGCGCGGGCGGAGGCGTTCCTGGACGCGGCGCCGGCGGCGGCGGCGGCTTCGCCCGGTGTGGCGCGGCGGTTTGTGATCCTGGCGGAGGCGGCGGTGGTACACGGCGCGGCGCGCGGGCCGGGCCAAGGGTTCGACAACGAGACGGCGCAGCGGCGCTTGGCGATCGTGCTGGTGCGGCTCGGCGATGCGGCCGAGGCGGCGGCGGTGCTCAACGATCTGCAGCCGGAAGCGAGGTTTCAGGCGCTGATGGAATTGCTCACGGCGGCGCAGTAGCGCGGCGCGCAAATTGACTTGGGCGCGAGGGCGGACCTATCGTCGCTCAGCCGGTGTCGGGGGGACGCCGGTTCCCTGGGAGGGGCGTTCATGACAGCGATTCGGTTTGCCGCAGGTGCACTGGTATTGGCGCTGGGGGCATGCGGACAGCCGGCGGTGCCGGCGGCCAATGTCGACGGGCCGATCAAGTCGGTCGACGTGGCAGGCCACAAGGTGGTCCTGGACGACGGCAAGCGCGGCGCGTCCGTGACGCTGCCGGCCACCATCGACATGGCGCAGTTCACCGTCGGGACGCGGGCGCGGCTGGAGCACTCGCCGAACCCGGGTGGCGACGTGACCATCGCGGTCTATCCGACCCCGGTTAAGGAAACGGCGACTGTCGTCGACATTAATACGGCGACCCACATCGTCACACTGAGCGACGGCACCAAGATGCCGGTGCCGAAGCCGAGCGACATGGCGTTCATGCGCATCGGCATGCCGATCACCATCGACAAAACGCCGAAGCCGTACACCGCCGTGGTGGTGAAGGGTGCCGGAACCGTGCCGACACCCGGGGTTAGGCCGGCCGCGAAGTAGCGGGCGTTCTCTGTGCGCGCTCTCCGCGCGACCCCAGTGCGCGCTCTCCGCGCGGCGGTTGTTCTGCTGGCGGTGGCGCCGGCGGCGGCGCGGGCGCAGGACTTGCTGGGCACGTGCCTCGGCACGCTGGCGCCGGTGTGCTTGGCGCAACTGGCGCGCGATTCGGCGCAGGCCCAACCCGACCCCAACGATGCGATGCTCGGCCTGGCCTATCTAGGATACGTGCAGGCGCGTGGCGGCGACCGCGCGGGGGCGACCGTCAGCCTCGATGCTGCGGCACGCGCGGCCGAGTCCATCAAAGACGCCGTCGAGCGCGACTTCGCGCGGACGTGGGTCGCGCCCATGTACGCGGCCGCCGGCGATATGGCGGCGGCGTTGGCCCTGGCGGATGCGATCGGGGCGGCGCGCGACCGCGATGACGCGCTGGCGGCGATCGTGGGGCAAGCGATCGAGCGTGGCGATATCGCGGGCGCCGAGGGCGTGGTCGCGCGGGCCAGGGCGGGCGAGCTCGCGGCGGCGCGGGTCGCGCTCGGCGGGGCTTACGCAGCGCGCGGCGAGTTCGAGCGGGCCGCGGCCGTGGCGCGCGGGCTGACGGCGGACCAGCGCGGCGCACTGCTGGCGGACCTGGCTAAGCACATGGCCGACGCGAACCGCACTCACGAGGCGATCAAGCTCGCGCTCGAGCTGGCGGACGGGCCGGAGTTGGACGCGGCGATGGCGGCGCTGGTGGCCAGCATGGCCGAGCGGCTGGTGCTGGGCGACGCGCGCGTCGTGGCAGCGGCGCTGACTGCGCCGGGACCACGCGACACGGCGTTTGCGGCGCTGGCGGCGGCGGAAGCCGGCACCGGGGATTTCACCGGCGCGGTGGCGGACGCGGGCCGGGTGGTGGATCAGGTCGGGCGGCTGCGGGCGCGCGAGGCAGTTGCGCAGGCGCGGGCACAGAGCGGCGACGTGACGGGCGCCGTGGCGTTTGCGCTCACCGAGGACTACGCGCAGTACCGGGCGATTCTGTTGGGCGCGGTGGCGAAGGTGCAGGCGGAGGCGGGCAACGTCGCGAACGCGCTGGTTACGGTGGCACGGATCGACGTGGTGCTGGATCGCAACCGGTTGATAGCGGACTTAGGCAAAGCCCGCCTCGACGCGGGCGACAAGGCAGGGGCGCGGCGCTGCCTGGAATTGCTGACCGCCGGCGCGCCGTTCGCCGACGCGGCGGTGGTGGGCTTTGCGCGGCTAGGCGAACACGAGCGCGCGCGGGATATAGCGGCATCGTTGCCCGACGGCATCGTGCGGGCGTGGGCGTTGCTCGACGCGGCGCGGGCCGTGAAGGCGCCGGACGCGGCGCGCACGTATCTGGGCTTGGCAGTGGTGGAACTGGAGCGCGATCCCAACGCTTATGGCCGCGACGACGCGGCGCGGGTGCTGGCGGTGCAGTGGGCGCGCGCCGGTGATGCCGCGCAGGCGGCGGCGCTGATCGCCGGGCTGTCCGCGAGCGGGCGGGTGATGGTCTTCACCGATTTGCTGCCGCAGGGGCGCTGACGTGGCGCGGCTTTGGATCGCGGCAATGGTAGCGGTGCTGGCGGCGGCGCCAGCGGCGGCCGAAGAGTTCGATCCCGCCCAAGTTGATGCGGGGCGGGCGATCTATCAGACCACCGGCGCCAATTGCGAGATGTGCCATGAGTGGACCGGCACCGGGCGCAATCCCAACGGACGGTACAGCGAAGTGATGGCGGGCGGGCCGTCGCTGGTGGCGTCGACCATGGACCGGGCGGCGATGATCGAAATCGTGTCGTGCGGCAAAATGGTCGGCTGGGGCGTGATGCCGCAGTACCGCAACGACGCGTGGACGCCGGCGTTGCGCTGCGGGGGCAAGGTCGCCGCCGACCGCGCGCCGGGGGAGGCACCGGAGGCCGGGCTGCTGGGGCTGGCGGCCGCGCAGGTCGAAGCGGTGGTCACCTATGTGCGGGCGGTGTACCAGGGCCAGCGCATGACGCTCGCCAACTGCCAGAAATACTTCGGGGATAAGTCGAAGGCGTGCGATCTGTACCGTTGAACGTCCGGCTCCCCGGCCCCGAGGGACCCGGGGGAGGGAGTTGGGGCGGGGAGCCGGGTCGAGCCCTACGAAACTTTCAAGAAACGCTGGCCGGCAACGGTCCAGAAGCGCTGTTCGGCGACCGACCAGTTTAGGTTGCGGAAGAACGCGGCGATGTAGTCCGCCTTTTTCGCCGGCGCGTAGTCGACCATGTAGGCGTGTTCCCACATATCCATGGCAAGCAGCACCGGCAGACCGGTGAGCTGGCCGTGCTCGTGGTCGTCGACCCACGCGTTGATGAACACCTGGAGCTTGGCGTCGAAGTACAGGACGGTCCAGCCGATGCCGCGCCTCATGCCGAGGGCCTTAAACTGGTGCTCCCACGCCTCGTAGCTGCCGAACTGTTGGGCGAGCGCCATCGCGAGCGGACCGACCGGCACCGCAGGGGCGGGCTGACCCTCCCACTGGGCGAAGTAGATCTCGTGCATGCGCATGCCGTCGAATTCGAACGCGAGACGACGATGCACTTCGGCCAGCGCATAGGCATTGCGCTCGGGGTCCTGCATCAGGTCGCCCTCGGTGTCGCGCAACTTGTTCAAGTTGGTGACGTAGCCGGCATAGAGATCGAGGTGCACGGCGAGCTGCGCCGGCGAGATGCCGTCGAGCGCCGGCAGGGCGAAGGTCTGCTTGGGATAGCTTTGCATGACCCGGACGCTATCCGGGCGCCGCACGTGTGCACTATCGCGCATGGGGCGGACACGGTCGCGGGGTAGCCTGCGGACTGGGGCCGCTTGTGACCACAGGACCCGAGAAGGTCTAACCATTTCAGTATGTTGGTGGGTGACCATGCCGTGGGCCGCGCTTTGCGGTTTCGCGGCGCGGATGCAGTCCGTCGCACGGTGGTAAACTGCTCGCGCCCAACCGTTGGAGAGCGGGACGGCACGCACCTCCGGTTTCGGAGGGCATTTGTGGACCAATCCATTTTTGGGAGCGAATTTGATGACACTGTTCAAAAGAACGTCGGCATCGCTGTTGGCGATGGCCTGCGTGGCGGGCGTTTCGCAAAATGCGCTCGCGAACGACGACGTGCTGGCGAAGTCGAAAGACCCGGCCAACGTCGTGATGCCGAGCATCACCTATAACGGCTGGAACTACAGCACGCTGAACCAAATCACGTTGGATAACGTGAAGAACCTGACGCTGGCCTGGACGATGCAGATCGGCATCATGGACAGCCACGAAGCTTCGCCGCTCGTGGTGGGCGATACGATGTACATCGCATCCCCGAAACCGAACTACATCTACGCGCTCGATCTGACCAAAGACGGCGTGATCAAGTGGGAGTTCCGTCCCACGATGGACGTGGCGTTGGCCACGGCCCAGACCTGCTGCGGTCAGCAGACCCGCGCGCTGTACTACGCCGAGGGCAAGATCTTCTACGCGACCCTCGACGGCCAAATCATCGCTTTGGACGCGAAGTCCGGTGAGCAGCTGTGGCGCAACGTCGGCGCGGACATCGTGCGCGGCGAAGGCATGGCCGGCAACGGACTGATCGTCCACAACCTGTTCTTGGTGGGCAACGAGGGCGGCGAGCGTGGCGTACGCGGCAAGTCTCACGCCTACGACATCAACACCGGCAAGATGCAGTGGACCTATTACAACATGGGTCCGAACAATGAGGTCGGCATCGGCCCGAAGTTCAAGCCGTTCTACGCCGACGACAAGATCCCGAACCCCGCGCTGGATAGCTGGTTCGGCGACTCGTGGAAGCACGGCGGCGGGACCAATTGGGGCTACTACACCTGGGATCCCGACACGGACATCTTCTTCTACTCCACCGGCAACTGCGGCCCGTGGAACCCGGACTACCGCCGCGAGTGGGGCAAGGTCGACCTCGACGCGAACGGCGGCTTGAAGAGCTTCAAGAACAACTACTGCGCGTCGCAGATGGCGCGTAACGCCACCACCGGCGAACTGATCTGGGCGTACAACATCACCCCGCAGGATATGTGGGACTTGGATGAGCCGCTGATCACCCCGCTGGTCGATCTGACCATCGGCGGCGCGGTGCGGAAGACCGCGATGAAGTTCGCCCGCGACGGCATGTTCTATGTTTGGGACCGCAACACCGGCGAAATGCTCATCGAACCGTGGATGGCCGAGTACCAGGACCTGAACCACGGCGTCGACATGAAGACCGGCCGGCCGATGTACAACATCGACAAGATCGCCTTCACCAATGTCGAAGACCGCCGCAAGTACACCCAGGCCGATCCGCGCGGGGACACGAAGCCCCAGGGCTATACCGGCACGGAAATCGTGTATTGCCCGGGCACGGCAGCCCGTAACTGGGAAAACGATGCGTGGTCGCCGCGCACCGGTCTTTTGTACACGCACTCGGACACCAGCTGCGCGACGCAGGTGGTGACCACCGGCGAGTACAAGCCGGGCGAGGGCTACACCCTGCAACGCTCCGCCGGTGGCGCGGCCGCACAGGCGCTAGGCATGGACGGCAAGCCGACGACCGTGTTGTCGCGCCTGCAGGCCAACGACCCGATCAACCGTAAGAACGTGTGGAGCAAGCCGTACAACGAGAACACCCGCGTGCCGGCGATGGCCACCGCCACGGACATCGTGTTCCACGGCAACAGCGCCGAAGGGCTGTTCGAGGCGCTGGACGCCAAGACCGGCAAGGCGGCGTGGACATTCCGCACCGGTTCGCGGTTCAACCAGTCGCCGATCAGCTACCTCTATGGTGGCAAGCAGTACATCGCGATCATCTCCAGCTCGCGTATCGGCGACACTGCAGTCGCCAACAACGCGCCTGCGGATGCCGCGGCACGCTACCGCCGTCAGGGTGTGACGCTGTACGTGTTCAAGCTGCCCGGCTAATCCCCGGTTGTACGAACGCTTTGGGGGGAGGCCGATCGGCCTCCCCCCTTCTTTCTTCCGATCTCGCATCGGGAACAGGTGTGTGTGGGGGGGCCACCGCGGCCACTGGCCGCGACGATAGACAGACTGAAAAGTCCGCTAAATCAGCCACTTGCGATTTCACGCAATTGTGCTGCCCCTGTGATAAAATGTCGCAGCGCGTCCGTCTGAGGCGGCGTCGCACGCCCCGGGGAAATGAGGGGCGGTTGCAACAAATCACTGGGAGGCAAACTGAATGACACTATTCAAAGGAACAGCAGCGTCGCTGTTCGCGATGGCCTGCGTTGCAGGCGTATCACAGACAGCGGTCGCCAACGACGACGTCCTGAAGCTGTCGAAGGACCCGGCGAACGTCGTGATGCCCAGCATCACCTACAACGGCTGGAACTACAGCCAGTTGACCCAGATCACGCAGGACAACGTTAAGAACCTGACGCTGGCCTGGACCATGCAGATCGGCATTCTCGACCAGCACGAAGCATCGCCGCTGGTCGTGGGCGACACGATGTACATCGTGTCTCCGAAGCCGAACTATGTGTACGCCCTGGACCTGGCCAAAGACGGCGTCATCAAGTGGGAATTCCGTCCCACGATGGACGTCGCCCTGGCGAGCGCCCAGACCTGCTGCGGCGCGCAGACTCGTGGTCTGTACTACGCCGAAGGCAAGCTGTTTTACGCGACCCTCGACGGCCAGGTGATTGCGCTCGACGCGAAGTCGGGTGAGCAGTTGTGGCGCAACGTCGGCACGGACATCGTCCGCGGCGAAGGCATGGCCGGCAACGCGCTGGTTGTCCACAACCTGTTCATTGGCGGCAACGAAGGTGGCGAGCGCGGCGCCCGCGGCAAGGTGCACGCCTACGACATCAACACCGGCAAGAACGCCTGGACCTACTACAACATGGGTCCGAACAACGAAGTCGGCATCGGCCCGAAATTCAAGCCGTTCTACGCCGACGACAAGATCGCCAACCCGGCCCTCGATTCCTGGTGGAAGGATTCGTGGAAGACCGGCGGCGGCACCTCGTGGGGCTACTTCACCTGGGATCCGGACGTCGACATCTTCTACTACTCGACCGGCAACTGCGGTCCGTGGAACGCGGATTACCGTCGTGAGTGGGGCAAGATCGACCTGGACGCCAACGGCGGCCTGAAGTCGTACAAGAACAACTACTGCGCATCGCAGATGGCGCGCGATGGCAAGACCGGCGAACTGATCTGGGCGTACAACATCACCCCGCAAGACCAGTGGGACCTTGATGAGCCGCTGATCACCCCGCTGATCGACCTTACGATCAACGGCGCGGTGAAGAAGACCGCTGTGAAGTTCGCCCGCGACGGTTACTTCTACGTTTGGGACCGCGTCACCGGCCAAATGTTGATCGAACCGTGGATGGCGGAGTACCAGGATCTGAATACGGGCATCGACATGGCCACTGGCCGTCCGAAGTACCGGATCGAACAGATCATGTTCACCAGCGTGGAAGACCGCCGCAAGTACACGCAGTCGGATCCCCGCGGCGGCGGCGCCACGAAGCCGACCGGCTACACGGGCACCGAAGTCGAGTACTGCCCGGGCACCGCGGCCCGCAACTGGGAGAACGACGCTTGGTCGCCCCGCACCAATCTGCTGTACACGCACTCGGACTCGACGTGCGCCGTGCAAATCATGATCACCGGCGAGTACAAGCCGGGTGAAGGCTACACTCTGCGTCAGACCGCTCCGGGTGCAGTTGCGGTCAACAAGGGCCTCGATGGCAAGGCGACCACGGTCGGTTCGAACCTGCGCGCCAACGACCCGCTCGGCCGTAAGACCGTTTGGAGCGTGCCGTACAACGACACCGGCCGTGTAGCAGTGATGGCTACTGCGACCGATCTGTTGTTCCACGGTAACCAGGCGGAAGGCAACTTCCAGGCGCTCGATGCCAAGACCGGCAAAGTGCTGTGGTCGTTCCGCGCGGGCGCCCGTTGGGGCCAGTCGCCGATCAGCTACTCGTACGGTGGCAAGCAGTACATCGCGATCATCGCTTCGTCCGCGGCGGCCAACACGGCCGTAGTTGCGAATGCGGCGCCGGATAACGCGAACCGCTACCGCCGTTCGGGCTCGACGCTGTACGTGTTCAAGCTGCCCGGCTAATCCGCCGTTCAGCCTGCGCGTTTGGGGGGAAGGCCGTTGGCCTTCCCCCTTTCTTTTTGGGCCCACGCCGCTCGCGCAAAGTTGGATGGTGCGCGAGCGTGCCGGGCCCTACGGTGAGCGTTCACCGGGAGAAACCCAGATGAATTCACGATGGATCGCGGCGGCACTGGCGGGGGCACTGATGCTGACGCCTCTGGCCGCGGGGGCCCAGGCGGTGGACCAAGCGCAGGCCGATGCCGGCATGGAGTTGTTCAAGCCCACCGGCGCCAACTGCGAGATGTGTCACGCATGGACCGGCGGCGGCCGGTGGAACGACACCCCGTTCAGTACCGTGCCGGCAACGGGGCCATCGCTGATTACCAGCACCATGACCCGTGCGCAGATGATCGAAGTGATCGGCTGCGGCTCGGTGCGTGGGGATGCGGTGATGCCGCGCTACCGCGGCGACGCGTGGACGCAGCAATTCCCGTGCTACGGCAAGGTCGGCACTAGCGCCACCGCGGACGAGCGTCCCATCCCGGGTGAGCGGCAACTTACCGCTGCGCAGATTGAGGCGATGGTCACCTTCATCCAGGCCGTATACCAGGGCAAGACGATGACGCTGGCGAACTGCGAGAAGTACTTCGGGCCGAAGTCGAAGGGCTGCAACCTGCTGCGCAAATAGCGCGGCGCGGCTAGGAGAGCGTTGCCGGCGGCGCCGGCGGGAGCGCTGCGGGCTGCCCATCGCGGCCGCGCAGTTTGGCCGTCCCAACCATGCCGGCCCAAACCAGGGCGGCGATCAGGAACACGAGTACATAATCGGTGATTGGGATGCGCAGCACGTCGGGCAGAGCCGACCAAGTGCGCACGGTTGCGTACGTTGCGGCGACCGCGCCGAAGTAGGTCAGGGCAAAGCCCCAGCGCAACCAGCGCGGCAGACCCAAACCGTGCATTTGCGTAACGATGAAGATCGCCGCGAAGCCGAACAGGAACATCGGCCACATGCCGTTGTCTTGCATCACGGCGACGAGGGTGCCGTGCACGATCACCAACACCTCTAGGGTGACGGTCCACCACCTGTTGGTGTGCACGCGCGTGAAGAACAGGCTTCCCTGCAACATCAGCAGCGCGGTGTAGAACGTGCCGGCGACGTGGCCGAGGGTGCCTTCCATCGGGTGGTACCAGAAGGTGTAGATCACGGCCCACGCGAAGTAGTAGCCGTGATACTTGCGCAGCGCCCGGCCCGGTTCGTTCAACCATGCGACGGGGTGGCCGAAGAACAAGCCGCGCCGGCGGTTCTCCATGATCAGGACGATCACCAACAGCAGCGCGACCGATCCGAACGAGGTCCAGATCGATACGTCCTGGGCCAGACCATCGTAGGTCAGGTGAGTCTGTCCGAGGTGCAGCAGCACGAAGAAGGCGTTGGCACCGAGCGCCGCCACGTTGACCGGGTGCAGGGCGGCCGTGTAGCCGAGGCGGCTGCGCTGGGCGTACCAGATCAGGGCCCAGATCGTGACCTGGTGCAGCAGATATCCGGTCCAGGCGGCCGCGCGCGTCCAGGCGGTTGGGGTGGGGAGCTGCCAGTAGTAGTGCGCCGCGCCGGTGTCGGGCGCGAAGGGGATCGCCGGCAGCAGCTGGGCTAGGGCACCCGCCAGGGCCGCGAACCCGAAGCAAAATGCGATTCCGGCAGCGAGGGCGAGCCCGGCCCGGGGTTGGGTGGTGCGGTCGGTCATGGCGGACACTGTACGTGAAAACGGGGCCGCCGGATCACCGGCAGCTACGCGACGTCGAACGCGGCTACCGGTTCACCGCGGCGATACCGCTCCCACATGGTGCGATAGGCGCCTTCGATGCCGCGGCGGAACCGATCGGTGTCGAACAGAGGCAAGGTTGCACGGCCGCGCGCAAGCTTGTCTTTGACCGCCCGAAGCTGTGCCGCGTCAGTGGCGTAGCGTAGCGCTACCGCCTCATAGGCGCCGAGCGAGTCGGTCACTAGGTCCGGCAGGCCCGCGGCGCGCAGCAGGCTGGCAGCAACCCGACCCTGAAACGCAGTGCCGATGCACGTGAGTACCGGCACGCCGGCCCACAGGGCGTCCGCGGTGGTCGTGTGCGCGTTGTAGGGCAGGGTGTCGAGGACCAGGTCGGCGTGGCGATGGCGGGCCAGGTGCTCGGCCACCGGGACACTTGGCGCGAATACCAGACGCTCCGGAGCGACACCGCGCGCGGCGGCTTCCCGCCGCAGATTGCCCACGGCGAGGGCATTGGTGGCGAACAGCCACAGGACGCTGCCCGGCACCGCCGCGAGTAGGCGCATCCAAATATCGAACACGGCCGGGGTGATCTTGTAGGCGCTGTTGAAACAGCAAAACACGAAGCCGGCGTCAGGCAAGCCGAGCGCCTGCCGGCCTCCAATGGGGTCGGCGATGGCGCGCGTCGAATCGTTCACCTGGTAGCTGCCGGGCAGCCGGACCACTGCTTCGCGGTAGAATCGCTCGTCCCCTCCCGGGATCACGGTGGCGTCGGCGAGGATGTAGTCGATCCATTCCGCTCCCATGGTGCCGGGATGGCCGAGGTAGTTGATCTGGATCGGCGCCGGACGGAACGCGAGGATTCCCGGGCGGCCATGCTTGGTGTAGCCCTTGAGGTCGACGGCGATGTCGACCTGCAGCTTGCGCAGCATCTCCGCCGCCTCGTGGTCGCCCATCGCGCTGACGTCGACGAATCGGTCGCACGCGCCGCGGATCCGGGCGGACATCGCGTCGGCTTGCACATCGCCGATCTCAATACCCAGGACCTCGAACTGTGAGCGATCGTGAGTCTCCAGCAGTCGGGCCAGCAGGTACGAAGTGGCGTGGTTGTGGAAATCCGACGACAGGTAGGCGACGCGAAGCCTTTGGTGCAGGAAGGGCGTTGCGGCCCGCAGCGGCGGCGGGAGCGGCATGAACTTCGCCTCGGCAAAGGCACGGGCGCACGCCAGGTTGTCTTCGGGCCGGTCGCAGACGGCGAGGAACAGAAACGGGTGGAACGCCAGCGGGCGGCGCCGGAAGCGATCGACGATCTCGCCCGCCGCCGGAATCGCGGCCCAGTCGCAGCCCAACATGCGTTGAAACACCGCATTGCCCGCGGCGCCGGGGAGGTCCGGTTGCAACTCGGCAGCGCGGGCAAACGCGGCGGCGGCTTCGTCGTGCCGTTGGAGGTCGCCGAGCACGATGCCGCGGTTGTTGTGAGCGCTGGCGTGGCGCGGATTGAGGGCCAGCACTTGGTCGAACGCGGCCAGCGCCTCGCTGTAGCGGCCCAGCTCCATGAATGCGCTGGCGCGGTTGTATTGCGCATCGACATGCGGCGGCTTGAGCGCAATGGCGCGGTCATAGTCGGGCAGGGCGCGCGCGAAGTTCCGGGTTTGGGCGAGAGCGTTGGCGCGATTGTTGTAGGCCTCGGCGAAGTCGGGGCGCAGCGACACGACCCGGTCGTAGGCGGCGATCGCATCGGCCATGCGGCGCAGTTTGCGCAGGACGTTGCCGCGGTTGTAGTGGGCCTCGGCGTAGTCCGGCTGCAAAGCAACCGCCTTGGACAGCGACCGCAGCGCGTCGTCGAGGCGGTCCTGGGCCGCCAGCGACAGCCCCAAGAGATGTAGCGCCGCAGGATCGCGCGGGGTGCGCGCGAGGACCGAACGGCATACCAGCTCGGCTTGCGCCGGGTTCCCCGCCTGCAGGGACGCGAGTGCTTGGCGCAGAGGCAGGGCAGTACACTCCTGTGCGGGATTCGCTGGACCGGTATGACGCTCCAACGCCGCCGCCTCAAGGATTTTCTGGCCGCAGGGCGTATAGTCCGGTGACGCTGCCGCCCCAACCGAGAGTGCGCGTGTCCAAAGCCTTTACCAAGGAAACCGACGAAGACAACGACGAGCCGCCCGCCAGCGGCCCGGCCGCGGTTGGGCGCAACTTGATTACGCCCGCCGGGTTGGAACGGCTGCGCGCGGAGCTGCAGCAGCTGCGGCGGGTGGAGCGGCCGTCGGTCGTCGAAAAAGTCTCGTGGGCGGCCGGCAATGGCGACCGTTCGGAGAACGGCGACTACATCTTCGGCAAGCGGCGGTTGCGCGAGATCGACAGCCGCATGCGGTTCCTGGGGAAGCGTATCGAGATCGCCGAGCCGGTCGATCCCGCTCGCCAGCGGATGCGCGACCAGGTGTTCTTTGGCGCCACGGTGACCTATGCCGAGGCGGATGGGTCCGAGCGGACCGTCCGGATCGTTGGCGCGGATGAGGCCGGCGCCAGCGAGGGCGACATCAGCTGGTTGGCGCCGGTGGCGCGCGCGCTGATGAAGGCGCGGGTGGGTGAGGCGGTGGAACTGGCGAGCCCTTCGGGACCGCGAATGCTGCGCGTAGTTCGGATCGCCTATCCCGGCGGTTGATCCGGCGCAATGCACCGGCCGGTGCGGTGGTATTCTGATGGGGCAACTCCTCCGGAACAGGGACTTCCCATGTCGCATTTCCACGCCGTCGTTTGGATCGACCACGCCGAAGCCAAGATCTTCGAGTTCGCCGAGAAGGCCGTTGAGCGCAAGCACGTAAAGAACGCGCACGCGCAGCACCTGCACCACAAGGCTGGCGCGATCGGCACCGGCAAGGCCGCGGTCGACGCCGGGTTCCTGAAGGACATTGCAGCCGCACTAGCGGACGCCGGCGAGATTCTGGTGGTCGGTCCGGGTAGCGCCAAGCTTGACCTGGTCCGTCATCTGCACCGTCACGCCGCCGCGGTTGAGGCCAAGGTGGTTGGCGTCGAAAGCGCCGATCACCCGACCGATGGGCAGGTGGTTGCGCACGCCCGTGCGTACTTCGCGGTCAAGGACCGTACGCTACCGCAGCACTAACACGGCGGGCGGCGGCGTGCCTGGCCCGGCGCAATCGAGCGCCGGGAGTGCCGCGGCATACCGAGGCAATCATCCCAAGTTGGTATTTTCCGCAAATTAGTGGCCCGCGCGCTGGGCTGTGACCCCGCGGCGGTATTTGCCAGCTTGCTGCGGGAACGGACCTAGCTACTCCTCCATGGGAGCGTCGTCGTCGTCATCCGGGTATCGCGTGCCGTGATCGCCGATGACGCGGCGGCTCCAATGATCCCGCAGGTAGTCGGCCACTCGCTCCGGCAGGTGGTGCCAGTACGCCGTGGCGCCGTCGACGACCACCAAGGGATCGTTCGGCCCCACCAGCGCGCGCAACTGGTCCGCCAAGTCCTGGGCGTCGTCCGCAGTGCTGACGAAGTAAAGCTCCTCATGAATCTCGGCCCAGTGGTCCTGGGCATGGATCACCTCCAGCACCGCCACGCGGCGTGCCGCGAGTTGCGCCGCAGGGTCGCCTTTGCCTTTGATCAGGTGGAACGACACGAACAGATTGTTGATCATCGAACCTCGGGGGGTGGCCGGCTGGGGCCAAACCTAATGATATGCTTGCCCGATGAGCAATGCCGATGCGCTGGTCCCGGATCGCAGCTGCGGTACGTGCACGCTGTGTTGCAAGGTCATGGGCGTCCGGGAACTGAACAAACCGGCCGGAACGTGGTGCACCCACTGCGATCCGCGCCGCGGCTGCGGCATCTATGAAACGCGGCCCTCGGGTTGCCGCGAGTTCTTCTGCACATGGCGTATCGAGGCCAGCATTCCGGAATGGTTCCGGCCGTTGACCTCGAAGCTGGTGCTGGCGGTGGAGCAGCAGGGACGCCGCCTGGCCATTCACGTCGACCCAGGCACGCCGCAGGCGTGGCGCCAGGAGCCATACTACCGGCAACTCAAGGTGTGGGCCCAGGAAGCGGTCGCGACCAACCGCCAGGTCATTGTGCGGCTCGGCAAACGCATGATCGCGGTCCTGCCGGATTGCGATGTCGACGTAGGCGTGGTCGGCGAGGACGAGACGGTGGTGACGGCTGCCCGCCAGACGCCGAGCGGGCTCGCTTACACCGCCTACCGGGCCAAGGTTGCCGATCTGCTGGGTGGCGGCACGTGAGCGATGATTTCGACGCCACGCTGGATGCGATGGCGGCAGCGCCCCCGGCGCACGAATTGGTGCCGGGACGCGAGTGCGGCACGTGCACCATGTGCTGCAAGGTGATGGGCATCCGTGAAATCGCGAAGCCGCCCGGCCAATGGTGCACCCACTGCACGCCGGGCCAAGGCTGCGGCATCTATGAGACGCGGCCGTCCGCGTGCCGGACGTTCTATTGTGGCTACCGCGTGCGCAGCTACGTGCCGGAGGCGTGGAAGCCGACGGCGTCGCGCATGATCATCCTCGAAGAGAGCGGCGGCGTGCGCCTCGCGGTGGTCGTCGATCCCGGCAGCCCCAACGTGTGGAAGCAGCAGCCGTTCTACGCGCAGATCAAGGCGTGGGCGCGGATCGGTGCACAAAATCAGCAGCAGGTGCTGGTGCGGGTCGGTAAGCGCGCGATCGTGATTCTGCCCAACGAGGACGTGGACCTGGGGGTGGTCGGGCCGGGCGAGACCATCATGACTGAAGTGCGCCAGACTGCACTGGGGCCGGTTTTCCGCGCCTACCGCACCAAGGCGCCGCCCGGCGCGGAGCCGAGCCCCGCCGGCTAATGCGCAGCTAGGTCGAACACCAGCACATCGGATACGGTTTCGGCAGACAGGGCGAACTCCAACTCTCCGGTAATGGCCGCGCCGTCGCCCTCACGCAATTCCGTTGCCCCGACCGCCGCGATACCCGACGCCACTTGGACCCACGCTGCGCGGCCCGGCGCCAGTACCTGTGTCACCGATTGGCCAGGCGCGAGGTGGGCGCGAAACAGGCGAACGTCCTGGTGGATGGTGATGGTCCCGGGCGCGGCGCCAGGGGCGCCGATCAACTGCAGTTGGCCGCCAGTGCCTTCCGGCAGGGCTTGCTGCTGATAGCTGGGTGCAAGTCCAGTGCGGCCGGGGACGATCCAGATTTGCAGGAAGTGCACCGGTTCGGTCTGCGATGCGTTGAACTCGCTGTGACGGATGCCGGTACCGGCGCTCATGCGCTGCAGTTCGCCTGGCCGGATCACGGTGCCGTTGCCTAGGCTGTCCTGGTGGGCGAGCGCACCCGAGAGCACGTAGGTCAGGATCTCCATATCGCGGTGGCCGTGGGTCGGAAACCCGCCGCCCGGAATCACGTGGTCATCGTTGATGACGCGTAACGCGTGGAAGCCCATGTGAGCTGGGTCGTGATAGCCGCCGAAGGAAAACGTGTGGCGGCTGTCGAGCCAGCCGGTGTGGGTCGTGCCACGCATGGTGCGGTCGCGAAACTGAATCATGCGGATAAAGGTTGGTTTCGCGGCGCCAGGGTCAAGCCGTAGACTGGCGCGAGCATAACTGCTGGCAGGGAGACTGCACTATGGCTAAGAACCGCAAGGCCGCCGCCCTATGGACGGGCGGGTTGAAGGACGGCAAAGGCACGCTGTCCACCGAATCCAACGTGCTGAAGAACACGATGTACAACTTCAGTGGGCGCTTTGAGGCCGGTACCGGCACCAACCCCGAGGAACTGATCGCCGCGGCCCAGGCCGGTTGCTACGCCATGGCGCTGTCGGCCGACCTGGGTGACGCAGGCTTCAAACCGTCGATAATCTCGGCCAGCGCGTCCGTTACCCTGGACGAGGTCGGCGGTAGGCCGACCATCACCGCTATTCATGTCGATGTTCGTGCCAACGTTCCCGGCATCACGCGTGAGACGTTCAACAAGATCGCCGAGGCGACCAAGTCCGGCTGCCCCGTGTCACGGGTGCTCAACGCGCCGATCACCCTTTCAACCACGCTCGAGTAGCCCTCGGTGGCCGGTGCAGTAGACGACGACGCTCTCGCGGCGCGCCGTGCCGACATGGTGCGCGCGATCGCCGGCGATGCCATGGCGACCGCCGACGCGACCGGTCGCAAGGCGTTCAGCGAGCGGGTAATGCAGGCGATGGGCGGGGTGCCCCGCCATGCCTTTGTCGGACCCGGCCAACAGGGCGACGCGTACCGCAACGTGCCGTTGCCGATCGGTCAGGGGCAGACGATCTCCCAGCCCTATGTTGTAGCGCTGATGACCGATGTCCTTGACCTTGCGCCCAGTGATCGCGTGCTGGAGGTCGGCAGCGGGTGCGGATACCAGAGCGCGGTGCTGGCGCGGCTCGCCGCGCACGTCTACGCGGTGGAAATCGCTCCGAAGCTCGCCGACGCGGCGGCAGCCCGCCTCAAAGCGCTCGGGGTGACCAACGTCACCGCTCGCACCGGCGATGGCGCCGAGGGCTGGCCGGAATACGCGCCGTTCGATGCGATTCTGGTGGCCGCCGCACCGCGTGAGATTCCGCCGGCTTTGATCGCTCAACTGAAACCGGGTGGCCGCCTGGTGTGTCCGGTCGGCAAGCACACCCTGGCGCAAGACCTGCTGCTGGTGACCAAGGACGCCAAGGGCGGCGTGTCGACGCGCCGCATCTTGCCGGTGGCGTTTGTGCCGCTGACGCGCGGAGCGTGACCGGGTTAGCCGTTGGCCCGGTGCCAGGCGACGGCGGTACGCAACAGTTCGTCGAGCCGGTCGTACCGTGGCTTCCACTTGAGGACCGCGCGCGCCTTGGCTGCGTCGGCGACGAGTATGGCGGGATCACCGGCCCGGCGCGGCGCGTCGATGGTTGGGACCGTCAATCCCAACGAACCAAGCGCATCGACGATATCGCGCACCGAGTAACCCCTGCCGATGCCTAGGTTGAGCGCGAGGATCACCCCGCGGGGTCCGATGAGGAGGCGCCGAACGATGTGCGCGGACGTGCCTGCGGGGGAACCGGCGGAGCGGGATGCGAGCATGCCGGCGAGTGTGGACGAGTCTGTGGCCATGGCCTACGCCGAGACGCTATGCGGATGCGAATGTAGCCGCTGGTCTGCACCGCCGGAACGCAAATATCGGACCCGATCAACGCACGAAGCCCCGCGGGGGCGGGGCTTCGGCGGAGACACCTGAGGAGTGTGCAAAACTAAGCTGGTAAACCAGGCTCGCGGGAGGGAGGACAAACCCGCCGGTCGGGCAACCGGCGGGTTTGCCCCGGGGCTACTGAGCCGGATGAGCGCCGGGGAGGATCGGATCGGCTCTGTCTCACCCAGACCCTGCGCCTTCGCGTCTGAAACTCGACGCTTCAGCCTCACGGCCGTACCTTTTTCTATTCCACTCGCCACCGATTCGCAGTGACTCCGGTCACACAAAGGCTAGCCCCTGTGTGACGGGATACCGCAACATCACGCGTCGTTTCGGCGCCGTTGCGCCAAAGACCCCTGGGTTTCGTTGGGATCAACGAGGTGTGAGGAATTTGACAGCGGCGACGGGGCAGCATTTATTGGCGCGTCGATGGACGCGGGAGGCTCTGCAAACATGGAGTCGGGGGGCGAACGCTCGCTGGCGAGCGTGGGGATGCTCGCCATGCTTGAGCCAAGCGTGGTGCGTGAAATCGAGCGTTTGTGCGTGTGGGAGACCCACAGGCCGGGCGAATGGCTGTTTGAACGGGGCCAGGACACGAGCAACGTCTACTTCGTGCTGAGCGGCACGGTGCGGGTGTTGAACTATTCGGCCACCGGCCGGGTGGTGCGCTTTGCGGCCGTTGGCAGCGGCGGCATGTTCGGTGAACTCGCGGCGATCGATGGCCTGCCGCGCTCGGCGACCGTTGTTGCCGACAAGCCGTGCGCGTTGGCCAAGCTCGGCGCCAAGGACTTCCGCCGCATGCTGGAGGTTTCACCAGCCTTTGCGCTGAACGTGATCAAGCGCATGGCCCAGGTGGTCCGCGCGTGCGACGAACAGATCATGGATCTGGCCGAGCTCAACGCATCGCAGCGGGTATGCCTGCAGTTGCTGCGGCTGGCCTCGCCGGATCCGATCGTCAACGGCAGTTGGGTTGTCTACCCGCTGCCCACCCAGGCCTCGCTGGCCGGCGACGCGGGTACGACCCGCGAAACCGTCGCCCGTGTGCTGGGACGGCTGGCCGCCCAGGGATTGGTTCAGCGCAAAGGCCGCTCGCTTTATATCCGCGACCGCGACCGCCTGGAGAGCCTCGCGGTGCGGGAGCAGGGCGACGCATAGTCGCGCCCCCGCGCGCGTGATCGCGGTACTACACTCCGTTCGATGAACACGCCTGCTTTCGACTGGAGCCAGCGCCGCATCCTCGTGGTCGAGGATGACACGGAGACGCTTGGCCGACTCCGCGCCTTGTTTGCGACCGTGCCGTTGGCGGGGCTGGAGCTCGTGTCCGACGGCTCCGAAGCGCTGCCGTTGCTGCGCCGGTTCCCGGCGGACCTAGTGCTGATCGAAGCAAGCCCAAAGGGCATGGACGGGCTGGACCTGCTGCGCGCGCTCCGCAATCGCGAGATCAGCCCCAACCCCGACGTTCTGGTGGCGGTGATGGTGTCGATGACCGACGCCGACCGGCTGCGCCGGATGTGCGGCATCGGCATCGAGAGCTTTGTCCGCAAGCCGGTTGAGCCGGATGTGCTGCTGACCCGTGTCGCGCAAGCGATTGCGAACCCGCACCGGTTCATCAGTTCGCTCACCTACTTTGGGCCGGATCGGCGCAAGCCGCGGGTGTCGGGGATCGACGCGTACATTGGACACGAGCGCCGCCGGACCCAGAAGCCGGCCAAACAGGCCATGCCGCCGCCGCCGCCCGCGGCTCCGCGCCCACCGGTTCCGCCCCGTGCTTTGGTGCGTTCGGACGACGAGGCGATTGAAGTCAAACCCGCCGCAATCCGCCCGCCGGTCGACAACACACCGATCGAACTGGCGCCGCCCAGGCCGAAGCGGCCCGAGCCGGACGAGGGCTGGTTCGAGCCCGGGCCCCAGGTCGAGCATCGCGCAATCTCGGACGAGCCCCTGGAGGTGCTGCCGGCCAAGAAGAAGCGCGACTCGGGCGACTGGAACGAGGCGTTGGGGCCTAAGCCGGGGGACCGGGACGAGGAAGAGGCCGGTGGCATCGACGTCCAGGCGATCGTCGCCGAGCATTTGGAGTGGCTGCAGAGCGCTGGCCGTACTGGTACCAAGGCAACCCTGGACGACCAAGACATCTCGGGCGCGGATTTGCCCGGCGTGAACTTGTCGGGCGCAAGCATGCGCAATGTTCGCTTGTCGGGCGCCAACCTGCGTGGCGCGGTGTTGCAGAGCGCTGACCTGCGCGGCGCGGACCTGTCGGGCGCAGATATCAGCCAAGGCGATCTGGCCAGCAGCAACATGCGGCGCGCTGACCTGAGCATCGCCAAACTGATCGGCGCAACGTTTGCCGGGGCGGACCTTGCCTGGGCGTCCCTGCGTGGCGCGGACCTGTCGGGGACCGACTTGCGGGCGGTGAACCTGCTCGACGCCGACTTAGCGACCACCGACCTGTCTACTGCGACCGGGCTCATGCAGGCCCAGGTCAACAAAGCGCGCATGAATGTCGATACCGTGCTGCCACCCGGCCTCCGGCGCCCCGCCCGCGAGTAATTATACACTAATGTAGTGTGAATAGTTCTATTTCACATTCCGCTTTACAGGAATAGTGGGTTAGAAGACACTCCGCCGGTTTCGTCGAAGCGGCTGTCCGGGCCATTTCCATGGACCATCTACCTGTCTGGCTCGCGCTGACTGGGCGCAGTGTACTGATCGTTGGCGGACGATCGGCTGCGACAGCCAAATTGCGCCTCGCCCATGACGCTGGCGCCACCGTCACAGTGGTGGCCCCCACCCTGAGCGATGAAGGCACGCGGTTGGCCGGTGTGACCCACATGGCGCGTGAATTCGCGGCGGGCGACGTGGCCGGGCGCCTGTTGGTGTTCGGCGCCACCGGGATCGATGCCGTGGACCGCGCGGTATCCGCCGCAGCGCGTGCGGCCGGGGTCCCGGTCAACATCGTCGACCGCCCGGAACTTTCCGATTTCCTGATGCCGGCCATTGTCGACCGCGGACCAGTCGTGGTGGGCATCGCGACCGGCGGAACCGTGCCGGCCCTTGCTGCGCACGTTCGCGGGTTGATCGAGGCGGCGCTGCCCCAGGGGCTGGATCGCCTGGCGTCGTTTGCCGCGTCGTTCCGCTCGGCGGTCAAGGCGACTGTGGCGGCAGGACCGGTGCGGCTGCGGTTTTGGAACCGGGTGCTGAATGGACCGGTGGCGGAAGCGGCGCTGGCGGGCAATGACGTGCGTGCCCGCGAATTGATGCTGCAAGCGCTCAACCGCGCCGAGGGCGGGCGGGAAGGCGAGGGCAGCGTGACCCTGGTGGGAGCGGGCCCCGGCAATGCCGACTTGCTGACGCTGCGCGCCGTGCGGGCGATCCGCGCGGCTGATGTGTTGGTGTACGACCGCCTGATCGGACCGGAAGTGCTGGACTACGCTCGCCGCGACGCTGAGCGGGTGTTCGTCGGCAAGCAAACCGCTCGCCACGCGCTGCCACAGGAAGAGATCAACGCGCTGCTGGCGGCGCGGGCTCGTGCCGGGCAGCGGGTAGTGCGCCTCAAGGGCGGCGACCCGTTCGTATTCGGGCGCGGCGGCGAGGAAGTCGAGTACCTGCAGCGCGCCGGGGTGGCGGTCGAGGTAGTGCCCGGCGTGACGGCTGCGCTGGGCTGTGCGGCAGCGGCCGGCATTCCGCTCACCCACCGCGAGGTAGCGATGTCGGTGACCTTCGTGACGGGCCATGCCAGCGAAGGCGCAGTGGAGCCCGATTGGGCGGATTTGGCGCGGGCGAACCACACGCTGGTGGTGTACATGGGCGTCGCCAACGCGGGGCGAATCGCCGCCGAATTGATTCGTCACGGCCTTGCCGCCACGACGCCGGTGGCGGTGATCGAAAACGGCACGCTGCCGGGACAGCGGGTGGTCGGCGGCACCCTCGTTGGCCTGGAAGAGTTGGTGGAGCGCCACCAAATTGCCAGTCCCGCGTTGTTGGTCATCGGCGAGGTGGCGCGCGGTGCGGCGGTGGCCGCGGCGGACGTCCGCCAAGCGGCAGCAGGTTGAGGTAGCGGCGATGGGCTTGCAGGTTCTGACGGCGTGCCGGTTGATCGATTCGCGTGTCGTGTACTTGGCACACGACGGCAATTGGTCGGAATGGATCGAAGAGGGCGAGACGGCGTCTTCCGAAGCGGAGTCCGAAGCGCTGAAGGCGCGCGGCAAGGCGGGGGAGGCGGCCAACGTCGTGTTTGAGACGTACTTAGTGGATGTGGTGGACGACAGCGGGACGTTAAAGCCGGTCAGTTTGCGCGAATTCATCCGCGCCAACGGGCCGACCATTCATCCGAATTTCGGCCTGCAAGCGGAGCGCCGGAAGAAGGGCGACAACCAAGCGATCACACGCCGCAACGCGGCAACGGCGCGCAAGGTCGCGTCGGAATAGCCACGGAATGGCGTGGGGAGGCCCACGCGGGGGCCTCTTTGGGGGAGAAGGTGTAAGGCATGTACCGCTACGACGAATTCGACCACGCGCTGGTGCGCGAACGGGTCGAGCAGTTCCGCGGCCAGGTGGCGCGGCGCATGACGGGCGCGCTCACCGCGGATGAGTTCCGGCCGTTGCGCCTGATGAACGGGCTGTACGCCCAGCTTCATGCGTACATGCTGCGGGTCGCGATTCCTTACGGTACGTTGTCGTCGCGCCAGTTGCGCATGCTGGGCCACATCGCGCGCAAGTGGGACCGCGGTTACGGCCATTTCACCACGCGCCAGAACATCCAGTACAACTGGCCGCGCTTGGTCGACACGCCGGACATCCTGTCGGATTTGGCGTCGGTCGAAATGCACGCGATCCAGACCAGCGGCAACTGCATCCGCAATGTTACCGCCGACCAATACGCCGGCGTTGCCGCAGATGAAATCGTCGACACCCGCGTGTACGCCGAGATCATCCGGCAGTGGTCGACATTCCACCCGGAGTTCTCGTTTCTGCCGCGCAAGTTCAAGATCGCGGTGTCGGGTGCGGCCAGCGACGACCGTGCGGCGGTACGGTTCCACGACATCGGCATCTTTGTCCGCCGCAACGAAGCCGGCGACATCGGCTTCGAGGTGATGGCGGGCGGCGGCATGGGCCGCACGCCGGCGATCGCGCCGACGCTGCACAAGTTCGTGCCGGAGCCGGACCTGCTGTCCTACCTGGAAGCGATCCTGCGCGTGTACAACCTGCTGGGCCGCCGCGACAACCTGTTCAAGGCGCGCATCAAGATTCTGGTGATGGCGACGGGGGTAGAGGCGTTTACCGCCTTGGTCGAGGAGGAGTGGCAGCGCATCCGCGAGAGCGCGCTGAAGCTGCCGGAAGACGAGATCGCGCGCATCCGCGGCTACTTCGCGCCTCCGCCCTACGAAGCGCTCGCCGGGGTGTCGCGGGAATTGGACGCGCAGTTGCTGCAGGACGCTGCATTTTCCGAATGGCACTCGGCCAACGTGACGGCCCACAAGCAGCCGGGTTACGCCATCGTCAACGCATCGCTCAAACCGGCCGGGGGCGTTCCGGGCGATATGACTGCGGACCAGATGGACGCGGTGGCGGAACTGGCGGAGCGCTACAGCTTCGGCGAAATCCGCGTCACCCACGAGCAGAACCTGGTGCTCGCCCACGTGCGCAAGAGCGATCTGTACGCCGTGTGGCGGAATCTGGTTGAACTCGGGTTGGCTACGGCCAATCTCAATCTGATCTCGGACATCATCGCCTGCCCGGGGCTCGACTACTGCAGCTTGGCTACTGCGCGGTCGATCCCGGTCGCGCAGCGCATCAGCCTCGCGTTTGCCGATCTGAAGCGGCAGCGCGATATCGGCGAACTGCGGCTGAACATCTCGGGCTGCATCAATGCGTGCGGCCACCACCATGCCGGCAACATCGGCCTGTTGGGCGTCGATAAGCACGGCGAGGAGTTCTATCAACTGACGCTGGGCGGCCACGACGGGGCTGACGCCAGCATCGGCGTCATCGCCGGGCCGGCGTTTGGGTCGGACGAAATCGTTGGCGCGATCGAGCGCGTTACCGACACGTATTTGGCGCTGCGCACACCGGGCGAGCGCTTCATCGACACGTACCGCCGCGTCGGCCTGAAGCCGTTCAAGGAACGGCTCTATCCAGCGCAACAGGCGGCGGAGTAGGAGCCTAGGAACATGCTGATTAAGCAGGGCGCACTAGCAGAGGACCGCTGGGTCCACCGTAGCGACGACGAGGCGTTGCCGGACGGCACCCCCGCCATCGTCAGCCTGGACCGGTGGAAGCGCGACCGCGCAACCCTGGTGGCCCGCAACGCGCCGGTAGGGGTTCGCCTCAAGAGCGATCAGCAACCGATGGAGATCGCCGCCGATCTGGACCGCGTCGGTGTGGTGGCATTGGAATTCCCGGTGTTCAAGGATGGGCGCGTGTTTTCGTACGCGCGCATCCTGCGCGACCGCTACGGCTACAAGGGCGAACTGCGCGCCTTCGGCCACATTCTCCGCGACCAGTACTTGTTTCTCGACCGCTGCGGCGTAGATGCCATCGAGGTCAGGGGCGAGAAGGCGCTGGACGAATGGCAGGCGGCGATGAACGAGTTCTCGGTGTTCTACCAGCCCGCCAGTGATGCCCGCCGCCGGCCGGCCGTGGCACTGCGCGGCACTGCGGCGGACGACGTCGCGGTGCCCGCGGCGGAGGTCACGGCACTATCGCCGTCACGCCCGGATTTCGACGATCTGGCGCCGGTGATGGTCCCGCCCCCGGCGGACGCACCACCGGCCCCGAGTGCCGAGCGGATCGCCGCCGCGGAGGCCCGGGTGCGCAACTTCTCGGGTACCTATGGCCATCTCTCGGCGCAGAAGTTGCTCGCCGCGATGATCGAGACGGAGTTCAAAGGCCGCATTGCGCTGGTTTCTTCGTTCGGCTCGGAAGCGGCCGTGCTGTTGCACATGATTGCCGAGATTGATCGCTCGACCCCGATCATCCTGTTGGACACGCAGAAGCTGTTCGGCGAAACCCTGCGGTACCGCGATGTCCTGGTGGAACGGCTCGGCCTCACCGGCGTGCGCGCGGCCCGACCCGATGCGGAGCGACTGCGTAAGCTGGACCCGGACGGCATGCTGTTCAGCCGCCAGCCCGACCTGTGCTGCCAAATCCGCAAGGTCGAACCGCTGCACCGTGCGCTGGACGGGTTCGATGCGTGGATCACCGGCCGCAAGCGCTACCAGGGCCGCCGCCGCGCGGTGCTTCCGGTGATCGAAGCGTCGGAAGGCCGGATCAAGGTCAACCCGCTGGCGAGCTGGACCAAGGAACTGTTGGACGAATACTTCGTCGAGCACGACCTGCCACACCATCCGCTCGAAGAAGATGGCTTCCTGTCGATCGGTTGCATGCCGTGCACCGACCGCGTAGCCCCGGGCGAGGATGTTCGCGCCGGGCGTTGGCGCGGCAAGGGCAAGACCGAGTGCGGCATTCACGAATCGCCGGCCCAGCAGTCGCTGACTTCGTCGGCGCTTTAAGGAGCGAGCTTCGCGCCGAGATCGGCGATCGCGGCCAGTAGTCCCGCCCGGATGCCCGCTTCGGTGACGGCGTGGCCCGACGTTTCCGCCCATCGCAGTTCGGAGCCGGGCCATGCGGTATGCAGCGCAAACGCGTGCTCCGGCGGGCATAGTACGTCGTAGCGGCCGTGCACGAGGATGCCGGGGATCGACGCGAGGCGGCCGGCGTCGCGGAGCAACTGCCCTGGCTCCAGAAAACTGCCGTTGCGGAAGTAGTGGGCCTCCACGTACGGCGTGGACGGCACCGCGCGCCCGGCCAGAGGAGCCGCCAGATCGCCAGCGCGCGGGTTGATCAGGGTGGGCTTCAGTTCCGATAGGGCCCGCTCCAGGTCGCCCCAGGCGCACGCGGCGGGCGCGTGCACGGCCGGGTCCGGATCGGCGAGCCGCCGGACCAGCGCCCCGCACGGGTCGGCCCGTTCAGCGATGGGCAGGGAACTGACCAGACGGTCCCAAAGTTCCGGCCGGAAGATGCGGGGACCGTCGCGGAACGCCCAGGTCCATTCGGCAGCGGTGCCGAGGAAGATGCCGCGCAGCGCCATTCCCAGAACGCGACCAGGGTGGGTTTGCGCATAGGCCAAAGCGAGCGTCGCACCCCACGAGCCGCCGACGACCAGCCACCGCTCGACGCCGAGCAACGTTCGGATACGCTCAATGTCCCCGACCAGATCTTGGGTCGTGTTGTCCACCAGCCTGCCCCTCGGTGTGCTGCGGCCGGCACCACGCTGGTCGAACTGGATGGCGCGGAAGCGGGCCGGATCGAACAACTGGCGGTGCATCGGCTGGCAACCGCTGCCGGGCCCGCCGTGCAGGAAGAGGGCGGGCAGGCCGGCCGGGTTGCCGGCCTGCTCGAGGTACAGGCTGTGGCCGCTGCCGACATCGAGCGTTCGCGTGTCGTACGGGGTAATCTCGGGGAACAGAGTCATATCCATAGCGGGAGCATTGTACCGGCATGAGCGAAACGGCGCGCATCCTTGCATTCTCGGGTTCTACCCGCGAGGCATCGTGGAACAGGAAGTTACTGCGGGTCGCCGTGGCGGGCGCGGAAGGGGCGGGGGCCAGCGTGACCGTGGTCGACTTGCGCGACCTGCCGATGCCGTTCTACGACGGCGACCTTGAGGCAAAAGAAGGACTTCCGGCCAATGCCCGGAAGTTGCGCGCGCTGGTGATGAGTCACCACGGGTTGCTGATCGGTACACCGGAATACAACTTCGGACTCTCGGGTGTCCTGAAGAACGCCATCGACTGGGTCAGCCGCAAGGACGGCAACGAGGCGCCCTATGCGGCCTTCAAGGGCCGGATCGCGGCGATCGTCAGTTCATCCCCAGGTGCCACCGGCGGTGCACGGGCCCTGCTTCACCTGCGGACGGTGCTGACGGGCTGCAAGGCCTTGGTGATCGCCGAGCAACTTTCGCTGGGAGTTGCCAATAAGGCGTTCGAGGCGGACGGCAAGCTCACCCCGCCGGAACTCCATGCGGAAGCGATGGGTGTGGGGGCGGCGCTGGCCCGCACGATCACGAAGCTCAACGCGTAGCTACTTACGGACCGCGGGGGTTTCGATCAGCAGGCCGCGGCCGCGCCACGCCACGTAGAGTTCCAGATTCAGGTATTCCTCGGAGCCCATGGCGAAAGGCTCGGCGCGCATCGACGTGTTGCACCATTGGAACATGCGGTGAGTCGAGCCCATCGACCGCCAGATGAGGCGATAGAACGGGAAGCCGTTGATCTGGCCCTGGCTGATGGTGTCGCCGCGCAGCTTGCCGCCGGCGCGGTCGTCGTGGCACTGGGCGCAGCTGAGGTCGAGCTGGCCACGGCGGGTGAAGAAGAACTCCTTGCCCCGCTCGAAGAACGGCGCGGCGGGGCCGGCGATCACCGGCTCGCGGGTCAATCCGCGCGACTGGTAGGTGATGTAGGTCGTGAGCGCCAATAGTGCGTCGGACTCGTATTCGAGGGGCGCGGCGCCCATGCGCTCGGTGCGCTCGCGGTTGATCACCAATTCGAGGTTGATGACACCGCCCTTTCTTTCGTCGAACCGCGGGTACTTGGCGGCGACGCCTTTCATGGTCTGCTCGGCATTGCCGTGACAGGCCGCGCACGACTGGCCTTTGGGGCCGTCGATCTTGTTCCAGATCGCCTTGCCCTGATCGATGGCGAACATGCCCGGGTTGAGGAACTCGTCATCCTGCAACGCGCGGGTTTGGGTGCCCATGTAGAAGTACCCGGACTTGCGGTCTTCGACCTGGAACTTGGCGAGATTCGGTGCGCCCTGGGCCGTCGCCAGGGCAGGGGCCAGCAGGCCGAGTGCCGCCAGCAGGACGGCAGCGAGGATGCGCCGCGCGGTCATTTCAGGGTCAGCAGGTAGGCGATGACGTCTTCGACGTCCTGCGGCTTGTAGATCGTCTTGCCGACATACTGCTGCTGCACCCGGGTCAGTCCATCGACGCGGTAATAGGCGGGCATGATGGTGTCCGGAGTGATCAACTTCGGATTTACCAGGCGCAGCCGCAACTGCGCGGCGGTGTACTTGCTGCCGGGGTGCTCCATCACCGGAGCTAGGTTGCCCTGGTCCGGTTGCTCCGGCAGGTCGGGCATGTTGTGGCAGATCAGGCAGGTGGCGTTGGTGGCGTCGGTTACCACTTGTTTGCCGCGCGCGGGATCGCCCGGTTGGGCGGTCAACGGCGTTGGGATGCCGTTGCCGACAACCTCGATCGGCACCAGGGCATCCTGCGCCACCGCGGTGACCGCAGCGGCCGCTGCCGCGGCGGCCGTTCCCAATGCAATGAAGCGTAGCCAACCAAACATCGAACTTTGCCGCTTGCCCAGAAGTAAGCCGGCCGGAACTGTAGCGCGTCCCGGCCCTTCCCGTGTGGGGAAGGGCCGGAGGCGGCTAACGGACGATCAGCCCCAGATGTCGGCGCTGATGCTCGCGTACCAGCCGCGAGCGTAGTCGGCTTCCTGCTTACGGAACGCCGCCGGAGCACCGGCCGGGCTAACACCGCCCGTGTTCGGAACTGCGGCGATGTTGCCGTCGGCGCCGACGGTGTAGACGTTGGCGACCGAGATGCCGTAGTCGGGTGCGACCAGGCTGTAGCAGGTGTTGATGTAGGACGGGCTCTCCGCCGGCTTGTTGGCCAGCATGTTGACGATAGCCGCGGCCGCGATCTTGCCCTGGTTGTTGGCCGAGAAGCCGGACTTCGGCATCGCGCCCGCCAGGATGGCATCACCGACCAAGTGAATGCCCGGCACCTTCTTCGATTCGAAGGTCTTGGCGTCCACTGCACACCAGTCGCCATCCGCGAGGCCGGCGAGGTCAACGACCGTGCCCGAACGCTGTGGCGGGATAACGTTGACGACGTCGCCCTTCACCTTGTCGAACTCGGTTGCGACCGTCATGGCCGCGAGGTCGACCGACACCGTCTTGCCGCCGCCCTTGGAAGGCGGACGCCATTCGATCATTCCCGGGTAGAGCTCGGCCCACGCGGCGGTGAACAGGCCCTGCTTGGAGAAGGCTTCCTTGGCGTCGACGATGATGATCTTGGAGCGCGGCTTCGCCTGCTTGAAGTAGTAGGCGATCTGGCTCGCCCGCTCGTATGGGCCCGGCGGGCAACGGAACGGGTTGTCCGGCACCGCCATCACGAACGTGCCGCCGTCCGGCATCGCCACGAGCTGGTTGCGGAGCAGGGTGGTCTGCGCGCCCGCCTTGAAGGCGTGTGGCATCTTTTCCGTGGCGGCTTCGTTGTAACCCTGGATCGCGCTGAACTTGAAGTCGATGCCCGGCGAGATCACCAAGCGATCGTACGGGATCGGCGCCGATGCGCCGCCGACCGCAACGGTCTTGGCGGTGGTGTTGATGCCGGTAACGGTGCCGGTCACCAGGGTGACGCCGGCGGCCTTGAGGCCGTCGAACGACTTGGTCACCGAAGCCAACTGGTTTACGCCGCTGAGCACGTAGTTGCTGAACGGGCAGGTGATGTAGTTGGGGTTGGAATCAATCAGCGTCACGGCGACGCCGGCGCGGCGAAGGTAGCGGGCCACGGTGGCGCCGCCGAACCCGCCGCCGATCACGACGACGCGGCCGGCCTGTTGCGAAAACGCCTTGCCGGTGGCGACGACGCTCGCCGCGGCAGTTGCGCCGGCGAGCTTGAGCAGGTCTCTGCGAGTGTTCTGATAGGTCATGTCGGCCTCCCCGCCGCTACTTCCAGTTGGCCGCGACGTACTTCGCAATCGCCGCGACTTCGGCGTCGGAGTAGCCCTGCACGAGCCGGGTCATCACCGTTGCCGTCGGCGTTGCGTCGGTCGCCTTGCCGGCCTTGAACACCGTCAACTTCTGGGCGAGTTCGGCCTCGGTCTTACCGGCAATTGCCGGAATCGGACCTGGGCTCTTGCCACCCGGGCCATGGCACGCCGCGCACTGGTTCACCAGATTTGCTGGTGCGGTTTCATCGGCTTGGGCGGCGGCGGAAAATGCCACCACACAGGCGGTCGCCAATACGATTGTTCGCAGGGTCATGTTCGCAGTTCCCTCCCTCTGCTCGGCTGCTGAGATCCGTTACGAATGCGAAAAGTGGACGTCACGGACCTTTGCGTAAGTACCTAACGAATTCAGCTAACGATCCCTGTCTATCAATTTATTCTGGCAGGGACTTGGCGACGCGGAAACCGGTGTCGTTGAGGCGCTTCTTGGCTTCCACGCCCTCGCGGAATCCACCGATCGTGGTCCACTCGCTGCGCCAGCCGCCGCCCCGGGTGACGTGCAGGTTGCAGTCGCCATCCAGCCACGCGGTGCCGTCCCGCGGTGCCTTCTCGAGAGAGCGATTGTAGCAGTCATCGACCCATTCGGCGGCATTGCCGTACATGTCGAACAGCCCGAACGCATTGCCCGTGAATCGGCCGACTGGAAACACCTTCAGGTCCTCGATGTGGCCCATCGTGGAATTGCCGCCGCAGTCTTGGCAATTGGCGCCGTTGGCGTTCAGGTTGGCCTTGAGCCACAGGGTGGAGGTGTTCGGGCCGCCGGCGCGCGCGGAGTATTCCCACTCCGCCTCCGTCGCTAGGCGGTAGGGTTCACCAGACTTCCTGCGCAGCCATTCGACGTAGGCGTCGACGTCGTCCCAACTGACGCACACCACAGGTTCCGTATCCGCTTGTTTGGTCGGGAAGGCGTTGTCCCAGGTGGCGGCCGGATTGTCCTTGGGACCGAGATCGCGCCACTGGGTGCAGCCCGCAATGGCAGCCCCGGTGTCGGCAACGAAGGCGCGGAATTGGCCGACGGTCACTTCGTACTTGGCGATGGCAAACGGCCGCTTGATCTCGACCGGGAACGGAGTGCCGACGGCGGTATCGCTACGCTGGAACTTCCCAGGCGGAATCACCACGACCGTGGGGCATTGGTCGCAGTCCTTGATCTCGCGGATCTGAGCATGGGCCGACGTGGTGAAAGCCAGTAAAGCGAGCACCATCGCAACGACAATTCGCGCCATCTGTACCCCCCCTACCGGACGAAGCGCGCCGCCCGCGCCCGCACGATACCCCGGTCGCCACCCCCGCTCAACGGCAGGGCCAAGGGCCGGGGGGCCTATTCGCGATCAGTTGATCGAAAGAAAAGCGAGGCGCCGCCGCTAGTTAACGTTGGCGTTCATGATGCGGCGGTTGCGCGCGGTGCATTCGTACCCGAATGCCTTGCGCTTGCCGGTACGGGTGTCGACGCGGGTGAACTTGCCGCCGATGCGTACCAGTTGCGGATTGCCCTGGTACCACTGGGTGTCAGGGGCCCAGATCAGATCGGCCGGCTCCATCAAGTCGGCAAAGACCTCGTCCTGGCAGCTTGAGAACTCGTAGCCGAAGTCGCCGACGCCTTCGCGCACGCGGTTCGAAAGGAACTGGTACCAAGCCGCATAGGCGGCGCCGGCGATCACGATCGCGGCGATCCCAGCTAAGACAAAGCGATTTCCGAACAAGCTACGCACATGCACCTCCGCGGCGCCGGACTAGGTGGGGCCGTGAACCCGAGAAGGAAGTTCTCAGACGACGGTGATGTTACGGGTGGCGGTGGTGACGGTGCCGTCGTCATCGATCCACGCGAAATCGATCGGGCCCGACGTCGTCGCCTTGATATTGAACGAGTAGTAGGGGTTCGACGCCTGCGCGGGACGCAAGTTCGCGTGGAACACTTCCTCGCCGTTATACTTGACGATGAACGTGTTGATGATGCGGCGCGGGATCAACTTGCCGTCGCGGTCGTAGTTGTGACCGCTGTCCATCGGATGATCGATAACCGTGCGGATCGGGATGATCCCGCCCTTTTCGGCGGTCTCGGGCACTGAGATCTTCGGATCTGCCATCGCCGTCTCCTACTTGCCTTCCTGCACGACATAGCCGCGCAGTTCGTCCGGTACCGTCAGCCCGCGCATTTCTTGGCGCTTCAGGTATTCCTCGTTCTCGACCGCGAAGATGTCCTCGACGCACGCGCCATACGTTACGAGCACGTTGAACTGCGTGCCCCAGCGCGAATTGTCGGAGTACTGCGCAACCGCATAGACGTTTTGGGTGCGCGCGAGACGAATACGCGTGCCGATGGAAACGTTGCTGCCGGACAGCGGGTTCAGGATGTAGTCAGCGCCCAAGATCTCGGGATTGCCGGGCACAAACATCATGATGCGCTTTACGAACGTGCCATCCGGCATCGGTGCTTCGGCGTTGAACGTGATCGGCACGGAGTTGCCCGTTTCGGCCAGCACCGGCAGGTCCAGCGTAATGCGGCCCTGGTTGATCGCGCCTTCACCCATCGCGGTCTTGATGTAGGACAGCGAGTTGTTGGGGAACGCGATCGTGTCGGACTTGGCAAACTGCGGGACCAGCGTCACCGTCGCCACCAACCCGCCTGCACCAAGCAGGAACATCCGCCGGTTGAGCGGCCGGGGCGCCATCAAGGTTTGGCTCGGCACAGCGTTCATTTGGGTTCTCTGAAAAGGGGACCGGCTGCCAAGCCGGCCCAAACGCATTTCTAACTAGGAAATGTACGCCTGGACCGGCAAAAAGCAATGCCGCGTCACAGCGTTATGATGCTCGTGGGCCTCCGGCGCACCACCCCCCAGAAAAGCTAACGGCCGGGGTGTTGCCACCCCGGCCGCCAACGTAATCACAGGTACTGAAGCTAGGCGGTTACGACCAGCTCAGGTCCGTGTGGCTGAACGGCATCGAACGCACGCGCTTGCCAGTCGCATAGAAGATCGCGTTGGCAACCGCAGCTGCGGTCGGGGGCAGAGCGGGCTCGCCCATGCCGCCCCACTTGTCGCCGCCCGTGAGGGCGAAGTGGGTTTCGATGATCGGCATCTGGTTCATGCGGATGATCGGGAACGTGTCGAAGTTCCCCTGCACGACCTGACCCTTGTCGACGGTGATCTCGTGGATCGTGGCGTCGCCCAGGCCCATGACGATGGAGCTCTGGACCTGCGCCTCGGCGATCGACGGATTGACCAAGTGGCCGCAGTCCAGCGCGCAGACGATCTTTTCGACCGTCAGAGCACCGCGGCGCGTCACCGACACGGTAGCGGCCTGCGCCACCACGGTGCCGAACGCCACGCTGAGACCGATGCCCATGCCCGTACCCTTGGGCAGGTTGGTGGTCCAGCCGGACTTTTCCTTCAGGGTCTTCAGGACGAGCTGGTAGTCGGGCAGGTCCTTGGTCAGGTCGATGCGGTACTGCATCGGGTCCTTACCACCGGCCTGCGCCATCTCGTCGATGAACGACTCGATCTGGAAGATGTTCTGCGACACGGCCACAGAACGGTAGAAGTGAACCGGGATGTGGGAGTTGCGGATGTGCATATCCACATACTGGTTCGGGATGTTGTAGACGTTGGTGCGGAAGCCTTCGATCGCACCGTTGTCCAGGCCGTTCACGACGGCTTCCGGACGCGAGTGAGCGGTGATCGAGTGCTGCACCGAACGGATCCACAGACCCGTCGGCATGCCGTCGGCGCCGATGCCAGCCTGGAACTTCGTGACTGCCATCGGACGGTGGGTGCCCTGGCGGAAGTCTTCCTCGCGGGTCCACACCATCTTCACCGGCTTGCCGGCCAACTTGGCAACGGCCGCGGCCTGACGCACTTCGTCGTTACGCGAACGACGGCCGAAGCCACCGCCCAGGAACGTCGTGTGCGTGTAGACGTTGTTCGGCTGAACGCCGAGGTTGTCGGCAACCACCGACAGAGCGCCCGGGGGGTTCTGGAAGCCGCCGTACACATCGACGCGGTCGTTGGTGATCGCGACGGTGCAGTTCATCGGCTCCATGCACGCGTGCGCCACATACGGCGACTCGTACACGCCTTCGATCTTCTTGGCGGCCTTGGCGATGGCGCCTTCGGCGTCACCGTCCTTGCGCGACACGGCGGCGCCCGGCTCGGTCAGAGCCTTGCGCATACGGTCGAACAAGCCGTTGCTGTTGATCGCGACGTCCGGGCCCATTTCCCACTGGATCGGCATCAGGCCGAGGGCGGTCTTGGCGCGGTACCAAGTGTCCGCGACCACGGCAACGCCCGGCTGCACGCCGGAGGTGGTGTCGCCTTGGGGCTTCAACTCGTACGCGCCGATCACACCCGGACGGGCCTTGATGGCGTTGAAGTCGAAGCTCTT
Organism: Alphaproteobacteria bacterium; assembly: GCA_947481575.1. Lineage (GTDB taxonomy): Bacteria > Pseudomonadota > Alphaproteobacteria > UBA2966 > CAIVPW01 > CANKGV01. The sequence continues at coordinate 39,450 of CANKGV010000018.1, forward strand.
CAGGGTGCGCTGGGCGCGAGTGCCGGCATCACCGCCCGGGATCGGGTGAGCCATGACCGCGGCATAGACCATGCCGGGCAGACGCACGTCGATGCCGAACGTGGCAGTGCCGTTCACCTTCAGCGGGGTGTCGAGACGGGCAACGGAGGTCCCCATGAACGTGTACTGGTCGGGGATCTTGATCGCCGGCTCTTTGTCGAGGGTGATCTGCGCGGCCTTGGTGGCAAACTCGGCGTACGTGCCGCGCTTGGTGCCCGAGGTCAGCACGCTGTCCTTCGCCGCAACGTCGGCGCGGGTAACACCCCAATCCTTCGCGGCGGCTTCCTTCAGACGCTCACGGGCCGAGGCGCCCGCCTGCTGCAGGTAGACGCGCGACAGACGCACGGCGCCGGAGCCGCCCGTCGACATGCGCTGATAGACGTTGTTGTTCTTGATGTGGCGGTTGGCGTCGGCGTATTCGGCCTTGATCGCCTTCCAGTCGGCCTGGAGCTCTTCCGCAACGATCATCGGCAGGGAGGTGAAGATGCCCTCGCCCATTTCCGACTGAGCAACACGGACGGTCACGGTGCCATCCGGGTCGATCACGAGCCAGGCGTTGATTTCCTGGCCGTCTTTTGCGGTGGGACGCTCCCACGGGTTGTTGGCGATGTTCGCGGCTTGCGCTGCGCTGGGCAGGTAGAAGCCGAGCATCATGCCACCGCCGGCTGCGGCAGTGGAGACGATGAAGTTACGGCGAGTGATGTCCAAATGAGTCATTGACTGTCCTCCCCTTACGCCAACTCGGAGGCGCGGTGAATCGCCTGCCGGATGCGCTGATACGTGCCGCAACGGCAAACGTTGTCGGACATCTCCGCGTCGATGTCGGCGTCCGTCGGGCGCTTGTTCTTCGACAGCAGAGCTGCCGCGGCCATGATCTGGCCCGACTGGCAGTAGCCGCACTGCGGGACGTCGATTTCAGTCCAAGCAACCTGAACCGGGTGCTTGCTGTCGGCCGACAGGCCCTCAATGGTGGTGATCGCCTTGCCAACCGCAGCCGAAGCGGCAGTGTTGCAGGACTTCGCGGCGGCGCCGTCGATGTGGACCGTGCACGCACCGCACTTCGCGATGCCACAGCCAAACTTGGTGCCCGTCAGGCCGATGCTGTCACGGATGACCCACAGCAGCGGGGTCTCCGGCTCGACATCGACCGAATAGGCCTTGCCGTTAACGGTAAGGTTTAGTGCCATATGAGATTACTCCCTCTCCAGGAATGAGGCGCCGACACAAGGCGGGTCCAGTAATGCGGTCCGCAGGGTCTCGTGCTTCGGCCAATTCTCCCCTAACGCGGGGGTATAGGCCGAATCCCCGCCACGAGACAATAGCGATCGATGTGGATGAACATCTGTTGATCGCCAAAAACCCTAGGAAATCTGCGGAGAAGCGCCCGGGTATGGTGGATCGGGGGTGGGCCGCCGGGAATGCCCAACAATTGGGCGGTGTGACCCCCCAAAAGCCGACGGCCGGGGTGTTGCCACCCCGGCCGCCAAGCCATTCAACCGTTGCTGGACTGGTGGGTTACGCCCAGCTCAGATCGGTGTGGTTAAACGGCATCGAACGAACACGCTTGCCGGTTGCGTAGAAGATCGCGTTGCCGACGGCAGCGCCGATCGGGGGCAGGCCGGGCTCGCCCATACCACCCCACTTGTCGCCGCCCGAGAGCGCGAAGTGCGTCTCGATAACCGGCATCTGGTTCATACGCATAATCGGGTAGGTGTCGAAGTTGCCCTGGACGACCTGGCCCTTATCCAGGGTGATTTCCTGGATCCAAGCGGCACCCAAGCCCATGGTGATCGCGCTCTGGGACTGGCCCTCGGCGATCGACGGGTTGACGAGGTGGCCCGTGTCGAACACGGCGACGACCTTGTCGACCGTGAGAACACCGCGACGGGTGACCGACACCGTGGCGCACTGGGCGCAGATGGTGCCGAACGCCGTCGACATGGCCATGCCCATGCCCGTGCCCTTGGGCAGGGTGGTGGACCAGCCGGCCTTTTCCTTCAGGGTCTTCAGGACGAGCTGGTAGTCCGCCAGATCCTTCGTCAGGTCCATGCGGAGCTGCAGCGGGTCCTTGCCGCCAGCCTGAGCCACTTCGTCGATGAAGGACTCGAACTGGAAGATGTTCTGCGACACCGCGACCGAGCGGTACGCCTGAACCGGCAGGTTGGAGTTGCGGATGTGCATATCAAGGTACTGATCCTTGATTGCGTAGACGTTGGTGCGGAAGCCTTCGACCGAACCGTTGTCCAGGCCGTTCACGACGGCGTCCGGACGCGAGTGGGCGGTGATCGAGTGCTGGACCGAACGCATCCACAGACCGCTGGGCATGCCATCGGCGCCGATGCCCGCGATCAACTTGGTCGTGGCCATCGGGCGGTGCTTGCCCTGACGGAAGTCTTCTTCACGGGTCCACACCATCTTGACCGGCTTCTTGACGACGCCGGCGATGGCTGCGGCCTGACGCACTTCGTCGTTACGCGAACGACGGCCGAAGCCACCGCCCAGGAACGTGGTGTGCGTGTAGACGTTTTCCGGCTTCGCGCCGAGGTTGTCGGCGACCACGGCGAGGGCGCCCGGCGGGTTCTGGAAGCCGCCATAGACGTCAACGCGATCCGCGGTGACCGAAACCGTGCAGTTCATCGGCTCCATGCAGGCGTGCGCCTGGTAGGGAGACTCGTAAACCGCTTCGACCTTCTTGGCCGCCTTGGCGATCATGCCTTCGGCGTCACCGTCCTTGCGGGCAACTGCCGCGCCGGGCTCGGTCAAGGCCTTACGCTGACGCTCGAACAGCGCGGTGCTGTTGATCGCAACGTCGGGGCCCATTTCCCACTGGATCGGCATCAGGCCGAGAGCGGTCTTGGCGCGATACCAAGTGTCCGCGATCACGGCGACGCCCGGCTGCACGCCGGACGCGATGTCGCCTTGCGGCTTCAGCTCGACCGCCGAGATCACGCCCGGACGGGACTTAATCGCGTCGAAGTCGAAGCTCTTCAGCTTGCGTGCCGAAGCGGTGGCCGAGTCGCCGCCGGGGATCGGGTGCGACATGACCGCGGCATAGACCATGCCGGGCAGACGCACGTCGATGCCGAACGTGGCGGTGCCGTTCACCTTGAGCGGGGTGTCGAGGCGCTGAACCGAAGTGCCCAGGAACGTGTACTGGTCCGGGGTCTTGATGGCCGGTTCTTTGTCGAAGTTGATCTGCGACGCCTTGGTCGCAAACTCGGCGTACGTGCCGCGCTTGGTGCCCGCCGTCAACACGCTGTCCTTGGCGGTGACCTGGTCACGGGTCACACCCCAATCCTTCGCAGCGGCTTCCTTCAGACGCTCGCGCGCCGAAGCGCCGGCTTGCTGCAGGTAGACGCGCGAAGAACGAACGGCGCTCGAGCCGCCCGTCGACATGCGCTGATAGATGTTGTTCTGCTTGATGTGGCGGTTGGCGTCGGCGTATTCGGCCTTGATCGCCTTCCAGTCGGCCTGGAGCTCTTCGGCTACCAGCATCGGCATGGAGGTGAACACGCCTTCGCCCATTTCGGACTGAGCAACGCGGATGGTCACGGTGCCATCCGGGTCGATCACGAGCCAGGCGTTGACTTCCTGGCCGTCCTTCGCGGTGGGACGCTCCCACGGGTTGTTGGCGATGTTCGCGGCCTGCGCTGCGCTGGGCAGGTAGAAGCCGAGCATCATGCCACCGCCGGCTGCGGCAGTGGACACGATGAAGTTACGGCGAGTGATGTCCAAATGAGTCATTGACTGTCCTCCCCTTACGCCAGCTCGGAGGCGCGGTGAATCGCCTGCCGGATGCGCTGATACGTGCCGCAACGGCAAACGTTGTCGGACATCTCCGCGTCGATGTCGGCGTCGGTCGGACGCTTGTTCTTCGACAGCAGAGCTGCCGCGGCCATGATCTGGCCCGACTGGCAGTAGCCGCACTGCGGGACGTCGATTTCAGTCCAAGCAACCTGAACCGGGTGCTTGCTGTCGGCCGACAGGCCCTCAATGGTGGTGATGTTCTTGCCAACCGCGGCCGAAGCAGCGGTGTTGCACGACTTCGCCGCAGCGCCGTCGATGTGAACGGTGCACGCACCGCACTTCGCGATGCCGCAACCAAATTTCGTCCCGGTCAGCCCGATGCTGTCCCGGATCACCCACAGCAGCGGGGTCTCGGGTTCAACATCAACCGAATAGGCCTTCCCGTTGACATTAAGATTCAATGCCATGAGCGGTAACCTCCCTCTCCAACAACGGAAACCGCGACCGCGAGGGGTTGCCAGGATGGACAGCCCACGTCCCGCCGGCCGGTAAATTCCGCCGTAAGCCCCGTATAGGACGTGCGACAATTGGACACAACCGGAAAACCAGTGCCCGATAACGCGGATTTGAATTGCCTGGAAAAGCCTTGCGCCGAGCCGGTCTCCGGGCCGTTTGGCGGGGGCAGCAGCGGGCCCGGCGGTGGCCGGCGAGGGCCCTATATTCCGATGGGCACAACGGTTCGGTGTGGGTGCACGATCGCTACGGCAGCTACCCCTGAAAGCGAAGCCGCCGCCGAAGGTGCTTCGGCGGCGGCTTGCCTGGGGTTCGATGGCCGGCGGGTTATCCCCACCGCCCGGTCTTAGGGCTTGGGGGCGCGAGCCTCCGCCACCTTGGCAGCGATGTCCGTCCACGCCGGGCGATCGGTGAACTGCGCCCGGATGTAGGTGGCTAGGTCGGCGATGTCGGCATCGGTGACCGAGGCGCCGAACGCGGGCATCGATTTGTCGCGCGCGCCCTTGGGCGGCCGCACGCCGTCGATGATCACATGGATCAGGTTCGACGGGTTCGGTCCGACGACCGTGCTGTAGAGCGCCATCGGCACCGGTGTGCCGCCGGCCTTGTGGCAGTTGGCGCATAGGCGGCCGAATATCGCCTGGCCGCGTTGGGCCGCCGGATCCTTCATGGTCGGCGGCGGGGTTACCGCTCCGTATTCCTTTTCCTTCGCTGCCGCGTAGACCTGCTCTGCCGGTTTGGCACCTGCGGGGGTCCCGAGCGATGCGAGGTACTTGGCGATCGCGTAGACCTCGTCCTCATTGACCTCGGCGAGGTCGTTGATGACCGGCGTCATCGGACCGGCGGTGACACCGTGGTTCTTGTCCCAGCCGTCGATCAGGTAGTTGACGTACGCGGCTTCGTTCCAGCCGATGGTTGCGAGCGAGTGGGTGCCGAGCGCGGGCGCCGCCCACCCTTCGGCGTCGCCGCCCTGGTAGACCTTCGCGAGAATCTCCGCGCCCATGAAGTTGCGCGGCGAGTGGCACGAGCCGCAATGGCCCAAGCCCTCAACGATGTAGCGGCCACGGTTCCACGCCGCGTCCTTGGAGGCATCGGGCGCATCTGGACCCTGCTTCAGGTACAGGAAGTTCCACGCCGCGACGCCCAGACGGATGCCATAGGGGAACGCCAGGGCGGTTTCCGGCGCTTCGTACTTCACCGGCTTTTGGCTCATCAAGAACGCATAGAGGGCGTGAATGTCCTCGTCCGTCGTCTTGGTGAAACGGTCGTAGGGGAATGCGGGGTAAAGGTAGTGGCCTTCATTGTCGATGCCTTCGCGCATCGCGCGCTTGAAGGCAACCTCGGACCACTTGCCGATGCCCGTATCCGGATCGGGCGTGATGTTAGTCGTGTAGATGATGCCGTAGGGCGACTTCAGGGGCAGGCCGCCAGAGAACGGATCGCCGCCCGGACGAGTGTGGCAAACCGCGCAGTCGCCGAGTAGCGCCAGCGTCTTGCCCTTGTCGACCGTCGCGCGGTCAAAGGTGCTTGGGTTGGGCGGGGTGATCGGGTCGATCGCACCGTAGCGCATGGCATACGCCAACGCGCCGCCGCCGACGATCACACCTGCGACGACAATGCCGAACAGAAGTTGCGCTGCCCTCATGGGAAATCTTGTCTCCTTGGTCAATCGAGCCTGCCCGGGAGCAGGGCGCGAAACATAATATGCCGCCGGAATCACCGCCAGAACCCTTTGCTGAAAAAGCGTCAGAACGCGGTGCGCAACCGGCCGAGCGAAGCAAGAACCTGATAGTGGCCGATCAATACGGCGAACTTGGCCGCGGTATAGGCGCCGTTAGCCTGAAAATACTGGTCTTCGACGGTCAGCCGGTCGATGAGGGTCTGCTGGCCGAGGTCGAACTTGCCCTGGAACGCTTCGCGGTTTTGGGCCGTGCCCTTCGCGGCGTCCTCCAGCTGCGGCAACCGCTGCTTGGCCTGCGTGAATGCGTTGAAGGCAACTCGGACGCTTTGCTCGATGGTGCGGCGCTGTTCGTCGAGGCGCAGCTTGCCCTCGGCCAGCAGCGCCTTGGCACCTTCCACCTGCGCCTTGTCGGCGCCGCCGCGGAACAGGTTGTAGGTCATCGTGACCATCGCGGTGACATCGCCGCCCGGACCGACCGCGCCGCCGTCGTTGTTGTTGCGGGTGCCGGTCACGTCGAACGTTACGCGCGGGAGGAACGGCGCGCCCGCGGCGCGCAGGTCCGACTCCAGCGAACGGATGTTGTCGGCCGCCGCGCGCAGCGAGGGGTGCCCGCTGACGGCCTGTGCCACTGCGTCCTCGACCGTGGTCGGCAGGAGCGTTTCCGAGACGACCGGCGCCACCAACTTGGACGGCCAATCGCCGACCTGTCAACGCCGGAGTAAAAATGCATCGGTGCGCCGGAGCAAAAGTGCATCACTGCTGATGGCAGTAAGGCCCCCCGAGGGGGGCCTTACTGCGTGACCGTTTATTGCTCGGGCGGGCTGTCGGGAAGGTCCGCGGCGCGGTCGGCGCGC
>CANKGV010000019.1 GCA_947481575.1 Alphaproteobacteria bacterium
CTTGCGGTACCAGGCCACGGCTTGGGCGTAGTCCTGCGGGACACCTTGACCGCGCTCGTACGCGACCCCCAGATTGTGCTGAGCGCTGGCATGTCCCTGGTCCGCAGCCTTGCGGGACCAGGCCACGGCTTGGGCGTAGTCCTGCGGGACACCTTGACCGCGCTCGTACGCGACCCCCAGATTGGACTGGGCGTTGGCATTGCCCTGATCCGCAGCCTTGCGGTACCAGGCCACGGCTTGGGCGTAGTCCTGCGGGACGCCTAGGCCGTTGTAGTACATGACCCCCAGATTGTACTGGGCGCTGGCACGTCCCTGATCCGCAAGTGGGCGCCAAAGGCGCAGCGCCGTCGCGTAGTCGCCCTTGTCGTAAGCCGCCTCGCCATCCTCGAACGGGCCAGCCACCGCAGCGCCCGCGAGGCTGGCGGCAAGCATCAACGCCAATAGGAATGCTTTGATCATGGGTGGAACTGTACGCCCGCGGGGGCGTAAGCGTGAGCCCTAGCTAGCGTCCATCCAGCGAATGACGATTTCCTGCGGCTCCGTCTCGCCCGATCAACTAGAGAAATTCCTTATTCGCCCTGGAACCGCTTGCGAATTGCGGTCGACACCTTCGCCAACTGAGCGTCGTAGTCGCCCACCAGGACCATCGCTCGGATCGTGCATAGAGCGTGTTCGCACTCATCGAGGTCTTTGCACTGAATTGAGAACATCCCCTTCTTCAGTTCGATCTGCTGGCGCCCGTACTTGATCGGAACGAAGTAGCTGCCAGCTTCATCCATCCATGCCCACGCCGCACGAGGCGTACCTCCCTGAATCATTTCACGGACGTACATGACCTGCTGATCGATCTTCCGAATCAGCCGCTGACGACGCTGAACGGCAGCACTCACCGCTGCGGGTCGGATTGACGCAACAAATTTGAGTTCCATCGGCACACCCCATCAGTTGATTGATGTGCCGACCGTCCTGTCACTCGGGATAAAGGTCCACGCTACTTCAGCCAGCTCAACGAGGACGACTTGCCCGTTGAGGAGCGCTTGCCCTGCTTGGTCAGTTCATCTGCCGAAGCAATGTTGGAGGTATGACCGTAGTACTGCTCCAACATCGCCACGGAGGTTCCCATATTCCTTGCCAGGATGAACTGATGAACCCCCTGCTGCAGGCGGAACGTGGCGTAGGTGTGCCTTAGCGAGTAGAGGGTTCGGCTGTGACCGTGGGTGTCCTTCTCAACACCCGCCGCTCGTAAGAGCGCCTGAAACGACCCTTTGAAACTCCCAACGGGCGAACCGTCTTTGTGGCAAAAGACGAACCCGTCCGTGTCGAGATCTGGATTCGGGTTGTCCTTTGTCGTCAGTTCTTCAATTCGCATGTCGTGAATGCGCTTGAAGTGGATTTTCACATCGGAGGTCCTGGAAACGACCTCTCGGGGACCTGTCTTGCCCGTCACGTTGAGGACAATGTTGGTTTCCCCCTCACGGCTCCCGCCAACTTCAGCGATGTCTCGCCACTTCAGGGTCCTTGCCTCGCCAACTCGAATGCCCGTGTTGGCAAGAATCAGCACGTAGTTCGTCAGCATCGTCCGATCCCTGCGGGTCGAACGGTTGGTGACCTTCACAAACTCCCTGAGGTACCGAGTTAGCTTCGCCCAATCCTTGGCGTCGAAGTGCGGTCGCCTGTCAGCGGTGCCCGCTAGTCGAGGAAACCGAGGGAGTTGACCGAGATACCCCTCTTCAACCGCCCACGTGAGGAAGTGCTTCAGGTCAGAACTGATCCGTTTGACCGTGTTCGGAGACAGCTTCCCACCACGAGATTGGGTTCTGAGATCATCGAACAGTTGGGAGATCAGAGAGGTGTCGAGTTGCTCGAACGTCTTTGAGCCGATGAGCGGTTCAATCCGCTTGATCAGCAGGATTCGGTTGTGCGTCGAAAGCCGCTTGCTGTCAGGTTCAAGGCGCTTCGCATACGCCGAGAGCGCCACGCCAACCTTTTTCGAGTTCAGATTCTCACCACCAAGCGCCCTAACGAGGGTGTGGTTGTAGAGATCGTCAGCAAACTTGAATGCTGCGTGTTCGTCCGTCGTTCGGGTGCTTCGCCAGATGTAACCCCTGACGCTCGGAACCTTCACCCGACAGAACCAAATCGGCTTTTTGTAGTCCGAACGGCGGAACAGATAGATCGCTCCGTCCTTGAAAAACTTGCCGTCTAGGACGTTCCTACCGAGGTGATCTCGGCGATTCGGTGCAGAAGCAGCTACCGATGCGGGTTCAAGTGCCCCCGTTCTTCCCAAGGAAAACCTCCGAACTCGGATATCCGTATACGATCCGTATATCCTGTTCGAAGGCTTCTTGAGAAAACAGCGTTTTTATAACGCCTTGATTTTATTACGAAATCTGGAGCGGGAGAAGGGATTCGAACCCTCGACCCCAACCTTGGCAAGGTTGTGCTCTACCCCTGAGCTACTCCCGCACCCCAGGCCACCCTTGTCCGGGCGGCTTTCGTAAGGCGCGGATGATACCCGCCGAAATCTGCTTTGCAAGCGTGGTGGCAAGCGATGGCGGATTTCTGTTGGCCGCAACAGGCCGCTGAACCCGCTACTAGAGCTCGAACACTTCGCCTTCGGCCGGCGCCGCCACGACTGTGGTCGACCCAAGCGAGCGCAGCCGTGCCTCTGCGGTGTGTAGCTTCGCGTCGATATCGTCGTCGCTCTGGGCTGGATCATGATGGAATAGGTGCAGGACCTTGGCTTGGGCCGCGTGGGCAAAGTCAGCGACTTCGGTAATCGCCGAATGACCCCAGCCTTCCTTACGCACGTATTCCTCGTCGGTGTAACAGGCGTCGGTGATCAATAAGTCGGTGCCGCGCACGAATTCGACCAGCTCGGCTACGTAACGCGGATCGCGGCCCGGGTGCCCGACCGGATAGAGCTCGTGGTCGGTCACATAACACACGCTGCGCCCACCATAGTCGATGCGGTAGCCCAGGCATTGGCCCGGGTGATTGAGCAACATCGTGCGCACCGGAATGCCCTCAACCTCGATCGACTCCTGCCGCAAGTCGCGGAAATACACGCGCGCACCGAATTCGCGGATCGTCACCGGGAAGTAGATTCCGTCCATCTGCGCCGAGATCATCTCGCGCACCGAGGTGCCACCATGCGCCGCGCCTAGAATTTCGAATTCGTTGCCTGGCACATAGAGCGGCCCGAAGAATGGGATCGCATTGATGTGGTCCCAGTGCGGGTGCGAAATAAAGATGTGGCCTTTGCGGCGTGCCTTGCCGTCCTCCATCAGGTGGTCCGACAAGGCTTTGATGCCGGTCCCAGCATCGAAGATGAACAGTGCGCCGGAAGGAAACGAAAGGGTCACGCACGACGTGTTGCCGCCGTATCGCTGCGCCCGCGGACCTGGCACTGGCAACGTGCCACGCACGCCCCAATAGCGCAGCGCCAGGGCGTCTTCCAAGATGCGGGCGATCTCCGCCAGGAGGACGTCTTTGCGCACAGGCTTGGCCAGATAGCCGTCGGCGCCCAGTTCGCGCGCGCGCCGGCGGTCGAAGTCGTAGGACTTGCTGGAAACCACCAACACACGCGTCCGGTCGAACTGCGGCTTGGCGCGGATGGCGGCGCACAGCTCATAGCCGTCGACGCCGGGCATCATCAGATCAAGCAGAATACAATCCGGCGGGGACGCCAGCATGCGCTCGAGTACGTCGCGCCCGCTGGTCAGCGTCTCCACCGTGTGGCCAGCATCCGTAAGAATCGCGGAAATCGCACTGGCCGCGATCGCGTCATCGTCCACCACCAGGAACCGGTACGTTTGTGATCGACTCACTCGGCGGACCTCCTGGCACTATGAGACGTTGCAACCGGCCGAAGCTGCAATAATGTCGAAGGCATGACTCAAGGTCCATGGCCGGAAGCCCAGGGCGCACGCCCGCCCCTCTTGGAACGCGTCCGCACCCTCACGCGTGAACACTTCGCTCCCGCGGCAATTCTGCTGGTTGGGTTGGCGGTCGCTGCAGCGTCATTCACAGCGCGTCAAAACTACCTAACCCTTACCATCAGTGACCGCTTTGCGATTCCGGCGCGGAATTCCGCAGAAAGCATAATCGGCGCTTTCGCCCGTTATAGCGATGAAATCGCAGGGGGTCGTGGACTTCTTCCACGGCACAGCGAGCGTTTCGCGCGAGGAGTTCGCTGCATTCGCGAGCCGCCTGCGGGCGAGGTTTCCGGGCATCCAGACACTCAGTTGGTTGCCCCGCGTGCTGGACGACGACCGCGCAGACTTCGTCCAGCGCGCCCGCGCCGCCGGGCTGACCGATTTCGAGATCCGCGACCGCACCCCGAACGGCCAGGTCACCGCGCCCCGGCGCGAGGTTTACTATCCTTCGCTGTACATCGATCCGCCCTCGTTCTCGAACCCAGGTTTCGACCCGTTCGCGGACCCCGAACGCCGGTCAGTCATCCTTAGCGCGGCCAACACCGGGCGCCCCGCCGTCACTGGCAAGATCGCCTTGGCCAACGGCAGCGGGTTCGGGGTCCTCGTTTACGCGCCGATCCTTACGGTCGAGCGGCGCGGCGCCTACGACGATGTATTCCGCTCCATGACGAGTCTCGTAGTCGGCGTGTTCGATCTGCCTGCGCTGCTCGAGGAGCGTCTGGCAGACCTCGCGCTTCCGCTGGGCGAGGATGTCTACCTCTATGATCTCAGCGCCACCGGCGACGAACGCTTGCTCGCCTTCCGGCCGTCTCCGACGCGCAGCGTGCCAATCGCGCCTCTGACTGAGTCGGAGGCGCACACCGGCACCTTCCTGAGCGTTGCCTTCAACGTGGGTAGTCGTCAGTGGGCGGTTCTCCTGCGGCCGTCCGCGACGGTAGTTACCCGTGCCGAGACATTGAGCCCACCCATGTCGGCCGGCGCCGTGCTCCTGCTTGCCGCTCTGCTTGCGCGCGCGATTGAAGCCGCACGTACCCGCAACCGTGAAGTGGAACAGAAGGTCGAGGCGCGCACCCGAGAACTGCGCGATAGCGAAGAACGCCTGCGCTTGGTGGCCGATGCGCTGCCCGCGATGATCACATACGTCGACGCCAACCAGCGCATTCAGTTCGCCAATCGAACCACTGCCGATTGGATGGCGCGGCCGGCCAAGAGCATCGTCGGCGCATTCGCCGCGCCCGTATTCGGCCGCGAACTGACCGAGGGAACCAAAGCCGCGGTTGATGACGCCCTGCGCGGCAAGACCTCGTCGTTCGCCGGATCGTTCCACTTTGCGGATCGCACCACACGCTACGTGGAGGGCATCAACGTGCCGCGGCTTTCGCCGGGCGGCGAGGTGTTGGGCTACTACACGTTGCTGCTGGACGCGACCGAACGCCGCCACCTGCAACGCGAGGTCGAGAACTTCTTCAACATCTCGCTGACCGCTCTGGCGACAATGGATTACGACGGCCGCTATCGCACAGTGAACCCTGCATGGGTTGACATGTTCGGATACAGCGCCGCCGAAATGATGGAGCTCCCCCGCGGCGGTCTGACTCACCCCGATGACCGCGCTCGGGTCATGGAACTCCTCGGGCACACTGTCGTGTTCGGCGAGGCTAAACGGGACATCGAAGCGCGCTTTGTCCGCAAGGACGGTGAGGTCCGAACCGGCCTGTTCATGGCGGCGCCGATCCCCGACGACCAGCTGATCTACTTCGCCGCAATCGACGTGACGGACCGTAAGCGCCACGAGGAGCAGATCCGCGAGACCCGCAACGAAGCGATCGCCGCCGCCCGCGCTAAGGGTGAGTTCCTGGCCAACATGAGCCATGAGATTCGCACACCGCTCAATGCGGTGATCGGCTTCAGCGATCTCGCGCTCAACACCGCGCTAACGCCGAAGCAGCGCGATTACTTGCTGAAGATTCGTGGGTCTGGACAGTTCTTGCTCGACCTCATCAGCGACATCCTGGACTTCTCCAAGGTCGAAGCCGGCAAGCTCGAACTCGAGTTCGCCGAGTTCTCCCTCGAAGAGATTTTGACCCGCGTCGGCGCCGTCGTCGGCCTCAAGGCAGCCGATAGCGGCCTCGATTTCTGGTTCTCGGTAGCACCGGATGTCCCCGATCTCCTGGTGGGCGATTCGGTCCGCCTCACGCAAGTGCTCGTCAACCTAACGGGCAACGCTGTGAAGTTCACGGCCGCGGGCGAAGTCGCCGTACGCGTCGAATGGGCGCAGTCCGCCACCGGGGGGCGGAAATTGCGTTTTACCGTGACCGACACAGGTATCGGCATGACACCGGAAACGCTCTCCAAGCTGTTCCAGCCGTTCCAGCAGGCCGATGCGTCGACGACACGTCGCTTCGGCGGCACTGGACTTGGCCTGGCAATTTCGCGTCAGGTAGTCGAGATGATGAGCGGCGAAATCGGCGTCACCAGCAACCCGGGGTCAGGCAGCACCTTCTGGTTCACCATCGAGGTTGCGACAGCTGCATCTGCCATTGCGCCATCGCCGATCCACACCAGCGTGCTGCTGGCCCAAGTGAGTGGAACGTAGTCGGCGGCACCTGACCGCCGATCTGGAAGAGCTCGGTTCGCGGTGCATAGCTGTCGACTCGGTCGAGGCCGCCGTCGCCGCGGCGGCCGGCGCGCGCACGCCGTTCGATGTCGTCATCTACGACATGACGCTGGGGAGCGTCGGCGCGGCCCAAATCCAACAGGCGCTCCCGGTGGCGCGGTTCATCCAAATCACGTCCGACGCCAATGAATCCGGGTTCGGCGTCCAGAACCAGCTGTTGCTCCCGCGGCCGGTCAACCCGTTCCGGCTGCGCACCCTCCTGCGGGGTGGTGCCGATCCGTCCACGCAGGACACCTCGTTCGGCGCGCCGGCGCGGATCGACGGTGTGCGCGTGCTGCTGGTGGAGGACAACCCGATGAATCAGGAGGTCGCATCCGAGATGCTGCGCGCGGCCGGCGCGATCGTCGACATTGCCAATAACGGCCGAGAAGCAGTCGGCACCATCGCGCAGAATCCCGCGGGCCACGACTTGGTGCTGATGGACCTGCAGATGCCTGAAATGGACGGTATCACTGCGTGCACCATCATTCGCCGCTCGGTGCCAAACGACCAATTGCCGATGCTCGCCATGACGGCGCATAGCCTCGGCGAGGAGCGCGAGCGTTGCCTAGCCGCGGGAATGGATGAGTATCTGACCAAGCCGATCTCGGCCAAGCGCCTTACCGCAGCAGTCAAGCGGTGGGCGAGGACGCCTCCGACGCCCACCACCCAAGTTGCAGTAGCAGCAGCCGCTGCGCCCCCGGCCGGACTGCCCGACAGCTTGCCTGGGATCGCGGTGCGGGAGGCAATTGCCAACTTCGGGTTCAGCGAGGCGCGGTTCGCAGGATTGCTTGGCATGTTCCACCGCCAGTATCGAACCCTGCCGGACGACCTAACGGAGGCGGCAGGCGATGCCGATCGCCTCGGCCGGATTGCCCACACCTTGCGGGGCAGCGCATCCTACATTCAGGCGACCGAGCTCATGGAGGCCGCCGGCGCAGTGGAATCGGGTGCGCGTAGCGGCGCACCGGTTGCCGAACTCTTGCCGCGAATGACCGGGGCACTCCAGATTGTGCTCGAGGCAACGGCAGCCTACGCCGAGCAGCCCAACTAGACACCGGCCCCGCGGTCCGCGGGGTTGATGGCGGCCGCTATCCGCACCATGTTACGGTCGCAAGCCGGTCGTCCGGCGCATCGGGAAGCCTCATGAACGAACCTGTACCCATGACCTCGGCGGGAACCCCGCCGGCTGCCGCCACCGCCGCTCCGATCATTAAGGACGGCTCGCAAGCGACGTTCGTCGCCGACGTCATCAATGCCTCGCGCGAGGTGCCGGTGATTGTCGACCTGTGGGCGCCGTGGTGCGGCCCGTGCAAGACCCTTGGGCCGATCCTGGAAAAGGTGGTCACCGCCGCTCGCGGTGCTGTCCGCCTAGTTAAGATCAATGTCGACGAAAGCCCAGAACTGTCCCGGCAGCTACGGGTTCAGTCGATCCCCGCGGTATACGCATTCAAGAACGGGCAGCCGGTCGATGGCTTCATCGGCGCACTCCCGGAAAGCCAAGTGAAGGAATTCGTCGCCACCCTGATCGGCGGCGAAGTCGGACCCACGCCCACCGAGGAGATTCTGGCCGAAGCCGACGCGGCGCGCACCGATGGCGACCTCGCCGCCGCCGCGCAGTTGTATGGCCACGTGGTCAGTACCGAGAGCGGCAACGCCACGGCGCTCGCTGGCCTCGCCCTTTGCTACATCGACACCGGCGACCTTGAACTGGCGCGCCAGACCCTCAGGTTAGTTCCGCCCGACAAGGCCAACGATGCCGCCGTGCGCTCCGCCGAAGCAGCGTTGTCGCTGAAGGAAAACGCGAAGCCGGCCAGCGAAGTCGATGGCCTCGCCGCAAAGGTGCAAGCCAACCCCGCCGATCACCAGGCGCGCTTTGACCTCGCCCTCGCGCAGGTCGGGGCCGGCCTGCGCAGTGAGGCGGTAGACAACCTACTCGAAATCGTTCGGCGCAGCCGCGCGTGGAACGAGGAAGCCGCGCGCAAGCAGCTCGTGACGTTGTTCGAAGCGTTTGGGGCGAAGGACGAGTTGACCATTTCCGGCCGGCGCCGCTTGTCGTCGCTTCTGTTCACGTGACCATCGTCCACGCCGACACCCTACCCCGCACGCTGCGGCTGTTCCCGCTGGCGGGCGCCCTGCTTTTGCCCCACGGCAACTTGCCGCTGCATATCTTCGAGCCCCGCTACACAGCGATGTTCCAAGATGCCGAGAGCGACGACGGCCTGATCGGCATGGTCCAGCCGATGGACGACGGACCCAATCCGAAGATCTTCCGGGTCGGTTGCGTCGGTCGCATTGCCAATGAAACCGAAGCGCCCGATGGCCGCCGTTTTGTGACCCTGAACGGCGTGTGCCGGTTTGATATCGTAGAAGAGTTGCCGTTGGACGGCGCCGGCTATCGCCGTGCCTCGGTGCGCTTCGACCGGTTCGCAGACGACCTCGAGGAAGAAGACCCCGCCGCGCTCGATGCGCCGGACCTGCTGGCCTCGCTGCGCACGTACTTCCGTTCACACGCCTATAGCACCGACTGGGACGGCCTGGAGAAACTTCCGGCACCTGTGGTAGTCAACCTCCTGTCGATGATGTGCCCATTCGCACCGCGCGAGAAGCAGGCGCTGCTGGAAGCCCCGTCCCTCAGAGAACGAGCCAGCATACTCAATGCCCTCCTTGACCTCGACGCTAAGAGCGGCGGGAAGTCCGCGGGCACCCTGCAGTAGCAGCGATGACTGAGACTGCCGCCGTCGACCCGAAGCTTCTCGAAATCCTGGTGTGCCCGCTCACCAAGTGTCCGCTGCGCTACGACGTTGCGCGCCAGGAGCTGATCAGCGACAAGGCGCGGCTTGCTTACCCGATCCGTGACGGCATCCCTATCATGCTGGTCGAAGAAGCACGCAGCCTCGACGGCGCCGCGGCCCAATGACCGCCACCGACGGTGGTGCGCGCCTGCGAGTCACCGAATTGCGGATGCGCCGCGCCGACAAGTTCCTCGATGTCGCGTTTGCCGATGGCGCCAAGTTTGAGTTGCCGGCTGAACTGCTGCGGGTGGAGAGCCCATCTGCCGAAGTGAAAGGCCACGGCGGCCCCAAGCGCATCGTCGCAGGCCGCAGGCATGTCGGCTTCCTCGGCCTGGAGCCGGTCGGCCACTACGCGATCCGCATTCAGTTCGACGACACCCACAACACCGGCTTGTACACGTGGGCCTATCTCCGCGAGTTGGGCGAACGCCAAACCGAGTTGTGGGACGAGTACCTACGAGCCCTCGCCGGCCACGGACTGAGCCGCGATCCCTAAAGGGGTTGGCCTGCGTTGAGGCGAGGCAGCTTGCCTACCGTTCCCTGTGCATGGGCCGACAGCAACCGCTTCAGCGGCTCGATCTGATTCACCACGCCAAGCCCGATGTCGCGGACCATGCGCACTGGCGCAAAGTCCGTCGCGAACAATCGATTCAACGAATCCGTCACCGTCAGCAGGGTCAGCGAATCGGCGCGCCGCCAGCGCTGATAGCGATCGAGCACGTCCGCAGCCCCGAAGTCGAGGCCGAGACGTGCTGCATCCACGACAACTTCAGCCAGCGCCGCCACATCGCGCAGCCCCAGGTTCAAACCTTGCCCCGCGATCGGGTGCATCACGTGGGCCGCGTCGCCGATCAGCACCAGCCGATCCGCCGTGTAGCGCTGGGCCTGTTGCAACGCCAATGGATAGTGCCATCGGGGACCCGTCACCGTGACATCGCCCAGAAAATCCCCAAAGCGCGCGCGGAGTTCTTCCAGGAACCGGTCGGGACTTAGCGCCAAAATGGCGGGCGCGGTGTCCTCGCGCTCGGTCCACACCAGCGACGACCGGTTGCCAGGCAGCGGCAGAATCGCGAACGGTCCGTTCGGCAGGAATCGTTCATGCGCGATGCCGCCGTGAGGACGTTCATGGGCAACGGTCAGGACAATGCCCGTCTGGCGATAGCGCCACCCGCGCACACCGATCCCGGCCATGGTGCGCAATCCGGAACGGGCGCCGTCGGCGGCCACCACCAATCGCGCCCGTACTCGGTCGCCGTTGCTCAATACGACTTCAGCGCCGAATGCGTCGGGCACGACCCGGGCTATCCCCGTCCCGCCGCGCACCGTCGCACCGGCAGCGGTCGCCGCAGAAAACAAGCGCGCGCGCAAAAACCGGTTTTCAATCAGTGCGCCGAACGGCTCGCCGCCGAGACGGCGCGAGTCATAGTGCACAAACATCAACGACTCACCGTCAGAGACCCGGATGTCCTGAATTGGTTGCGAATTGCCGTCGTCCCAGGCATCGAGTTCGCGCAACAGCCGGATGCTCGCCAGCGCCATCGCCGAGGCGCGGCCGTCATAGCCCTGCGCCGTCAACGTCTCCGCGCTCGCCGGGTCGGCGACGAGAACGGCCAGCCCCGCCTTCGCCAAAGCCGCGGCCAGCGCCAAGCCAGCAAATCCGCTGCCGGCAACCGCAACATCGTAGGTCGGAATACCGAGCGTCTTGGCCTCGTTCATGCGCCCCAGCCTGCCCCCTGGGCACTCGCCAAGTCCACCATTTGTGCGAAGCCTGTGAATTGAGCAATTATTGGAAATATGCCCACTATTTGTTCACTGACCGGTTGGGAGATTTGATTGCGGGGGCCCGGCCTGGGTCCGGAGGGTTCATTCCACCCATGGATTCTGCGGGTCTCCGAGAATCTTCTGCAAACCGGCGTGCCGCGGCACGACACTTGAAGTATGGCGGCGCGACAAACATTGCCGACGGAGCAGTCCGCGGCGCCATAGAGGAGAGCGCCATGAAATACGTCATGGCTGTAATTAAGCCATTCAAGCTCGACGAGGTGCGTGAAGCGCTCATCGCCATCGGCGCGAGTGGATTAACGGTCAGTGAAGTGCGCGGTTTCGGGCGGCAGAAGGGTCATACCGAGATCTACCGCGGTGCCGAATACGAAGTGAGCTTCCTTCCCAAGATCAAAGTCGAGGTTGCGGTTCCGGACGAGCTTGCCGAACGCACCGTCGAAGCGATCCAGAAGGCAGCCGCGACCGGGCAAATCGGTGACGGCAAGATCTTCGTCTACGAACTCAGCGAAGCGATCCGCATCCGTACCGGCGAGACCGGTTCGGAAGCGCTCTAGGAGGGACCCATGAACGGTATTACGAATCGAATGTCGCGGGTGCTTCCTGCCCTAGGTTGGGCGGGGGTGCTGCTCGCGGCGGCCCCGGCGTTTGCCGCCGACGAACCGAAACTCGACAGCGGCGACACCGCGTGGATGCTGACGTCCACGGCGCTCGTGCTCATGATGACCATTCCGGGCTTGGCATTGTTCTATGGCGGCATGGTCCGCAAAAAGAACGTGCTTGCTACGGTGATGCAGAGTCTTGCGATCACTGCCTTGGTCACGCTGATCTGGACCGTGGTGGGCTACAGCCTCGCGTTCACCGAAGGTGGCAGCCTGCTCGGTGGGATGGGCGGGTTCATGTTGGCTGGGATGACTCTCTCCACCACCCACTCGCTCGCACCGACTATTCCGGAAAGCGTGTTCGTCTGCTTCCAGATGACGTTCGCAATCATCACCCCGGCGCTCATCGTCGGCTCGATGGCGGAGCGTATGAAGTTTTCTGCACTGCTGTGGTTCACTGGCCTGTGGTCCATTCTGGTCTACTCGCCGGTCGCCCACTGGGTGTGGGGCGGCGGCTTCCTGGGCAGCGCCGGCGTGCTTGATTTCGCTGGCGGCACGGTTGTTCACATCAACGCCGGCATCGCCGGCTTGGTGGCGGCACTGATGCTCGGCAAGCGCATCGGCTACCGCAAGGAAAACCTGTCTCCGCACAACGTCACGTACACGGTTGTGGGCGCGGCGTTGCTGTGGGTCGGCTGGTTCGGCTTCAACGCCGGTTCGGCGGGGGCCGCCAACGGCCGCGCTGGTATGGCCATGGCAGTGACGCAAATCGCCACGGCCGCGGCACTGATGGGCTGGATGTTCGCCGAGTGGCTGGTGAACAAGAAGCCAAGCGTGCTCGGTGCGGCGTCCGGCGCAGTTGCCGGCCTGGTCGCCATCACCCCGGCGTCCGGCTACGTCGGCCCTGGCGGCGCGATCATCATCGGCATCGCCGCCGGCGTGGTGTGCTTCTGGGCCGCTTCATGGCTGAAGCGTGCGGCCGGTTACGACGACTCGCTGGATGCCTTCGGCGTCCACGCGGTCGGCGGTATCGTCGGCGCGCTACTCACCGGCGTGTTTGCCGTGGAGGCGATCGGTGGAACCGGAGGCCTGCTGGAAGGCAACGCCGGCCAAGTGATGAAGCAGGCCTATGGCGTCATCGTCACCCTGCTCTACAGCGGTGTCGCGAGCTGGATCATCCTGTTCGTGCTCAAGGCGACCATCGGCATCCGTGTCGAGGAAACCCAAGAGCGCGAAGGACTGGATATCTCTCTACACGGCGAAAGCGTCGTCTAAGCCTTCTAAGTCGATCCCCATGGCGGCGGGCCGGGCACAATTGCCCGGCCCGTTTCGTTTGAGCGGCACAGACCTTCAGCGCCTTCCTTTTTGCCCGTGCCAGCCATATGTTCCGCGGATGACCGGCGCAGGGCCCCGGCCCGTTCCTACTCACACCGCGAATGCGACCCTCAACCAGCGCCTAGCCGCGCTCGGCGACGGCCCGTTCCGCCGCCTCGACCTGCTGCTAGCGGGCGTTACCCCCGCGCCGAACCGCAAGGTGCTGGATTTCGCGCTGGGCGAGCCACGTCACCCGTTTCCCGCCTCGGTCGCACGCCTCATCCAAGACCGCCAGGCCGATTGGGGGCGCTATCCGCCCATGAAGGGCACAGCCGAATTCCTGAGCGCGGTCGCGAGTTGGCTGGAGCGCCGCTACCGCCTGATCCCCGGGACCGTCAATCCGACGACCAACGTGGCGCCGATTGCCGGTAGCCGCGAGGGCTTGTTCCTGATCGCCCAGGTCGTGGTTCCGGCCCAATCCGAACACCGGCCGGTGGTGTTGCTCCCCAATCCCTACTACGTCGCGTATGCGGGAGCGGCCGTGGGCTCGGGCGGCGAACCAGTGTTTGTCCCGGCCACGGCCGAATCCGGGCATCTACCCGACTATTTCTCACTCCCCCGGGAGGTGCTGGAGCGCACCGCCCTGTGCTACCTGTGCTCCCCGGCCAATCCCCAAGGGGTGTTCGCCGACGCGTCCTATTTGCGCCGCCTGATCGCCTTGGCGCGCGAATATGGGTTCATCCTGGCGGTCGACGAGTGCTACGCCGAGATTTACGACCGCCACGCTCCCATCGGCGCCCTAGAAGTATGCGCCCAAGAGTCTGGGGGGTTCGACAACGTGCTGGTGTTCCACTCACTGTCCAAGCGCTCCAGCGTTCCCGGCCTGCGCTCTGGGTTTGTCGCCGGGGATCCCCGGGCAATCGCTGAATTTTTGCGCTTCCGGGCCTATAGCGCGCCAACAGTGCCGCTTCCGGTACTGGCGGCGTCGGCCGCATTGTGGGACGATGATCGTCACGTGGTTGAGACGCGCGATTCGTATCGTGCGAAGTTCGACCAGGCCGAGCGGGCGCTCGGCAACCGATTCGGCTTCCGTCGGCCGGACGGCACGTTCTTTTTGTGGTTGAACGTGAGAAATGGTGAGGCGGCGGCGCGGCAGCTTTGGGCAGATGCCGCGCTGAGAGTGATGCCGGGTGCGTACCTGGGCTACGGCGAAGGACCGGACAATCCGGGAGCGCCGTACGTACGCGTGGCACTGGTGGACGATTTGGCAGCCACGGCCGATGCCGTGGCGCGAATCGCCGCCACGCTGTCGTAACGGCATCTGATACGACCGCCGGGTTCACCACCGGCAAGCACAATCGGGGGGAATGGACTAGGCGACGGAGCAAGACCGCGGCCGATGACTGAACAGATTCGCGAACGCGGCCGTGCCGTGCTCCCGCAGGGAGCCCACGAGTTCCTGCGCCACCGTGCCCTCGAAGCGGGTGGACTAGTGCTCGCCGTTACCGGCGTGCTGCTGGCTGTGGCGCTAGCGAGCTATCACCCCGATGACCCCAGCTGGAACAATGCCTCGTCGCAGGCCCCCGCCAACATTGTCGGCTTTCCTGGCGCCTACAGCGCGGACATCCTACTGCAGACCCTGGGGCTCGCGGCGGCGCTCGTACCGTTCCTGCTCACGTCGTGGGCATGGCGCTTGTTTTCCCACCAAGGCCTGCCGCGCGTTTGGCTGAAGCTGACCCTGGTGCCATTCGCGCTGTTGTTCGCCGCAGGCCTCGCTGCGTCATTCTCCAAACCGGCGTTCCTGCCCCTGCCTGGCGGCCTTGGCGGCGTGTTGGGCGGTTTTCTCTATAGTAACACTGCTGAACTCGGCGAACGGTTTGCGCCCCAGGTGCCGGCGTTCGCTTGGGCGATCCTGCTGGGCGCGCTTGCGCTGGCGGCCATCGCCGCCAGCTTCGGCCTCCATTGGCGCGATTGGCGCCGGATCGCGGGTGCGCCGTTGTCGATCGTGCGCGCCAGCACTTCGCTGCCGTTGCGCTTGATCCCGAATATCGTGGCGCGCGCATCCGCCGCTCGCGATCAATGGGCCCCGGTGCCGTTGCGTGCCGAGCCGAAGTTGCTGGACAACGGCCGCGGCGACCCGCCGCTGCGCGAACGCCGTCGTACCGCCATTCCAGTGCGTCCGCCGACGCCCGAAGAGTCGCCACGCGTGGTCAACAAAGTCTCGCCCAAGATCCGCACCAGCAAGCGCGCCAAGGCCGAAGCCGAGCCGACGCTAAACCTGGGCACCGACGAGGGCTTCCAGTTGCCCCCGCTGTCGCTGCTGCAGGCGGTCACCGGCCGCCGCGCGCAAAGCGTCAGCAATGCCGCGCTCGAGCAGAATGCACGGTTGCTGGAAACCGTCCTCGGAGAGTTCGGCGTCCATGGCGAGATCGCCGCTGTCCACCCGGGCCCGGTGGTCACCCGCTATGAGCTGGAGCCGGCGCCCGGCACCAAGACCTCGCGCGTGATCGGGTTGGCCGATGATATCGCCCGCTCGATGAGTGCCCTGTCGGCCCGTGTCTCTGTCGTGCCGGGGCAGAACCGCATCGGCATCGAACTTCCCAACGCCGACCGCGAGACGGTGTTCCTCAAGGAACTGCTGTCGACGCCGGAGTACGAGACCACCTCGGGCCGCCTGTCGCTGGCCCTCGGCAAGAACATCGCCGGCGAGCCGGTGGTAGCCGACCTCGCGCGCATGCCGCACTTGCTGATCGCTGGCACCACCGGTTCCGGCAAGTCGGTCGCGGTCAACACGATGATCTTGTCGCTGCTGTACCGGCTGACCCCATCGCAGTGCCGGTTGATCATGATCGACCCGAAGATGCTGGAGCTCTCGGTCTATGACGGCATCCCGCATTTGCTCACGCCGGTGGTCACCGAGCCGGGCAAGGCCGTCGTCGCGCTCAAGTGGGTCGTGCGCGAGATGCAGAACCGCTACCGCTCGATGTCGCGGTTGGGTGTGCGCAACGTCGCGGGCTACAACGAAAAGATCGCTGAGGCGATCGCTAGTGGCGAGCGTCCCAAGCGCACGGTGCAGACCGGCTATGACCCGGCGACCGGCGAGCCGACCTACGAAGAGCAGATGCTCGAACTGGAACCGATGCCGTTCATCGTCGTCGTCGTCGACGAAATGGCCGACCTGATGATGGTCGCGGGCAAGGACGTGGAAGCGGCGATCCAGCGCCTGTCGCAGATGGCGCGCGCGGCCGGCATCCACTTGATCATGGCGACCCAGCGGCCGTCAGTGGACGTGATCACCGGCACCATCAAGGCGAACTTCCCGACCCGCATCAGCTTCCAAGTCACGTCGAAGATCGACAGCCGCACCATCCTGAACGAACAGGGGGCGGAACAACTGTTGGGCCAAGGCGACATGCTGCTGTTAGAGGCCGGCGGCCGCATCCAGCGCGTGCATGGACCATTCGTCTCGGACCAGGAAGTCGAACGCGTGGTCGCGGCGCTGAAGCGCCAGGGCTCGCCGTCGTACCTGGAGGAAGTCACCGCCGAGCCGGAAGTTGATCCCGACGCCGTCGGCGCCCCTGCCAGCGGCGGGGAGACGGACGAGTTGTATGACCAAGCGGTCTCGATCGTGCTGCGCGAGCAGCGCGCCAGCACGAGCTTCGTCCAGCGTCATTTGCAGATCGGCTACAACCGCGCCGCACGCTTGATCGAACGCATGGAGGCCGAAGGTGTTGTCAGCGGCCCCGATCGTGTCGGCAAGCGTGAAGTGTTGCCCAACGGCGGCGGCGTATGACCCACACCCGCCGAACCGCACTGCAGCTGATCACCGCTGCGGTTGCCGCCACGTTGGCGGCTCCGGCACGAGCGGAGCTAGCGGCGCCCGACAAAGCCGACGTCGCGCGCGCCGAGCAGTACCTCAACGGAATCACCACCATGAAGGCGCGGTTCATCCAGATCGGCCCGAAGGGCGAGATCGCCGAGGGGCTGTTCTACCTCGCGCGTCCCGGCAAGCTGCGGTTTGAGTACGACCCGCCGGCCCCTGCCCTAGTCGTCGCCGACGGCATTCGCCTGGTGTTCTATGACCGCGAACTGGACCAGGTGACGGCGTGGCCGGTGGGGGCGACACCGCTGGCGCCCCTGCTCGCACGCACCGTCGACTTCACCGCGAACGGATTTGCCCAGTCTGTGGCACGCGATCCCGGTGTGCTGCGTGTGACGCTGATCGATCCCGGCCGCCCGCGCGAAGGGTCATTGACCCTGGTGTTCCAGGACAAGCCGTTGGAGCTGCGCCAGTGGGTGGTCCTCGACGCCCAAGGCCTGAACACCGTGGTCGCGCTGTCGGACACGCAAATCAATCCGCCGCTCGAAGCGGGACTGTTCGTGTTCTCGGACGACACCCACTCGGGGATGAAGCGGAACTAAGTTCCTTCGACCCGGGCGAAAGCCCATTTGACCATCGCGCCGGTGGGCGCGGCCGATCCGGAAATCACGATCTGCTCGGCGCGCCGGGTCTCGCCGGGCCGGCCCAGGTACACGCTTTCCTCCAACGACAGCAGGCCGCCAGCGGCGCGGAAGCGCCAGCCGGAGCCGCCGGGCAGGCGCAGCAAGGCGCCATCGGGCACCAGCGAAACTTGCACGTCCGGGTGCAGGTGGAAGCGGACGGTGAACACCGTCTCTTTGCCGCCGCCCGGGCCTTCCAGCACGTCTTCGCCGCGGAAGGTGGTGCCGTCGGCGGAGAGGTAGACGCGGCGGCGATGGATCAGACCGAACCGGCGCACGTAGCCGTCGTGGGCCGCATCCAGCCACGTGTTGCCGAGGTCTTCTTGCCGCTTCACGGCGACAGTGCCGGGGCGTTCGCCCAAGCCGGCGGGCAGAATCTCGGCGGAGTTCTGGTCGCCCAGCACCAGGGTGGAATGGGCGGCAGTCGAGCAGCTGGCGGGGCGCCAGTTGGCGCCGGGGCGGTGGCCGCAGTTCACCACCAAGCGTTCGCGGCCGACGCTGAGTTCGAAGGCGAGCGTGCCGGCGTGGGCGTCGGCGTCGTAGGGCGGCGGCGGCGGCGGCGAACCCGCGTCGAGCAGCACCAGGGTTGCGGCACCGGCCAGGCGCTCGTAGCCGCCTTGGGGCACGGCGGCGAGCGGGCGCACCTTGGCGACGACCGCGGAGAGAGTCTCTGCGACGACGCCGCGTTCTTCTTCCTGGCTGCCGTGGAACAGGGCGAGGCCGCCGTCGCCGTGGCGGAACAGGCCGAGCACCGGCGCCATGCGTTCGATGGCGCCGCGCACCGGCAGCGGCACCGGCAGCTTGGCCGCCTCGCGCGCGGCGGCGATCCACACCAACTCGCGCAACAGAGCGAGCTGGTCGGAGGGGTCGCGGCTGGCGACGCAGCCGTCGTCGAACACCTGGTGGGTCAGTTCCGCTTCGAGGCCGTCGATGACGCGGGCGACGCGGCGGCTGCTGCCGCCGAACATGGCGTCGTAGGCGAGCAGGCCGCCGAGGGCGGACACGGTGCCGACACCGGCGGGCGCCAACTCGCGCGCGCGCCACAGGTGGCGGGCTTGGGCGTCCATCGAAATGAGGAAGCGGTGCTGGAAGGCGCTGTCGGCGCCGTCGAGCAGGAAGTCGGCGTGGCCGGTCCAGGCGAGCAGGCGCGCCCCCACGACATCCGGGCGCCAGGCGACCGGATGCCAAGTGGAGTAAGCATCGATCCAGGTGCGGACCAGCTCGCGCGCGCCTTCCCGAGACGCGGCGCCGCCGTCGGCGCGGAAGTCGCGCAGCCAGACGAACGACGAGGCCTCGGCCTGCCACGCGATGGGCGGCACGGTCTGGCCCCACGGCGGGCGGTTGAACAACTGGACTTCGGAGCCGGCAAACCGGTAGCGGCCCTGGAACAGGGCGTTGGCGCGGGCCGGGTCGCCGTGCCACGGATCGGTGCCGGCGCCGACGGCGACGCGCTCGCGGCCGCGCAGCAGGTGGCGGTAGAGCGGCGAGCGGAAGAGGCGCTGAAACAGACGCGCGCGCAGGCTGGTGGACCCAGGGGTGCGTCTGCGCATCGTTCGTGCCGCTGAATGCCCGGGACTAGAGGGTCCGCCGGGCGCGGTCAGGCTCAAGCCTGACCGCGGAGCCGGGCGATATTGGCTGCGTACTGACTAGGGCCGCCGGTGAAAGTGGCAGTGCCGGCGACCAGCACGTCGGCGCCCGCGGCAATGGCCAGCGGCGCCGTTTCGAAATTGATGCCGCCGTCCACTTCGAGGTCGATGGTGCGGCCGGTGGCGTCGATCTTTTGACGCAGCACGCGAATCTTATCGAGCTGGCTGTGAATGAACTTCTGGCCGCCGAAGCCCGGGTTCACGCTCATCACCAGGATCAGATCGACGTCGCCGATGACGTAATCGACCGCGCTGGGGTGCGTGGCGGGGTTCAGCACGACGCCGGCTTTTTTGCCGAGGCGTTTGATTTCCTGGATCGTGCGGTGCAGGTGCGCACCGGCTTCCGGGTGAGCCGTGATGATGTCGGCGCCGGAATCCGAGAAGTCTTGGAGGAACGGATCGACCGGCGAGATCATCAAGTGACAATCGAACGTCTTCTTGGTGTGGGGGCGCAGGGCTTTGACCACACCGGGGCCGATGGTGATGTTGGGCACGAAGTGCCCGTCCATCACGTCGACGTGGATGTAGTCGGCTCCGGCGGCGTCGATGCGACGCACTTCTTCACCGAGGGACGCGAAGTCCGCGGACAGGATCGACGGGGCGATTCGAACGTTCTGGCGCATGGGCCGAAGTCTCTATCAGCTTGAGGATGGAGCGGCAAGAAAACCTATGCGGCGGCGGGTAAGCGGCGCAGCCGGGCGGCGTAGAACCCGTCCATACCGCCGATGTGGCCGAGGTGACTGGGCAGCGCGCGCAGGTCGCCTGCGGGGCTGACAACTTCGGCCAGGCCGCCGGTGTCCGCTTCGGTCACCGGCACGCGTTCGAACTCCGGGTGGCGGCCTAAGAAAGCGGCGACCCGGTGCTCGCCCTCGCTTTGATCGAGGGAGCACACGGCATAGGCGACGATGCCGCCTTCGCGCACGAGAGTGCCCGCGTGTTCGAGCAGCGTGTCTTGGGTGGCGCGCAGGCCGGCGGCGGCGGAGGCGTCTTTGATCCAGGGAATCTCGGGATTGCGGCGGATGGTGCCGGTGGCGGTGCACGGTGCATCGACCAGCACGCCATCCAGCAACGTTTCGGGCCGCCACGTCTCGGCGTAGTTGGCGACCACTTCGGCGGTGAGCTTGAGCCGCGTGAGGTTGGTGCGGAGACGCACGAGGCGTTCGGGCGAGACATCGACGGCGGTGACGTGCAGGCCGGCGGCGGCGAGTTGGGCGGTCTTGCCGCCCGGCGCGGCGCACAGGTCGGCGACGCGGGAGCCCGGGGCCAAGATGCCGGTGAGCAGGCGGGCGGGCAAGGCGGCGGAGGCGTCTTGGACCCACCATTCGCCATCGGCGTAGCCGGGCAGGTCGACCACCGACGAGACATTGCGCAAACGCACCGAGCCGGTGGGCAGCAGGTGGCCGCCGAGCTTGGCGGCCCATCCGGCGCCGTCGCTTTTCACGGTGAGGTCCAAGGGCGGTTCGCCCATGTGGACGTTGGAGATAGCGCGGGCGGTTTCTTCGTTCCAGGCATCGCGCAACTGCCGCCACAGCCAATCGGGCATGTTGAGGCGCGGGGCTTCGCGCGGCGAGAGCATGGCTTTGCCTTCGCGCGCCAGGCGGCGCAGCACGGCGTTGACCAGACCTTTGAGCGGGCTGCCTTCGGCCAGCAACACGGTGGCATCGACGGCCGCGTGGGACGGCGTATCCAAGAACAGCAACTGACACGCGCCGGTGCGCAGGATGTCGCGGATGTTGCCGCGGCGGCGCTGGAGCGGCTGGTCGAGGCAACGGCGGATCACGTCGTCGATCTGGCCCATGCGGCGCAGGGTGACGAGGACCAGGCGGCGGGCGAACGCCTTGTCGCGGTCGGGGATCGGCGGATCGCGCGGCAGCTCGGCCCAGGCGGTGTCGAGGGTGGCGCCGTCCAATACGCGCGACAGCACCATCAAAGCCGCAGCACGGCCGCTTAGAGGCTGCATCGGCGGCCTCCGGCCCGTATCTTCACGATACGTTCCATATGTGTTGCCGCAATGTTCTGCCGTTTACCATACGGTACTGAACTCGAAACGCGGCGGAACACGGCCAAAGACCACGCTACTACGGGCGGACCAGCGGGCGTGTTTCAGTTTGTAGCGGGCGCCGGCGCCGGCGCGGCAACGGCAGGAGCAGCGGGAGCGGCAGCGGGGGCGGCGACCGCGGGGGCGTTGCGGCCGGGCGCGCGGGCGCGGGCCATCAGCGATTCGAACGAGGCGCGGGCGCGTAGCTCGGCATTGGGCACGTTCAGCAGGCGGTGGAACATATGGTAGGCCTGCAGAATGCTGATGATGTTGAAGGCGATTTGACCCAGATCGAGATCGGGGCGGAACTGGCCTTCGGCCATCGCCTCGCGGGTCGCGTTTTCCAGGGTGCCGATCCAATCGCGCTGGACGCGGGCGACGTAGTAGCGGCACACGCCGGGATTGTCGTCCAACTCGCTGGCGGCAGCGGTGAAGATGTCGCCGCCGGGAAGCTGCTTGTGGGCGGCGTATTTGAACCAGCCGTCGAACAACGAGCGGACGCGCAGTTCGCCAGACCCGCCGGTGACGGCGGGCGTGATGACGGTGTTGGCGAACAACGCCGCGGCCCACTGCAGCACGGCGAGGTCGAGCGCCTCTTTGGAGCCGAAATGCGCGATCAGACCGCTTTTGGATAGGTTCAGGTCCTTGGCGAGCCCACCGATGGTGAGACCTTCCAAGCCCGACCGGCTTGCGATCGCGGCGGCGCGCTCAAGTATCGCGTCGCGGGTCTTTGCGCCCTTGCCAACGGTCATGCGATCCCCGATCCGCCCCCCGGGATTAGTAGCAAACGACCGTTCTTATTCAAGCGTTTTCAACCGGTTCGGCGCGACCGCAAGAAAAACAGAACGACCGGTTGGAAAACCCTAGCTGGCAGCAGCCTTACGGTTCAAACGGTTCTCGACCAAGTGCGTCACCACGGTGGGGTCCGCCAAAGTCGAGGTATCGCCTAGGTCCGCGTAGTCATCGGCCGCGATCTTGCGCAGAATCCGCCGCATGATCTTGCCGGAGCGCGTTTTCGGGAGACCGGGCGCCCATTGCACGAAGTCGGGCCGCGCGATGGGGCCGATTTCCTTGCGCACCCAAGCGGTTAGGTCGTCGCGCAGCTTATCGGACGGCGCGATTCCGGCTTTCAGGGTGACATAGGCGTAGATGCCTTCGCCCTTGATATCGTGTGGGTATCCGACCACGGCCGCTTCCGCGACATTGTGATTGCCGACGAGGGCACTTTCGACCTCGGCTGTGCCGATCCGGTGACCGGATACCTTGATTACGTCGTCGACCCGGCCGGTGATCCAGTAGTAGCCGTCTTTGTCGCGGCGGGCGCCGTCGCCGGAAAAGTACTTGCCGGGGAACATGGCGAAGTACGTATCGATGAACCGCTTGTGGTCGCCCAGGACGGTGCGCATTTGGCCGGGCCAGGAATCGGCGAGGCACAACATGCCGCTGGCTTCGCCTTCCAGCACCTTGCCCTTTTCATCGACGATGACGGGCTGGATGCCGAACAGCGGCAGGGTGGCGGAACCGGGCTTGAGCGTGGTGGCGCCGGGCAGCGGCGAGATGAGGATGCCGCCGGTTTCGGTTTGCCACCAGGTATCGACGATCGGGCAGCGGCCATCGCCGACGACCGAGTGATACCAGAGCCAGGCTTCGGGATTGATCGGCTCGCCGACCGAACCGAGCAGGCGCAGCGAGGCGCGGGAGGTTTTCTTCACCGGCGCTTCGCCTTCGCGCATCAGCGCGCGAATGGCGGTGGGGGCGGTGTAGAGGATCGACACCTTGTGTTTATCGACGACCTGCCAGAACCGCGAGTGATCGGGGTAGCTGGGAACGCCTTCGAACATCAGGTTGATCGCGCCGTTGGCGAGCGGGCCATAGACGACGTAGCTGTGGCCGGTGATCCAGCCGACATCGGCGGTGCACCAGTAGACATCGCCATCGTGGTAATCGAACACGATCTGGTGGGTGAGCGACGCGTACACCATGTAGCCGCCGGTGGTGTGGACGACACCCTTGGGCCGGCCGGTGCTGCCCGACGTGTAGAGAATGAACAGCGGATCTTCCGCCTTCATTTTTTCCGGCGGGCATTCATTGGCGCGGCCGGCGACGAGATCGTGGTACCAGACATCGCGATCGCGCACCCACGGCACATTGCCGCCGGTGCGGCGCACGACGACGACTTTCTTGACCGTGGGGCAGGTTTCCAGCGCTTTATCGGTGGCGACCTTCAGCGGAATCTTTTTGCCGCCGCGCAGGCCTTCATCGGCCGTGATGACGAACGACGACGCGCAATCGCGAATACGGCTGGCCAACGCTTCCGCCGAGAAGCCGCCGAACACCACGGAGTGGATGGCGCCGATCCGCGCGCACGCCAGCATGGCGATGGCGGCTTCGGGGATCATCGGCATGTAGATGGTGACGGTATCGCCGCGCTTGGCGCCGGCGGCCTTCAAACCATTGGCGAAGCGGCACACGGCATCGGTGAGCTCGCGATAGGTGAGCGAGCGCGTGGCTTCATTGGGATCGTCGGGCTCCCACAGAATCGCGACTTGGTTGCCGCGCTTGTAGAGATGCCGGTCCAAACAATTGACCGACGCATTGAGCACGCCATCCATGTACCAGCGGATGCGGACATCGCCGGTGAAGTCGACGTCTTTGATCTGCTTCGGCGTGGTGAACCAATCGATGCGCTTGGACTGCTCGGCCCAGAAGGCAGTGGGATCATCGACCGAGCGGCGGTAGTCGCGCGCATAGGATTCGGGTGTGACCAACGCACGGGCGGACCACTCGGGCGGAACCTGGAACTTGTGCTCTTGCGACATAACGGAACCCGGCATTGGAAACAGACGCCCCTGCGAATAGCACGGCTACGGCGATGCGGGGAGTCGGAGCGGCGACGCCCACGCATGCGGATCGGTGACGCGGCGCGGCGCGGCGATGCTTGGATTGCACAGGCTGATGTAGATGCACGGGGTGCCGGGGGCGCCTAGCCCAAGCTCCGCGACCGGATTGCCCGCATACCCCACCGGCGTTTCGACGAAGTAGACCGCGATGCTTGGCACGACCTGGCCGCGGCGGCGCTCAAGCGCGCCGACGCGGGGACGCAGACGGCGGGTCATGGGGCGCGGCCTTCCAACGCGGATACGCGGCGCTCCAATTCTTCGGTCTCGATGGCGCGGCGCTGGGCCTCGATGACGGACGCCAACGCTTGGCCCTCGGTCGGAGTGAGTTCGCCGGCGCCGACGAGGGCCGCCACCTGCCCCGCCGCTTTCACCGCATCGGATGCGGTTTCTACGGCGGGCAACGCCACCGCCACGGTGCGCTCGCGCCGCAGCGGCACCAGCCGATCGAGGCACAACCGCAACGCGCCGAC
This sequence comes from Alphaproteobacteria bacterium, assembly GCA_947481575.1. GTDB lineage: Bacteria > Pseudomonadota > Alphaproteobacteria > UBA2966 > CAIVPW01 > CANKGV01. Next base: position 24,639 of record CANKGV010000019.1, read on the forward strand.
ATTGCCGGCGACGGCCTGCTCAACGGCGGTGCGCATGAGCAACTCGGCCTCGCCATCGAGCAACGCCTGGGCGAGGTGGGTCGCCTTGTTGCGCGAGCCAGCCGGGCGGCCGGGGTTGCCGGGGGTGAAGGGGCGGCCGGGGTTGTCCTTGCTGAACGGCTTCCCGCGCGTAAGTACGCGGGATTTACGCGCGGGCTGACCCTGCTCTGCCGAATCGGAAGTCGGGGGAGTTTCGTGCGCCATTCGCCGCTCCAAGTGTATCGGGGAGCGGCTAAGATACGATATGTACCACTACGGTGTCAATACGTATTGGGTTGTCTTCCTGGCCGCCAGTTCTCATCGAGATCGGTGGGCCCGAGGGGATGTCCGAAACTGCTTTCCCTACGTCCAGTGGATTGATGCGGCATTCGGTAGCAACCACACCTCACGACGGCGCGCATGCTATTTTTCGGTATGCTCACAGCTTCCCGCCGAAGCGCCGCTTTCTTCATTACCCTGGGCGGCGGCATCGTCCTGGCTCTCCGCGTTGTCGCCGATAGCATCGGGCGCACGACCTTGATTGACGATGCCCTACAGGCCGCTGGGCGGGTCGGCCATTTCCTCTCATGGATAGGGGATCAGCCGGGCCTGGTGATCTACACGGGAGGGGCCACGGCGCTCTTTGTTGGAGCCCTGTTACTGGCTCCCTGGGAAGTGCTCGCCGCGAGGATACTCGGGCGCCATGAGCGGGCTGGGCGTTTGGCGGCCCTCGGGGCGGAATGTGTGGAGATAAGCGAGGTGCTTCTAAAGCACTGGGCCAACAAGCACGGCGCATTTCCCAAGGAGGTTGATAAGGTCTACTCGCTCAAACTCAGCCTTATGGGTGAGGGCTTTAACGTCCCAATCCAGTCCCCCACCGTTGATGCGCCGAAACTTGACTGGCTGTTCTACGACCTCGGAACCTACTTCAGCCTCGTCGGCACGCTGTTGGCTGATGGCCATATCCCGGCAGCATACCGGGCCGCTAACCGGGACGCTCAGCGGATGAACAACCGCCTCAATGAACTCCTTTCGGCACCTACCGCGGGTCAAGACGGAGATCCCGCACCTCGGCCGCAACAAGCGCCTGGACTAGAAAAACAGCCGTGAACCCGCCCCGGCTGATCTTGTTCTTTATGTTCGCCTCGGTTTCGTGAATCCCCATCTTTCCGAGCCGTGCGGCAAGGTCGCCGTACGTGACTCCGTGGCGCTTCAATTCCGACTTGAGAAGGTTCTTAACCCGGCGCCGGATGGAAGTAGGGACGCACCACCACGTAAGCGGCACGTACCTAGCCGCCTATGCGAACGAAGCGGCATGGCGCGAGTACAACCGCCGCGAGGCGAACGGCACGCAGTACGGGATGGTCGTTAGCGCCGCGCTGGCGCACCCGGTGTCGGGACAGTGGAAGGGGTACTGGCAGCGCTCAGCGCGCTAGCTTGAACGGAAAGAAGTTCTGGGTCGGAACCACAGACTTGTCGTCCTTGTCCGACGCCTTCGCAAGAGTCCCAGTCCCGGTTGGGGTTTGGAACGCATAGTGCGAACCCACTGCGGTGTAGGGCTTTGGAGACTGCTCTGGTGTCGAGGCCGAACTCTCTGCCGCCTTCTTCATTCGTGTCCCTCTGGGTTTAAGACGGTATCGAAGTAGTGCTTTCGCCTGACCCACTTGAAGCCCTCGTGCTTCGTTATGGCGGCGCTTTCAATCGGGCCACCCACCGTGGCAGCTCCGCGTTTAAACCTCGTAAACATGGCGGTCGTATGGACGATAAACTCGGCAAAATCTATCGCGTCTTGAATCGGCATGGGAGCCTCAACTAGAGAGACTCCCAACTTATTTCCAATCGCCGTTACCGCCCCGGGGACATCGGCATCGGGCATCCCCAGCGACTTCAGAGCGTCGCCCAAGCCCATGCCGTGACCATTGAGCAGCCGGGTAAACACTTCAGGTTCACCACCGGCATACGCGTTTGTGACTCCTCTGGCCATCAATCGTACTGGGGCCGGGCAATTCCCCTGATTGATTTCGATCAGCCAAACCTCGCTCAACGGCTCGTTGGCTGAGTATCCAGCAACGACAAAGCCAAAGATTGGGCCGGTGCCGACGGGAATATTTAGGCTCTTGTAGTGCTCGTCAAAGAAGAACTCCCTCGTCCTATTGCAGACCTCCTCGACGGTCACCTTTTCATCGTCCAGTGCCCAGCCTTTGTGGGCAGCATCATCCCCAGCAAAACGGCGGCGCAAGTCTTTCACTAGCGTGGAAATGGAACTGGCACCGAACGAGCCCATGCCATAGGTCAGGCCACCAATCGGTAGGCCCTTCTTGAGATTGAATATCTTGTTCGCGTTGTTGTAGACGTTGACGACTTGGTCGTTTCCGTCAAACAGAGTTGTGGCGCTATCAGAGGCGAGAACGACCCCGTCGTGAACCTGGACAGCGATCGCGATCGTCATCTCGGCCGCCTCCGAATAGTTCCGACCAGCATACCTGGGAGTGAATCGATAACGGGTCTGCGAGTCAACTCACGGTAGAGTCAGCGCACCACCTCCCACAACATGAACATTCCAGGTCCCTGACTCGCCTTAGTCAGTCCCGCGTCCCTGGCGTGCCGCAACGACACCCCCACCCGTTTGACCATCAACGACAACAGCCGCTGATCGGCCCGGTCTAGGGCGCGTTCAACGAGCATCTGTACCGCCAGTTCTCTGGTGGTCATTGGCTCGCTGGCCGTCCGCAGGATGCTCAGCACGATGCGGGACATTTCGCCCCGGTGTGCCCAATCCGGTGGGGCGCGGAACGTGCGCGGCTTGATGCGCTCTAGGACTACGGACGGGTCTATCGTCTGGATCGTCGCGTCCAGGCTGGCGAGTTGCTCAACCAGCGTCCGCAGCCGTTGGTGGGTGCGCTCTATGACGAAACCGACCGGCCCAAGGTCGTCCGCCTGCGCCACGCGAAATTCTGAAAGCGCGACGCCCGCGTCCGGGCTATCTATCGCGAGCATCCTAGCGCGGTGGCAGAAGTGACCGGCGACAATCACAGTGTGAGACGGCTGAAGGCCCGGATGCTGTGCAAGCCGCCTAAGGGTCTGACGCCGGCCGAGACGGATGAGGCCATCCGTCTGGCGGTGTTGCGACGCGCTGCGAGCGCTAAGACAAAGCCCGAGAACCCCAAATGAAGAAGTGGTTGGTAGTTGCCGTTGTCCTTATCGCTGCCGCCGGCGCCGCGGCGATTCCCATCCTCCAGCGCTCCCAGAACGCCTGGGAATACACCGCGCCGCATTCGGGGCAGCTGGTGCTGGCGGTGAACGGCACATCGCCGCAGATGGCGGCGACGAGGCTGGAGATCCGGTGCGGGGGCGAGGTGGCGCAAGTGCGGCTGCATGTGCCGGTGCAACTGGCGCCGCCCGTAGGGCCGGGGGGTGCCGCGGCCAAGCTGCGCACCGTAATCCTGGAAGTGAGCGAGGAGTTCTTGGATGCGGACCGCAAGGTGATCCGCGCTTCCGAAAACGGGCTGTTTGCGTGGACGGTGAGCGACGACGGGGGATTTGCCGAGCGGACCGATCCGCGGCCGTTCATCGAGGCTTTGAACGGCCCGGCGTGGCTGAACCTGCATGTGCTGGGGGTGGCGGGCGGCGGGGCCTTGGGTTCGGCCACGATCTACTTCCCGCTGACGGGCCTGGTGAAGTACCGCGACAAGATCGCGGAAAGTTGTGGGGCGGCCACCGGCTGAGGCGCGACGGATTTTTGGTTGGCGCCCGTTAGTCCTGGGATTGTTGTAGCCACTGCGCCCGTGCGCCACCGGTAGATTTCACCGGTGTGCAACCGGGCAGACCCGCCGGGCGGCCGTGCCCGTGGCTATTGGCCGGACCGGCGAACTGTGACTACACCATGGCGTCCCGCCCGGTTGCGGGGGCGGGACTTTGGTAGAAAAAAAATTCTGGGAGAGAACGTCATGAAGATGCTTGTTGGCGCGCTGGTGGCGGCGTCGGTTTTGGCTCCGTTTGCCGCGCTGGCCGCGGAAATCGGCGGCCCGACGAACGGCACGGTTAACGTCGTCGTCGAATCGTGGGATGCGGGCAAGCGCCTGCTGACCATTAAGTCCGGCAACCAGGTGCCGTACTCGTTCATGGGCTGCACGGTGGACGCCAACATCGGCGTGCCGGGCACCATCTCGCAGGGCCGGCCGGTCTATCTGCAGTACACGGGCCCCGGCCCGGGCGCTGCCGGCGGACCGTCGAACAACGGCAACGTCTGCCAGCAGATCGAGCTGAAGTAGGCCTGTCCGCCTCGGTTTTCCGGGGCGCGGCGCGGCTTTCGGCCGCGTTTGGCACGGTTGGTACGGTTGGCCCTGGCGCCGTTAGGACGGCGCCGGGGCCGACTCGCTCCGGCGGACAATTTTGACTAGACTGTACCGGCACCGCCATGTAGCGGCGGTCCGAATGCTTGTCGAAATTTTCCGGGAGGAGAAATCATGAAGACTCTTATTAGCGCGCTGGTGGCAGCGTCGTTCTTGGCTCCGTGCGCGGTTCTGGCCGCGGAAATCGGCGGCCCGACGAACGGCACCGTGAACGTCGTCGTTGAATCGTGGGATGCGGGCAAGCGCCTGCTGACCATTAAGTCGGGCAACCAGGTCCCGTACTCGATGATGGGCTGCAAGGTTCCGGACTCGATTGGCGTGCCGGGGAGCATCGCCAAGGGCCGTCCGGTCTATCTGCAGTACACGGGCCCCGGCCCGGGCGCTGCGGGCGGTCCGTCGAACGACACCAACGTCTGCCAGCAGATCGAGCTGAAGTAACCTTCGGCTTTGCACCACCGAGAACGCGGGGCCCGGGTGTTTCTCTGACACCCCGGCCGCACGGCTCATGACTTTGCGCCGTACCGGCTACCGCCGGTACGGCGCAGTTGTTTTGGGGCGGCGTGGCGGAGAGCTAACCGGCCCAGGCGGTCCAGGTGGCGGGGTCGTCGTCGATGCCCAGCGCCCCGGATTCGAGATCGCGCAGGGGCACCAAATACGTGGCGCCACCGGGGCGGACCAGCAGACCGTGGTACGGCTCGCGATCGGGCAGGCGCGGATCGGCGGTGACCAGCGCGTCGTCATTGAGCGCGGCCGACAGCGCCACCGCCAGCGCCAGATCATCGGCCAGCTTAAACGCCGGGCGCAGCAGCGTGACCTGGGTGCGGAAGCCTTCGCTGACGATATCGCTTTCGAACGCCAGCACGTCGTCGGCCGCGCCGGTGATGGCGAGCAGCGCGGCGCGCAGCGTGATTTCCTTGTGGACGCCGCGCAGCATAGTTTCGCGCAGCACGGGCGCCGGGCTCATGGCGCGGGAATCCAGCGCCCGGTTTGGCCATCGAGGCGGTAGCGGGTCCACCCGGCCTCAATCCGGCAGGCATCGACCGCGCGCTCGCGGCGGTCTTCGTTGTCGTCGACGGTGCGGAAGCGCGGCGGGACGTAGTCGCCGCCTTTGGATACGCAGTCGATGCGATTGGCGCCGTTTTGGCACGTGGTGACCAGCGGCGTGGTGTAGCCGGCGGCGACCAGCTCGGTGCGCAAGAGCGGCGGGAAATCCTGAAGCGCCAGCGCCTCGCAGTGCGAGGTGACGATTTTCAGATCGGCTTCGGTGGCGCCGGGTTTGGCCCACTGGTACTGGGCGCAGCCGGTGAGCAGCAGCACGAGGGCGACGGCGCGGCGCATGGCGGCGCGCTCGGGCGGCTTAGCGGCGCAGCGCGGTTTGGAGCGCGCGCTCGGCGGTGGTGGCGGCGGCTTGGGCCTGGATCGCGGCGCCTTGGGCGGCTTGCGCCGCGTTGTCGGCGGCGATGGCGCCGGCTTGCGCCTGGTCGGCGGCGGAATGCGCCTGGATTGTTGCGGCCTTGGCGGCGGCCAGGGCTTCCGCGGCATCGGTGCGGGCTTGCGCCGCGTCTTTGGCGATCTGGTCGACCGACGCCTGCAGCTTGGTGAGCAGGGCGCGGTCGTCGGGCGCCAACTGGGCGCACGCGGCGGTGAGGCCAGCGGCAGCCAAGGCTACTCCGAACGTAGTGCGGCGAATCAGACGGCGCATGGGATCAGGCTCGATGGGCGCAAACGCGCCCGGCTGGCGAAACTTGGGCTGAGTATACGGCACGGGGCGCGGCGGCGGAATCCCGCCCGGCGAAAAGACCTAGCGATAGGCTTGATCGTCCATGTCGAGGGTGGGGACATCGGGCGGCAGCGGCATGGTCTTGAGCTGGGTGGGCTCGAGATTGGTTGTGTGGCGGGCCGGAGCGGGCGGCGGCGGCGCGGGTGCGGCGGCGGGCGGCGCAGGCGGGGCCAGCACGGCCGGCGGTTCGGGCTCCGGCTCCGGCTCGGCTGGCTGGGGCGTGGGCTCGGGCAGCGCCAGCAGGGGCGGACGGGCGAGCGCGGCGGCGGCGGCGGCGAGGCCGCCTTCGGGCAGCACCGGCGGCTCCACCGATTCGGCGGCGCGCCAGGCGAGCGCATCGAAGGCGAGGCAGTGCGGGCAGTTGGGCGCCCATTCGTGGCTGGGCTGGCCGCAGTTGCTGCACGCCCACGCCGGATCGGCGGGGGCGGCGGCGGCGCGCATCAGCCATTCGCGGGCGGCGAGGCCCGGGCCGAACTCGCCGTCTTCGATGGCGGCGCGCAATTGGCACACGCGGGCTTCGGGGCGCGAACCCATGACGGCTTCCAGGTAGTTCCGCGCGGCGGGCCAGTCGGCGACCGCGACGCAGGCGCGGGCGAGCGCGATGCCGCCTTCGCGGGTGCCGGATTTCGCCGCCACCAGCGCCTCGGTGTGGCGCAGGTGGTGCACGGGCGATTCACCGGGCCAGGCAGCGGCAATGGCGGCAGCGAGGTCGGGGTGCGGCGACAGGCGCCACGCGTCTTCGAGCGCGCGCTGGGCGCGGCGTTGTTTGCCGGTGGCGCCATACAGCCGCGCGGCGGCGACGGCGGCGGGCACGAACCCCGGCGCGGAATCGTGCGCCCGGGCGGCGAGCTTCGCGGCGGCGGCGCGGTCGCCGGTGGCGTCCACCGCAGCGGCTTGCTCGAGCAGTAGGATGGCGCGGCGGCGGCGGACGAGATCGTCGGGCGCGGCGCGGCGCTTGCTGAGATCGGTGAGGAGCGCTTCGGCCTGCTTCCACTCGGCGGCGCCGAGCTGCAATTCGAGCAGCGTGCCTTGGACCCACTCGGAGGTGGGGCGGAGGCGGTAGGCGCGGCGGGCAAGAGCGAGCGCCTTGGTGTTTTCGCCACCGCGCAGGGCGCCGCGCAACAGACCGCGCAGGCCGAGGAACTCCATCTCGGGGTTGGCCAGCATCAGTTCGAAGTAGCGCTCGGCGGCGCGCTCGTCGCCGGTGAGCTGCGCGGCTTGGGCCGACAGGAGCAGCGTGAGCGGCGGCTCGGACAGCAACGCTTCGGCGCGCTTGGCGAGGCGGGCGGATTCTTCCGCATCGCCGGCGGCGACCGCGACCAGGCCGCGGGTGAGCGCGCGGTAGCCTTGGCGGCGGCGTTCGGCTTCGCGGCTGAGCCCGCGGCGGCGCGGCAAATGGCGTAGCCACAGCCACAGGCGGTGCACGATGGTGAACGCGGCGAGCACGAGGAGGCCGAGCAGCACGGCGGTGCCGACGGAGGTTTCGATGCGCCAGCCGCGCCAATCGATGGCGATGCCGCCGGGATTGTCGGCGAACCACGCCGCGGCCAGCGCCACCGCGACGAGGGCCGCCGCGACCAGCGCGGCGCGGATCATCGGGCGGCGGTCCCGGTGGCGGCGCGCACCAGCACCTGGGCTGCCGCTTGTTCGACCGCGACGCGGGCGGCGGCGTCCGAGCGCCACGATGCGAGCGACGGCGCACCTGTGCCTTCCAACTCGGCGAGGGCGCCGGCGACATCGCCGCGGGCCAAGCGCGCTTCGGTGCGGGCGAGGCGCGCATCCAACGTGACGCCGGACACTTCGCCGGTGCGGCGCACGGTGACGAGGCCGCGCAGGCGCTGGGCGATGGCGCCGGCCCAGCCGGGCGCGGCGCCGGCCTCGGCGGCGAGGGCCGGGCCGACGAGCGGCGCGAAGCTGCGCGCGAGATCGTCGGCGCTGGGCACGCCGCGGTCGGCGCGGGCGGTGAGCACCCCGAGCGCGGCAGTGAAATCCGGATCGGCGACGCCGCCGGACTTGGCGAGGTCGCGCACGGCGCCGAGTTCCGGCGCGAACGGGGCAGAGCCGTGGATGCGCTGCTGCAGACGGACGGCGGCGGCCACGAGCGCGGCGGAGCCATTGCCGCCGGCGGCCAGCGCGGCGACGGTATCGCGCAATTGCGTATCCGGCGCGGCGGTGGCGGCGGGCGCGGGGCGGTTGCGCAGGTCTTCGAGCTGGCGGTTCAGGTCGTTCATGCGCGCGGCGAGCGCCGCGGCGAGGGTGCCGTCGCCGCCGCTCGCAGGCACCGGCGCGGCTTGCAGCGCATCGATGCGGCGGGCGAGCGCGGCGAGATCCCCGCGCAGATCGGGCGCGGCGGGTTGGGCTTGGACTTGCTTGGCCAGCGTATCCACCGCGGCGCGCAGTTCGGTGTAGGGCTTGGCCGCATCGGCGATGCGGGCGTCCAAATCGGCCTGCGTGACGGCGTTGGGGGTGACGGCGGGGGCGGCGGCTTGGATGCGGGTGATCGCATCGATCTTTTGGCCGAGGCCGGTGACGGCGCTCTCCAGCATTTGCAGGCGCGCCTGCAGAGACTGGAACGCCGGGTCTTGGGCGACGGACGGTTGGGTCAGCGCATTGCCGCCGGCGAACAGCGCGGCGCCGGTGGCCATCAGCACGATGGCGGCGAGCACGCGGCCGATGCCGGAGCTTTTCTTGGGCGCGGGGTGCAGCGGTGCGGCGCTCGCGGGGGCGCTATCCGGCGCGGGTGCGACCGAATCGGCGGGAAGTTCCGGCGGCGCGTCTGGCAGGGTCATGCGGCTCCGTCACCCAACAGCTTCAGCAGCGCCGGTTCGTCCGGCACTTTGGTGGACCGCACCTTGGACCACGGCAGCGCGCGCGCCAATGTGGCGATCGCCGGGCTGAGGCACACCGCCTCGACGGTGCGGCAGGCGTCGGCCAGTCCGGCGGCGGTCACCAGGCGCACAAGCGTAGTGGCGGTGCGCGACGAGAATAGCAGCACTGCGTCCAACTCCCGCCGCGCCAGGGCGTCGCGGGCCGGGGCCGGCAATTCGTGGACCGGGCGGGCTTCGTATAACACGACGCGGCGGACATCGAACCCGTGCGGGCTGAGCGCATCGGTGAGGTCGACGGCGACATCGGCGGCGCTGGCGTTGAGCAATGCGCCGCGGCGCGGGTCCAATTCATCGAGCACGGTGGCGACCAACGCTTCGGCATCGCCGCGGGCGCTTTCGACCTTGGTGAAGCCGGCTTCGCGGGCGGCGCGCGCGGTCGCATCGCCGACGGTGAACACCGGCAACCGGCGTTCCGGGTGGGCGGCGGCCAGCGCGCGGGCGCCGGCGGAGCTGGTGATCAGCACGGCCTGGACGCCTTCCAGGTTCACGGTCACGCCGGACACTGGGTGAATTTCGAGCAGGGGACAGGAGATGCCCTGGTGGCCCAAGGCCGCCAAGCGTTCGACCAACCCTGCGGCTTCCGCCACCGGCCGTGTCACCAGCACCCGCATTTCACCCTCCCGGTGCGTTGCGCCTCAATTCGGCTCCGGCATCGCGGCCCATGCGTTCGGCATCGGCCGCGGCGCCTGTCCGCTCGGCATCGTGCCGCCATGCGCCGTCCGGCGCCAGCACTGCCGCACGCAGGTGTAACCCCGCCGGTCCGAATTCGGCCAGGGCGGCGATGGGGGTGCGGCAGGTGCCGTCCAATACCGCCAGCAAAGCACGTTCGCAGGCGACGCGGGTGGCGGATTCGGCGTGGTTGAGCTGGGCGACCAGCGCGGTGGTGGTCGCATCGGCGGCGCGCACCGTGACCCCAACCGCGCCCTGGGCGGCGGCGGGCAGCACCTCGGCGGGATCGAGGATCGCGCCGCGGGCGGTGTCGATGCCCAGGCGTTTGAGCCCGGCCAGCGCCAGCATGGTGGCCTGGACGGTGCCGGCATCGACCTTGGCGAGGCGGGTGCCGACATTGCCGCGCAGGGGCACGATCGTGACATCGGGACGGCGGAAGCGCACTTGGGCGCCGCGGCGCGGCGACGTGGTGCCGAACGTGGCGCCCTGGGGCAAGGCGGCGATGGAGGACGCGCCGAACAATACGTCGCGGGGATCGACGCGCGGCAGGATCGCGGCGATGGCGATGCCAGGCGCCAGATCGGTTTGCACGTCTTTCATGGAATGGACGGCGAGATCGATGGTGCCGGCCACCAGGGCTTCGTCGAGCTCCTTGGTGAACAGGCCTTTGCCGCCCAATTCCGCCAGCGGACGGTCGGTGACGGCATCGCCGGTGGTGCGGATCACGACGAGTTCGAAATGGTCGACGGTGAGGCCCGCAGCGGCGGCGAGCGCGGCGATGGCCTGGCGCGTTTGGGTCAGCGCGAGGGGACTGCCGCGGGTGCCGACCCGGACCGCGCCGGGGCGCGTGACAGCGCCGGTGGATTGCTCTCCCATAGGGGGTGGTGCTAGAGCGGCGGCAGCCAAAAGGCAAGGAACCCGTGCTGATCCTGGGCATCGAAACGAGCTGCGACGAAACGGCCGCCGCCGTGGTGAACGACCGGCGCGAGATCCTCGCCAATGTCGTTGCCTCGCAGGTGCTGGATCACCAGCGCTACGGCGGCGTGGTGCCGGAGATTGCGGCACGCGCCCATGTGACGCATCTGGACGGACTGATCGCCCGCGCCATGCGCGACGCCAAAATCACCTGGGCGCAACTGGACGGCGTGGCGGCGACCGCAGGCCCCGGCCTGATCGGCGGCGTGCTGGTGGGACTGGTGACCGGCAAGGCGATTGCGGCGGCGGCGGGGGTGCCGCTGATTGCGGTGAATCACCTGGAGGGCCACGCGCTGTCGGCCCGGCTGGCGGCGGGGGTGGCGTATCCGTTTCTGCTGCTGCTGGTGACCGGCGGGCATTGCCAGCTGGTGGAGGTGGCGAGTCTGGGGCGCTACCGGCAGCTTGGCACCACCATCGACGACGCGGTGGGCGAAGCCTTCGATAAGGTCGCACGGCTGCTCGGCTTGGGCTACCCGGGCGGCCCGGAGATCGAGCGCGCGGCGCTGGCGGGCGTGGCGGCGCGGGTGCCGCTGCCGCGGCCGATGGTTGGGCGCCAGGGGTGCGACTTTTCGTTTTCCGGCCTGAAGACCGCGGTGCGGCGGGTGGTGGAGGAACGCAGTCCGCTGACGCCGCAACTGGTCAACGACATTGCCGCTTCGTTTCAATCGACGGTCGCCGAGGTTTTGGCGGACCGCACGGCCAACGCGATGGCCATGTTCCGCGAACGCCACCCGGGACCGGGCAGGCTGGTGGTGGCGGGCGGCGTGGCGGCCAACAGCGCGCTGCGCACGCGGCTGGAGCAGACCGCCAAACGCCACGGCTTCACCATGATCGCGCCGCCGAAAGAACTGTGCACCGACAACGCGGCGATGATCGCGTGGGCGGGAGTGGAACGCTTGCAGGCAGGATTGACCGACGGCCTGGACGCGGCGGGGCGCGCGCGCTGGCCGCTCGCCGAACTGGTTGGGCCGCTGCAATGACGCGCATCGCCCGGCTGGGCATTGTGGGCGGCGGCGCCTGGGGCACGACGCTGGGGCTGGTGGCGCTGCGCGCTGGCACGGCAGCGACCGTGTGGGCGCGCGAGCCGGAGGTGGTGACGGGGATCACCCGCGATCACCGCAATCCGTTTTTGCCCGGCGTCGATTTGGACCCGCGCCTGTCGGCCACCGCGGAGCTCGCGGACCTGGGTGCGGCGGATGCGGTGTTGCTCGCGCCGCCGGCGCAGCATTTGCGCGCGGTGTGCGCGCGGCTGGCGCCCGCACTGAAGCCCGGCACGCCGGTGGTGCTGTGCACCAAGGGATTCGAGGAAGCGAGCGGACTGCTCCTGAGCCAGGTGATTGCGGAGACGCTGCCGCGCGCCGTGCTGGCGGTGCTATCGGGCCCGACCTTCGCGCCGGAGATTGCACGCGGCCTGCCCGCCGCGGTGACGCTGGCGAGCGCCGACCGTGCGGTGGGCGAGGCGCTGGTGGCGGCGCTGGGGGCGCCGACGTTCCGGCCGTATCTATCCGCCGACGTGACCGGCGCCCAGGTGGGCGGCGCGGTGAAGAACGTGCTGGCGATTGCCTGCGGCGTGGTGACCGGGCGGAAGCTCGGCGACAACGCGCGCGCGGCGCTGGTGACACGTGGCCTCGCCGAGATGCTGCGCCTGGGGCGCGCGCTGGGCGCCGACCGGGAATCGCTGATGGGGCTTTCGGGCCTGGGCGATCTGGTGCTGACCGCAACTTCCGAGCAATCGCGCAACATGAGCCTGGGCGTGGCGCTGGGGCGCGGCGAGCGGATTCACGACGTGCTGGCGGCGCGCACATCGGTCGCCGAAGGCGTGGCGACTTCGGCGGCGGTGGCGAAGCTCGCCGCAAAACTCGGCGTGGATATGCCGATCTGCGTGGCGGTGGATGCGATCGTGAATCGCGGCGCGGAAATCGGCGCGGTGATTCAGTCGCTGCTGAGCCGGCCGTTTCGCCCGGAGGGCGAACAGAGATAGGCGCGTCGCGAAGGCGAACGCTAGGCGCGCGCACCCGCGTGCAATAGAATCGGCGGATCATTTCATTGAGGGATCCCGCCATGCTGTTTGCCGTTGTCGCCATCGATCGTCCGGGCCGCTTGCCGGTGCGCAAGAAGACCCGCCCGGAACATCTGGCCTATCTGACCCGCAACATCGCTTCGGTGGTGGTGGCGGGGCCGTTTCTTGCGGAGGACGGCACGCCGGTGGGCAGCATGCTGGTGATCGAGGCGAAGACGCTGGCCGCCGCGGTCGCATTCATGGCGAAGGACCCGTATGCCAAGGCGAAGCTATTTGAGAGCGTGACGGTGCGCCCGTGGAGCCCGACGCTGGGTTCCGGCGTGAAGGCGAAGAAGCTGCCGAAGGCGAAGGCCGCACCGAAGGCCAAGCGCGCCGCCAAGCCGAAGAAGTAACCAGCGCACCGCGCGCACTGCCGATGAACTACTGGCTGCTTAAGACGGAAGCCGAGGAGTTTTCCTGGGCCGACCTGGTGAAGAAAAAGGTCGGCGGCTGGGACGGCGTGCGCAACACGCGCGCGGCGGCGTATCTGAAACGCATGGAAACCGGCGATCTGGGATTTTTCTACCACACGGGTAAGGAGAAGCAGATCGTCGGCATCCTCCGCGTGGTGAAGACCGCTTACCCGGACAAGTCGGACCCAACCGGCAAGTTCGTGATGGTGGACGTGGCGCCGGTGAAGCCGATGGTGACGCCGGTGACGCTGAAGGCGGTGAAGGCCGACCCGCAGTTTGCCGACATGCAGCTGGTGCGCATCGCGCGCCTATCGGTGCAGAAGATCGAGCCCGAGCAGTGGGCGGCGATCTGCGCGATGGGCGGAGTGACGCCGTAGTAGGGCCAGCCTACCGCCCGCTTTCGCCCGATGCCGCGCCGCCCGCGCCCGGCACGGTGCTGTGCCAGCTTGCGGACATTGCCGACCCGGGCGGGCGGGAATTTTCGTTTGGGCGACCGCCCCACGAATTCACGATGTTCGTGATCCGGCGCGGGAGCCAAGCGTTCGGCTATGTGAACGACTGCCCGCACGCACGCTCGCCGCTCAACTGGCTGCCGGACAAGTTCCTGGACCCGAGCCGCACGCTGATTCAATGCGCGACGCACGGGGCGCGGTTTCGCATCGAAGATGGGCTGTGCATCGCGGGCCCCTGCCCTGGTGCATCGCTGCTGGCGGTGCCGGTGCGGGTGGAGGGTGGCGCGGTGGTGGTGGCGCCGGGATACGGCGCGTAGTTGCCGCCTAGACGCCCCGCGTCACTTCGCCTGCCGGTCCCGCGCGATTTGCTTGGCGGCCAGGATTTGCGCGGCGGTCATTTTGCCGGCCAGCGCATCGCGGCTGGCGAGCGCCGTGCGGGCCCGGGGTTGTGACGGGGGGTAGCCGGCGACCGCCTGATCGAACAACGCATAGGCCTGCACGTTGTCAGCCGCGACGCCGCGGCCTTGTTCGTACATTTCGCCGAGGCGGTGCTGGGCGGTGGGCTCATCCTGGTCGGCGGCTTTGCGGTACCAGTCCACGGCGATCACGTCGTCTTGGTGGACGCCGATGCCTTCGTGATAGAGCGAGCCCATCAGCATTTGCGCCTGGGCCTCGCCTTGGACGGCGGCCATGCGCAGCCAGCGCGCGCCTTCGACGTCATCGCGGGCGGTGCCGCGGCCGCCTAGGTACAGCATGCCGACCTGCTGCTGGGATTGCGCGTCGCCTTGATCGGCGGCGGCGCGGTACCAGTAGAGGGCGGCGGCGAAATCGACGGGGACGCCGAGACCGAGGGCATAGGCGTCGCCGACATAGAACTGCGCCAGCGCGTACCCTTGGGCCGCGGCCTTGCGGTACAAGACCTGGGCCATGAAGGGGTCTTGGGCGATACCCACGCCGATGTCGTAGTGCTCACCCAGATTGGTTTGCGCGGGGGCGTTGCCCTGATCGGCGGACAGGCGCAGCCAGCGCACCGATTCGGCATCGCTGTGGGGCGCGCCGCGGCCTTCGCCGTACATCAACCCGATGGCGCGCTGGGCAGCGGCGTTGCCGCCTTCTGCCAACGGCCGCAGCAGGGTGAAGGCGGCGGCGGGGTCGGTGACGCCAAAGGGCCGGAGCGCTTCGTCGAGCGGAAACGCGGCGGCGGGCAGCGCAGCGGCCAGCCATGCCGCCACGATCGCCCCGCACAGAGTGTTCGTCTTCATCGCATTCATCGCATCGCCCCTTGAGCCCAGAGGCGGCAGTGCATGCGCCCCATTCGGGGTGCTGTCTATGCACAGCAACGCGAGCGAGCTGTGACGGCAGCCGGCACGGCCCGGCAAATTTTGCCGCCGCCGCCTGGAACTTCGCATCGCCGGTGGCCGGCGGAAACATGCCGATGTGGTTACGCCGCGTATTGCGGGGAGAGCGCAGCTTACGCCGCGTATTGCGGGGCGCAGCTTACGCCGCGACAAACTTCCGGTAGTCGTCGACCAGATCGCCGACGACGGCATCCAAGAATCGCTTGCCGTGTTCGGGGCGCGAAAGCGCCGGGTGGGAGCCCATGCGGCCGTCGGGGAAGCGGCGGCGGAAGTCGAACGCGTCGGCGAAATCGAGAGTGGCGGGCGGGGCCGGGTCCATCGCCACATGTTTGATGTGATCGGGGTACACGTGCTGGGTGAGCGAGACTTCGGACGGCGTGGCGTGGAGACCCTCCATGTCGCCGTAAAGTTCTTTGGCCAGCGCCAACACGGGCGGGCGGAGCCACCAATTGCGCAGCGTGCAGGCGATGCCGCCGCGCCAATTGTCGCCTGGTTCGCGGCCATCCAACGCCATGCTGCGTTCGGAATAGATCTCGGCGAACGCGCTTTGCACGATGGCGATGTTGCCGCCGTGGCCGTTCACGAAATAGAAGCGGCGGAAGCCGTGGGCGGCGAGCGACACGACGCAATCGCGGATCACGGCGATCAGCGTGGTGGGCCGGAGCGTCATGGTGCCGGTGAACGCCATGTGGTGCTGGGCCATGCCGGCCGCAATGGTGGGGGTGACCAGGGCGTTCACGCGTTCGCCCAGGCCGCGGCCGACCACCTCGGCGCAGATCGCATCGGTGCCGATCAGGCCATTGGGGCCGTGTTGTTCGGTGGAGCCGATCGGCACGATGATGCCGGTGGAGGATTTGAGGTAGTCCTCGACTTCGGACCAGGTGCACAGGGCAAGCTGCATCGGGCGAGGCTAGCGCCGCGAATCGTAAATCGCCAGGGGAGCCGGCGGGCCCACGCACCTTGCCCCGGCGCGGGTGGCAACCCTATGATTTCGGCCAGGGCCCGAATTACCGGGCCCTTTGGCTGCAATTTAGAGAGGGAATGCAGATGATGAAGATGCTGAGCGCCGCCGCGGCGGTGGCCATGCTGTTTGCCGGCACCGCGTTCGCCGCCGAAGTGAAGGGCGACATCAAGGCGATCGACGGCGCCAAGAAGACCATCACCCTGGACGACGGCAAGGTCTACACCTTTGCCACGCCCAACGCGCTGTTCGGCCTGAGCACCGGCCAGACCGTTGTGATTACCTTTACCGCCGCCGGGGCCGCCAACAACGGCGAACTGGTGCGCATGTATAAGAAGTAGGCATTCGTTTCGCCCTTTTGACCGGCTCACGGCCGCCAGCGACCCCGCTGGCGGCCGTTCTTATTGCGGCAGGCACGCTCCGCCCCCTACTGTTCCCCGGCCGGACCCCGAATCGTTCGGGCCGCCGGCACTTGGGGAGAACCACAATGAAATTTACCCACATGCTGATCGCCGCGGTGGCCGTGGCCACGATGGCCTTTGCCGGCGCCGCCTGGGCGGCCGAAGCAAAGGGCGCGATCAAGGCGATCGACGCCGCCAAGAAGACCATCACCCTGGACGACGGCAAGGTTTACACCTTTGCCACGCCGAACCCGATCGCCGGGGTGAGCGTGGGCCAGACGGTGATCATCACCTTCACCGCCGCCGGCGCCGCGAACAACGGCGAACTGGTCCGCATCTACGTAAAGTAGCCGGAAACACACGGCCGCCGCGGCGCCCAGTGCGGACCGGGCCCACGGCGGCCGCAGTTTTTCTGACCGCCCCCGCCCCGGCCACGTTGACGCTGGCGCGCACCCCGGCGTAGCTTCCGCGCTCTGGTTGGCCGAAGTAGCTCAGGGGTAGAGCAACTGATTCGTAATCAGTAGGTCCGCGGTTCGAATCCGCGCTTCGGCACCAGTCTTTTCAATGAGTTAGTCTGCAATCTCGGTCTTGGCACTCAAGCCGAGTGACCACAGAGTGACCACGCGGACCAATTTCGCCCAAAACGGCGCCTCCTCAGCGGGTCATATCCGTCGCGTCACGAATAGCACCGCGCACCTCCCGCGAATGGCACCTGAAGCACGACCGGGCCTTCAGGTTGGCAGCTTCCTTGGCGTCGGGGATCAGGTCCGCTGCTGATTGCCTTCGCTAGCAATCGCCATTTCCCTTGCTGCCGCCTTTGCTGCCCTTCGGATGTTGCCCAGACGTTCATTGAAGGGATGAGGGGCGTTGCCCTGCAGGTTCAGCGGAAGGGACAGGGACTTCAGGAGCTCATCCTCCAAGACCCATGGCTCGGGATGCTCGACCCAGCAGACCCTAGCGTTCTCCGCCATCCATTGATCCAGCCATTGCTCTCCGAGATGGGTGAAGGTCATTCGGTTGCCGGTCCCGACCCGCCTCAGTGGGAAATCACTCTTGGATGCCAAGAGGGCGCCAAGTGTGAGGCGAAGGGTCGATCCCTCGGCGTTGCCCCTAAAATGGTAGGAGACCCGTTTTCTGAGGTTCTCGCTGCTGCTGTCGTTCTTGGGTGAGATGCCGACATAGAGGAGAGTGTGACCGTCCTTGGTCAGGCATCCGCCAGTCAGAACATCTGTGGGGATTTCATTGAAGTACCACGCGTAGACCCCTCGAACAGCCGGTATCGGACAGGGCTTGGCAAGGACGTCCGATCTGGTGAACAAGCGTTGACAGATGTATAAGCTCCAGCCTGACGCGCGAGGGCAATCGACTCTCCGCGCCGAACGCCCTCCTCCTCCGGACAACCTTCGAGGCTCCCATCGAAAACCCGACCCTCGCCTGGACCTACTTGGTCATTGGGCTCGCTCTTGTCGTCTATACCTGGACCCTGCTCGG
Organism: Alphaproteobacteria bacterium; assembly: GCA_947481575.1. GTDB lineage: Bacteria > Pseudomonadota > Alphaproteobacteria > UBA2966 > CAIVPW01 > CANKGV01. The sequence continues at coordinate 42,456 of CANKGV010000019.1, forward strand.
CGCCGCGCGCGCACGGGGCAAGAGCGGCATCAAGTCACCGGCAACCACCGGCGACGTAACCCTGGAGCGCGCCCTGCGGGTTCAGCAGAACACGCTGGAGCAACTCATCGTCTTCGTTCCGGCCATCGTGCTGTTCGCGATGCTGGTCAGCCCGTTGGTTGCACCCATTCTTGGCGCGATCTGGCTAGCGGGCCGCGTGCTGTACATCCCCATGTACATGCGCAACCCAGACTCGCGCGGGGCCGGGTTCACCATCGCCTTCCTGCCGCAGATGATGTTGGTGGCAGGTGCGATTGGCGGCGCCGTCATCGTGATTCTGCACGGCTGATCCGGGTCGCGCCCGCCTAGCGGAACTGCGTGGCACGAATGCGAAACCCTAGAGGACGAATGGAATGCGCTTTCGCACCTTGCTGCTATGGACGGCCGGCTTCCTGCTGCCCGCGCTCGTGGCCGGGGCGCAGGAAGCAACGCTAGCGCCGCTGGAAACGATTCCGGGCGTGGACGTGGCGCGCTACGTGGGGCGCTGGTACGAGATCGCCAAGTTCCCCAACCGGTTCCAGGCCCAGTGTGTTTCGGATGCGGTCGCGCAGTACCGGGTAAGCGGTGCGGGGCGCGTCGAGGTTACCAACCAGTGCAGGCTGGAGAGCGGCGCGATGGAAGACGCTGTGGGTGCGGCGCGGCAGATTGGCGCCGCCGATTCTCCCAAGCTCCAGGTGCGCTTCGCTCCGGCGTGGCTTTCGTTCCTGCCGGCCGTGTGGGGCGACTATTGGATCGTCGATCTGGACCGGGACTATACGCTGGCGGCGGTGAGCGAGCCGAAGCGCGAGTACCTGTGGATTCTGTCGCGCACGCCCACGGTGGACGCCGAGGCCTATCGATCGTTGCTCGCGCGCTTGAAGGCGAAGGGCCTCGATATCGACAAGCTCGCCGTTACGCCGCACACGGGCGGCTGAACCGCCTCCGCTTTGCTTCCCCGCCGTCGGCCCCGCGACCGCAGCTACCCGCCGATCTTGAACGCCTTGGGCGGCTCCGGCCAGAAGTTCACGAAGCCGTTGCGGTTCGGCATTTGCACGGCCGGCAGCGTCTTTGCATCGAGCACGTCGGCGGCTTTGACGATGCCGTCGATCGACAGGATGAAGGCGACGAGCCCGTAGACCTCGTCGTCGTTCAGCGACTGGGGTGTGGTGAGCGGCATGGCGCGGCGGATGTAGTCGAACGCCGTGGTGGCGTAGGGCCAGTAGCTGTTGACGGTTTTGACCGGCTGGTCGGTGGCGAGGGTGCCGATGCCGCCGGTGAGCGGGCCGCCGGTGACACCGGTGACGCCGGCGCCGTTCGGGCCGTGGCACGGCTGGCAGGCGCGCACGTACACCAGCGCGCCTTGCAGCGCGGAGCCCGAGCCGGGGGGCAGGCCGGCGCCATCGGGCGTGATGCTGATGTCCCACTTGGCGACCAGGGCCGCGGGAGCATCTTGGCCGAGGCCGGGGCCAGCGGGCAGTTTGTCGGCGGCGCCGGCCGCCAGCGGCGCGGACAGCGCGACCGCGAGCGCGGCGGCGGCGGCGCGCGGGTCAAACATAGACATGGCTGACGTTTCCCAACTCGTTGGTGGCCCACGCGGTGATGCCGTTGAACTTGTAGCCCTGGTTCGCGCCGTACGCCTTGAGCCACGCGGTGCGGGTGGGCTGGACGTTCTTTTTTTCGTCGGTGGCGCGGCTGGTGAGCGTGGCGGGCCCGCCGTCCCACTTCCACCACAGGCGGAAGCGCGTGAGCGACATCGGCAGCACCGGCTCGGTGAGCGCGGCTTGCGCCCAGCTTTTGCCGTCGGCGGAGACTTCGACCTTGGCGATCTTGCCGTTGCCGGACCACGCCAGGCCGGTGATCTGGTAGAGGCCCGGCCCCTGCATGTCGTAGCCGAACGACGGGCGCGAGATGAACGAATTCACCGGCTGCGTGAACATGAACTGCGCAGCTTTGCCGCCCGGCAGAAGTTCGGTGTACTTCGACGTTTCGTCCTTGGTGAAGGTCGGCGTCGCACTCACCTTGAGGCGGTGCAGCCATTTGACGTTCTGGTTGCCCTCGAAGCCGGGGAGCAGGAGGCGCATGGGATAGCCTTGTTCGGGCCGGATGCGCTCGCCGTTCTGGTAGAGGGCGATCATGGCGTCGCCCATCGCCTTTTCGATCGGCACGCTGCGGCTCATGCTGGCGGCGTCGGCGCCTTCGGCCAGCAGCCACTTGGCCTTGGTGGGATCCACGCCGGCTTCGTCGAGCAATATCTTTAACGGTATGCCGGTCCATTCGCTGCACGACAGCAGGCCGTGCATCGCACCGGCATTGGCTTGCCGCGGCAACGCGGCGCCGAAGCCGCCGTTGTTGCCCGCGCACTCCACGAACCGGACATGGGTCTCGGTCGGGTAGCGCATCAGCGCATCCATGGTGAAGGTGAGCGGACGTTTGACCATCCCGTGGATCAGCAACGTGTGGTCTTCCGGGCTGATGGTGGGGACGCCGTTGTGGTTGCGCTGGAAGTGCAGGCCGGACGGCGTGATGGTGCCGTCGAGCAGATGGTGCGGGGTGCGCGACGAGCCAGTGCCGGGCGCGGCAGCGTTGAAGGTGAAATCGCGGCCGGTGCTGACCTCGTAGCGCGACGGCGTGCCGTACGTGCTGAACGGGGCGCCGGGGGTGCTTTGGGTCATCAGCGTGCGCGCCGAAAGCGGGGGCTTACCGGACTGGGCCGCGGCTTGAGCGAGCGCGTCGTTGGCGGTCAGCGCGGCGGCGGCCAAGCCGGTGAAGGCGGCCCCGCCGTGCAGGAATGCGCGCCGGTGCAGCAGCCCGTTACCTGCGACCGGTTCGCCCAGCGCTTGCTCGAAGCGCTGGGCGGCCTTTTTGTCCGAATCCATGAGGCGACCCCCTCCCAGGAATCTCAGTGCGATCGGCAGCGTAGTCTCGTGGCCTCCCGGCGGCAATTTGGTGGGGCACGGCTCGCGGCCATTGTGATACATATGTATCTTGTTTGCGGCGCCCGTGCGTGTAAGCGCCGGAGCAAAAATCCCTCACTGAAGCGGCCGGGTATTCCGGTTGCGCCGGAGTAAAAGTCCGGCAGCAGATAGCCCTTTGCGGTTGGCAGAGGGTGGGGGATGAAGGGCGTGGAGTTGTATGGACGGGTTCGCTATGC
>CANKGV010000020.1 GCA_947481575.1 Alphaproteobacteria bacterium
ACAACTTTATCACTTCGACGTGATCGCGTGCTCACTTGGCACGCCGCTTGCTTAGTCCGACTCTCCATCTTCGCACTCACGGAACCGTGATCAGATACCGGATTCACATGGACAATTCGTCTGTTCGGGGCGCTGTATCGACGACGGCTGCTGGGCTTGGAAATGGGTCGCCGTCCAGATGGGTTTGCCGTCCAACAGCCACCGCCGGAGCGTGCGAGCTGATGGGCGACGGTTCGCTCATCGCGTGAGGCCGTGTCAGTGGCAAGTCCTGCGCGTGCTCAGGCATCGGCACGAAGCGATTGCTGCGTTCCTTCTCTTCAGTCAGACGCCGCCATCGGCTGTTGCCCATGCGCGCTGCGCCATTGCCGATTGCCCCGTCGCGGACAAAGTCGACGTAGGTGTGATCCTCGTCGGTCGGCCAATGACGCTGGAAGTCGTCCAAGAACGCTGGCCAATTGGGCGGCAGCCGATGGGCCTCAAAATAGCGCAGCGGAAATGAGAAGCCGTGGTCGATGCCGACCAGCGTCGGCGCATCTTCGGCCAGCCTCTGAACCAACCACTCCGCAATGCCACGCCGGGTCCAGTACTTGCGCGGGCTGGGCGGCGGTGGAACCTCGGCAGGCGGTACAGCGCCGTTGGCCACGTAGACGCGCAGGCCCTTGAGGCTCGCGGTCGGCGTTTCCGCGCCTGAATAGTCGATGCCGATGTAACGGACGAATGCAGGCATTCTGCGTAGGCGATCAGGCCTCTTTGGCGGTGGGCCGTTCGTGGAAAATGATAGTCGTGCTGCCCGGCGCCGTCACTTGCCCGCCAGGGGCGTCAGAACGACTCGCTGATTCGCGGCAACCCTGTGGTTGGTAGGATGGGACTCGGCAACGGCTAGCGGCCACCGGTGAGTCTTGTAGGCGGTCCCAGCGGCATGTGGCCGAACGGAATACCCTGCGATTCAGTCGGATGTTACTCCGCCCGCGCCAGCATCAGCAGTGCCCGCAACTGGTCGCGCTGGTCACGGTCCAGGACCGCGACATCGAGCCGCTCGTGCTGCTGCACAGATATCGGCGCACCGTCCGCGCCACTGAGCTCGACCGCCTTGCGCTTCGGGGCAACGTACGAGGCCAACTCCGCGAACATCCGGCCGCGAAGTTCAGGCGGGTTGCTGGCGTCCATCGCGATGCGTGCCATGCCCTCGATGGGGTCGCAGTCGAGCTCGGTCAGGCGCTGCTGGACCTCGACGGTCCGCTTGTTCGGCGTGCCCTTTTGCCGACCACCGCGACGTTCACCGGGCTTGCTGCCGCGCATGGCTGATCTCCGCTACGTTAGTGTTATAGTATAACACATTGGCGGTGCTTCGGTTGCGCTGACGCATTTGGCGATGGGCCGGAAAGAAACCGGCGACGGCGTCCGCCAACGGCAATGGGGGCGTGACCGACTCGCAGGTGGGAACTGTCTCCTCAGGCTACCGCGCCGCTACCGCTACTACGTAAGCCGCGCGCTGCATGACGGCCGGCCAGAGGATGCGGGATCCATTCCGCGCGTCCCGGCAAAGGATATTGAGTCCCATCCGGCATTTCGGCGCCGACTTGGCGGACTTCGCCGACACGGCGGCCCTCGTGGCCAACGTGGACGTGGTGGTTTCGGCCGACACGTCGGTGGCGCATTTGGCGGGCGCGATGGGTAAGCCGGTGTGGATTCTGCTGCCCGACATCGGCCTTGATTGGCGCTGGCAAGCGACGCGCAGCGATAGCCCGTGGTATCCGACAGCACGCCTGTACCGTCAGGGCCACGGCGACGATTGGGCGCCCACGATTGCCCGAATCGCTGGGGACCTAGCGCGCGAATTCACGCTGAGACTGTCGCCACCGGCAGCGCAGCCCGCCGCACGAACTCCGGCTGCTTCCGTTACCGACATGGCCCGCTGGAGCAAGAGCAGTTCGCTGCTGTCCGAGTGGGACGGCCGCGCCCGCATTGCCGCGACGCTGATCCCGGCGGGGGCAAGCGTACTCGACATCGGTTGCGGGAAGATGGCGCTAGAGCAGTCGTTGCCCTTCGGCTGCACCTACCAGCCGTGCGATCTGGTGGCCCGCGACCCTCGCACCATCGTGTGCGACCTCAACAGCGGCGAATTCCCGGACGCGGCGGCCGCGAAGGCCAACGTCATCTCGTTCCTGGGCGTGGTCGAATACATCGCCGATGTGCCGCGCCTGTTTGCGCGTCTGCGCGCTACCGGCAAGTCGATTGTCGTGAGTTACCACCCGACCGACGTGACGGCGCGCATCGATCGCCGCAAGCTTGGTTGGATCAATGATTTCTCGATGGACGCGTGGTTGCAGACGATCACCGCCGCCGGCTTCCACGCCACCAACATCGAGCGGGTCTCAGAAATCCAATTCCTGTTCAAGCTGGCACCAGGGCCGCGCCCAGCGGTACTCCCGATCAAGCGCGTTGCGGTGCTGTCGTACGGCAATGTCGGCAACTTTGGCGACCGGCTTGGCTACCACCTGCTGAACACGGTGCTGCCGGCCAACGCCGAGGTCACGCAGTACTTTCACCGCCCGTGGGTGGAGCCGAATCTAGACGGGGTCGATCTGCTGGTGTGCGGCATCGGCAATTCGCTGTTCGCGCCCTTGCTCACCCCCGAGCTGGTGCGCGTCATCGAGTCCGCCAAGTACAGCATTGGCATCTTCGGCACCCAGTACCGCAACGCCATCGACCGTGGCGCGTTGGCTCCCGTGCTGGGGCGCATCAACCACTGGTTCGCCCGCTACCAGGAAGACGTTCAGCTCTATGGCGGCCTCGCCGGCCACGTGAGCCATTTGGGCGACTGGCTGATCGACGCGTGCCCGATGGCGCGCGGCCACCTCGATGCCACGCTGTCGGTGGGGGATGAGATTTGGCAGGATCTTCCGCTCGACCGCACCATCCAGAAGATCCAGGCCCACAGCACGGTTCGCTCGGCGCGGTTGCACCCGTTGCTGTGCGCGCTTACCAGTGCGGAACGCGTTGCCTACACCGAGCAGCGCCAGCCGGACCCGGTCGGCGTCTCGGGCAAGTTCCGCTCGATGCTGTTCGACGTGTTCGGCCGCGACTACCCGGAAGGCGAGTTCTTCGACGTCGATCGCGCCAAGGTCGTGGCCTACAAGGCCAAGGTCGCCACAAACGTTGCTGCCCTGCGCCGGCAAGTCGCTGCGTTGTTGAACCCGCCCGCGGCATGATCCCCCGCAACGAACCGTTAACCATGGGCGGCATACGCTCCAGTGCTTGGTCTACATTCGGGCCACGGCTAGTTGGCCATGGTCCAGCGGAGTACAATTTTGGCTTCGGTGACGGGTTGGGAATGACCAACCATCTGCTTTCCGTCGTCCCTGCTGCGTTCGGCCTCGATTGGCCGGATACCCGCGCAGCGTGGCGGCGTGCTTTGGAGAACGGCGCGCCGATGCTGATGTCGATGCCCGGCCAGGTGCAGTGAGCGCCCAGTCGAACGCATACGGGGCCGACCCCGCGCCGCGATCGGAGTTCGCGGCGGCGCTAGCGGCGTGCACCGGTGCGTTCGCCGGCGTGGCGGTGATCAGCGCGGTCAGCAGCTTCCTGATGCTGACCGGGTCGTTCTTCATGCTGGAAGTCTACGATCGCGTCCTGCCGAGCCGCAGCTTGCCGACGCTGACGGCGTTGGCCGTGCTGGCGACCGGACTGTTCTTCCTGCAGGGCGCCCTCGACGTGATCCGGGGCCGCGTGCTGGTTCGCATTTCGGCGTTCCTGGACGAGTCCCTCAGCGGCCGCATCTACGATGCAGTTGTGCGGCTGCCGCTGACCGCGCGCGGAAGCGGTGACGGGTTGCAGCCGTTGCGCGACTTCGACCTGGTGCGCGGGTTCCTCTCGGGCGCCGGGCCGATGGCGTTGTTCGATCTGCCGTGGATCCCGTTCTACCTATTCCTGTGCTTCGTGTTTCACTTCTGGATCGGTGTCGCGGCCACCGCTGGCGCCGTAGTGCTGATCGTTCTCACTCTGTTGACGGAGATCTTGTCGCGCGGCCCGTCGCGCGATGCCGCGAGCTTTGGTTCCGCCCGTCAAGCGCTCGCCCAAGCGGGGCGCCGCAACGCGGAAGTGCTGCGTGCCATGGGCATGGCCGGGCGCACCGGGAATCTTTGGGGTGAGGCGAACCGCAAGTATCTGGCGGCACATGGCCGCGCCAGCGACGTGGGCGGCGGCCTGGGCGCCGTGTCGCGCGTATTCCGGATGCTGCTGCAGTCGGCGATTCTCGCCGTTGGTGCGTATCTCACCATCAACCAGCAGGCCAGCGGCGGCATCATGCTGGCCGCATCGGTGATGGCGGGGCGCGCGCTCGCGCCGGTCGAAACCGCGGTCGGCAACTGGAAGGGCTTCGTCGCAGCGCGGCAGGCCTACCAGCGCCTGAAGATGATGCTGCGGTTGCTGCCGCAGGAAGAGAACCAAATGGACCTGCCGGCGCCGGAGGAATCCCTGGCGCTGCAGGGATTGAGCTTGGTCCCGCCCGGCCTCGACAAACTGGTCGTGATGGACGTTTCGTTTTCGGTCAAGGCCGGCCAGGGACTTGGCATCATCGGCCCGAGCGGTTCTGGCAAGTCTTCGCTCGCGCGGGCACTTGTAGGCGTTTGGCAGCCGATCCGCGGCCGCGTCCGGTTGGACGGTGCTTCGCTGAGCCAGTGGGCCCCGGAAGCGCTCGGCCAGCACATCGGCTATTTGCCCCAGGACGTTGAGTTGCTGGACGGCACAGTGGAACAGAACATTGCCCGCTTCACCGATGCGGGCTCGTCCGAAGTGATCGCGGCGGCCAAGGCCGCGTCCGTCCATTCGGCAATCCTGGCACTGCCGCAGGGGTACCGCACCCGCATCGGCGAAAGCGGCGCGGCCCTGCCCGCCGGCTTGCGCCAACGCATCGCCTTGGCGCGTGCGTTGTTCCGCGACCCGTTCCTGGTGGTTCTGGACGAGCCCAACTCCAATCTCGATTCGGAAGGCGATCAGGCCCTTACCCAGGCGATCCTGAGTGTGCGGTCGCGCGGCGGCATCGTCGTCGTGGTGGCGCACCGGCCCAGCGCGCTGGCCGGCGTGGACCAACTGTTGATTATGAACCAGGGGCGCGCCCAGGCGTTCGGGCCCAAAGAGCAGGTCCTGCAGCGCGTCCTTCCGTCTTCCGCCCGCCCCGCCGCCGGGCTGCCGCCAGGCCGTCCGCAGCAGGTAGCGGGAGGGAACCAGGGCGGGCGCACGCCGATTGCCGGCGGGACCGGTACACCGATTGGCCAGATCGCCATCGCGCGCGGCCGCCCCAAGGTCCCCGATGGCCGGTAATACCGCCTCGCCACGGCGCTCGATCCGCCTCCATCTGGCGGCCGGCGTCTCGATGTCGGTGCTCGCCGCGGTCGGCGCGGGCGGCTGGGCCGCAACCACGCAAATCGCCGGCGCCGTCGTCGCCACCGGCACAGTGATCGTCGATTCCAACGTGAAGAAGGTGCAGCACCAGACCGGCGGCATCGTGGCCGAAATCCGCGTCCACGAAGGCGAGCATGTCTCGGCGGGCGACATACTCGTGCGCCTCGACGACATCCAACTCCGCGCCACCTACGGCATCGTCACCAAGGATCTGGACGGCCTGCTCGCGCAGCAAGCGCGACTCGAGGCGGAACGCGAAGGCAGCGCCAAGCTGGTGTTCGCGCCTACCCTGCTCGCGCGCGCGAGTGACCCCGACGTCGCCAAGGTCATGGCGAGCGAACAGCGGCTGTTTGATCTCCGGCGCTCGTCGCAGGCCGGTCAAAAGGCGCAACTGCGCCAGCGCATCGACCAGATGAAGAACCAGATTAAGGGCATGGCGGGGCAGATCGACGCGAAGACCCGCGAGATCGCCCTGATCGCCAAAGAGATCGAAACCGACCGCGCGCTGGTGCGCGACAATCTGCTGCCGCAAACCATTCTGACGCAGATGGAGCGCGACGCCGCCCGCGCCGACGGCGACCGCGGCCAGTTGGTCGACGCAATTGCCCAAGCCCAGGGCAAGATCGCCGAGACCGAACTCCAGATTCTGCAGGTCGATCAGGACACCCGCACCCAGGTGGGCAAAGAGCTTGCCGATGTCCAAGCCAAGATCTCGGAGCAATCGCAGCGCAAGCTCGCATCCGAAGATCAACTCAGCCGTGTGGAGATTCGCGCGCCGCTGGATGGATGGGTGCACGAGCTTACCGCGCACACGGTGGGCGGGATCATCGCGGCCGGCGAGTCGATCATGCAGATCGTACCGGACTCCGAAATGTTGGCGGTGGAAGCCAAGGTGGCGCCAAAGGACATCGACCAGACCCGCGTCGGCCAGCCAGCGACGCTGCGGTTTTCGTCGTTCAACCTGCAATCGACGCCGGAGTTGAACGGCCAAGTCAGCCTGGTATCGGCCGATCTGACCCGCGAGGAGCGGACCGGAGCGAGTTACTACACGATCCGCATCGCCCTCGCCCCCGCGGAAGTAGCGCGGCTGGGTTCGCTGAAGCTTGTGCCCGGTATGCCGGTGGAAGCGTTCCTCGGCACCGGCGACCGCACCGCGCTTTCGTTCCTCCTGAAGCCGCTCCGCGACCGCGCGGCAGGGGCGTTCCGCGAGGACTAACGTCCGTTCGGCGACCCACTGAAATGCAAGAAGCCCGGCCTTTCGGCCGGGCTTCTCGTTTCCGCGGTTGGCTGCTGTGCGGTCTAGAGGAAGAAGTCCGCTGCAACCAAGGTCGGCGACCCGGTGACTTGGATTTCAAAGTCCGCCGTGCCGTCGCCGTTCGTGTCGCCCTGGATCAGGCCGCCTGCGTAGCGCAGTTCGTGCAGGTGGTTGCTGCCGCCGGTGAAGGCCGCGCCGCCGACGAAGCTGAACGCTTGGTCGAGTGCCACGGTCGTATCGGCGTCAATCCCGGTCAGGTCGATACGGTCGCCCTGGGTGTGGGTGAAGTCGGTGATGACGTCGTGACCGGCGCCCACCGTGCTTTCGGTGCTCAGGTTGAAGTCGAAAATGTCCGCGCCCAACCCGCCGGTCAGTGTGTCGGTGCCGGCCCCGCCGGTAATGATGTTCGACGCGCCGTTGCCGGTGATCACGTTGTTGGCCGCGTTGCCGGTGCCGGCGATGTTGCCAACGCCGGTCAGGACGAGGTTCTCAACGTTTGTGCCCAGCGTGTAGGCGATCGAGCTACGGACCTTATCGGTACCGGCGCTCGCCGCTTCCACGACCAAGTCGCTGGCGTGATCGACGATATAAGTGTCGTTGCCCGCCAGGCCGGTCATCGTGTTCGCACCGGTGGTGCCGGTGATCACGTTGTCCGAGGCGTTGCCGGTGCCGTTGATGGCGCCGCCGCCGGTCAGGGTCAGGTTTTCGACGTTCGCAGACAGCGTGTAAGTCACCGAGCTCGACACCAAGTCGGTGCCGTTGCTCGCCGTCTCCGTCACGACGTCGCCGGTGTTGTCGACCATGTACGTGTCGTCGCCCGCAGCACCGATCATCGTGTCGGCACCCGTACCGCCATCGAGCACGTTGTTGCCCGAGTTGCCGGTAATCGTGTTCACCGCGGTGTTGCCAGTGCCGTTGACGTTGCCGGAACCGGTCAACGTCAGATTCTCGACGTTGTTGGTGAGCGTGTACGAGATACCCGTTTGCACAGTATCCTTGCCCGCGCTCGCGCCTTCCACCACGATGTCGCCGGTGCCGATGATGTAGGTATCGTTGCCGCCGAGGCCGGTCAGGGTGTTGGTCCCGGAGCCGCCGGTCAGCACGTTGTCGAGGGCGTTGCCGGTGCCGTCGACGGCGCCGCCGGCTGTCAGGGTCAGGTTTTCGACGTTGGCCGCCAAGGTGTAGGTGATCGAGCTGTACACCAAGTCGGTGCCGGCCGAGAGCGCCTCAGCAACCAAGTCCCTCGCGTTATCGACGTAATAGGTGTCGTTGCCCGCAAGGCCGGTCATCGTGTTGTCGCCGGAGTTGCCGGTGATCACGTTGTCGCCGGTGTTGCCGGTGGCGTTGATGTTGGACGATCCGCCTAGCGTGATGTTCTCGACGTTCGCGGCCACTACGTAGGTGCCGCTCGTGAGGTTGATGATCGCCGTGTCGGTGCCGCTGGCGGCGGCCTCGACGATCACGTCGCTCGTGCTGTCGATCACGTAGGTGTCGTTGCCCGCCAGACCAATCATCGAGTCGTTGCCGGTGCCGCCGTCGATCACGTTGTTGCCGGTATTGCCGGTCAGCGTGTTGTTGCCGGTGTTGCCGGTCACGTCGATGTTGGCGGTCCCGGTCAGCACGGCGTTCTCGACCTCGCTCCACAGGCTGGAGATCGTCACGGAGCTGTTGACCGTGTCGGTGCCGCCCGATGCTCCCTCAACCACGCTGTCGCCGGCGCCGACGTAGTAGGTGTCGTTGCCGCCCGCACCGGTGAGGACGTTGTTGCCGGAGTTGCCGGTCAAGACGTTGGCCGAGGCGTTGCCGGTGGCGTCGATGTTGCCCGAACCGGTCAGCGTGAGGTTTTCGATGTTCGCCGAGGTAATGGTGTAGGTGACCGAGCTGTTGACCAAATCGGTCCCCTCGCTCGCGGCCTCGGTGATCACGTCGGACGTGCTGTCCACGGTGTAGGTGTCGTTGCCCGCACCGCCGACCAGCGTGTCGTTGCCGGCGCCGCCGTCCAGAACGTTGGCGCCAGAGTTGCCGGTGATCGTGTTGTCGTCGGCGTTGCCCGTGCCGTTGATGGCGCCGGTGCCGCTCAGGGTCAGCCGCTCGATATTGGCCCCCAGCGTGAAGGACACTGCGGCCAGCACGGTGTCGGTGCCCTCGGTGATGTTCTCGGTCACCGTGTCGCTGGCGTTGTCGACCACGTACACGTCGTTGCCGTCGCCGCCGAGCATGACGTCGGCGCCGGTGCTGCCGTCCAGCGTGTTGTTGCCGGTGTTGCCGGTCAACGTATTGGCGCCTGAGTTGCCCGTGCCGTTGATGGCGGCGGTTCCGCCCAACGTCAGATTTTCCAGGCCGGTCGCCAGCGTGTAGGTGCCGGAGGCCAAGCTCGCCACGACCGTGTCGGTGCCTGCCGTATCGGTAATCACGTCGGTCGACACATCGATCAGATATGTGTCGTTGCCGGCCCCGCCGATCAGGGTGTCGTTGCCGGCCCCGCCGTCGAGCACGTTGTTGCCGGTGTTGCCGGTGATCGTGTTGACGCTGGCGTTGCCGGTGGCGTCGATGTTGCCCGACCCGCTCAGGGTGATGTTTTCCACGTTGGCGCTGATGGTGTAGCTCACCGAGCTGTTCACCAGATCCGTGCCTTCGCTGGCCAGTTCCGTGATCACGTCGCTGGTGTTGTCGATGGTGTAGGTGTCGTTACCAGCGCCGCCGACCAGGGTGTCGACTTCCAGACCGCCACCGCCATCGAGCACGTTGTTGCCGGTGTTGCCCGTGATCGTGTTGGTGAGGGCGTTGCCGGTACCGTTGATCGTGGTGGAACCGGTCAGGGTCAGGTTTTCCACGTTGGCCGCGAGGGTCAGCGTGACGGAGCTGCTGACCAAGTCGGTGCCCGTGCCGCCGCCGGAGAGCTCGGTGTACACGTCGGACACGTTGTCCACGACATAGGTGTCGTTGCCGGCACCGCCGAGCATGGTATCGGCACCCGTCAGGCCATCGAGAATGTTGTTGCCGGAGTTGCCGAGCAACAAGTTGTCGAGGGCGTTACCCGTCCCGTTGATGCTGCCGCTGCCGGTCATCTCCAGATTGTCGACGTTCGTGGTCAGCGTGTAGGTGATCCCGGTCTGCACCGTATCGATGCCTTCCGAAGCACCCTCGACCACCAAGTCGCTGGCGCTGTCGACCACGTAGGTATCGTCGCCAAGCCCGCCAACCATCCGGTCATTGCCGGCGCCGCCGTCGATGACGTTGTTGCCGGAGTTGCCGGTGATCGTGTTGTCGCTGCCGTTGCCGGTGGCGTTGATGTTGCCGGTGCCGGTCAGGACCAGGTCTTCGACGTTGGCGCTGATCGTGAAGGTTGCCGCCGAGCTGCGGATCAGATCCGTGCCCGCGCTGCCGCCTTCCGTGATCGTGTCGGTGGCGCTGTCGACGATGTAGGTGTCGTTGCCGCCGCCGCCGATCAACGTATCGTTGCCGGTCCCGCCGTCGAGCACGTTGGCGCTGGCGGTACCCGTGAAGGTATCCGCAGCCGTGCCGCCGATCAGGTTTTCGATGGTGGCCAGCGTGTCGTTGCCGAGGCCGGTGCCCACCGCTTGGGCGCCGGCGTTGGTCAGATCGACCGTGACCGCCACCGTGGCGGACGAGTAGTCCGCCGTATCGGTGCCCGCGCCGCCGGTGATCGAGTCGTTGCCCGCGCCGGCGATGAAGGTATCGTCACCGATACCACCGACCAGGGTGTCGTTACCGGCGCCGCCGTTCAGCGTGCTGCCGGCGGCGGCCGCGGTGAGGGTATCGTTGCCCGTGCCGCCCAGCAGGATTTCGATGCTGCTGAGCGTATCGTTGCCGAGGCCGGTGCCGACCGCCTGCGCGCCGCCGTTGCTAAGATCGATGGTCAGATCGACTGACTGCGCCGAATAGTCCGCCGTATCGGTACCCGAGCCGCCAGCCAGAGTGTCGTTGCCCGCACCGCCACCGGCGATAAGGGTGTCGTTGCCGTTGCCGCCGTTCAGGATGTCATTACCGGCGCCACCGTTGAGGGTGCTGCCTGCGATGGTCGCGGTCAGAGTGTCGTTGCCAGTGCCGCCCAGCACCGTCTCGATGCTGCTCAGCGTGTCGTTGCCAAGGCCGGTGCCGACCGCCTGCGAGCCCGAGTTGCTCAGGTCGACCGTTACATCGACCGTCTCCGCCGAGTAGTCGGCGGTGTCGGTGCCGTTGCCGCCGATCAGGTTGTCGTCGCCGGCGCCGCCGTTCAGCGTGTCGTCGCCGTCGCCGCCGGTCAGGGCGTCGTTGCCGCTACCGCCGATAAGCACGTTGGCGTTGGCGTCACCCGCCAAGGAGTCGTTGCCCGTGCCGCCGGTCAGGTTTTCGATGCCCGAGAGGGTATCGCTGCCCAACCCGGTGCCGACCGCCTGGGCGGTGGACACGCTCAGGTCGACCGTGACTGCAACCGTCGCCGCAGAGTAGTTCGCGGTATCCGTGCCGCCCCCGCCGGTAAGGGTGTCGTCACCCGCGCCGCCGATCAGGACGTCGTTGCCCAGGCCGCCGATCAAGGTGTCGTTGCCGTTGCCACCGTTCAGGGTGTTGGCGGCACCGTCGCCGGTCAGCACGTCGTTACCAGCGCCGCCGGTGACGTTTTCGATGCTCGCCAGCGTGTCGTCGCCCATCGCAACCGAGATGGTCTGGGCGCCCGCGTTGGTGAGATCCACCGCGATCGCCGCAACCGCGGCCGAGTAGTCGGCCGTGTCGCTGCCGGCACCACCGGCCAGGGTGTCGTTGCCGGCACCGCCGACCAGTGTGTCGTTACCGTTGCCGCCCGTCAGCGTGTTGTTGCCCGTGTCCCCGGTCAGGGTGTCGTTCCCCGTACCACCGACCAAGTTCTCGATGCCGCTCAGCGTGTCGCTGCCGAGGCCCGTACCAACCGCCTGCGCGGTGCCCACGGCCAAGCTCACCGTCACGTCGACCGACGCCGTGGAGTAATCCGCCGTGTCGGTGTTGGCACCGCCCGTCAGCGTGTCGTTGCCGGCCGCAGCACCCATGTAGAAGGTGTCGTTGCCCGCGCCGCCGATGAGCACGCTGCCGCCGGCGTTCTTCGCCGTGAGGCTGTCGTTAGCCGAGCCGCCGGTCACATTTTCGATGCTCGTCAGCGTGTCGTTGCCGAAGCCCGTGCCGACCGCCTGTGCGCCAACCGTGTTCAGGTTGACGGTGATATCGACGCCCGCCGCCGAATAGTCCGCGGTATCGGTGCCGCCGCCGCCATCAAGGCTGTCGTCGCCCGCGCCGCCGTCCAGCACGTTGTTGCCGGTGTTGCCGGTCAGCGTGTTGTTGCCGGTGTTGCCGGTGCCGTCGATGTTCGAAACGCCGGTGAGGGTTAGGTCCTCAACGTCGGCGTCCGAGATCGTGTAGGTCACCGAGGCGTTGACGAGGTCCGTGCCTTCGCTGGCCGCTTCGGACACAGTGTCCGCCGCGTCATCGACCGTGAACGTGTCATTGCCGAGGCCGCCGGTCATGCCGTCTTGGCCCGTGCCGCCGTCGATCTGGTCGTTACCGTCGCCGCCCGAGATCGTGTCGTTGCCGATCCCGCCGCTCAGGATGTTGTTCCCGGTGTTGCCGGTAATGACGTTGGCCAGGTCGTTGCCGGTGGCGTCGATGTTGCCGCTGCCGGTCAACGTGATGTTTTCGACGTTGCTGGCGTTGGTCAGCGTGAACGTGGCGGAGGCCTGCACCAACTCGGTGCCGGCGCTGTCGCTCACGACGTCGCTGGTGCTGTCGACCACGAACGTGTCGTTGCCGGCCGCGCCGATCATCGTGTCATCGCCGGCGCCACCGTCGATGATGTTGTTGCCGGCGTTGCCGGTAATGGTGTTGACCGCACCGTTGCCGGTCGCGGCGATGTTGCCGATGCCGGTCATAGTGAGATTCTCGATGTTCGCGGCCATCGTGTAGGTCGCGGCCGAGCTGAGCACCAAGTCGGTGCCCGCACTGTCGCTCACAGTGTCGGTAGCGCTGTCGACAACGAACGTGTCGTTGCCGCCGCCGCCAATCAGGGTGTCGTTGCCAGTGCCGCCGTCGAGGACGTTGGCCGAGCCGTCGCCGGTGAGCGTATCCGCGCCCGAACCGCCGGTGACGTTTTCGATGCCGCTCAGCGTATCGCTGCCGAGGCCGGTGCCGATTGCCTGCGCACTGCCGTTGGTCAAATCGACCGTCACAGCCACCCCCGCGGCGGAGTAATCCGCCGTGTCGGTGCCGCCGTCGCCTGCCAGCGTGTCGTCGCCTGCCGCGGCGCCCGCCTTCAGGACGTCGTTGCCGTTGCCGCCGGTCAGCACGCTGCCGCCGGTCGCCTTGGCCGTGAACGTGTCGTTGCCGGTGCTGCCGGTAACGTTTTCGACGTTGCTGATCGTGTCGGTGCCGAGGCCGGTGCCGACCAACTGACCCGCGCCGCTGCTCAGGTCGACGGTCAGGTCCACCCCGGTTGCGCCGGAGTAGTCCAAGGTGTCGGTGCCTGCGCCACCGTCGATGGTGTCGTCGCCCGCGCCGGCGATGATCGCGTCATCACCGATGCCGCCATTCAGCGTGTCGTTGCCGACGCCGCCAGTCAGCGTGTCGTTGCCCGAGCCGCCGGTCAGGGTGCTGCCCGCCGCGGCCGCGGTCATGATGTCGTTGCCCGAACCGCCGACCGCGATTTCGATGCTGGACAGCGTGTCGGTGCCGAGGCCAGAGCCGCTAGCGGTGCCGGCGCCAAGGTCGATCGTCACGGCAACGGTGGCGGTCGAATAATCGGCCGTATCGGTGCCGCTACCGCCGTTGAGGGTGTCGTTGCCGCCGCCACCCACCAGGGTGTCGTTGCCGCCGCCGCCCGTCAGAACGTTGTTGCCGCTGTTGCCGGTGATGACGTTGTTCGAGGCGTTACCGGTGCCGTTGATCGCGGTGACGCCAGTCAGCGTCAGGTTCTCAACGTCCACATCCGAGATCGTGTAGGTGACCGAGGACTGCACCAAATCGGTGCCTTCGCTCGCGGCCTCCGTGACCGTATCGCCGGTCTCGGTGACGACGTAGGTGTCATCGCCCAGCCCGCCCAGCATGGCGTCGCTACCGGCGCCACCGATCAGGGTGTCGTTGCCGGCCGCGCCGATCAGGGTGTCGTTGCCGCCAGCGCCATCCAGGATGTTGTTGCCGGAGTTGCCGGTCAGCGTGTTGACGCCGCTGTTGCCTTCGCCGTCGATGGCGCTCGACCCGGTGAGGGTCATGTTCTCGATGCCGTCGACGATCGAGAACGACGTCGCGGAGCTGAGCACCAAGTCGGTGCCCGAAGCATCGACCACGTTGTCGTCGACGCTGTCGACCGTGAACGTATCGTCGCCGGTACCGCCATTCATGATGTCGTCGCCGGCACCGCCGTTCAGGACGTCGTTGCCAGCCGCACCGGACAGAATGTCGTCGCCGTTACCGCCGAGAATGACGTTGTCGTTGCCGTCGCCGGTCAGGATGTCGTTGCCCGTGCCGCCGGTCAGGTTTTCGATGCTGACCAGGGTGTCATCGCCAACGCCCGTGGTCTGCGCGCCACCAGTGGCAAGGTTCACGGTCAAGTCGGCCGACTCGGCCGAGTAGTCCGCCGTGTCGGTGTTCGCGCCACCGTTCAACGTGTCGTCGCCCGCGCCGCCGGCCAGCGTGTCGTTGCCGGCACCGCCGAGCAGCGTGTCGTTGCCACCCGCGCCGCTGAGCACGTCGTCGCCGTTGTTGCCGGTCAGCGCGTTGTCGTTGCCGTCACCGGTGAACGTGTCGTTGCCGCTGCCGCCGATGAGGTTTTCGACGTTGGTCAGGGTATCGTTGCCGAGACCGCTACCAACCGCCTGCGAACCGCCGGTGGTCATGTTGTAGGTGACGTTCACCGACTCGGTCGCATAGGTGACCGTATCGCCGGTGCCCGCGCCGCCGTCGATCGAATCGTTGCCAGCGCCGCCGGTAATCGTGTCGTCCGCCGCACCGCCGTCGATGGTGTCGTTGCCCGCGCCGCCAAGAATTACGTCGGCCCCGTCGCCGCCGTTGATCGTGTCGTTCAACCCGGTACCCGTCAGCGCGTTGGCGCCGTCGTTGCCGGTGATGGTCAGGCCGTTGACGGCCAAGGCCGCGTCAACATTCTCCGCGGTCGTGCCCGTGGTGACGCCCGCCGCGTCGCTGACGGTCACGGCCTCAAGGCCGGTGTCGCCCGCGTAGACCGTGAATGTGCCGGCCGCAGTCGAGGTGAAGCGCACCGTATCGGTGCCTGCGCCGCCCGTGTCGCCGATCTCCGCCGCCGTGTGTTCGCCGGCCGCCGTGACGATGTAGATATCCGCCGCCGCGCCGCCGTCCATGACGTCGGTGCCGGCGCCGCCGGTGATCGTGTCGGCCGCTGCGCCACCGCTGATGGTGTCGTTGCCGCCGCCGCCGACGATGACGTCCGCGCCGTCGTTACCGTTGATAATATCGGCCTGGGCCGTACCGGTCAGCGCGTTCGCGCCATCGTTGCCGGTAATGGTGAGTGCGTTGACGCCGGCAGATGCGTTGACGTTCTCCGCCGTCGTGCCGGTGGTAACACCAGACGCGTCGCCGATCGTCACCGTCTCAATGCCGGTGTCGCCGGCGTAGATGGTGAGGGTACCAGCTGCAGTCGAGGTGAAGCGGACCGCGTCCGCCGTGCCGGAACTATCGGCGATTTCGGCCGCCGTGTGATCGCCGGCCAAGCCAACGATGTACACGTCGTTGCCGGAGCCGCCGTTCAGGACGTCGGTTCCCGCGCCGCCGTCGATCGTGTCGACGCCGCCATTGCCGTTGATGGTATCAACGCCCGAGCCGCCCGTGATCGTGTTGATGCCATCGTTGCCGTTGATGGTCAGGCCGTTGGCGGCGAGGGTTGCGTCGACGTTCTCGGCCGTGGTCCCGGTGGTAACGCCAGCAGCCGTGCCGATCGTCACAACTTCCAGGCCCGTATCGCCCGCGTATACCGTCAGCGTGCCGGCTGCGGTCGAGGTGAAGCGAACTTCGTCCGCCGCACCCGAAGAGTCGGCGATTTCCGCCGCGGTGTGATCACCGGCAGCGCCGATGACGTAAACATCGCTGCCGGCCGCGCCGTCCATGACGTCGGTTGCGGCACCGCCGATCAGAACGTCGTTGCCCGCGCCGCCGGTCAGCGTATCCGCGCCGCCGCGGCCATCGAGGGTGGTGGCCGTGGCATTGGCGGTGAAGACGTCCGCCGCCGAGCCACCGATGATGGTCTCGATGCCGCTCAGGGTGTCGCTGCCCAGACCCGTGCCGACCGCCTGCGAACCGCCCGCGCCCAGGTCATAGGTGATGGCAACGCTCTCGGCCGAATAGTCCGCCGTGTCACCGACTGCGGTGTTGCTGCCGCCGTTCATGATGTCGTCGCCGACGCCGCCGACCAAGACGTCGTCGCCGTTGCCGCCCAACAGCGTGTCGTCGCCGTCGGAGCCGCTCAAGGTGTCGTCGCCGTTGCCGCCGGAGAGGGTGTTGTTGCCCGTGTCGCCGGTCAGCACGTCGTTGCCGCTACCGCCGGTCAGGTTTTCGATGCCCGTCAGCGTGTCGGTGCCAAGGCCGGTACCAACTGCCTGCGCGCCGCCGGTGGTCAGGTTGTAGGTGACCGCAACGGTCGCCTGCGAGTAGTCCGCGGTGTCGCCGGTCGCGGTGTTGCCGCCGCCTGCGAGGGTATCGTTGCCCCCGGCCGCGCCGGCCCGCAGAACGTCGTCGCCCGTACCGCCGGTGAGCACACTGCCGCTGGAAGATGCGGTGAACGTGTCGTTACCGGTGCTGCCGGTGACGTTCTCGATGCCGCTCAGGGTGTCGGTGCCGACGCCCGTGCTTTGGGCGCTGGTATTGCTCAGATCGACCGTAAGGTCGATGCCGGTGGCCGCCGAGTAGTCGGCCAAGTCGGTGCCCGACCCGCCGATCATGGTGTCGTCGTTGGCGCCGCCGATCAGGGTGTCGTTGCCGCCGCCGCCCGACAGAACGTCGTTGCCGGCGCCGCCGGTCAGAATGTTGGCGCCAACGTCGCCGGTCAGCGTATCGGCCGACCCGCCACCAAGCAGGTTTTCGATGCCGCTCAGGGTGTCGTTGCCAAGACCCGTGCCGACCGCTTGCGCGGCCGCGACGCTCAGGTTGACGGTGACGCCAACGCCCGCGCCGGAGTAGTCGGCGGTGTCGGTCCCGCCGCCGCCGGTGATGACGTTGTCGCCCGCAGCCGCGCCCACGATGAGGGTGTCGTTGCCGGTGCCGCCGTCGAGGTCGCTCTGGCCCGAGGTAACGGCAGTGAACGTGTCGTTGCCGGAACCGCCGATCAGACTTTCGATGCTGCTGAACGTGTCGTCGCCGAGGTTGGCGCCGGAAATCGTCTGCGCAGTACCGGTGTTCAGGTTGATCACGAGATCGGTCGAGGCCGCGGAGTAGTCCGCGGTGTCCGTGCCGCTGCCGCCGGCCAGGCTATCGTTGACGTTGCCCGTGCCTGCAACGAGGGTATCGTTGCCGCCGCCGCCCGTCAGGGTGTTGGCTGCGGAATCGCCGATCAGGATGTCGTCACCCGAGCCGCCGGTGGCGTTCTCGAAGGTGGCGAGTGAGTCGGTGCCGCTGTCCGCGCCGACCGCCGTGTTGGCCGCGACGCCGGAGGCCGTCGAGCCAGACATGTTGACGGTTACGCCGGCGGTGTCGTCGGAGTAGTCGACCGTGTCGGTGCCGGTACCACCGATCAGGGTGTCGTTGCCCGCGCCGCCGTTGATCGTGTTGTTGCCGTCGCCACCAGTGATGACGTTGGCAAGCTCGTTGCCGGTACCGCTGGTGCTGACGCCGTCGGCGATCGTGAGGTTCTCGACGTTCGCGGTCAGCGTGTAATTGACCGATGCGTTGACCAGATCGGTGCCGGAAGACCCGCCCGAGCCTTCGGAGACCACGTCGCCGGCATCTTCCACCTCGTAGGTGTCGTTGCCGTTGCCGCCGACCATTACGTCGGCGCCGGTCCCACCTGTCAGCGTATCTGCGCCAGCCAGGCCGTAGAGGGTGTCGTCACCCGCCAAGCCCTGGATATCGTCGGCGCCGGAAGTGCCGTTCAGGATGTCGTTGCCGCCGGTACCTGTGATCGACATTTGGTTCGTGCTCCTCTAGCCCAATTCTGCTTACGCACCGGACCACCGGGTCCCGGGCGCGTGTGTTCGCAGTTGTCTCAGCAGACCGAAAAACTAGGGGTCTTGCCCAATCTTGGTCTTAGTCAGTAAGCGTTTTGCTGATGGCCGCAATCAGCATTATTTGCCCGGTTGCTAACCCCAAGCCCGCTGTTCTACGGGCCGAGAAGCGAGACTTGAAATCACGCATCCCCGGGTCCAATGGTTAACACAACAGCCTGAATGGTTAACGTCCGCACTTGACGGCCAATCCGGGTCCGAGCGCTGCCACAGCACGACATCGCGGTAGACTGGGTTGCCGCGTATGTGCGGTACTTGGGTGAGCCGACAGCGGCGGGGGTCAAAGAATGAACCGCCAACCGCAGCTCCTGGAGAGGTAGGTTCGCTGTGTTACAGAGCCTGATGAGCATATTCTTCTACACCTTAACGACCGCCGTGCTCGCGGGCGCAGCGGTGCTGCAGGTATGGCTTGTTTGGAGCCTCGTCACATCTTCGTGGAGGCACTCTGTAAGAGACAAAACGTCGGCGCAGGAACTGCTCATGCGCGTGATTGCTGTGGTTGTTGGGGTGCTTATTTACATTGGGTCAAAAGCTATCGGGGTTTCCGTGCCCCAGTTGGCATACGACGCAATGTCACCTTCCTTCCCGTTCTCGGTCGCGTTGGGCGGCGTTGTCTTTCCGACTTTGCTTGGGTTTTTTGTCTCCTGGTTCATTGTGCGTCACATTGGGGGAAGAAACGAATTCAAAGACGCTGTTACGATGCGTGTATTGGCGATGGTCATAACGCTTGTATTCTTTACATATGTTGACTGCTGGTTTTACGCTTATTCCAAGGGTGGCGATGCACTCCAGCTTCTCCCAAACCTGACCTTTATTTTGTCGGCGCTGCTCTATGCCATCTTCAAATATCAACCTTACCGCGCCCCGGTGATGAAGATGGGCCGCGAGGACCAGACCATAGAGTAGTGGCCGTGCCGTCCATCGCCGCCGCTCGTTCCTCTCCGGGTGCCGGATAGAGCCGGGCGCGGTGGCGGCACGCTATCCGCCGCTACGCCACCCGCTCGTACATCCTGCCGTCCAGAACTGCATCGGTCGTGACGGTCTTGGTCAGCGTTGGATCGCCGACCTGCGTTAGCTTCGCGTAACTCCGCCCGTCAGTGCCGGTGACTACGGCGACCACCTGCCAAAGGATCGACGACTGGCGCGCCGTGCCGACAGCGCGATACCGCTGTCCAGGTTCTAGGGCTTCAGGGCGGGGCAAGGCGATCTCCGGTCTTCACGTGGCTGATGGTCAGGCTGGTGTTTGTACATCACCCTTGCCGTAGCGCCTTCCGAAACGCCCGGTCGCGCTTGATGTGCCACTCGCGGCTCATGGCCTCTCCGCGTGTCTGGTGTCGTTCGGCGTAGAGCAGCACCCAGGCCCGACCGCGCGTCGATTTTGCGCCCGTTCCGGCGTTGTGCTCTTCCAAGCGACGGGCGAGGTCGGTCGTCCAGCCGACGTAGGTGCGCGGGTCGTGGTCGGCGTTGGTGCCGATGACGTAGACGAAGCAGTTCACGGTTGGTGATGGTGCCCGAAGAGGCAGCGACCGAGGAATGCAGACACTCGGCATTGCCGGTGCCACCATGCAATCAATCGAAGACCGGGATTGGGGCCCATATTGGGGCCCGGAAACCACCTACCGAAAATAACTGAATAACAACATATAGTTAGATTAGGCGGGTGGCGGAGGGAGAGGGATTCGAACCCTCGATACAGCTTTTGACCGTATGACGGTTTAGCAAACCGTTGCCTTCGACCACTCGGCCACCCCTCCGCAGACCCGCACGCAAGCTTGGCCAGCGAACGTGCCTAGATAGAGAGGCCCCCCGGGCATGTCAACGCGCGGGACCGCAGGCCCGCCGTGGCCCTAGGCCGCAACGCACCCCGAGGACCGTCACAAATCCGTAACGCGAGCGTCATAGAAGGGAAACGGCACGCCGGTATCCAAGCCGCGCTGAGGCGGCATCCCGCCCCAGATTGGGCTTTGAAATTCTTCTAGGAGGCTACACGTGAGGGCCAAAACATTCATCGGCGCGGTCGTGGTTGCGACATCGCTGCTCGCAGGCGGCGCCATCGCCGCCGATATCACCGGTGCCGGCGCCACGTTTCCGTTTCCCATCTATTCGCAGTGGGCGGACGCCTACAAGAAGCTGACCGGAAACGGCCTGAACTACCAGTCGATCGGCTCGGGTGGCGGCATTCAGCAGATCACCGCCAAGACCGTAACCTTTGGTGCTACCGATAAGCCCCTTGAAGCAGCAGATCTCGACAAGGCGGGCTTCCAGCAGTTTCCCACCGTCATCGGCGGCGTGGTTCCGGTACTCAACGTCCCCGGGATTCAACCGGGCGCTGTCGTCATCGACGGCCCGACCCTGGCCAACGTCTACCTCGGCAAGATCACCAAGTGGAACGATGCGGCGCTAACCAAGCTCAACCCGGGCGTGAATCTGCCGAACTCGGCGATTGCGGTCGTCTACCGCTCGGACGGTTCGGGCACCACGTTCAACTTCACCGACTATCTGTCGAAGATCAGCCCGGAGTGGAAGTCAAAGGTCGGTTCTGACACGGCGGTTCAGTTCCCTGTCGGCATCGGCGCAAAAGGCAACGAAGGCGTTGCCGGTCAAGTCCAACAGACCCAGGGCTCGCTCGGCTACGTGGAGTATGCCTACGCGAAGCAGAACAAGATGACCTACGCCAAGATGATCAATAGGGACGGCAAGACGGTGTCCCCAGACGCCGCCGCGTTCGCCGCTGCCGCAACGAATGCCGACTGGACGGCTGCGGCCCCCTACTTCCGCATTGTCCTCTCGGACCAGCCCGGCGCGGCCAGCTGGCCGATGGCGGCCGCCACCTTCATTCTGGTCTATAAGCAGCCAAGTGACGCTGCCGCCACGTCGCAGGCTCTGAAGTTCTTCAACTGGGCGTACGACAACGGCTCCAAGATGGCCGCTGACCTGGACTTCGTACCCATGCCTGCCAACGCGATCACTGCGATCCGGAAGGCCTGGACCGATAACGTCAAAGACGCCGCTGGCAAGCCGGTTGCGTTCTAACTAACCTCAACGACAGTGGCTGGAGGAGCCGCCCGCCAAGGCGGCTCCTCCTTTGTCTGGCCCATGGAGACTGACACCATTTCCGACGCGTCCGCGCGCCTGAGTTCCGAGCCGCAGGAAATGGTCCGGCGCGCTCGGCGGTTTGCGACCATCGACGTCGCATTTCGCCGCATCACGTTCGCCGCGACGCTGACGGTGTTGGTCCTGCTGGGCGGCGTAATCGTGGTGCTGTTCCTCGGCGCCCTGCCAGCCATAGGTCAGTTCGGCTTCGGGTTCGTATTCACCGAGATTTGGAATCCGGTGACCCAGAAGTTCGGTGCGTGGGCCCCCATTTACGGAACCCTGATCACTTCGGCGATCGCCATGTTGTTTGCGGTGCCGGTAAGCCTTGGCATTGCCATCTTCCTCACAGAGTTCTGTCCCAGGTTCTTGCGGCGGCCGATTGGCATCGCTATCGAGCTTCTGGCCGGCATCCCCAGCATTGTCTACGGAATCTGGGGCTTGTTCGTGCTGGCCCCGTTCCTGCAATTGAAGTTTCAGCCCCTTGTCATCGACGCGTTCGCCGACATCCCGGTCCTCTCGACGTTGTTCGCTGGCCCGCCATACGGCGTAGGGCTGTTCACCGCGGGCGTCATTCTGGCGGTGATGGTCATCCCCTTCGTTACCGCGGTCGCCCGTGACGTATTCGAAACCGTGCCGCCTGTCCTCAAGGAAGCTGCCTACGGTATCGGCTGCACCACATGGGAAGTCGTACGGCGCGTTGTGATCCCCTATACGCGGATCGGCCTGTTCGGCGGAGTCATGCTCGGGTTGGGTCGCGCACTGGGGGAGACGATGGCCGTAGCGTTCGTGGTGGGCAACGCCCACCGCATGAACCCCAATCTGTTTGCACCGGGAACAACCATTTCGGCGGCAATCGCGAATGAGTTCACCGAAGCGGTGGGCGTCTTTTACAAGTCGGCGCTCATCGAACTCGGGCTCATCCTGTTTGTCATCACGTTCATCGTGCTGGCAGTCGCCAGGCTCATGCTTGCGCGCATGGGGCGGAGACCGGGCGGATGAATACTCCGTTGTACCGGCGTCGGCGGCTCACCAACGTCGTCGTGACGTCCTTGTCGGTCGCGGCAGCCGCATTCGGACTCCTGATGTTGGCGCTTGTGCTGTGGACCTTGATCTCGAAAGGCGTGGTGGGTCTGAGACCGAGTGTCTTCACTGAGATGACGCCGCCGCCAGGCCGCGCTGGCGGCTTGCTAAACCCCATTCTAGGGAGCCTGGTCATCACCGGCTTGGCGACCGCAATAGGTGCGCCGCTGGGCGTTCTGGCCGGTACCTACATGGCGGAATACGGTCGGCACAATCCACTCACGACCGTGATTCGCTTTATCAATGACGTGTTGCTGAGTGCGCCATCCATCGTAATCGGCCTATTTGTCTACGAGATCCTGGTAGCGAATCAGCGGCACTTCTCGGCATGGGCCGGGGTATTCGCGTTGGCGATCCTGGTGATTCCGGTCGTCCTACGAACTACCGAAGACATGTTGCTCCTGGTCCCGAACGAACTGCGCGAAGCGGGTGTCGCCCTTGGCGCGCCGCGCTGGCTCGTGATTCGATCGATAGCCTACAAAGCCGCGTTCAGCGGCCTGATGACCGGTGTCCTGCTCGCCGTGGCACGCATCTCCGGGGAGACGGCCCCACTACTCTTCACCGCACTCAACAACCAGTTCTGGAGCACAAACATGAACGCTCCGATGGCGACGCTACCGGTGACGATCTTTCAGTTCGCCGGCAGCCCCTACGCGCAGTGGCGTGAACTGGCATGGACCGGCGCACTGTTAATCACACTGGCCGTGCTTGCCCTCAACGTCCTTGCTAGGACCCTGTCATCCCGTCAGAGGAAGTCATGACCGCAACCGCGAAGATCTCGGTCGAAAAGCTGCGCTTCTTCTACGGCCACACTGAAGCGCTCAAGGGTGTGTCGCTTGCCTTCGAGGAGAAATGCGTCACCGCTTTGATTGGGCCGTCGGGGTGCGGCAAGTCCACTCTCCTGCGCGTATTGAACCGGATGTATTCGCTCTACCCGGATCAACGCGCCGAAGGAACAGTGCGGATGGGGGACTACGACGTTCTAGACCCGGCTCTGGACGCGCAGGTCTTGCGGTCGAAGGTGGGCATGGTCTTCCAGCGGCCAACCCCGTTCCCCATGTCGATCTACGATAACATTGCGTTCGGGATCAAACTTTACGAGAAGTTGGCCAAGTCAGAGATCAGCGACCGGGTTGAGAATGCGTTGCGCCGCGCTGCGCTGTGGAACGAGGTAAGCGGCAAACTCAACGCAAGCGGACTGAGCCTGTCAGGCGGGCAGCAACAACGCCTGTGCATTGCGCGGACAATTGCCGTAAATCCAGAGGTGATCTTGCTGGACGAGCCGTGCTCGGCGCTCGACCCGATTTCGACCTCGAAGGTCGAAGAGACAATCGACGAATTGAAGTCTCAGTACACGATCGTCATCGTAACCCACAACATGCAGCAGGCAGCACGAGTATCGGACTTCACCGCATTCATGTATCTCGGCGAGGTCATCGAGTACGGCGCGACGGACGACATCTTCACGTCGCCGAAGGACAAGCGGACCCGCGACTACATCACTGGCCGCTTCGGCTGACGCCTGTGCCGCCCGCATGTGGCCGGTCCGGGTGCTAGGCGGCCGCGTGATCCGGCGTGGCGTGGGCATTCAGCCACGCACGAGCACGACGCAGCGCCTCGGCGACATCTTCCTCGGTCATCTGGTCGGCAAGGTCAGCGCGCAGATCGCGGGCCTCAGGAACGCCCCGCAGGGCGGCCAAGTTGAACCATTGGTGCGCGGCCACGTAGTCCAACGGCAAACCCTGTCCCGTCGAGTACAGGATGCCGAGGTCATACTGCGATTCCGCGATTCCAGCTTCCGCCTGGGTGCGGCAATCCACCACAAAACTGTCGATGTGAGCGCCCACGTCTGTATCCCCCCGTCTGGACCAGCGGCACGATGCCGGCTGGTGATGGGGCAACTTTGGGCCGCTAAGGTTAACAACCTCTTTCGGCCGGATGTGACGGACTACCCGGCCAGCTTCTTCCTCAGCAGATCGTTGACTACGGCCGGGTTCGCGCGCCCTTGGCTCATCTTCATGACCTGGCCGACGAAGAACCCGAGCATGGTTTCCTTGCCGGCCTTGAACTGGGCAAGTTGCTTTGGATTGTCGGCGATCGCCTGGTCCACCAAGCGCTCAATCTCGCCCGTGTCGGAGACTTGGCGAAGGCCCTTTTCGTCAACGACGGACGCCGCGTCTTTGCCGGTCGCAAACATCTCGGCCAAGACCTCCTTCGATGCCAAGCCGGAAATCGTGCCATCCAGCCGCAAAGCGAGCAGTCCGGCGAGCGCCGCGGCCGAAACCGGCGAGGCCTCGATGGTGCGTCCATCCTTGTTCAGCAGGCCAAAGAGTTCCATGACCAACAGGTTCGCAGAGTCTTGGCCCATCTCGGCGGGCTTCTTTCCCGTCCGCTTCCCTGCCTCAGCGACGAGCACCTCAAAATAGTCCGCAGTCTCCTTCTCGGCGACCAGCACCTTGGCGAGGTAGGGCGAAATCTTGAGCTCATTCTCAAGCCGCCGACGCTTTTCGTCTGGTAGCTCCGGCAGCGTCGCCTTGATCGCGTCGACTTCCGCCTGCGTTAGGACGAGCGGCAACAGGTCCGGGTCGGGGAAGTAGCGATAGTCGTGCGCCTCTTCCTTCGAACGCATCGAGCGGGTTACGCCGGTGTTGGCGTCGTACAGCCGCGTTTCCTGGGCGATGGTGCCGCCGCCCTCGATGACTTCGATCTGCCGGCGTGCTTCGTATTCGACGGCCTGCTGAATGAACCGCATCGAATTCACGTTCTTGATCTCGCACCGCGTGCCCAACGCACCGCCCGGCTTGCGGACTGAAACGTTCACGTCGGCGCGCATGCTGCCCTGGTCCATGTTGCCGTCGCAGGTGCCGAGATAGCGCAGGATAGTGCGCAACTTTCGTACGTAGGCGCCCGCTTCCTCTGAGGACCGCATGTCGGGCTTGGAGACGATCTCCATCAGCGCGACGCCGGACCGGTTGAGATCTACGTAGGTAAACTTCGGGTGCTGATCGTGCAGGCTCTTGCCGGCGTCCTGTTCCAGATGAAGGCGTTCGATACCAACCCGGCGCACGGCCCCGTCCGCCAACTCGATGAAGATCTCACCTTCGCCGACGATCGGCTGCTTGAATTGCGATATCTGATAGCCGGCCGGCAGGTCCGGATAGAAGTAGTTCTTGCGATCAAATACCGAGCGCAGATTGACTGCCGCCTTGAGCCCCAGACCGGTTCGCACGGCCTGCTCGATGCAGTACGCGTTGATCACCGGCAACATTCCGGGCATCGCGGCATCCACCAGCGACACTTGCGAGTTCGGCTCTGCGCCAAACTCGGTGGCGGCGCCGGAAAACAACTTGGACTGCGATGAAACCTGGGCGTGGACTTCGAGGCCGATCACGACCTCCCACTTGCCGGTGGCCCCGTCAAACAACTGCGGTGCGGGTTCGGTCACGGCTTGACCCACCACGGCTCGGGCTTTGCCGCAAAGGCCGCCGCCTGCTCCAGCACGCCCGCAACGCGAAACACGGTTTCTTCGTCGTAGGCGCGGCCCAACACCTGCAATCCCAGCGGCAGTCCGTTGCCGGACAGGCCAGCGGGAACCGACATGCCAGGGATACCCGCGAGGCTTGCCGGCACGGTAAACACGTCGTTCAGGTACATCGAAATCGGGTCGCCGGACTTCTCACCGCGCGCAAATGCTTCGGACGGCGCCGTGGGCGTGAGCAACGCATCAACTTGCTCGAACGCCTTCTGGAAATCGCGCGCAATCAGGCTGCGCACGCGCTGGGCCTTCAAGTAGTACGCGTCGTAATAGCCAGCCGAGAGTACGTAGGTGCCAATTAGGATGCGGCGGCGCACTTCCTTGCCGAAGCCCTCGCCTCGGGTCGCTTCATACATGCCGGTCAGGTCGCCGGTGCCAGGCACGCGCAGGCCGAAGCGCACACCGTCGTAGCGCGCGAGGTTCGACGACGCCTCGGCCGGCGCCACGATGTAGTACGTCGGCAGTGCGTACTTGGTCATCGGCAGATGCACGGGCCGCACCTCCGCACCGGCGTCGCGCAACCACTGGGCGCCGCGGTCCCACACCGCGGCAATCTCCGCGGGCATACCGTCGACGCGGTACTCGGTGGGAATGCCGATCTTCAGCCCACGAATGTCGCCGGTGATAGCCGTGGCGAAGTCCGGCACCGGCAGGTCGGCAGAGGTGGAGTCTTTTGCGTCGTACCCCGCCATCGACTGCAGCAGAATCGCACAATCGCGCACCGTGCGCGCCATGGGCCCCGCCTGATCCAGCGAGGACGCAAACGCCACAATGCCCCAGCGTGAACAGCGGCCGTAGGTCGGCTTGATCCCCGCAATGCCGCAAAATGCCGCCGGCTGCCGGATCGATCCGCCGGTGTCGGTTCCGGTAGCCCCCGGCGCGATCCGTGCGGCCACTACCGCCGCCGATCCACCTGACGATCCGCCAGGCACACGCGACCGCGCATCGCCTAGCTTGCGCCAAGGGTTCTCGACCGGGCCAAAGAAGCTCGTCTCGTTCGACGAGCCCATGGCAAACTCGTCGAGGTTGGTCTTGCCGAGCAGCACCGCACCGTCGCGCCACAAGTTGGCGCTGACCGTCGACTCATACGTCGGTACGAACGCGTCCAGAATGTGTGAGGCTGCCGTAGTCCGCACGCCCTTGGTGCAGAACAAGTCCTTCATCGCCACCGGGACGCCGTCCAGCGGGCGAGCCATACCCTTGGCGAACCGCTGGTCCGACTCGGCCGCCATCGCCAGCGTCCGCTCGTGAGTCTCGGTGATGAAGATGTTCATCACCTTGGCACGGTCCGCAGCCGCCAGCGCCGCCTTAGCCAACTCCGTCGCCGAAAACTTGCGCGCCCGCAGGCCATCCTGCATCTCGGCGATGGTGAGATCATTCAGCTCCATCGGCGGCTACTCCACCACCTTGGGCACCGTGAAGAACCCGGCCATCGCGTCCGGCGCGTTTTTGAGCACGTCGTCCCGCTTGTCGCCGTCGGTAACCCCGTCTGGGCGCCGGCGCAAACCCATCTGCACCACGCTGGTCATCGGTTCCACGCCCGCCGCATCGACCTCGTCGAGTTGCTCGATGAACGTAAGGATTTTCGACAGTTCGCCAGCCAAACTGGTCATCTCGGCATCGCCCACGCGGACTCGTGCTAGCCGGGCGATTTTCGCCACTGTGGCCTTATCGATCGCCATGTGCCATCTGTCTGGGATACGTGCCGAAAACCGCAGGAAACCGCGCCATTCGGCCGGGATCGGGAACCTACCAGCCGCTATGGCCCACCGCAACCCTGCCGAGCTTGTCGCACTGCTGGGCCCGCGCCAGCCACTGATCGGCCTGGATCCTGGGGAAAAGGCCGTCGGCGTGGCGCTGAGCGACCCCTCCCGCAGTATCGCCACTCCCTTCGCCACCCTGCCCCGGCGGCCGCCGAAAATCCTGCTCGCGGGCCTGCGCGCCATCGTCGAGGCCGAGAATGTCGGCGCCATCGTGCTGGGCTTACCCCTCAATATGGACGGCACCGCTGGCCCCAGCGCCCAGGCGGCGCTCCAGCTCGGAGTAAACTTGGAGCGCGAACTGAGGATCCCGGTAGCGTTCTGGGACGAGCGCCTATCGACCGCCGCCGTTACGCGGACCTTGCTCGAGGCGGACACCTCCCGCCGCCGCCGCGCCGAGGTCGTCGACAAGATGGCCGCCGCCTACATCTTGCAGGGCGCCCTCGACAGCCTGCGCGGCACCACCCGCCGGGATTGAGCGCTGTGGCACCCGGTCACTTTCTCAGGGGCGCGAACCTGCCTATAGTCCGCCCTCAATGACGCCACCCTCGACCTCTCCCGCCACAGCGTCGGAACGGTTCCGCCACCGCCACCTGTTGGGAATCGAGGGATTGAAGGCCGACGAGATCACCTATCTCCTCGACCGCGCCGAATCGTACGTCGCCCAAAATCGCCAGGCCGGTACGCGGCTCTCGCTGCTACGTGGGCGTACCCTGATGAACTTGTTCTTCGAAAGTTCAACGCGGACGCGCATGTCGTTCGAGCTGGCCGGCAAGCGCCTCGGAGCCGACGTGATCAACATGTCCGTCGAAGGTTCGTCCATAAAGAAGGGCGAGACTCTGATGGATACCGCGATGACCCTGAATGCCATGCGGCCCGACGTGCTGGTGGTACGCCACTCTGACTCCGGCGCGGTGGCGCTGCTCGCCCAAAAGGTCAGCTGCTCGGTCATCAACGGCGGCGATGGCGCCCACGAACACCCGACCCAGGCGCTGCTCGACGCCCTCACGATCCGGCGGCGTAAGGGCCGTATCGAGGGATTGGTGGTCACCATCTGCGGCGACATTTCTCACAGCCGAGTCGCCCGCTCGAACATCCAGTTGTTGAACATCATGGGCGCCCAGGTGCGCGTGGTCGCACCGCCTACGCTGCTCCCGCCTATGGTCGAGCGCCTCGGCGTCGAGGTCTACAACGATATGCGCCGCGGCCTTGCCGGCTGCGACATCGTCATGATGCTGCGCCTGCAGTCGGAACGCATGAACGGGTCCTACGTTCCGTCGCTCAGCGAGTACTTCCATTTCTACGGCCTCGACCGGGCGAAGCTCGCCGTTGCCAGCCCCGACGCGCTGGTGATGCACCCAGGCCCGATGAACCGCGGCGTTGAAATCGATACCGACTTGGCCGACGACATCGATCGCAGCGCCATCGCCGAGCAAGTTGAAGTCGGTGTCGCGATCCGCATGGCCTGCCTGGAAGCGCTTATGGCGCACCTGCCCAGCATCGCGCCCCAGGAATCGCGCCCATGAGCGAACCGACCGCGTTCGTAAATGCCCGGCTGCTTGACCCCGCGTCTGGCCTCGACGGGCGGGGCACGCTAATCATCGAGTCCGGCCGCATCGCCGCCGCAGGTCCCGACGTGAAGCCGCCTCACGGCGCAGAACAGATCGACTGTAAAGGGGCGTGTCTCGCCCCCGGCCTCATCGACATTCGCGCGTTCGTCGGCGAGCCGGGGTTTGAGCACAAGGAAACCTTTGCCACCGCAGGCGACGCCGCGGCGGCCGGCGGCGTCACGACCTTCGTCTGCCAGCCGCAAACCGATCCGCCGCTTGATGAACCCGCCTTGGTGGGGTTCATCTCGCGCCGCGCCGCCGGCGCGTGCGCGGTCAACGTGTTCGCCATGGCGGCCATTACGAAGGGCCTGCGTGGGCAGGAGATGACCGAGATTGGGCTCCTAGCCGAAGCCGGCGCAGTCGCCTTCACGGATGGCGACAAGGCCGTGGCCGACGCCCAGGTCATGCGCCGTGCGCTGTCTTACGCGACCACTTGGGGCCTCCCGGTTGTCCAGCACGTCGAGGAACCCAGCCTCGCGCGCGGCGGCGCGATGAACGAAGGCGAGGTCGCCACGCGTCTCGGCCTCCGCGGCATCCCCAGCATCGCCGAAGTGATCCTGCTGGAGCGCGATCTGCGCTTGGTGGAACTGACCGGCGGCCGCTACCACGCCGCCTGCATTTCCACCGCAGAGTCGGCCGATGCCATGCGGCGCGCCAAGAAGCGCGGACTTCGCGCGACGTGCGGTGTCGCCGCGCACCACTTCGCGCTCAACGAGACAGAGGTCGGCGACTACCGCACATTCGCTAAGACATCACCGCCGCTGCGCTCCGAGGCCGACCGCAAGGCCATAGTCGCGGCCATCGCCGACGGCACCGTCGATGTGATCGTGTCCGACCATTCGCCGCAGGACCAGGAAAGCAAACGGCTGCCGTTCGCCGTCGCCGAACCTGGCATCGCTGGCCTGCAGACACTGTTGCCGCTCGCGCTGGAGCTGTATCACGGGGGCCACGTAGCGTTGCTCCCGCTGTTGGCCAAGATGACCGTCAATCCGGCCCGGTTCTTGGGCCTGCCGAGCGGTTCGCTAGCGGTGGGCGTCGCCGCCGACCTCGTCATGTTCGACCTCGATGCCCCGTGGCGGATCTCCGAACACGGCCTGCTGTCGAAGTCGAAGAACACGCCGTTCGACGGTCGTCCCGTGCAAGGCCGCGTGCTGCGTACGCTGGTGGCCGGCGAAACGGTCTTCGAGGCGTGATCCCGTCGTGCTGACCGGACCCGTCGGGGACCTGATCGTCGGCGCCTTGGGATATCTGCTCGGGTCGATCCCGTTCGGTCTTGTGCTGTCCAAGGTGGCCGGCTACGGCGACATCCGACAAATCGGCTCCGGCAACATCGGTGCCACCAACGTTCTGCGCACCGGGTCCAAAAAGCTCGCCCTCGCGGTGTTACTGCTGGATGGTGCCAAGGGTGCCCTAGCGGTTTGGCTTGGAGCAGCTTTGGGCTCCGCTGAGACAGCCGCATTTGCGGGACTTGCTGCAGTTTCCGGCCATCTGTTCCCGATCTGGCTTCGGCTCGGCAGTGCGCGTGATCTTGCCTCTGCGATTCTCACATTGATTCCGCTTGTGATCGCCTACTGGCTGATTGCGGCAGGGCTAGTCGGTATCGGTGGCGCCGCCGACCCCACCGGGGAT
Organism: Alphaproteobacteria bacterium; assembly: GCA_947481575.1. Taxonomy (GTDB): domain Bacteria; phylum Pseudomonadota; class Alphaproteobacteria; order UBA2966; family CAIVPW01; genus CANKGV01. The sequence continues at coordinate 30,576 of CANKGV010000020.1, forward strand.
TTCATCCGCGCCATCGCCACGTTCCTATTTCTACTACTGGCCATCGGCGCCTGGGGCGGCAAAGGTGTCGCTACCTCGCTTGGCTTTCTGCTGGCCGTCGCCTGGCCGGTGGGCGTGCTCACCGCGGGCACTTGGTTGGCAATGGCATTGGTATTCCGGCGCTCATCTCTGTCTGCTCTTGTTGCGATCCTGGCGGCGCCGCTCTACGCCTACTGGCTCACGGACCACGTTCGCGTTGCCCTTACCGCCGTCGTTGCGCTGATGGTGATCGTCCGACATGCGGACAACATTCGCAGGCTCGTGCGGGGTGAGGAGCCCCGCATCCAACTGCGGCGAGCATAGCTAGCGCCTGTGACAACGCTGTTGACCGACAGCGAACGGCTCGACTGGCTGCGGCTTATCCGCAGCGAGAACGTCGGACCGATCAGCTTCTTCCAACTTTTGCGGCGCTACGGTACTGCGGCCGCTGCCTTGGACGCCCTCCCCCTGCTCGCCCAGCGCGGTGGTCGTTCCGGAGTCATCGCCGTCCCAACTCGGCGCGATGTGGAGCCCGAGCTGGCCGCGGTCCACACCGCGGGAGCACGGCTGGTCGCGTGGGGCGAGCCAGACTATCCGCCTGGCCTGTTGCCCATTCCCGACCCGCCGCCGCTCTTGAGCATGCGCGGCAAGGCCGAGCTGGCGGCCCAGCCCACCCGCGTTGTTGCCATCGTCGGCGCGCGCAATGCTTCGGGGATAGGTGTGCAGTTCGCCCGGTCACTTGCCGGCGAACTTGGGCGTCACGGCCTGGTCGTAGCATCCGGCATGGCACGGGGAATCGATGCGGCTGCCCATACCGGGGCAATGCCGACCGGCACGATTGCCGCGCTGGCCGGCGGCATCGACATCCGGTACCCCGAGGAGAACCGCGCCCTGCACGACGCGGTAGCCGAACGCGGCCTGTTGATCAGCGAGCAGCCGCCCGGCACCGAGCCCCACGCGCGTCACTTTCCGCGCCGCAACCGCCTGATCTCGGGAGTCTCCGTCGGCGTGGTGGTGATCGAGGCCGCACTACGTTCGGGTTCGCTGATCACTGCCCGGATGGCTTTAGAACAGGGCCGCGAGGTGTTCGCGGTTCCGGGCTCACCGCTCGACCCGCGCTGCCGGGGGACCAACGACCTCATCCGCCAGGGCGCTACCCTCACTGAGGGCGCCGACGACATCATCCAATCGCTCGGCGGAATGGCATCCGCGGCGTTCCAAGAACCTACGCAGACGGAATTCGAGGCACCCGCGGAAGATGCCGAAGTGGGACGCGGACGCGCCGTGGTGCTCGCACTTCTGGGTCCCACACCCCTCTCGGTGGACGAACTCATCCGGCAGACCGCATTGACACCCGCAGTCGTGTTGACCATTTTGCTGGAACTCGAAATTGCAGGCCGCGTACAGCGCCACCCCGGCAATCAGGTTTCCCTTGTCTAGTGCCGTGGTGCTCGTGGCACCGCGACGGAGCGCGGAATTGCCATGGACGTAGTCGTCGTCGAATCTCCGGCCAAAGCCAAAACGATCGAAAAGTACCTTGGCGACAATTTCGTTGTGCTGGCGAGCTATGGCCACGTCCGCGATCTTCCCGCGAAGGACGGATCCGTGCGTCCGGACGAAGACTTTGCCATGACTTACGAGACCGAGGCGCGCGCTGCGCCGAGGCTACGCGACATCGCCAACGCCCTGCGTAAGGCCGACCACCTCTACCTCGCCACCGACCCGGATCGCGAAGGCGAAGCCATCTCGTGGCACGTGTTGAACGCCCTCAACGACATGAAGGCGATCAACAAGATTCCGGTGCAACGCATCGTATTCAACGAGATCACAAAGAACGCCGTGCGCCAGGCCATGGAGCACCCGCGCGACCTCGACATGAACCTGATCAACGCCCAGCAAGCGCGCCGCGCGCTCGACTATTTGGTTGGGTTCACGCTGTCGCCGGTGCTGTGGCGCAAACTTCCCGGTTCGCGGTCGGCAGGGCGCGTACAGTCGGTCGCACTCCGCCTGATCTGCGAGCGCGAGTTCGAGATCGAAGCGTTCATTCCCCAGGAGTACTGGTCGGTCGAGGCTGATTTCCGCACCGGAGCCGGGGATACCCTCACTGCCAAGCTCGTGTCCCTCAAAGGCCGCAAGCTTGAGAAGTTCAGCCTCGCCAACGAGACCGATGCATCCGGGGCGGTCGCTACGCTGAAGTCTGCGCCGGGGTTCCGTGTGTCGGGCATGGAAACCAAAGAAATGCGGCGCAACCCGCCGCCTCCGTTCACCACATCGACCTTGCAGCAAGAGGCTTCGCGCAAGCTGCGGTTTGCCGCACGCAAGACCATGGACCTCGCCCAACGCCTCTATGAAGGCGTGGACCTCGGCGGCGAGACCGTCGGTCTCATCACGTATATGCGTACCGATGGCGTGCAGATGGCCGGGGAAGCGATCGCGGGTGGCCGCATGGTGATCGGGTCCGAGTTCGGGCCGCACTACGTTCCTGAGCAGCCGCGCGCCTACAAGGCGACGGCGAAGAACGCGCAGGAAGCCCACGAAGCCATCCGCCCAACCGACTTCGCCCGAACGCCGGAGCGCGTGCGTTCGGCGCTGGGGCCCGACGAATTCAAGCTCTATGAACTGGTGTGGAAGCGCGCCCTTGCGAGCCAGATGGAAAATGCACGCCTGGAACAGGCGTCGATCACCGTCGCGGCAAACGATGCTTCGGCCGAACTGCGCGCGACAGGCCAAATTGTCTTGTTCGACGGCTTCCTGCGGCTTTACCGCGAAGGCTACGACGACGCCCAGCGCACCGACGCTGCCTCCGCCGAGCGCGAAGACGAACGCCGCCTTCCGCCCGTCAAGCAGAACGACGCAATGGAACGTGGCGATGTTCGCCCTGAGCAGCACCACACCGAACCGCCGCCCCGGTATACCGAGGCTTCGCTGGTCAAACGGCTGGAAGAGTTGGGCATCGGCCGCCCCTCCACCTATGCCAGCATCCTGTCGACGCTGCAGGATCGCGACTACGTCAAATTGGAAAAGACCCGTTTCATCCCGGAAGACCGGGGCCGTCTGGTCACCGCGTTCCTCTCCAACTACTTCAAGCGCTACGTCGAATACGACTTCACCGCCAATCTGGAAGAGCAACTCGACCGTATTTCATCGGGGGACGTTGACTGGAAGACGGTGTTGCGCAACTTCTGGACCTCGTTCATCCAGGCAGTCGACGAGACCAAGGAACTCCGCGTCCGTGACGTACTCGACGTTATCGACGCGGCGCTCGGGCCTCATTTCTTCAAGCCTGACGGCACCGGCGCAGACCCACGCGTGTGCCCCAAATGCGGCGAAGGCCGGCTTTCCATCAAACTCGGCAAGTTCGGCGCTTTCATCGGGTGCTCGAACTATCCCGACTGCAAGTACACACGGGCGCTGGAAATGGGCCAGGGGGATGCCCCGGTCGACACGAGTCCGCGCGAGTTAGGTGCCGACCCAGCGTCCGGGGTGATGATTACCCTGCGCCACGGGCCGTACGGTGCCTATGTGCAATTGGGCGAACCCGGCGGCGACGAAAAGCCCAAGCGCGCTTCTATCCCCAAGGGGATGGGCGTGAACGAACTGACGCTGCAGCAGGCCAGCGGACTGCTGGCGCTGCCGCGCGAGGTCGGTCTGCACCCTGAATCCAACGAAATGATGCTGGCCGGCATCGGCCGCTTCGGTCCCTACATCAAACACGGCAAGGTCTACGTCTCAATCCCTGCCGATGACGACGTGCTCAGCATCGGCGCCAACCGCGCAGTTGCGTTGCTCGCCGATGCGGCATCGCGTCCCGGTCGCGGACGTGGCGCCGCGGCTCCCTTGCGCGAACTCGGCGCCCACCCCGGTGACGGTAAGCCGGTGACGCTGCACGCTGGGCGCTATGGACCCTACGTGAAACACGGCACGTCGAACGCGACGGTACCGAAGGGAACCGAGCCGGGCGACGTAACGCTCCAGCAGGCGGTAACGCTCATTGCCGAGCGGGAAGCAAAGGGCGGCGGTAAGCCCGGCAAAGGCGCACGTCGCGGGAAGGCAGCAAAGTCCGCGGCACCGAAGAAGGCATCTGCCCCAAAGAAGGCCGCTGCGCCCAAGAAGAATGCGTCCGCGGCCAAGCCATCTGCCAAGCGTACACGTGGCAAGGCAACGGCGGACTGAACCTGCCGCAGCGCCCTAGCCACCCGCGGTCAAAGCCGCGTCCTACCCGCGAAGACCTGATCCGGTTCCTCCGCGACAGCCCCGGACGAGTTGCCCGGCGCGACATCGCCCGTGCCTTCGGCCTTGGCAAGGATGACCGCGAGTGGCTGATGGCAACGTTGCGCGAACTCTCCGCGGCCGGTGAACTCGCGACGGGCCGCCGCGCGCGACGCACCGATCCACGCGTCCAAGGCTTGTTGCCCGAAGTCGCGATCCTCCAGGTGCTATCGGTCGACGCCGACGGCGACGTGTGGGCCACACCGGCAGAGTGGCACGGTTCGATGCCGGCACCGCGCATCCACCTGATCCAGCGCCCCGGAACCCGGGCGGCCGGCATGGCCGATCGGGTTCTGGCGAAACTCCGCACCGCCGAAGACGGTACCATCGAAGGACGCCCGATTCGGATTCTCGAACCGGCGTCGCCTGATGTTCTCGGCGTCTACGAAGTGGTTCAGGGGCAGGGCTACATTCGTCCAGTCAACCGCCGCACCCGCACCGACTACCGTGTGCGCAGCGCCGATTCTGGCGGCGCCAAGCCGGGCGAGGTGGTTGTCGCAGATGTGGTCGGTCGCGCCGGTCTTGGTGCTCCACAGGCGCGCGTGCGCGAACGCGTCGGCGGCATGGACGATCCGCGGACGCTCAGCGTGATCGCGATCCACGAACACGGTATTCCAAACCGCTTCAGCAATGAGGCGGTACGCGAGGCCGAGGCCGGTGCCCTGCCGGCCTTGGGCAAACGCACCGACTTCCGCTCGATACCGTTTGTCACCATCGATCCATCCGACGCCCGCGACTTCGACGATGCCATCTGGGCGGCGCAAGACGCCGACCCGGCCAACGCCGGCGGTTGGCACGTGCGGGTCGCGATCGCTGATGTCGCCCACTATGTCCGGCCAGGGAGCGCCCTAGACCGCGAGGCACACGAGCGCGGCAACTCCGTGTACTTCCCCGACCGCGTCGTCCCAATGCTCCCCGAAGCGCTGTCTGGCGGCATGTGTTCGCTGAAGCAGGACGAAGACCGAGCTTGTCTCGTCGCGACCATCTGGCTTGATCCAGCCGGAGCGATCCTTCGCCACCGCATCGAGCGGGGCCTTATGCGTTCGGTCCGCCGGATCGAATACGAGCGCGCCCAAGAGATTCACGATCACGGTGGCGATGCCGAGACGGCTGCACTCTTGCAGCCCCTTTATGCCGCCTACGGCGCATTCAAAAAGGCGCGCGCCGCCCGCGACCCTCTCAACATCGAAAGTCGTGAGCTGGTCGTGCGGCTAGGAGCCAACGGACGCGTTGCGGACATCCACCCCCGCCCACACCTCGATTCCCATCAGCTCGTCGAAGAGTTCATGATCGCGGCAAACATTGCTGCCGCCGAAACCATCGGCCGCAGCACGCTGCCATGCATGTACCGAATCCACGCCGAGCCAGACCCCGAACGCGTTGAAGCACTCAGGGTGTTCCTCGAATCGCTCGATATCAAGCTGACCAAGGGCCAGCGGTTGATGCCGCGCCAGTTCAACCTCGTACTGGACCGAGTGCGCGGCACGCCGCACCAGGAAGCGGTCAACCAGATCATCCTGCGCACGCAATCACAGGCGATCTACAGCCCTGAAAACATCGGCCACTATGGCCTCTCTCTGCGGAACTACGTCCATTTCACTTCACCAATTCGGCGCTACGCGGACCTGCTGATCCACCGCGCCTTGATTCGCTCGTTGGAACTGGGCGACGACGGTTTGCCGGAAATGGACCACGAGGAATTCGGCGGGATCGCTGCCCACATCTCGATGACCGAGCGGCGCGCCATGTTGGCGGAGCGGGATGCCACCGACCGCTACCTCGCCGCCTTTCTGTCAGACCGCACGGGAGCTGAATTCCTGGGCCGCATCTCCGGGGTAGGGAAGGCAGGCGTATTCATCACCCTCCTCGAGATTGGCGCCCAAGCGCTGATCCCGATGCGGCGGCTTGGAGATGAACGCTACGAATTGGACGAAGCGAACCAAGCCATCGTCGGCACCAGCACCGGGGCAGGCTTTCGCCTGGGTGACACCATCACGATCCGGCTGGTCGAAGCCACCCCCGCGACTGGGGGCCTAATCGCTGAGGCGGTCTCCTCTGGATCAATCAAGGGCGATGGGCACAAGCGTCGCGGGCCCAAGCCCAAACCGCGGCATTTTGGCCGACGCCGCTAGGCGCCTGTTGTTCGTGCCTCGCAAGGGGCCCATATTCTGGGCCGCAACGCATTGGAGGCCGTCCATGCAAGCCACGGACACAAAGTACTTTGGTCAGCCTGCACCTGGCGCCCCTGCTCCGGTGGAACGTTCCCGCTGGGCGGCCGTCAAGCGCGGGTTCAGGATGCGTTGCCCCGCCTGCGGCGAGGGCCGTGTATTCGGCAAGTACCTGAAAGTGAATGATGTTTGCGCGCATTGCGGCGAGGAGTTGTTCCATCACCGCGCCGATGACGCTCCTGCCTACTTCACGATCCTGATCGTCGGCCACATCACGGTTGCGGGCGCGCTGTTTGTTGAGCAGCAATTCATGCCAGCCCTGTGGATCCAAGAAGCCCTATGGCTTAGCGCGATCCCCACCCTCTCCCTAACCTTGTTGCCGCGCATCAAAGGCGCCCTGGTCGGTTACCAGTGGGCCGGCCGGATGCATGGATTCGGGGGAGCGAGCGAAGAGCCCGAAGTCGTTTAGGGCGCGGATTTCCTGCAGGGAGCTTGACTGGGGGGGCGGGCACGGTATGTTCCGCCCCAACGGTTCCGGGACAGTCCAATGGCCAAGAAGAATTTCGTCAAAATCAAACTCGTCAGCAGCGCCGACACCGGCTTCTTCTATGTCACCAAGAAGAATCCGCGGACCAAGACCGAGAAGATGTCGCTGAAGAAGTATGACCCGGTCGTGCGCAAGCACGTCGAGTTCAAAGAAGCGAAGATTAAGTAGCTTCGGCTTTCGCGCTAGGCGCTTACCGGCGCCGCTACCGTCTCCACGACCACCCGATTGCGGCCGCCCTCCTTGGCGGCATACAACGCCTTGTCGGCACGATCCAGCATCGCGCCGGAGGTGTCGTTGTCGCCAGTCGACGACGCCACACCGATGCTTGCGGTGATCGGCAGGCTGTGGCCGCCGGAGACCGTAAACGGCTCCTCGGCAATGAAACGGCGGAGACGCTCGGCAACCATCTGCGCCGTTTCGCGGTCGGTGTCGGGCATTGCTACGGCGAACTCTTCGCCACCATAGCGGCCCGGCAGGTCGATCCCCCGCAAACCGCGGCGCAGCCGATTGGCGAACTCGCGCAGCACTTCGTCGCCGGCGGCGTGCCGGTACGTGTCGTTCACGCGCTTGAAGTGATCGATGTCCAGCATCATCACCGACACAGGACGGCCGCCAGCGTTGGCGCGCCCAACTAGGTTGTCCATATGGCCGACGAAATAGCGGCGATTGTGGAGGCCGGTAAGCGGGTCGGTCACCGCCATCGCTACGCTCATCTGGTAGCTCGTGCGTAGGCGGTCCTGATAGCGCTTGCGGCGGATCTGAGTGCGGGCCCGAGCGCTGAGTTCATAGCGATCGATCGGCGTGGCGATGTAGTCGCTCACGCCCATCTCAAGAGCGCGCACCAGTTGCGCAGTGTCGCCAGGCCGGACGATCGCAACGATCGAGGCATTGCGCGTCTGCGCCGTCGCACGTAAATGCGAAGCGAGCCGCAGACCATCGGTCGAACGCAGGTGCAGGCTTACCAGGATTAGATCGAAATCACCTTCGATGGCCTTCTGCATGCCCCTGTCGCCGTCGGTCTCCATCGTCACTTCGGCTAGATCGGTCAGAGCTTCCTTGATTACCTCGCAGTCGATCTGGCCGTCGTCGATCACCAACGCTCGGGTCAACCCTTTTCCCTCGGTCACCGTGGCTGGATCGAGTACCCCCAACTGCGACGAGGTCTCCTCGCGCAGGCGCAACTCGTCCATCATCAGTTTGAGGCGCACCAACGATCGCACCCGCGCGAACAGCGCGAGGTCGTTCACTGGCTTCGTTAGGAAGTCTTCGGCGCCGGCATCGAGCCCGCGCACTCGGTCCGCGGCGTCGGACAAAGCGGTAACCATGACCACCGGGATCGTGCTTAGCGCGGGGTTCGCCTTGATGCGATGGCATACTTCATAGCCATCCATGTCCGGCATCATGACGTCGAGCAGCACAAGGTCGGGCGGCGATGCGCTGATTAACGCGAGGGCCTCCTTCCCGCTCATGGCGGTGGCGACCTCGAAGTACTCGGCGGCGAGTTTGGCCTCGAGTACCTTGACGTTGGGTAGGATGTCGTCGACGACAAGGACGCGCGCCGGCATTGGTCCTGCACCCCTAGCAACCCCTTGCGTTCCAAGGGTTTACCACCGCTAACTGCCTGCGCCAAGGATGGTCCCCATGGTCTCCAACCGTTCCGCAATGAACCTGAGCGCCGCGCACACGCTTGCGATTCAAGCGCTCGCCTACCTGGCGGGTGATGACGAGGTGTTGGGTAGCTTCCTGGCGGAATCCGGTCTTGGGCCCGACGACCTCCGCGAGCGGGCGGACGATCCGCAACTGTTGGCAGGGGTGTTGGACTACTTGCTCGCGGACGAGAAGTTACTGCTGGAGTTCTGTGTCGCTAACCGTACCAACCCGGAACTGCCGCGGCGGGCGCGGAGCCTGTTGCCTGGGTATGCGGAGCCAATGTAATCAGCAGGTTGGCGTAGGCAGGAGCTCGAGTTTGGACAGAGCACCTTTCAGGCGAAACAGGCCGTAATTCAGATCCAACTCGTCCAGGATGCCGCCGGCGTAAAGGCGGTAGGCTTCCTCGAATTCCGGGGTCGCAGCCGCGGAATTCATGGGGTAGTGGGCGATCTGCACTCGCCACGACGAGCGGCCCGCGAAGCTACCCTTGCCCACTTCTGCGGTACTGATCAACACCGAAACGGCGCTCAGCGCATCGGGGCCGCCACCATCGAACAGATTGGCGGCCAGGAACGCCTCCCCGGCCGCAGCGGCGTCCAAGACCCGGCGGCTGCCTTCGATCGGAAACAGGGTGTCCCGTGGAGTGGGAACGATCAGGCCCTTGGGCGTGTCGTAGCGGATGGAGCCAGACTGCCCGGTGGGGTGCACGGCAGTGCCCTTGAACGACTGTTCCACCTGACCACCGACCGACTGCGTGGTCTCGAACGTCATTTGCGCCGCATCCATTCGCTCAAAAATGGTACCCGTGAACTGTGTCGTGGTGGCAGGGCCACCCGCGGTGAGCATCGCCAGTTGCATCGCTTGCTTGGACCGGAACCCGTCACACGCAGCGACCAGTTCCACCTCCATCGTCCCCGTGGCGCCGGTGAATCCAGCGGACGGCTGCGCACCGCCGAACGTCAGTGTGTAGGTGGCCCGGTGCGAGACGATGTCTGCCGCATGAACGATGTCCCCCCAGGCAACGGCGAAGACGGCGAGTACCAGGGCGCGCACGATCATAAGGGGCCTCCGTGGGTGAAACCCCATCCTAGTGCATGGCGCTGCGAACCCGACACGGTAGCAATCGCCGCTCCGGAATTGCCGGGCGGCAGGAACTGCCGGGAGCGATGCCCACGCAATGACGCTGCCGCGTTGGAGATTCCTTAAGAGTGCACGTGGCACAAGGGTTGCTGATTGGTTCCCGCGGTCTCGCTGCGAGACCCCACAGTTGCAAGGGAATGAAATGGCATCGCCCGCCGTCGCCTTGGTCGATGATACCGCCACCTCGGTTCCGATGAGCCGTCTGGCACGCCAGATCGTCGATGCGATCTGCCAGGACCCGAATATGTCGCGGGAAGAACAGACGCGGCAGCTCGCGGTGTTGGAACGCGCGCTGGGCTTGGTGGCCGGCGCGGAGCGCCAGATCGCGGCGCTCAAGGACCATATCGGGCACCTGGAATCCCTCTCCCGCACCGACTTCCTGACCGGCGTCGCCAATCGCCGCGGCATCGAGGAGCACATCCGCCGCGTACTCGCTGCCGCCGAACGCCACGGCGACACGGGCGTGCTCGTGCTGCTGGACCTGGACCGCTTCAAGGCAGTGAACGACGAACATGGCCACGCCGCCGGCGACGTAGTCCTACGCCGTGTGGCGGAGGTGCTCACCCAGAACACCCGTGTCTCAGACTTCGTGGCGCGCATCGGCGGCGATGAGTTCGCCATCCTGCTCGCGCACACCGGCCCGCGCGAGGGGATGTATCGCGCCCGCCGCTTGCAGACGATCCTGAACGAGACCAAGGCCGAATTCGGCATGCACTTGTTCCCATTGGAAGCGAGCGTGGGCGCGGCCAATTACGGCCCCGGCACCGACCCAGTGGAACTGATGCGCCGCGCCGACCTTGCCATGTATCGCCAAAAGCGCGGCAAGGGCCTGCGCGCCTCGGTGCGGCTCGCCAGCTAGTCCCCTACCCCGCCACCTTGTGGCGGCAACCGGCCTCGCGCTATGACCGTACTCTCAACACATTGGGGGACGACATGGCTGGAACGGTTGACGAACGACTTCGCGCGTTGGGCATCGCGGTTCCCAGCCCTGCAGCAGCTGCTGCCAACTACGTTCCGTTTCTGATTTCCGGATCGCTGATCTTTGTGGCCGGTCAACTCCCGATGGAGGCCGGCAAGGTACGCTATACCGGCAAACTCGGCGGACCGATCTCGCTGGAGGACGGCCAGAAAGCCGCGCGGCTGTGCGCGCTCAACATTATCGCGCAAGTGAAGGCAGCGGCGGGCGGCAACCTAGATCGGGTGCGCGCCGTGCGCTTGGGCGGATTCGTCAACGCAACTCCGGACTTCGCCGACCACCCCAAGGTGGTCAACGGGGCGTCGGACCTAATTGGCCAAGTGTTCGAAGACCTTGGCCGCCACGCACGTGCGGCAGTCGGCGCCGGGTCACTGCCGTTCGACGCGAGCGTCGAGGTCGAGGCGATTTTCGAACTGATCTGACGTCCCGCAAACTCCAGCCCTCGTCTGGAGCCTGAATTGCCGGTGCTCCTGGGTCGGGCGGCCAGCGGGAAGACTGGAAACCTCCGCCCCTTTGGGCGATCATTCCCGGGCCTGCTGGCGAAGTCGCTAGGCAAGCGGATCAGGGGGCCGACGCTGCACTGCGAATCTTCACAGTGTTCCGACGGTGATCGGGGACCGGCAACGAGCCGCGTCGGCGATCTGTGGCAACGCGGTGGACGGACACGGCGGAATTTTAGCGCCGCGGACGACTGCTCGTTGGGTTGGTACCGCGTAGTACTTGCGCCGCCTCTAATTTTTCAAACGTTTCCATATTCACGGGAGATCATATGAACAAGCGAATTGTGACTTCGCTGACGGCACTCGCCGTTGCGAGCGGGATTTCCGGGGCGGCTGTCGCCAATGACGACGTGCTGAAACTCCAGAAGGACCCCGCGAACGTAGTGATGCCGAACTACACCTACAACGGCTGGAACTACAGTGCGCTCGACCAAGTCAACCTCAACAACGTCAAGAATCTGACGCTGGCCTGGACTCTCCAGATCGGCATCATCGACAGTCACGAGGCGTCACCGTTGGTAATTGGTGACACGATGTACATCGTGTCGCCCAAGCCGAACTACGTGTACGCGCTCGACTTGGCCAAAGAAGGCGTCATCAAGTGGGAGTTCCGTCCCACGATGGACGTTGCGTTAGCGACCGCCCAAACCTGCTGCGGTCAGCAGACCCGCGGCCTGTACTACGCTGAGGGCAAGCTGTTCTACGCGACCCTCGACGGTCAGATCATCGCACTGGATGCGAAGAGCGGCGAGCAACTTTGGCGCAACGTCGGCGCTGACATCGTGCGCGGCGAAGGCATGGCCGGCAACGCACTCGTGGCCCACGACATGTTCATCGGCGGCAACGAAGGCGGCGAGTACGGCGTGCGCGGCAAGATCCACGCCTACAACATCAATACCGGCAGGAACCAATGGACCTTCTACAACATGGGTCCAAACAATGAAGTCGGCATCGGCCCGAAGTTCAAGCCGTTCTACGCCGATGACAAGAAACCGAATCCGGCATTGGACAGCTGGTACAAGGATTCGTGGAAGACCGGCGGCGGCACCAACTGGGGCTACTACACCTGGGACCCCGAAGCAGACCTGATCTACTACTCCACCGGTAACTGTGCGCCGTGGAACGCCGACTACCGCCGCGAGTGGGGCAAGATCGACCTCGACGCGAACGGCGGTCTGCAGAGCTATAAGAACAACTACTGCGCATCACAGATGGCGCGCAACGCGACGACGGGCGAACTGATCTGGGCGTACAACATCACCCCACAGGACCAGTGGGACCTTGACGAGCCGTTGAACACGCCGCTGGTGGATCTGACCATCAACGGTCAGCCTCGCAAGCTGGCGCTCAAGGCTTCCCGCTCCGGGTACTTCTACGCGTGGGACCGGCTCACCGGCGAACTCGTGAACGAACCGTGGCCGTTCCGCTTTATCGATTTCCGGGGCGGCGTCGACATGGCCACCGGCCGGCCGAAGTACAACATCGACACAATCATGTTCACCAACGTCGAAGACCGCCGGAAGTACACCCAGGCAGATCCCCGCGGCGGCGCGAACAAGCCTTCGGACTACACCGGCACCGAAGTGGTGTGGTGCCCGGGCACGAACGCCCGCAACTGGCAGAACGACGCGTATTCGCCGGTCACGAAGTTGAACTACGTGGCGGTGAACAACGGCTGCGGTGCATTGGTCATGGTGACAGGTGACTACAAGCCAGGTGATCCCGCCGGCTACCGCCTGCGCCGGACCGCCGGGGGTGCCGCCGCTCCCACCATCGGCATGGACGGAAAGCCGACCACGGTCCGCGGTCAGCTCGAAGCGATGGATCCAGTCAGCCGCAAGGTTGCTTGGGTCCATGAATGGGGCACTTCGGACGCCAACCAGCTCCCGGTCAGCGCCACCGCCGGTGGATTGTTGTTCCAGGGCGGTAACGACGAAGGCGTGCTCCGCGCCATGGACGCGACGAACGGCAAGATCGTGTGGCAGTTCCGCACGGGCTCGAAGTTCAA
>CANKGV010000021.1 GCA_947481575.1 Alphaproteobacteria bacterium
GGAAGGCACGGAAATGGTGATGCCGGGCGACAACATCTCGGTCGAGGTGACGCTGATCAACCCGATCGCGATGGACGAAGGTCTGCGCTTCGCAATCCGCGAAGGCGGCCGCACCGTCGGCGCCGGCGTCGTCGCCAAGATCATCGAGTAGAGACGCCAGGCGGGCGCGGAGAACACTCCATGGACAATCAGAACATCCGAATCCGCCTCAAGGCGTTCGATCATCGTATTCTCGATCAGTCGACGGCGGAGATCGTGACCACCGCAAAGCGCACTGGCGCTGCCGTGCGGGGGCCGATCCCACTGCCGACCAAGATCGAGAAATTCACCGTGCTGCGTTCGCCGCACATCGACAAGAAGTCGCGCGAGCAATTCGAGATTCGCACGCACCGCCGCCTGCTGGACATCGTCGATCCGACCCAGCAGACCGTCGATGCGCTGATGCGTCTCGATCTTGCTGCCGGCGTCGACGTCGAGATCAAGCTTTAGGGTTCGATTGATGCGTACCGGTCTTATTGCCCGGAAGATGGGCTTTTCGCGGTTGTTCCGCGATGACGGCACCCAGGTGCCGGTTACCTTGCTGCGCCTTGAGGACGTCCAGGTGGTCGCCCACAAGACACGCGAGAAACACGGCTATGACGCTCTGCAACTCGGCACGGGCGTCAAGAAGGTGAGCCGCGTGACGAAGCCGATGCGCGGCCACTTCGCCCAGGCGGGTGTCGAGCCGAAGAGCAAGCTGACCGAGTTCCGGATCAGCGCCGACGCCTTCGTGCCGGTTGGCGCGCAGTTGACCGCAGCGCACTTTGTGGTGGGCCAGCGCGTCGACGTGTGCGGCACCAGCATCGGCAAGGGCTTTGCCGGTGCGATGAAGCGCCACAACTTCGGCGGTCTTCGCGCCAGCCACGGCGTGTCGGTTTCGCATCGTTCGCACGGCTCGACGGGTAACCGTCAGGACCCGGGTCGCGTGTTCAAGGGCAAGAAAATGGCCGGTCACATGGGCGACCGCCGCGTCACCACCCAAAGCATCGAAGTGGTGGAAGTGGATGTCGAGCGTGGCCTGATTATCGTGAAGGGCTCGGTGCCCGGCGCCGACAATTCGTGGGTCCGCATTTCGGACGCCGTTAAGCGCAAGTCGCCGAAGGATCTGCCGTTCCCGGCAGGGGTTGCCGGCGGTGCGCAGGCCGAGGAGGCCTCGAAGTGATGAAGGCCCCGGTGGTAACCCTCCAGAACAAGAGCGCGGGCAGCGTTGATCTGAACGAGGCCGTGTTTGGTCTCCCCTCGCGCCCCGACATTCTGCACCAGGTAGTGCGCTGGCAGTTGGCGAAGCGCCAAGCCGGCACGCACGACACCAAGGAAATCGCGGAAGTGTCGGGCACTGGCAAGAAGCCGTACAAGCAGAAGGGCACGGGCCGCGCTCGTCAGGGTTCGCTTCGTTCGCCGCAGTTCCGCGGCGGCGCGGTGATTTTCGGCCCGACCCCGCGGAGCCACGCGTTCATGCTGAACAAGAAGGTCCGCAAGCTCGGCTTGAAGACCGTGCTGTCCGATAAGCAGCGCGAAGGCAAGTTGGTGGTGATCGATCAGGCGTCGTTGCCTGAGGCGAAGACCAGTGCGCTCGCGGCGATTGTGAAGTCGTTGGGCTGGAGTTCGGTACTCGTGATCGACGGCGCCGCGGTCGACGTCAACTTCGCCCGCGCGGCGGCGAACATCCATGGCGTGGATGTGCTGCCGGCACAGGGCGCGAATGTTTACGACATCATGCGCCGCGACGTGTTGGTGCTGACCAAAGCCGCCATCGAACAGTTGCAGGCACGGTTGTCATGAAGATCGGCAAGGTAGCCAAAGACCGGATGTACCAGATCATCATCGCGCCGGTGGTGACCGAAAAGTCGACGCTGGGCTCTGAGCACAGCCAAGTGACGTTCGAAGTGGCGCGCGACGCGACCAAGCACGAGATCGCTGCGGCGGTGCAGGGCTTGTTCGATGTGAAGGTCGTGAAGGTCAACACGCTGCGTCAGGTGGGGAAGCTGAAGCGCTTCAAGGGTCACCTGGGCCGCCGTGCGGAGACCAAGAAGGCAATGGTGACCCTCGCCAAGGGTCAGTCGATCGACGTGACCGCTGGGATCTAACGTTATGGCCCTAAAAACATTCCGACCGACTTCAGCCGGCCGCCGGCACTTGGTGCTCATCGACCGTTCGTCCTTGTACAAGGGCCGTCCGGTGAAGGAGTTGACCGAAGGTCTCCGCAAGAGCGGTGGCCGCAACGTCAACGGCCGTATCACGACACGCCACATCGGCGGCGGTCACAAGCAGCTCTACCGTGTGGTCGACTTCAAGCGGCGTAAGTTCGACATGCCCGCCAAGGTCGAGCGCCTTGAGTATGATCCGAACCGTTCCGCGTTCATCGCCTTGGTCCAGTACCCGGACGGCGAACAGGCCTACATCCTTGCTCCGCAGCGCCTCAAGGTTGGCGACAGCGTGGTGTCGGGTGAGAAGGTGGATATCCAACCCGGCAACGCAATGCCGATGCGGAACATCCCGGTTGGGACGATCATCCACAACATCGAGATGAAGCTTGGTAAGGGCGGGCAGATTGCGCGTTCGGCCGGAACCTACGCGCAGCTGATCGGCAAAGACGCCGGCTACGCGCTGATCAAGCTTGCCTCTGGCGAGCAACGCATGGTCCGTGGCGAGTGCATGGCGACGATCGGCGCCGTGTCCAACCCGGACGCCAAGAACACGAAGATCGGCAAGGCAGGCCGCTCGCGCTGGTTGGGCATCCGCCCGACGGTGCGCGGCACCGCGATGAACCCGATTGACCATCCGCATGGCGGCGGTGAAGGCCGTACCAAGGGCGGCCGTCACCCGGTTTCGCCGTGGGGCAAGCTCACCAAGGGCAAGCCCACCCGGCAGAACAAGCGGACTGAGTCCTTGATCCTTAAGCACCGTCGTAAGAGGAAGCGGTAACCATGGCACGTTCTGTTTGGAAGGGCCCGTTTGTGGACGGGCACGTGCTCCGGAAGGCCGAGAAGGCCCAGGGGTCCGGCCGCAACGACGTCATCAAGACGTGGTCGCGCCGCTCGACGATCCTGCCGCAATTCGTGGGTTTGAACTTCGGCGTCTACAACGGCCGCAAGTTCGTCCCGGTGCTGGTGAACGAGAGCATGGTCGGCCACAAGTTCGGCGAATTCTCGCCGACCCGTACGTTCACCGGCCACGCGGCCGACAAGAAGGCGAAGAAGTCCTAGAACCATGGGTAAGCCATCCCGTCCCCGCTCGCTCGGCGAGCACGAGGCGATCGCAACGGCGATCCGCCTCCGTACCGGCCACCGCAAGCTCAACTTGCTGGCGCAACAGATTCGTGGCCTCGACGTGAACAAGGCGCTGGCCGACCTCACGTTCTCGAAGAAGCGCATCGCGAAGGACGTTAAGAAGGCGCTCCAGTCCGCGATCGCGAACGCCGAGAACAATCATCAGCTCGACGTCGACCGCCTGTTCGTCGCCGAGGCGACGGTCGGCAAGTCGATGATGTTGAAGCGCATGCACGCCCGCGCGCGCGGTCGTGGCGCACGGGTCAACAAGTACTTTAGCCGGCTACGCGTCGTCGTGGCCGAGCGGCAGGAAGCGTAAGGACAGTCGCATGGGCCATAAGGTCAACCCGATCGGATTGCGGCTCGGTATCAACCGCACGTGGGATTCACGGTGGTTCGCCGAGGGCGAGCAGTACGCAAACCTCCTGCACCAGGATCTCGCGATCCGCGGCTATCTGGAGAAGCGTCTGAACCAGGCAGGGATCTCGCGCATCGTGATCGAGCGGCCAGCGAAGAAGGCGCGCATCACCATTCACACCGCGCGCCCCGGCGTCGTGATCGGCAAGAAGGGCGCGGACATTGAGAAGCTCCGCACCGATCTGTCGAAGATGACGGGTTCGGACGTCCACCTGAACATCGTCGAGATTCGCAAGCCGGAAATCGACGCGAAGCTGGTTGCCGAGGGTGTTGCGCAGCAGCTGGAGCGCCGCGTGGCGTTCCGCCGTGCGATGAAGCGCGCCGTGCAGTCGGCTATGCGCCTCGGCGCTGAAGGCATCCGCATTACTTGCGGCGGCCGCTTGGGCGGCGCGGAAATCGCGCGCGTGGAATGGTACCGCGAGGGCCGCGTGCCGTTGCACACCCTGCGCGCCGACATGGATTACGGCACCGCCACTGCGCACACCGCCTATGGCGCGTGTGGCGTGAAGGTGTGGGTATTCCGCGGCGAAATTCTATCGCACGACCCCATGGCGCAGGATAAGCGTCGCGCCGAGCAGCAGGTCCAGCGCTAGGCACTGGCTAACAGAGTAGTTCTATGCAGCAACCCAAGCGCACCAAGTACCGCAAGGCCCACAAGGGCCGCATTCACGGCCTCGCCAAGGGCGGTTACATGCTCAACTTCGGCGCCTATGGCCTGAAGGCGCAGACCGCCGGCCGCGTCACCGCACGCGAGATCGAGGCTGCCCGCCGCGCCATCACGCGCCACATCAAGCGCGCGGGCCGTATGTGGATCCGCGTATTCCCCGATATTCCGGTGTCGAAGAAGCCGACCGAAGTACGCATGGGTAAGGGTAAGGGCGCGCCTGAGTATTGGGTGGTCCGTATCGAGCCCGGCAAGATCATGTTTGAGCTCGACGGGGTTCCGGGTCCGCTCGCCAACGAGGCGTTCACGCTCGGCGCGGCCAAGTTGTCGGTGCGTACCAAGATCGTGGTTCGTCCGGGCATGTCGCTGTAGGAGCCGGAAATGAAGTCGCAGGACCTAAAGGGCAAGAGCAAGGACGAGCTGGTGAGCGATATGCTCCAGTTGCGTAAGGAAGCATTCAATCTGCGCTTCCAAAAGGCTTCGGGCCAATTGCAGAACACGGCGCGCCAGCGCCAGGTGCGCCGCGATATCGCGCGCATCCAGACGACTCTGACCGCCGCCGCGAGCGGCGCAAAGAAGTAGGAGAGCGAAGTGCCCGGACGCGTAATGGTCGGTCGCGTAGTCAGCGACAAGCCGAACAAGACGGTCGTGGTCGAGGTTGAGCGCCGCGTGCGCCACCCGAAGTACGAGAAGATCGTGCGGCGCCGGAACAAGTTCCACGCCCACGATGAGAACAACGAGTACAAGGTCGGCGACGTCGTGCGGATCCGTGAGTGCCGGCCCATGTCCAAGCTGAAGACCTGGACCGTTGTCGAACGCGCTGAGTAGGGCAGGACAATGATCAGGACTCAATCGCAGCTGGAAGTTGCGGACAACTCGGGCGCTCGCCGTGTCGAGTGCATCAAGGTGTTGGGCGGTTCCAAGCGCAAGACGGCAACGGTTGGCGACACCATCGTCGTCGCCATCAAGGAAGCCATTCCGCGCGGCCGTGTGAAGAAGGGCGAGACTTCGCGCGCTGTGATCGTGCGCACGCGCAAGGAAGTGCACCGTCCGGACGGTAGCTCGATCCGCTTCGACCGCAATGCGGCCGTGCTGGTGAATGCCGCCGGTGAGCCGATCGGAACCCGTATCTTTGGGCCGGTCACCCGTGAATTGCGCGCCAAGCAGCACATGAAGATCGTGTCGCTGGCGCCGGAAGTGCTCTAGGCCACAGGCCCGGGAGAACGGTCATGCAAGAAAAAGACACGATGAACCGTAAGTTCCGCATCCGTAAGGGCGACAACGTTGTCGTTCTGAGCGGGCGTGAACGCGGCAAGCGCGGTGCGGTCCTGCGCGTCATCCGCAAGGATGAGCGCGTGCTCGTGCAGGGCGTGAATATGGTGAAGCGCCACACGCGTCCGACGGCTCAGAACGCCGGCGGGATCGTGGAAAAGGAAGCTCCGCTGCACATTTCGAATGTTGCGCTGGTCGACCCGAAGCTGGGCAAGGCCACGCGCATCGGTTTCAAGTTCCTGGAGGACGGTCGCAAGGTCCGTGTCGCCAAGAATTCTGGCGAAGTGATCGACCTCTAGGCTTTGGGAGTTACGGGTTAAGACAATGGCATCCAGGCTGCGCGAGCGTTACGACGCTGACATCCGGGGCAAGTTGGCCGCGAAGTTCGGACTTAAGAACTCGATGGCTGTGCCTCGCGTGAGGAAGATCGTCATCAACATGGGCGTCGGCGAAGCCGTCAACGACCGCAAGTACATCGAGGCTGCGGTCAACGACATGACGGCCATCGCCGGCCAGAAGCCGATCGTCGTGCGGTCGCGCAAGTCGATTGCGACGTTCAAGCTGCGTGAGGGCATGGCGATTGGCGTGAAGGTTACGTTGCGCAAGGAACGGATGTACGAGTTCCTTGACCGCCTGATCACGATCGCGCTGCCGCGCGTGCGCGACTTCCGCGGCGTGTCGGCGAAGAGCTTCGACGGCCGCGGCAATTTCGCGATGGGCCTAAAGGAACAACTCGTGTTTCCCGAGATCGACTACGACAAGATCGATCAGGTCCGGGGTATGGATATCGTTATCGTTACTACGGCGGGCAGCGACGAGCAGGCCAAGGAATTGCTGGCCAGCTTCGGCATGCCGTTCCGGAACTAGGACCAGGATCAGAAGATGGCAAAGACCAGCTCAGTTCAACGTAACAACAAGCGCAAACGGATGGTGGCGAAGTACGCCGTCAAGCGCGCAACGCTGAAGGCCTTGGCGAACGATCCGAAAGCGACCCAAGAGGATCGCTTCACCGCCCAGATGAAGCTGGCGGAGTTGCCGCGCAATTCTTCGAAGACGCGCATCCGCAATCGCTGCGAACTGACCGGACGTCCGCGCGGCTACGAGAGCGCCTTTAGGCTTTCGCGCATTGCATTGCGCGAGTTGGCGTCGCGCGGGCAGATTCCCGGCATGACCAAGTCGAGCTGGTAGGACCATGAAGGCAAACGCAATTCAGGAGTTCGTCGCATGTCGATGACCGACCCGTTGGGCGACATGCTGACCCGGATTCGTAACGGACAGCGCGCCGGCCTCGGCGCGGTCATGAGTCCGGCGTCGAAGTTCCGCATCAGCGTGCTCGAAGTGTTGCAGCGCGAGGGTTACATCCGCGGCTACGACACCATGGACGAAAACGGCAAGCTGCACTTGCGCATCGAGCTGAAGTATCACGAGGGCGAGCCGGTGATCCGCACGATTCAGCGGGTTTCAAAGCCGGGCCGCCGCGTGTATTCGGCGATCGGTGATCTCAGCACCGTTTCGAATGGTCTTGGTATTTCGATTCTGTCTACGCCGCGTGGCGTTCTGTCGGACGCCGAAGCGCGTGCCCAGAACGTGGGCGGCGAAGTTCTCTGCAACGTGCTCTAGCTGGTCGAACAATGTCCCGCATCGGTCTAAAACCAGTCGCCGTTCCCAAGGGCGTCACCGTCGAGGTGGCCGGCCAGAAGGTCACGGCCAAGGGCAAAATCGGCACCCTGAGCATGACGCTCGTGCGCGAAGTCACGGCCAAGCAGGACGGCGAAACCATCGTCGTCGCGCCGACCGGAGATTCGATCCGCGAGCGCTCGATGTGGGGCATGCAGCGGACTTTGGTCGCCAACATGCTGAAGGGCGTTGCCGAAGGCTTCACGCGCGATCTCGAGATCAACGGCGTCGGCTTCCGCGCGGCGATGCAGGGTAAGAACTTGCAGCTGCAGTTGGGGTTCAGCCACGAAGTGCTGTACCCGATTCCGGAAGGCATCAAGATCACCACCGAGAAGCCGACCAGCATCAAGATTTTCGGTGCTGACCGGCAGAAGGTTGGTCAGGTCGCCGCTGAGATCCGCGCGTACCGCAAGCCAGAGCCCTACAAGGGCAAGGGCATCAAGTACTCGGACGAGCATGTGCACCGCAAAGAAGGCAAGAAGAAGTAGGTCCAGCGATGGCGAACGATTACGAACGTTTCGAGCGGCGTCAGCGCCGGGTGCGGTTCACCGTACGCAAGGTGGGCCAAGGCCGTCCGCGGTTGTCCGTATTTCGCTCGGGCAAGAACATCTATGCCCAGGTGATCGACGACGCCAATGGCGTGACCGTCGCTGCCGCGTCCACATTGGACAAGGATCTGCGCGGCTCGCTCAAGACCGGCGCCACCAAGGAAGCGGCTGCCAAGGTCGGTGCGCTGATTGCGGCGCGCGCCAAGGAAAAGGGCGTTACCGAGGTCGTGTTCGACCGCGGCGGGTATCTGTTTCATGGCCGCGTCAAAGCGCTGGCCGATAGCGCCCGGGAAGCCGGGCTGAAGTTCTAGGAGCAGTAATGGCGCAGGCGGAGAAGTTCGAAGGCGGCGGCGGCGAGCAGGGCGACCGTCGTGGTCGCGGTCGCGACCGCGAACGGAACGACCGTGATCGTGAGCGCGGCGATGGCGAGATCATCGACAAGCTGGTCGCGGTCAACCGCGTTGCCAAGGTGGTGAAGGGCGGTCGGCGCTTCGGGTTTGCCGCGCTCGTCGTTGCGGGCGACCAAAAGGGTCGGGTTGGCTACGGCCACGGCAAGGCGCGTGAAGTTCCGGAGGCGATCCGCAAGGCGACGGAAGCCGCGAAGCGCAACATGACGCGCGTGCCGCTACGCGAAGGCCGCACGCTGCATCACGACGTGCGCGGGGACTTCGGCGCCGGCAAGGTCGTGGTTCGTGCAGCTCCGCCGGGGACCGGCATCATCGCCGGCGGTCCGATGCGCGCCGTGTTCGAGACCCTCGGCATCCAGGACGTGGTCGCCAAGTCCGTCGGTTCGTCGAACCCGTACAACATGATTAAGGCGACGTTTGCGGCCCTGAAGCAGGTTTCGTCGCCGCGGTCCGTGGCCGCGCGGCGTGGCCGCAGCGTTGCAGAGATTCTGGGCCGCGGTAAGCACTCCGCAGCCGACGTCGCTACCGAGGAGGCGTAACCCATGGCCGTGAAGAAACGCATCCGTGTCACGCAGATTCGCAGCGCGAACTCGCGTCCGGGCAACCAGGAGCTGATTCTGATCGGTCTTGGGCTGAACAAGATGCACCGCTCGCGGGAGTTGGAGGACACTCCATCGATCCGCGGCATGGCCAACAAGATTAAGCACCTGGTTCGGCTCGAAGAAATCGACTAGCGCCCGGCGCGCCGGGCAGATTGCCTGGCGGTTTGCCTGGCCGCGCCCGGATTGGGCGCGTACGTGGAACGGCCCCGGGAACGCGGGCACAAATCAAGGATTTCGCTATGCGTCTCAATGAGTTGGCCGGTAAGTACGGCGCGTGGAAGAAACACACCCGCGTCGGCCGTGGTATCGGCTCCGGGTTGGGCAAGACCTCCGGCAAGGGCGGCAAGGGTCAGACCGCCCGCAGCGGTGTGGCGCTCAACGGCTTCGAAGGCGGCCAGATGCCGCTGCACATGCGCGTCCCGAAGCGCGGCTTCAACAAGCCGTTCCGTGCGCGCTACCAGGAAGTGAACACTGGTCGCATTCAGGCCGCTGTTGATTCCGGCAAACTCGACCCCAAATCTCCCGTCGACACCAAGGCGCTGATTGCCGCCGGCTTGATCCGCAAGCCGCGTGATGGCGTGCGCCTGCTGGGGTCCGGTGAATTGAAGGCGAAGTTGACGCTGCACGTCGCATCGGCGACCAAGGCGGCGGCCGCCGCCGTTGAGAAGGTTGGTGGTTCGCTGGTGTTGCCGCCGCCGCCTAAGGAGCCTGCGCGCAAGATTGGCCGGAAGCACACCCGGGTCGCAAAGGGCGCCAAGCCGAAGGCTGGCGCCGCAGACGCGGCTCCGGCCGCCGCAGCGAAGCCGGCCAAGGCGCCACGCGCGCCGAAGGCTTCGGCCGCAGGGGCGGAAAAGGCCTAACGCGTAGCCACCCGGCTTCGCGAGACCAGATCGGGAGTCCGAATGGCATCGGCCGCAGAACAACTCGTCGCTAACATCAATCTGGGCGCCTTCGGCAAGGCGACGGAGCTGAAGCAGCGTCTGTGGTTCACCCTGTTGGCGCTGATCGTCTATCGGCTCGGCACCTATATCCCGTTGCCCGGGCTCGATCCGAACGCGATCGAGGCGATCTTCCAGCAGAACTCGGGCGGCATTCTTGGCATGTTCGACATGTTCGCCGGCGGTGCGTTGAGCCGCATGACGATCTTTGCGCTGAACATCATGCCGTACATCTCTGCGTCGATCATTGTTCAGTTGATGACGACCGTATCGAAGCGCCTCGAAGCCATGAAGAAAGAGGGCGAGGCCGGCCGCAAGAAGATGAACCAGTACACGCGCTACGGCACCGTCGTCCTGGCCGTGTTGCAGGCCTACGGCATTGCAGTCGGCCTGGAGAACACCCAGGCGGGTGTGGGCGCTAGCGCGGTGCTCGAACCTGGCTGGTACTTCCGCTTTACGACGGTCATCACGCTCACCGGCGGCACCATCTTCTTGATGTGGCTGGGCGAGCAGATCACCGCCCGCGGCGTAGGCAACGGAATTTCGCTGATCATTCTGTCGGGCATCGTCGCGCGCCTGCCCGCGGCAATCGCCGCAACTCTCGATCTTGGTCGTACCGGCGCATTGTCGGTCGCGTTCATCTTGGCCTTGCTGGTTGCCGGCGTGGCGGTCATCACGTTCATTGTGTTTATGGAGCGCGCCCAGCGCCGGATCATCGTTCAGTATCCGAAGCGCCAAATGGGCAGCCGCATGTTCGGCGGGGAGGCGTCGCACCTTCCGCTTAAGCTCAACACCTCGGGCGTAATTCCGCCGATCTTCGCGTCGTCGCTCCTGCTCCTGCCGATCACCGTTGCGAATTTCAGCGCCGGCGCAGGGACCACGGGCTGGCTTTCCAACATTACGGCGATGCTTGGCCGTGGCCAACCGCTGTACCTGTTGCTGTACGGCGGCCTCATTGTGTTCTTCGCGTACTTCTATACGGCCGTGGTGTTCAACCCGGTCGATACGGCCGACAACCTCAAGAAGTACGGCGGCTTCATCCCCGGAATTCGGCCGGGGAAGAACACGTCCGATTACCTCGATACCGTGCTTACCCGTTTGACGACCCTTGGCGCGCTCTACCTTGTCGCTGTGTGTCTGTTGCCTGAGATTCTCGTGTCCCGGTTTTCCGTGCCGTTCTATTTCGGCGGTACGTCGCTGCTAATCGTGGTTACGGTGACCATGGATACGGTCGCGCAGATCCAGTCGCATTTGTTGGCACACCAGTACGAGGGCCTGATTCGCAAGTCGAAGCTGCGCGGGCGTGGCCGGTGAACGTCATCTTGCTGGGTCCCCCGGGAGCGGGGAAGGGAACGCAGGCGCAACGGTTGGAGGAGCGAAGGGGCCTGAAGCACCTTTCGACCGGCGACATGTTGCGCGCGGCCGCCGCTTCGGGAAGCGCGATCGGCAGGGAGATCAAAGGGATCATGGATCGCGGCGCGTTGGTGCCCGACGAGGTGATCGTGCGGATGATTGCCGACCGGATCGGCGAGCCGGACTGCGCTCAGGGCGTGCTGCTCGATGGCTTTCCACGCACGGTCGGACAGGCCGAAGCGCTGGACGGCATATTGTCCCAGCGCGGGCTGAAGTTGGATCGCGTGATTCAGTTGACGGTCGATAATGACGCGGTTGTGGACCGCATCGGTGGCCGGTTTTCGTGCAAGGCCTGCGGCACCGGGTACCACGATCGCTACCGCCCGACCGCCAAGGCTGGGATCTGCGACAAGTGCGGCGGGACCGAGTTTTTGCGCCGTTCCGACGACCAGCCGGAGACCGTACGGGCTCGGCTAGAGGCTTATGAGCGGCAGACTGCACCGCTGCTGCCCTACTACCAGGCGCGCGGCGTTCTGCGGGAAGTGGACGGAATGGCTTCGATTGACGACGTGACCAAACAGATGGACCGCCTGTTGAGTGCGGCCTGAGCAATTTGATTCCCCTGATGGCTTGACCTACATGGCTCAAATCCAACATAATGCTGGGCTTTTGGGGCGCGATAGGGGCGCGCCTCGAGGGATTCTGGTAAATATGGCTAAAGAAGGGACCTGCGGTGGCGCGGATCGCTGGCGTTAACATTCCTACCAACAAGCGCGTTGAAATTGCGCTGCGCTACATCTACGGGATTGGTCCTACCAACTCGAAGGTGATCTGCGACCAAATGGGCATTCCCCCGGAGCGCCGGGTGAATCAGCTCACGGACGCCGAGGTCAGCCAGATTCGCGAGATCATCTCGCGCGACTACACGGTTGAGGGTGACCTCCGCCGTGAAGTGGCGATGAACATCAAACGTTTGATGGACCTTGGTTGCTATCGCGGCCTGCGGCATCGCCGCAAGCTCCCGGTCCGTGGCCAGCGTACGCACACGAATGCGCGTACGCGTAAAGGCCCGGCTCGTGCGATTGCCGGCAAGAAAAAGGCTCCGTAAGCCCCCTTTAACCGACCTGATTGGCTGGTGACGAATGGCTGCTGAACAAGCGCGGGTTAAGCGCCGCGAACGCAAGAACATTACTTCCGGGGTGGCGCACGTGAACGCCTCCTTCAACAACACCGTCGTGACGATCACGGATGCGCAGGGTAATGCGATTTCCTGGTCGTCGTCGGGGCAGCAGGGCTTCAAAGGCTCGCGCAAGTCGACGCCCTATGCGGCGCAGTTGTGCGCCGAGGACGCCGGCCGCAAAGCGATGGAACACGGCATGAAGACCCTGGAAGTCCGCGTGCGCGGTCCTGGGTCTGGCCGCGAGTCCGCTCTGCGTGCGCTGCAGACCGTTGGGTTCACGATCACGTCGATCAAAGACGTGTCGGCGATCCCCCACAACGGCTGCCGTCCGCCGAAGCGCCGCCGCGTGTAACGCTCCTTCGGGAGCGTACGTTGGGGCGTGGTCGGGACTGCGCCCATTGTTGATTCAAGACGCACTCGCGGGTTTGCCGCGATAGACGAGGTCGAACACACGTGATCATCCAGCGCAATTGGAAAGAACTCATCAAACCGGGCAAGCTCCAAGTTGAGCCGGGCCATGACCCCTCGCGACTGGCCACTGTGGTGGCAGAGCCGCTGGAGCGCGGTTTCGGTCTGACGCTGGGCAACGCGCTGCGACGCGTTCTGTTGTCGTCGCTCCAGGGCGCGGCGGTGACGGCAATCCAGATCGAGGGCGTGCTACACGAGTTCTCGACGGTTCCCGGCGTTCGGGAAGATGTCACCGACATCGTACTCAACGTGAAGCAGCTCGCGGTGCGGATGCACGGGGATGGCCCGAAGCGCATGACGCTGACGGCCACGGGGCCGGGCGAAGTGACAGCGGGCAAGATCGAGACCGGCCACGACATCGAGATCATGAACCCCGATACGGTGATCTGCACCCTCGATGAGGGAGCGCGCCTTTCGATGGAACTGATGGTTGGGTCGGGCAACGGCTATGTGCCTGCCGCGGCCAATCGTGAAGAGGACAAGCCGATCGGACTGATCCCGGTCGACTCGGTGTACAGCCCGGTTCGCAAGGTCGCGTACAAGGTTGAGAACACCCGCGCCGGCCAGTACCTCGACTACGACAAGCTCACGATGGATGTCGAAACCAACGGCACCGTTACGCCCGAGGACGCGGTGGCGTTTGCCGCCCGCATTCTGCAGGACCAGCTCCAGTTGTTCATCAACTTCGAAGAGCCGGTCCAGGAGACGAAGCACGAAGCCCGTCCGGAACCCGAGTTCAACCGCAACTTGCTGCGCAAGGTCGATGAGCTCGAATTGTCGGTCCGGTCGGCCAACTGCCTGAAGAACGACAACATCGTCTACATCGGCGACCTCATTCAGAAGACTGAAGCCGAGATGCTCCGCACCCCGAACTTCGGCCGTAAGTCTTTGAATGAAATCAAGGAAGTATTGGCCCAGTTGGGTCTGCACCTTGGTATGGAAGTGCCGAATTGGCCCCCCGAGAACATCGAGGACATGGCCAAGAAGCTCGAAGACCAGTATTAAGTCGCCAGTTCAGCATCGAAGCACGCAGGGTTCACCATGAGACACGGAAATCGCGGTCGCCGGCTTAGCCGGAGCAGTTCCCACCGCAAAGCGCTGCTGGAGAACCTCGCCGCTTCGCTGTTTAAGCACGAGCAGATCCAGACGACGCTGCCCAAGGCCAAGGAACTGCGTCCGGTTGCGGAAAAGCTGATCACGCTCGGCAAGCGAGGTGGGTTGCACGCCCGCCGCCAGGCGTTGGCCGTCCTTGGCGATGCCAAGATTGTCGACAAGTTGTTCACAACGCTGTCGACGCGGTATGCGGACCGCGCTGGCGGCTACGCCCGCATCATTCACGCCGGCTTCCGCTACGGTGACGCGGCCCCGATGGCGGTCATCGAACTGATGGACCGCGATCCGGAAGCCAAGGGCAAGGACTCCGGTCCGGCTCAAGGCGCCGGCGAGGAGTCCGCCGCCGCGGGCTGATGCCCGCTCGGTGACTTCGCTTTTCGAAGCCGCAAAGCTAGGCGAGGGGGCTGCACGCCCCCTGGCCGAGCGGCTTCGCCCCCAACGCCTCAGTGACGTCGTAGGCCAAGAGCACCTGCTTGGGCCATCGGGTCCAATGGGCCGCATGGTTGCGGCCAAGCGCATCGTCTCGATGATCCTGTGGGGTCCTGCCGGCATCGGCAAGACTACAGTCGCGCGGCTGATCGCCGAGCACACCGGGCTTCGGTTCGAGCAACTTTCGGCGGTCTTCTCCGGCGTCGCCGACCTTCGCAAAGTATTCGAGGAGGCAAAGGCCCGCCGCCGCGACGGAATGGGAACAGTGCTCTTCGTGGACGAAATTCACCGGTTCAACCGTTCGCAGCAGGATGCGTTTCTGCCCTACGTGGAAGACGGCACCATCGTGCTAATTGGGGCTACCACTGAGAACCCGTCGTTCGAGCTAAACCCGCCGCTGCTCAGTCGCGCCCAGGTGATGGTGTTCCGGCGGCTGGACGACGCAGCGCTGGAACTCTTGCTCATTCGCGGCGAGGCGGCCGAGGGCCGGAAGCTGCCCCTCGACGATGACGCGCGGGGAGCTTTGCGCGCTATGGCGGATGGCGATGGGCGCTATCTGCTGAATTTGGCGGAAGAAGTATTCATGCTGCCGGCGAACAAGGTTCTGGACACCCAGGCGCTTGCCGAAGCGGTGCAGAAGCGCGCGCCGATCTACGATAAGTCTCGTGACGGTCACTATGACCTGATCAGCGCCCTGCACAAGTCGGTGCGCGGGTCCGATCCTGACGCGGCTCTGTACTGGCTGGCCCGCATGCTGGCGGGAGGCGAGGACCCGCTCTACATCGCGCGCCGCCTAGTGCGCATGGCGGTCGAAGACATTGGTCTCGCAGACCCCCAGGCGCTGGTGCAGACTCTGGCGGCGAGGGAAGCTTTCGATTTCATGGGAACGCCGGAAGGCGAATTGGCCATCGCGCAGGCGGTGCTCTATGTCGCGACCGCACCCAAATCCAATGCGGCTTATTCAGCATTCGGCGAGGCGTCTCGCCGCGCCCGCGAGACCGGATCGCTGGCACCGCCGCGTAAGGCGGTAAACGCGCCTACCAAGCTCATGAAGTCGCTCGGATACGGCAAGGACTACCGCTACGACCACGACGCGCCCGATGGCTTTGCGGGGGATAGCTACTTCCCGGACGACATGCCGCGTGAGACCTACTACCTGCCCACCGGCCGGGGTCTTGAAGGCGAGATCGCCGCGCGGATTGAACGCTGGAACAAGGTGCGCCGTGACAAGAATGACTGAGGCCGGCCAACCGGTGCAGACCCAAACCCTTTCGGTTGCCGCGGCGGATGCGGGGTCGCGCCTCGACCGCTGGGTGAAGCGGCAGATCCCCGGGCTGGGACAGGCTCACCTTGAGAAGATGTTGCGTACCGGAGTTGTGCAGGTTGACGGCGGCCGCGCCAAGTCCAGCCTAAGATTGGCGGAGGGCCAAACGGTGCTGTTACCAGTCGGTGCTGAGCGAGCAGTCCCGGAGGCCGTGGTTAAGCGGGCGGCGCAGGCCTCCGAGTATGAGATCGCCGATCTTTTGCGCCGCGTCCTGTACCGCGATGCCGACGTGATCGCGATCAACAAGGCGCCGGGGTTGGCCGTCCAAGGCGGGACCGGGACGGACCACCATCTCGACGGCATGTTGGACTCGTTGCGCTTCGATGCCGGCGAGAGGCCGAAGTTGGTGCATCGACTAGATCGTGACACCAGCGGCGTGATGCTGTTGGCGCGCTCTTCGGCGGCCGCGGCGAAACTCACTGCGGCATTTCGTGCGCGCCAAGCGGAGAAGACCTATTGGGCGCTCACCGTCGGCGTACCGAAGCCGGAAAGCGGGACGATCGACGTGCCGCTTGCCAAGGGCGGTGGCAGGGGCCGCGAGCGGATGTTCCCAGACGAAGAGGGTGACGCAGCGGTCACGGACTACCGCGTGGTCGAACGCCTGGGCCGCAATGCGGCATGGGTGGAACTGCTACCGCGTACTGGCCGAACCCATCAGATCCGTGCCCACCTCGCTTCAATTGGTACGCCGATTGTCGGCGACGGCAAGTACGGCGGGGCTGCCGCACGCCTCGCGGGCGTCGACCCAGGCCTGCACTTGCATGCCCGCCGCATCGTATTGCGCGGGCCGTCTGGCCGTATGTTGGACGTCACGGCGCCGCTCCCGCCACACATGGCGGAAACGTGGTCCTACTTCGGTCTGGATTTGGAAACCGGGGCGACGGATCGTAGTCCGTGGCGGCCCTAGAAACGGGCAGGGGCGCCGCGGATGAACCGTGGCGCCCCTGTCTGAGCCTGCGCCGCCCGAGTGGTTGGGGGAGGAGCGGCAGCTAGCTTGGATGCGTGATACGGGTGCGACCGTGTCGTGTGGGGAGGATCACCAGTCGCGCCGCCCGCGTTCCTGAGTGCATCCTAGCCGCGCACTTGCGCCGGTCGACGTGCCAAATTGACGCAGATTCATCTGGTTGAGATCGCGAATGGAATCGAATGCTGACCGCGTAAGAGCAGCCGGGACCGTTGATCCGCAAATCGTCGCGACTCCCGAAGGCTTCGAAGTGCGCATGGGGGCCCGCGCTTTTGGTGGCGGCGATGGCAAGCCAGTCCGCGCCACCACCCGCGCGCTGGCCCACGCGATCGCTGCGGATATTCATCGCGTCGGCCTGACCGCGACGCTTCGGCAGGTTCCCCTCGCTCAACTGTGTCTTTTGGCAACGGACGTCGGGGCCCACCGCGACGCCATGGTAGACAACCTTGCGAGTTACGCCGATACCGACCTCATCAGCTACCGCGTCGAAGTGCCGGAAACCCTTAGGGCACTTCAGCACACCGGTTGGCAGCCGTTGGCCGAGTGGGCTGAGCGTCGATTTGGCGCACGCTTGCGCGTGACCACCGGCGTGATGCCGGTACCCCAAACGGAAGAGGCCACCGCACCGCTGCGCGCCGCGGTTGCTAGGCGCACCGACACTGAATTGGTCGCGTTGCAGGCCGCCGTGGGTGCAACAGGGTCCCTGGTCGTGGCGCTCGCTTGGCTCGAACAGGAGATCGATTCACAGCGCGCCTGGGAACTCGGGAACCTCGACGAGCGCTACCAGATCGAGCGCTGGGGCGCCGATCCGGAGGCCGTGGCGGCGCTAGAAACCCGGCGCCTGGAACTGCTCAATGCGGAACGGTTCCTGGAGCTATCGCGGTTGGAGGGTTCGACGTGACGCTCCGGACCGCGCGGGTGCGCGTCCGCGGCAACGTTCAAGGGGTCTGGTTTCGTGGCTGGACCGAGGAGCGCGCTCGTGAGTTGGGTCTCGATGGCTGGGTGCGCAACCGGACCGATGGCAGCGTTGAGGCCGTTGTCTGCGGGGACGAGGCTGCCGTCGAGGAATTCCTGGACGACTGCTGGCAGGGGCCGCCTGCCGCGCGTGTGACATCCGTCGAGGTGGAGGACGCCGACGCTGAAGCTCCGTCCCCGCGCGGGAACGGCTTCCGAACCCGCGAGACGGCCTAGCGGTTCTCGAACACGTCGTGAAAGCTGCGGCGCAGCGCGCGGTCGAACTCTGGCAGGGTCGCCGGCACACCCATGTCGGCCAGCGATGTCACTCCAAACCCGCGAATTCCGCACGGCACGATGCCCGCGAAATGGTTCAGGTTCGGGTGAACATTTACGGCAACGCCGTGAAACGTCACCCATCGGCGCACCCGTACGCCGATCGCGGCAATCTTGTCCTCGCGGCCCCCTCGCTGCACCCAGATCCCGACACGCCCCTCGCGGCGCTCGCCGGTGATGCCAAATTCGGAAAGGGCGCGGATCACCCACTCCTCGAGCTGGTGCACGAAGGCGCGCACGTCCCGGCCGCGGGTCGAGAGGTCGAGCATGGTGTACGCCACGCGCTGGCCCGGCCCATGATAGGTGGTGCGGCCGCCGCGGCCGGTGGCGAACACCGGTAGGGCCCCTGGAGTAACGATTTCTCCGTCATCGGCGCTGGTACCTGTGGTGTAGAGGGGCGGGTGTTGGACTAGCCAAACCAGTTCCCGGGCCGTTCCGGCGCGAATCGCCTCTACCCGGCGTTCCATGGCCGCCACGGCTTCGGGATATGGGGTTAGGCCGTCAGCGGCTAACCACTCGACCATGCCAGAAGGTGTATCGTGCTTAACCAATTGCTAAGCCGTGTTTGCCAAATTAGGCACTGCCCCGAATGGGGCTTGGCGATGCGCCGGAGAACATCATGGCTGACGACACACCTGCAAGCCCATCCGACACCACCACCGCGCCCGACGACGCCGCGGCCCTGCCTCCGGGACTGGATACGGATCTGGGAACGCCGATGGACATGATGGGCGACCAGGTCCCACCCCCCATGCCCACCGCACGGCCGGCCAAGTCGCGCCGCAACCGTACGGCAGCCCCGGCGTTTAACGAGGTTTCCGTTGAGCTTTCCGTGGTTCTTGGGCGGGCCAGCATGCCGATCCACCAACTCCTGAAGATGGGCCGCGGCGCCGTGATTGAGCTTGGCGCCCATGTCGACGACGACGCCTTGATCTATGCCAACAATCGCCTGATTGCCCGCGGTCAGGTGGTCGTTGTGGGCGAGAACATTGCGGTTTCCATCACCGAAACGGTGCCGATTACCGAGACGTAGGTCGCAATCTGCAGTTTGGCAAACTGCTTTCCTTGAACCAACAGCCCGGATTTGGTATCCGGAGCAGCCTCTGCGGTCGTGGCGGAATTGGTAGACGCGCAGCGTTGAGGTCGCTGTGGGCGCAAGCTCGTGGAAGTTCGAGTCTTCTCGACCGCACCAGGCTCGTTGTTGTTGAGCGTTTCTGACTAGGCGCGCGCCCCCGTGGGGGGAGGGGCGCGGTGGGGGTTACCGCCCATGACGCAGGATCACACCCCCGTCCCCAGCGCTAAGCAGGACGCCGGCCTAACCGCCGACAAAGTCCGCGACGTTGCCGCTCTGATTGCGGGCGGTGACCTCGACGGCGCGGTCCGCCTCGTCGGTCCGCTGTACGCGGTCGACGTCGCTGCGCTCCTGAATCAACTCGACGACACCCAGCGCTCGGTGCTGGTGGAGAAGCTCCGCGGCCGCCTCGATGCCGAGGTGCTGGCCGACCTCGACGACAGCGTGCGCGAAAAGGTGGTCGAGCAGCTCGGGCCCGCTGCGGTTGCGACTGCCGTAACCGAACTTGAAACCGATGACGCGGTCGAGGTGCTGGCGAACCTCGACGACCAGGTCCGCACGAGCGTGCTGGACGCGGTCCCGCACGCCGAGCGCGAGCAGATTGAAGAGTCGCTTGCCTATCCCGAGGAGTCCGCTGGCCGTCTGATGCAGCGCGACTTTGTGGCGGTGCCAGAGGAATGGAGCGTCGGCCAAGCCCTCGACTACCTGCACGATACAGAGGGGCTCCCCGACCGATTCTACGAAGTGTTCGTGATCGACCGTGGTCGCCACCCGGTGGGAACGCTGCCGTTGGACCGGTTCCTGCGGTCGCGCCGCACGAAACTCGTGGGCGCCATTATGGACCGCGACCCGACGCTCATACCGATCGGTCTCGACCAGGAGCAGGTTGCGATCCAGTTCCAGAAATACGATTTGCTTTCGGCCGGAGTCGTAGATGGCTCGGGGCGCCTCGCCGGCGTGATCATGATCGACGACGTCGTCGATGTGATCCGCGAAGAGGTGGAAGAGGACATGGCGCACCTGGGCGGCGTCGGCGACGTAAGTCTCGCCCGCTCGGTTGCCGACACTGCGCGCAGCCGCTTCTCGTGGCTGCTGGTGAATTTGCTCACGGCGATCGTCGCGCCGATCGTGATTTCCACTTTCGAGGGTGCAATCCAGCAGATGGTGGCCCTGGCGGTACTGATGCCGGTAGTTGCATCAATGGGCGGCAATTCCGGCACACAGACGCTGACCGTCGCGGTGCGGGCCTTGGCGACCCAGTCGCTGACCCGGGCCAATGCCGGTCGCGTCGTGCTGAAGGAAGTGTTGGTCGGCGCCGCGAATGGGTTAGCATTTGCCGTGATCGTCGGCGTTGTCGGCGGCTACTGGTTCGGGTTGCCGCAGCTCGGAATCGCCTTCGGCGGGGCGATGTTGATCAATATGACTGCTGCGGCGCTGGCGGGCATTCTGGTGCCACTCGGCCTAGTGAAGCTGCGGGTGGACCCGGCGGTCGCTTCCTCCGTGTTTGTGACCACCGTTACCGATGCGATCGGGTACCTAAGCTTCCTCGGCCTGTCGGCGTGGTTGGTGCTCTAGCTTAGAACCGGTGCCCGGTGGTGATGCCGGCGAAGTACAGGGTGTTGCGCGTGAGGGGGTTCTTGCTGGCGGGCCCGAGCAGGCGCCCGACCTGCCCGTCGAAGCCCAGGTAGGTCCCACCGCCCAGTTCGCGCACCACGGCCATGTACGTGATCACATTCGTGATGCCGGCACCGGCGTCGAGGTAATACGCCTCGTTGTACTTGGATCCGTCGTACTCGACGCGTCCGCCAAAGAACAAGTTTGCATTGGCCGCGATTGGGCCACCGATCGTAGCCCCTAGTGTCGCGCGTACGGCCTTTGGGCCGGATGTGACCCGCTGGCGAATATCGCTGTCAAACCGCCACGGGCCGCTGAAGTGAACGAAGAATAGCCCCGCCTCGTAGCCGCTCTTGATGTCGCCAGTGCCGGCCAGGGATGCGTCGAGGCTTTCCTTGCGGCCTGCGTCGTAGGTGATGCGAGGCCCGAACAGGGTGTCGCTGGTGTGTACCCAGTTGATGCCGACGCCGCGCACCGTGCTGATGAACACTCGGCCGCGCCATTCCGTGTCGATAACCGGGAGCACGAACCCGGTCGCGCTACGCGCGCCGCGGTATTTTGGCGCCGAGCCGTAGCCGAGTCCGAGGTTCACTTTCCAGTTGCCGGGAGTCTGATCCCGTACGGCTAACGGCGCTTGCAGCCAAGTCTCGTAGTCCGCTGCCTGAACGGCGGGTACGTACCAAGCGGCGGCAGCAGCGATCAGGAGCAAACAAATGCGGCGCATCCGACCCTACTTTGCGAGTACGAGAACCTCACCGGCTAATGCCAGTGCGGAGGTGAGGCCCGGCGAGTCGATCCCGAACAGGTTCACTAGGCCACGGATGCCGTGCTTGGCGTAGTCCTGAATGACGAAATCAGCTTGCGGCGCGCCCGGTCCCTGCAAGCTGGGACGGATTCCAGCGTATCCCGGTTGCAGGGCCCCGTCTTCTAAATCGGGGTAATAGCGCCGGACCGCCGTCTGAAATACCGCGACCTTATCGGGCCGCACGGTGTACTCGGCATCCTGAACCCATTCCTGGTCAGGGCCAAATCGGCCGCGCCCCTGGATGTCCATTGTGTAGTGGATGCCGAGCCCGGCCGCGTCGGGAACGGGATAGATCAGCCGGCTGAACGGGGCTTTTCCGGCGAAGGTGAAGTATGACCCCTTGCTCAAGTACCGCTTCGGAATCAGTGCCTCTTGCATGCGGGAGACTCGAGAGGCTACCGATTGCGCGTTCAGCCCCGCCGCATTGATTAGGAAGCGTGACTTGAACCGCGTCACGTCGGTGCCGACGCCGGCCTCAATGTCGAACCCGGAGGCCGCGTGGGCCAAGCGGAACGGGGTCCGCATCACAAACGTGGCGCCCGCCGCCTCAGCGTCGGCCTGCAAGGTACGCATCAGCGCTTGGGTATCAACGATTCCCGTTACCTGGACGTGCAGGGCGGCGACGCACCGCAAGGCCGGCTCCATACGGACCGCCTCAGGGCCCGAGAGGAATTGCACCGTGCCGACGCCGTTAGCCACCGCCCGGGCGTGCAGGTCGTGCAAGACCGGCACCTCGGCCTCGGTGGTAGCAACGATGAGCTTGCCGGTCACCTTGTGCGGGATGTTGCGCTCAGCACAGTACACGTAGAGGAGGCGCCGGCCGCGCACGCACTGGATCGCCTTGGCGCTGTTCTTCGCGTAGTACAGGCCGGCGTGGACAACTTCGCTGTTACGCGAACTGATGCCGGTGCCGACGGCACTGTCGGCCTCCAGAACCAATACCTCACGCTTGGCGCTGGCGAGAGCGCGGGCAATGGCAAGCCCAACCACGCCCGCACC
Source organism: Alphaproteobacteria bacterium (assembly GCA_947481575.1). Classification (GTDB taxonomy): domain Bacteria; phylum Pseudomonadota; class Alphaproteobacteria; order UBA2966; family CAIVPW01; genus CANKGV01. The sequence goes on from CANKGV010000021.1 coordinate 22,445, forward strand.
GACAACCACACACTCAACTTGCTGAACCATGGTGCTCCTGAAGCCGGAAGGTCGCGCAGTGTTGGGCGGCGTTGCGCGACGGTCAAGAACCTGCCCAATTTGCGCGGAAGGCCGCTAGCACGGACGCGTTGCAATCCCCACTTGGACTACAATCGCGCCGGGGAGGGGCAGTAGGCATGGTCGTGGGAAGGGACAAGACGCCTGTCGGGCGCGCGTCGGGCGAGATTGGCCGCTCGCCGGTAGAGGCTTTCCTGCAAAAGCTTTCAGTTGCGCCTGTTCCCGCACACTTGGGGCGGGGGCGACTATTGTTTGCACTCGACGCTACGGCGAGCCGCGAGGCGACCTGGGACCAGGCGTGCCACGTCCAGGCCGAGATGTTTAGCGCGGCCGCCGAGGTTGGCGGGCTGGAGATTCAACTGGCGTACTACCGCGGATACCTCGACTTTCGCGCGACGCCGTGGCTCGGCGATGCCGCCGCCCTAGTGCGCGAAATGACCGTCGTGGATTGTCAGGCAGGGCACACCCAGATTGCTCGCGTGCTGGACCATGCGCTGGCGGAATCGCGCAAAGGCCGGGTCAGTGCCGTGGTGTTTGTCGGCGACTGCGTCGAGGAAGACGTTGCCGAGCTATGCCGCAAGGCGGGCGAACTGGGGGTGCGCGGTACCCGTGTGTTCATGTTCCAAGAGGGTGATGACCCTGCAGCACAGGTTGCCTTCCAGCAGATCGCGACGCTCAGCGGCGGGGCGTGGTGCCGATTCGACCTGGGCAGCGCCGGTCAGCTACGCGACCTGCTTAAGGCGGTCGCCGTGTACGCGGCAGGCGGTAAGAAGGCACTGCTGGCCCATAGCGACAAAGTCCGGGGCGATGTACTGCACATCACCCGCCAGCTTGGCTAGCGCTGCGCCATGACTTGGCTTCTGCTTGGCGTCTTGGTCTTGGCGGTGCTGGTCCTGGCCCGCAATTGGCTGGCTGCGGTCAACCCGGTGTCCGCCGCTCGCGCCCTGCGGTGGACGGGCGTCGCGGCGCTGGTCGCCGTTGCTGCGTATCTTGCGGCGACCGGCCGGATTGCTCTCGATGCGCCCATGCTGCTGTTTCTGGTGCCCCAAGTGCGCCGGTGGCTTTCCGCGCAGACCCAGCGGGTCGCCGGATCGAGTGCGCCGCCGCCGGGGGGTACGTCTGACGTTCGCACCGCAACACTTCACATGACGTTGGACCATGGATCGGGCGTCGTGACTGGGCGCGTTGTGGCCGGAAGGTTCGCCGGGCGGACCCTCAGCGACCTCGATGTCCCTCAAGTGCTGGACCTGCTGACCGAGTGCCGTGGCACCGATGAGGAGTCGGTCCCGCTGGTGGAAGCATATCTGGACCGGATCAATCCGGAGTGGCGTGACGAGGCCCGCACCTCCGCGAAACCCTCGGCCGACGGGCCGATGACCAGGGAGGAGGCGTATCAAATCCTGGAACTGAATGCCGGCGCCTCAGCCGACGACGTCCGGGCAGCCCACCATCGCCTCATGAAGAAGCTCCACCCGGACCAGGGCGGGTCGACCTATTTGGCCAGCAAGGTCAACCAGGCGAAGGACCTACTCCTCGGGTAGGGGCGGGGCGCAAGGCGCAAGCTTGCCTCCCATCGGTCACTCTGGCATGACTTCGGCCAAATGGCCCACACACAGAAAAAGGTCCGCAAGGCGGTCTTTCCCGTCGGCGGGCTGGGCACGCGATTCCTGCCCGCTACCAAGGCGCAGCCCAAAGAAATGCTGCCGGTGGTCGACAAGCCGCTCATTCAGTACGCGGTGGAAGAAGCCCAGGCGGCGGGGATCGAGGAATTCATCTTCGTCACCGGGCGCGGCAAGACCGCGATCGAAGACCACTTCGACATTTCGTTCGAGCTGAAAGATCAGCTGGCGAGCCGCGGCAAGGATGAAGCCAACGCGGCCATGGAAACGTGGCTTCCCGGCCCGGGGCAGGTATCGTTTACACGCCAGCAGAGGCCCCTGGGTCTCGGACACGCGGTTTGGTGCGCGCGGGCGCTGGTGGGTAACGAGCCGTTCGCGGTCGTCCTGGCGGACGATTTGATGCTTTCCGACGTAGCTCCATTGAAGCAAATGGTCGAGGCATACGAGCATACTGGCGGCAACCTATTGGCCGTCGAACGGGTTCCGCGTGCCCTTTCGTCCCGATACGGCATCCTGGACGTGGCCGAGCAGCACGGAAACTTGGTCCGTGCGCGAGGCATTGTTGAGAAGCCGAAGCCGGAAGCAGCGCCCTCGGACCTTGCCGTGATCGGTCGCTATATTCTGGTTCCCGAGGTGTTTGACGTACTCTCTCACCAAGGCCAGGGCGCTGGCGGGGAGATCCAACTTACCGATGCCCTGCAGGCGATGATGAGGAACCATCCGCTGCACGGGATTCTGTGCGATGGAACCCGGTACGATTGCGGCGACAAAGCGGGGTTTGTCCTCGCCAACGTCGCGTTTGCTCTGCGGCGGAACGACATCCATGACGATCTCAGGGCGCGGTTGCGCCACATCGTCGACAACTAACACGGGTCAATATGCGCATCGCGATGATCGGTACGGGGTATGTGGGTCTGGTTTCCGGGGCATGCTTCTCGGAGTTTGGGCACCACGTCACCTGCATTGACAAGGACGCGAGCAAGATCGCCGCCTTGCGCAAGGGCATCATGCCCATCTTCGAGCCTCGCCTGGACGATTTGGTGACCACCAATGCCCGCGCGGGCCGGCTGGAGTTTTCGACCGAACTGCCGGGCCCCGTGGCGGAAGCCGATTTGGTCTTCATCGCCGTGGGCACGCCCAGCCGCCGCGGCGACGGCTATGCCGACCTTTCTTACGTGTTCGCGGCGGCCGAGGAACTCGCTCCCGCTCTGCGCGACTACACGGTGGTCGTCACCAAATCGACGGTCCCGGTGGGAACTGGCCGAAAGGTGCAGGCGATCATTGTGGGCAAGGCGCCGCGCGCCGATTTCGACATCGCATCCAACCCGGAATTCCTGCGCGAGGGATCGGCCATCGATGATTTCATGCGTCCTGACCGCGTTGTCGTGGGCGCGGAAACCGAGCGCGCGCGTACCGTATTGCGCGAGGTCTACCGGCCCCTGTTCCTCAACGAAACGCCGGTCGTGACGACAACGCTGGAGTCTGCCGAACTGGCGAAGTACGCCGCAAATGCATTCCTCGCCGCCAAGGTGATGTTCATCAACGAGATCGCCGATATTTGCGAGCAGACCGGGGCGGATGTGCAGGATGTCGCCAAGGCTATGGGCCTCGACCGCCGAATCGGGTCCAAGTTCCTGCACGCGGGTCCCGGATACGGCGGAAGCTGTTTCCCTAAGGACACCCGCGCATTGCAGCACCAGGCGCGCGATGCGGGGGCTCCGTCCAGCCTCGTCGAGGCCGTTGTCGAGGCCAATGAGCGGCGCAAAGTGAAGATGGTGCAGAAGGTCATCCAGGCCTGCGGCGGCACCGTCGAGGGCAAGACCGTGGGCGTCCTCGGTCTGACCTTCAAGCCTAACACCGACGATATGCGCGAAGCGCCGAGCTTGGTTATCGTTCCGGAACTGCAAAAGGCCGGCGCCAAGATTCGCGCGTACGATCCGGAGGGCATGAAGGAAGGCAAGTCCCTGCTGCCCGGGGTCACGTGGTGCTCAGACGCATACGATGCCATGGACGGGGCGGATGCAGCGTTGCTCCTCACGGAATGGAACCAATTTCGGGGGCTCGACTTGGTCCGCGTGAAGGCCTTGCTGCGTAGTCCGGTGTTCGTTGATCTGCGCAACGTCTACCGGTCCGACGAGATGGCGGCAGCGGGATTCATCTACGCCTCCATTGGCAGAGCAACAACGATGGCCCCCAAGCGCCCAGTGAGCGCCGTAGCGGGGCGCGGGTAGGATCAATGGCCGGGCACAAATTCCATCACACGGTTCTGCGCGAATACGACATCCGCGGGACCGTTGGGCAAACCCTCAGCGCGTTAGACGCCCACGCGATCGGCCGGGCGTTTGGCACACTGGTGGTGCGCGAAGGCAAGGGGCCGAAAGTCGTATGCGTCGGCTACGATGGCCGGCTGTCTTCGCCTGAACTGGAAGCGGGCTTGGTCCGCGGATTGACCGAGTCGGGTGTCGATGTCGTTCGGATCGGCCTCGGTCCTACGCCCATGCTGTACTTCTCGGTGTTCCACCTGAAGGCCGGTGGCGGAATCATGGTGACCGGATCACACAACCCGAAGGATCAAAACGGGTTCAAGTTCATGTTTGGAACCCATTCGTTCTTCGGCGAAGACATCACGCGCCTAGGCAAGCTTGCGAGCGCCGGCGACTATGTCAGCGGTGCGGGTACGGCAAAGGAAGTACGAGTCAACGAAGCCTACGTGGATACGCTGGCGGCGGCGCTGCCGAAGGGCATCAGTCTCGGGACCGTGGCCTGGGACCCGGGCAATGGCGCGGCGGGCGAGGTGCTGCAAGCCCTAGTGCGCAAGCTGCCTGGGAAGCACGTACTGATCAACGAGAAGATCGACGGGCACTTTCCAGCTCATCATCCAGACCCCACGGTCGCGGAAAACCTGGTCCAGTTGCAGGATCTGGTGAAGGCCAACAAAGCAGTCGTTGGGATCGGCTTGGATGGCGACGGCGACCGCATCGGTGTTGTCGATGACCAGACCGGCATTCTGTGGGCGGACATGCTACTGGCGTTGCTGGCTCGGGAAGTCCTAGCCGCGCGCCCCGGCGCCCAAGTGATCGCGGACGTGAAATCCAGCAGCGTGCTGTTCGACGAAATCACGCGTCTCGGCGGCAAGCCGCTGATGTGGAAGACGGGTCATGCCCTGATCAAATCTAAGATGGCCGAGCTAAACGCGCCGCTAGCGGGCGAGCTCTCGGGACACATCTTTTTTGCTGACAGGTACTTCGGGTACGACGATGCACTCTATGCAGCAATTCGCTTGTTGTCGTTGCTCGGGACGGCCGGGAAACCGCTCTCGCGCATCCGCAGCGAGTTGCCGGGCCTGGTCAACACCCCCGAGCTGCGCTTCTTCTGCGCCGAGGAACGCAAGTTTGCCGTGGTGGACGAAGTGCGCGACCGCCTCAAGGCCAAGGGTGCCAAGGTCTCCGACATCGATGGTGTGCGCGTGACCACGGCGGACGGCTGGTGGCTATTGCGGGCGTCAAACACCCAAGCAGCGCTCATCGCCCGGGCCGAGGCGAAGGATCAACCGGCGCTCGTCCGCCTGCGGATGGAAGTGAGCCGTGAACTGGGGCTGAGCGGGGTCAAACTCCCCGACTAGTTCAGCGCGGGAGCAGAAGCTTCCTAACTTCAGTGATTGGATCGAATGCGCCAGGCGGTAGAGCGGCCGCAGTGGTGATGTCGCCGTCGGTGCCGACCTCGGCTAACTCCGCCGTCTGGGTGTCCGGCGCGACAGTCACGCAGGAGATGCCCCTGGTACCCAGGACACGGCACGCATCGCGGGCGTCGGCCTCGTTGAATCCTCCCAGTCGAGCGCGGTAGATCGGGTCCTTGGTCGATGTGCCGGGCAGGATCACCGGCGCATGCTGAGCGCCGTTGGGTAGCGCTCGCGTGGCCTGCAGCAACTGATCCTCAGCTCCGGTGTAGTCGCGGTAGGCGCCCACCTGGACTGCCCAGCCGCCGCGCGTTGGGGGGGGAGGGGCAGCATTGGCCATGATCGTCCCGGGCTTGGCCGGAGCGCTCGGTGCTGCCGCGGGAACCGGGGCTTTTGCTGCCGTCGTCGTCGGCATCTTTGCGGCCGGTGCCTGCGCGGTCGTTGTGTTCGGCTTTGTCCCCGGCTTCTCGTTCAGCGCCAGCTTCTGAAACGCTTGGTCGAACAATTGCGTCATGCTTTGGTCGCGCGCCCGCGGGGAATTCTCCCCCAGCACTACACCGACCAATCGGACTCTTCCCCGCACCGCCGATGCCGTCAGGTTGTAGCCGCTAGCGGCGACGTACCCCGTCTTCAGCCCATCCGCGCCGGGGTAGTTGCCCAGCATACCATTGTGATTGTTGTAGGTGGTCCCCCTGTAGGTGAACTTCGGCACCGAGAAGTAGGGGTAATACTGGGGAAAGTCGCGGATGAGGGACTGACCAAGCCGCGCCAGATCATAGGCCGTTGAGACCTGTTCCTTGTCGTTAAGGCCCGAGGCGTTCTTGAAGGTCGTGTGCGCCATGCCGATTTGGCGGGCGCGTTTGGTCATCGAAGCCGCGAAGGCGCTTTCGGTACCGCCCTGGGCCTCGGCAAGCACCACGGCGGCATCATTGGCTGACTGCGTTACCAGCGCCATGATCGCGTCTTTCACCGTGATTGTTTCACCAGCCCGCAGGCCTAGTTTCGTCGGCACTTGCGCCGCTGCGTGGCGCGATACCGGCAACTGCTGCTCAGGTTTAAGTTTGCCGAATTTCATCGACTCGAACGTCATGTACAGCGTCATCATCTTCGCCAAGGAAGCAGGTGGACGCCGTAGGTCGATGTTGTCGGAGTACAGGATTGCGCCGGTGTCGGCGCGGATCACGATTGCGGCCGCCGGACCATCGGCGAGGGCCGGCGTTACCGCCGCCATCGTCGCCACGACCAGCGCGCCAGCTAACCAGCGAACGAGATTCGTCACGCGCGTCCCCCATGGCACGGCCGCACAACGCAGACGAGCGGAGAATCCTTATACGGTGCAACGCAGCGGATAGGAATCCCCCTTGTGCGATCTACTAGGGGTCGAGTGTGCCGTGCCGGCGTGAACGAACCGTAAAGGCCGAAACTGGCACAATCCCGCCGTCTGGGTTGCTTGTCCCGCCGCGAGAGTTCAGCGTAGTGTTGAAGAACCGGTGTAGAGCCCTAGTTACATGGCTTGGCCTGGATTGCAGGCGGAGCCGCGCGCGGGCAGTGAAGACGACCGATGAATCAGTTCCGAGTTTCCGGAGCGCGAATGAGCCGTAGACCGGAGAAGCCGGGGGAACCGATTGGCCCTTCGGTTGGGATCGCGACCCGGACGCGACCCAAGACGAAGAAGCCGGACATGTACAAGGTCCTGCTTCTGAACGACGATTACACGCCCATGGAATTCGTCGTCCAAATTATCCAGGACGTCTTCCACCGGGACCGCGATGCGGCAACGCGGATCATGTTGCACGTGCATCAAAAGGGGGTCGGAGTCTGCGGCGTCTATACGTACGAGGTTGCTGAAACAAAAGTGGCGCGGGTCGTCGAACTCGCCCGCCAAAACCAGCATCCACTGCAGTGCACAATGGAGAGAGAGTAAGTGCCCGGATTTTCCAGTCAGCTCGAACGGAGTCTCCATCGCGCCCTGACGCTCGCTAACGAGCGTCACCACGAGTATGCGACCTTGGAGCACTTGTTGCTGGCCCTCACCGAGGACTCGGATGCGGTGGCGGTACTCAACGCATGCAACGTGGAACTCGATACCCTGCGAAAGGAACTTTCCGGCTACCTGGACGACCAACTGCCCAATCTGGTGGTCGATAGCGTTGAAGATGCGCGCCCCACTGCGGGCTTCCAGCGCGTGATTCAGCGCGCCCTGATTCACGTGCAGTCGTCCGGGCGCGAGGAAGTCACTGGCGCCAACGTGCTCGTCGCGATGTTCTCGGAACGGGAGTCCCATGCGGTCTATTTCCTGCAACAGCAGGACATGACCCGCCTGGACGCGGTCAGCTACATCTCCCATGGCATTGCCAAGGCGCCCGGAGCAACGGCCGAGCGGCCGGTGCGCGGTGCGGCCGAAGAGGACGCGGGCGAAGAGGAGTCGCGCGGCCGGCGCGGCGCCGAAGCCCTTAGCACCTATTGCGTCGACCTCAACCGCAAGGCTGCTGCGGGCAAGATCGATCCGTTGATCGGCCGTGAGAACGAGGTGGATCGCACCATCCAGATCCTCTGCCGCCGCCACAAGAACAACCCGTTATTTGTCGGCGATCCGGGCGTTGGCAAGACCGCCATCGCCGAAGGACTGGCGCTGCGCATCACCAAGGGCGAAGTACCGGAAGTGCTGCGCGATGCCCGCATCTACAGCCTCGACATGGGGTCGCTCCTTGCCGGTACCCGTTACCGTGGCGATTTCGAGGAACGAGTGAAGGCCGTCCTCACTGAACTGGAGAACGACGAAGACGCGATCCTGTTCATCGACGAGATCCACACCATCATCGGCGCGGGCGCGACGTCTGGTGGAGCGATGGATGCGTCGAACCTGCTGAAGCCGGCGCTCGCGAACGGCGGGCTGCGGTGCATCGGATCGACCACCTATAAGGAATACCGCACGGTGTTCGAGAAGGACCGCGCCCTTGCGCGTCGGTTCCAGAAGATCGACGTTGCGGAGCCGTCCATTGAGGACGCCATCAAGATTCTCAAAGGCCTGAAGCCGTACTTCGAGGAATACCACCACGTCCGCTACACCGGCGACGCGATCCGCACCGCGGTGGAGCTTTCGGCGCGCTACATCAACGACCGCAAGCTGCCGGACAAGGCGATCGATGTGATCGACGAAGTCGGCGCAGCGGAGATGCTCAAGCCAGAGAACAAGCGCCGCAAGACCATCGGTCAGAAGGAAGTGGAGGCGGTCATCGCCAAGATGGCGCGCATTCCGCCGAAATCGGTCAGCCGTGACGATAAGGAAGTGCTGAAGACGCTGGAGCGCGATCTTAAGGCGGTGGTGTTCGGTCAGGACAAGGCCATCGAGGCGCTGTCGAGTTCTATTAAGCTCGCGCGTGCGGGTCTGCGCGAGCCCGAGAAGCCGATTGGCTGCTACTTGTTTTCCGGCCCTACGGGCGTTGGCAAGACCGAGGTCGCGCGCCAGTTGGCGAATACGCTCGGAGTCGAGTTGATCCGGTTCGACATGTCCGAGTACATGGAGCGCCACTCGGTATCGCGCCTGATTGGCGCGCCGCCGGGCTATGTCGGATTCGACCAAGGTGGCCTGATGACCGATCAGGTGGATCAGCACCCCCATGCCGTATTGCTGCTCGATGAAATCGAGAAGGCCCACCCGGATGTGTTCAACCTGCTCCTGCAGGTCATGGACCATGGCAAGCTGACCGACAACAACGGCAAGAGCGTCGACTTCCGCAGCATCATTCTGGTGATGACGACCAATGCTGGTGCCAGCGAACTGCACAAGCAGGCAATTGGGTTCGAGCGAGGCCTAAAGTCCGACGAGGACACCGAGGCGATCAATCGTATGTTCACGCCGGAGTTCCGCAACCGCCTGGACTCGATTATCGGCTTCTCCCACTTGCCGATCGAAGTGGTGGCTCGTGTGGTCGAGAAGTTCATTCTTCAACTCGAAGCGCAACTCCACGATCGCAACGTCAGCATCGAGATGTCGGATGCTGCTCGTGCCTGGATCGCCGAAAAGGGCTTCGACAAGCTATATGGCGCCCGCCCCATGGGCCGGTTCATTCAGGAGCACGTGAAGAAGCCGCTCGCCGAGGAACTCCTGTTCGGCAAGCTGGAAAAGGGCGGCCACGTCGTTATCGACCTGAAGGACGGCAAGCTCGACTTCGGCCTCACCGCCGATGGCGCCGCCAAGAAGCCGGGCGCGGAAGACGAGGCCGATACGGGCAAGGTCCCCGTGTTCGCTGATTAGGCTTCCGTTCCCGATTCGGGATCAGTTTGGGGGCCCGCCGGTGCATGCCGGCGGGCCCTTCTGTTGGTTAGAAGCCGGTACTACCGGTCCGCGGTCTGGCAGGGGAAGGCGGCGCCAGCCTTGAGACCGAGTTTGGCGAACACGATGGCCGCCGGGCAGAAGCCCGTGAGGGCGGCCTGCATCATGTTGAGCCCGGCAAAGGCGGCGAGGAACAGCCAGTACGGACTGGCGAGCCATGCGAGCGCGAGGCTGAGCAGGACCATGGTTCCGGCAAAGGCGAACACTGCGCGATCGACGTTCACTGGGGATACTCCTGGTGAAGCTGGGTTGCTGCTGGCGGCACTGCGCCGCCCTGATGTTGACTATATGTTAGTGAGTACGTATATACGCAACTATGAATATAGATATTGCTAAGATGACGCAGGCTTCCGACGCCGCGAGCGATCTGCTCAAGGCGTTGGCGAACCGGAACCGCCTGTTGATCATCTGCCAGTTGAGTGAGCGCGAACGGTCGGTGGGTGAAATCGCCGGGCTGCTTCAGGTTCGGGATTCAACCGTCTCCCAGCACCTGGCGCTGTTGCGCAAGGACGGCTTGGTGCGTAGCCGCCGCGACGGGCAGACCGTGTGGTACTCGATCGCCAGCGCCGCGGCCCGCGAACTGGTTCTGACGCTGTACCGGGTCTATTGCCAAGGCACGGGGCGCGGCGAAACCCTTGGCGAGCAGGGGAGCAGGGCATGAAGCGCAAGGCTTGGTTCGTCGTCGCGGCTCTCGCATTGCTGAGCGGCGGTGCGATCGCCGACGATACATTCACTGTGGCGCCGACGGTGATCGCCGACGAGAAGGCTGTGTTTGCCACGGTCCAGAGCGTCAACGTGGCCGAGGCGCGTGCCCGTATCGGCGGGACGGTCGCGCGGCTCACGGTCCGCGAAGGGGACCGGGTGACCCAGGGCCAAGTGCTGGCCAGCGTCGGCGATGAAAAGATCGCACTGCAGATCCGTTCTTTGGACGCGCAAATCGCGGGCCTCGACGCGGCCTTGGCCCAGGCCCAGACGGATCTGGCCCTCGCGGAGAAGCTATTCGCCGGCGGCACGGTGCCGCGCGCGCGCCTCGACGAGGCCCGTACGGCCGTTACGGTCGCCACCAACGCACAACGCTCCCGCGTCGCAGAGCGCTCGGTCGTCGCCCAGCAGCTGGTTGAGGGCAACGTATTGGCCCCGGCAGCGGGCCGCGTGCTGAAGGTTCCGGTCCGGGCAGGGGCCGTGGTCATGGCCGGTGAGCCTATCGCGTTGATCGCCGAACAGGACTTTGTCGTGCGGCTTGAGGTGCCGGAGCGCCACGCGCGCTTCCTCAAGGCGGGGGATCCTGTGCGCATCGACGGTGAGGAACTTGGAGAAGCCGATCCACGCTTCGGCACCATTCGTCTCGTGTATCCGCAGATCGAGGACGGCCGCGTCACTGTCGATGCGGTCGTCGCCGGGCTCGGCGACTACTTCGTCGGCGCGCGCATCCGGGTCTGGGTGTCGGCAGGCGAGCACTCGGCGTTCGTGGTTCCCGTGCGCTTCGTCGCCACCCGCTTTGGGGTCGACTATGTGCGCCTGCAACAGCAGGGCGGCGCCGTGGCCGACGTGCCGGTGCTGCGTGGGCGTGAACTGGCGGGCGCGGATGCGGCCGGCGGCGTCGAGATCCTTTCCGGGGTAAAGCCTGCCGATCGCTTGGTCGCACCATGAAGTTGGGGCTCTCGGGGCGGATGACGCGGGCGGGCATCCGCTCGCCGTTGACGCCACTGTTTCTGCTGGCAGCGCTGGCGCTGGGCATCGTCGCCCTGCTGGTCATTCCGCGCGAGGAAGAGCCGCAAATCAGCGTGCCGATGGTCGATATCCGGATCGTCGCCGACGGCCTCAAGGCCGACGACGCGGTCGAGCTCGTGACCAAGCCGCTCGAAGCCATCGTCAAGGGCATCGACGGCGTCGAACACGTCTACAGCCAGACCGAGGACGACCGGGTGCTGGTGACCGCGCGGTTCGTCGTAGGCACCCGCGCCGACGATGCGATTCTGCGTATCCACGAAAAAGTCCGCGCCAATCTGGACCGGATTCCGATCGGCATCCCGGAACCGTTGATCGTCGGCCGCGGCATCGACGATGTGGCGGTGGTGGTGTTGACGCTGTCGCCCGCACCGGACGTCGCGGATCGGTGGACCGATACCGACCTATATCGTGTCGCCGACGAGCTCCGCGCCGAACTCGTCAAGGTCGCCGACGTAGGGCTCAGCTACGTGACCGGCGGCGGGCCGCCCCAAATCCGCGTTGAGCCGGACCCCGAGCGCCTCGCCCTGTTCGGAGTCACGCTGCAGCAGCTGGTCGCCAAAGTGCACGATGCGAACCGGTCGTTCCTGGCGGGCAAGGTGCGCGAGGGCGGCGCGATGCAGACCGTGGTCGCCGGCGGAACCCTCTCCGGCCCATCGGATATCGGCCTGCTACTGATCACCACGCGCGACGGCCACCCGGTCTACGTGCGTGACGTCGCCGCGGTGGTCGTTGGTGGCGCGCCCGAGGAACATCGCGTGTGGATGGACGCCCCAGCGCCCGGCGGGGCATGGAACCGATCGCCGGCGGTGACCGTGGCATTCGCGAAGCGGTCCGGCGCCAACGCCGTCGCCGTCAGCGAACATCTGCTGCAGCGCCTCGAGAGCGTGAAGGGCCGGTTGGTCCCCGCCGGTGTCAACGTGACCGTCACGCGGGACTATGGCGCGACCGCGAATGAAAAGGCGGACGAGCTGCTGTTCCACCTTGGCCTGGCGACGCTCTCGATCGTCGCGCTGATCGCCGTTGCGATCGGCTGGCGCGAGGCCGTGGTCACCCTTGTGGTGATCCCCACCACGATCTTGCTGACACTGTTTGCCGCGAATCTGATGGGCTACACCATCAATCGGGTCAGTCTGTTCGCGCTCATTTTCGCCATCGGGATCCTCGTCGACGACGCGATCGTGGTGGTAGAGAACATCGCCCGCCATTGGGCCAGGGACGACGGACGCTCGCGCCTGCAGGCCGCGGTCGAGGCCGTGGCGGAGGTCGGCAATCCCACCATTGTCGCGACCGCCACCGTGGTTGCGGCGTTGCTGCCGATGTTGTTCGTGTCCGGCCTCATGGGGCCGTATATGGCGCCGATTCCCGCGATTGCGTCGGCCGCCATGCTGTTCTCGTTCTTCGTCGCCGTGGTGGTCGCCCCATGGCTTATGCTCCGGCTCTCCCGCACTGGCCGGTCGAATGCCTCCGCCGCCCATGGCCACCATGGGGAGGGCCTATTGGGGCACCTCTACCGGCGTGTTGCGACGCCGATCACCAGTTCGCGCGCGTCGGCGTGGGCGTTCCTGCTGGTCGTCGGCGGTGCCACGCTCGCGTCCACACTGCTGTTCGTCACCAAGGACGTGACCGTTAAGCTGTTGCCGTTCGACAACAAATCTGAGCTCGCGCTGTTGGTCGACCTGCCGGCGGGCGCCAGTCTCGAGGACACCGAACGCACCCTGTTCGCGCTGTCCGATGTCGCGCGCCGGCTTCCTGAGGTGCGTTCGGTACAGGCGTTTGCCGGGGTGCCGGCGCCGTTCAACTTCAACGGCCTGGTCCGCCATTACTACCTGCGCGAGTCACCGGAACTCGGTGAGTTGCAGCTCAACCTTGCGCCGCGCGGCGAACGCGCGCGCGCCAGCCACGCCATCGCGCTCGACCTGCGTGAACGCATCAAGGCCGTGCCACTGCCCGCGGGCGCAATTGCCAAAGTGGTCGAAGTGCCACCCGGCCCGCCTGTCCTCGCGACCTTGCTGGCCGAGGTGTATGGCCCGGATGCCGCCACCCGCCACGCCGTTGTCGCCGAACTGCGCAAGATCTTCGCGGCAGTCCCATTCATCGTCGACGTCGACGACTCCGTCGGCGAGCCGATTGAGCGGTTGCGGATCGCGATCGACCAGGACCGCCTGGAATTCTTCGGCGTTGAGCAGCTGGATGTCTACGACACCCTGCAGGCGCTGCTGGGCGGCACATCGGTGGGCTACTCGCATCGGGGCGAGGGCCGCGATCCGATCGAAATCGCCGTACGCCTGCCCAAAGGCGCCCTCGCCTGGAGCGAACGTCTCGCCGCCACGCCCGTGCCCGCCAACGCGCAGCCGGGGAACCGTGCAGTGGTCGAACTCGGCGACGTGGTCCATGTGACCCACGAGGCGGGATCGCCGTCGATCTTCCGGCGCGACGGGCGCTTTGCCGACATGGTGATGGCAGAACTTGCCGGTGCGTTCGAAGCGCCGGTCTACGGCATGCTCGATGTCGCCGCCCTCATCGACAGGCATGACTGGGGCGCGCTGCCCATGCCCACGATTAGCCTGCACGGCCAGCCGGATGACGAGTCCACGCCCAGCCTGTTGTGGGACGGCGAGTGGGAGGTCACCTACGTGACATTCCGCGATATGGGCATAGCCTTCGCAGCCGCCCTGGTCGGGATCTACGTCCTAGTTGTCGCTCAGTTCCGCAGCTTCCGACTGCCGCTAGTCATCCTGACGCCGGTCCCACTTACGCTGATTGGCATCTTGCTGGGGCACTGGCTGTTCCGTGCGCCGTTCACCGCCACCTCTATGATCGGTTTCATCGCGCTGGCGGGGATCATCGTCCGTAATTCGATTCTACTGGTCGATTTCATCCGCAACGATGCGCGGCCGGGCGCCACGTTACGCGAGGTCGTGCTGGAGGCCGGCGCCGTCCGGTTCAAGCCGATTCTGCTGACCGCGCTGGCCGCCATGATCGGCGCCGCCACGATCCTCTCGGACCCGATCTTTCAGGGCCTCGCGATCTCGTTGCTGTTCGGCCTGGCGTCGTCTTCGGTGCTGACGGTGCTGGTAATCCCGGCGATTTACGTGGTTCTGCGCGAGCCCGACCGCGTCGCCAACCCCGCGGGCGCTAGCGCGTCCCTGTGAACCGGGCCTTGGACACGTCCGACAACTGCCGCAAGCCCAGACCGTCGAAGGTACTGGCGGAGATCAGGAACTCGATCTTTGCGTCGGTCGGGCGTTTACCGACGATGGCATCACCGATGGCGTAGTGGGCGAAGCCCTCACCCACGACATAGTGCTTCTGTTCGAATAGCGCCAGCGCTTGGCGGGCCTTGGCTTCTTGCCCGGTGCGGTCCTCAGTATCGCGGGCGATATCGGCGAGCACAAGCAGTGCCTGGCCCTGACCATGCCAGTCGCCGAGCGCAAGGAACTCCGCGTACGCTTTGGCGCAGCCTTCACGGGCCGCGTCCAAGTTCGCCGCGCTTTGGTCCAGGCTGCATAGGGCGAGCACAGTATAGGCCACGCCCTGCCGGTCTCCGACCCCGGTGAGGGCGGCGGCGGACTCGGCGATCATCTGGCGGCTGTGCGGATCCTGCCAGTTGGCGAGTTGTCCCAACACCGTTTGAACCCGAGCTGAGCCCACCTTGTCGCCCGCACTCTTGAACAGAGCCGCCGCGCGGTCATACTCGCCCTTGGCTTCGCCCAAGGTCCGCGTTGCCCGGAGCATGTCGCCGCGCGCCATCATCACCTGAGCGGCGCCGGATTCGTTGCGCTTGTCTTCATAGAGCGCTTGGGCGTTGTTATAGCCGGCGCGGGCCAAGTCGAGACGGCCACGGTCGCGATCGAAGTTGGCCATCTCGAGCGTGATCCCGCCCTTCACGTTGCCGTCGTCGAGCTGGATCGCTTCGTTCAAGCGGTCCATAAGCTCGGCCCGTGGGCCGTCATCTTGGTCGCCAATTTTGGCCATGTCGGCCAAGTTGCGGCGGGCCGATGCCGCACCGGCGGTGTCGCCCAACACCTGCGCGATGGCCCCGGCGCGGGTCGCGGCGCGGCGCGCCTCAATGATGTGCTCGAGCTTCCATTCGGCGTCCATCAACCCGACCTCGGCAGTGGCTTCATCAGCAAGGTGGTTCGTGCCGGCCAGCAGCGTCAGGGCTTGCAAATACAGGTCGCGGGCGCTCTCCGCCTTGAACTGCTGCCATTCGACCTCGGCACGCGCGATCAGCACGCGCCCCAGGTCACCCTTGTCGCCCGCGGCGACAAACAGGGCTTCCGCCTGGGAGTAGAAGTCGCGGGCCTGCTGGCCCTGGCCGTTGCGCTGCTCCAGACGCCCACGGCCCAGCAGTGCGCGGCCTTCACCCGCTTTGTCGCCCGCGGCCCGGAATAGATCGGCGGCGCGCTTGAAGGCATCCCGCGCCTGCAACCCCTGCCCGGTGTTGGCCACGCGCTCCGCCTCGGTCAGCGCCTCCTCTGCACGCTGCAGCGCCGCCGCGTTGGCCTGTGTCTGCGCCGGAGTGGGGGCCTTCGGCTGCCCCGATGTGGGGGTGGGGGTGCTCGCCGCGAGCGCCGCCTGCTGGGTCCGGCCGCCACCCGCGCTGGCGCCGGACAGGCTCAACCCGCCCAACACCACAAACACCGCCAGGAGCGCCAAGGACACACCGAACCGCACCACCACCGCCGACCGCCGCAGCAACACCGCGGCCGCCGCGGCGCCGGCAAGACACACTAGAGCGACTACCCCGAGGGGGCTCGCCGCCGCACTCAACACTGCGTTCATCGATCTGCCGCCCGCCGGGCGACCCCTGCGTTAGAGGGCGTCCACAAACTTCTTGGCTTCTTCCAGCCTGCGGTCCAATTCCGCCAACAGGGCACGAGCCTCCGCGTTTTGCGCCGGGAACTCCGCTAGGTTGGCCGCGACCTTCAGCGGATCCGCCACCACGGGGGCGCCGACCCGTTCGGTCTCCGTGTACATGTCGGCACCTTGGGCGGCGCGCACGGTGATCTGTTCGAGCGCCGGCAGTCCCAGAATGCGGTTGGCCTCCGGTACCCGGCCGCCTGGGATGGCGCCTGCCACCGTTGCGGCCTGCTTGTAGGCGTTCACTGCGCCTTCGCGATTGCCGTTGGCGCGCTCCGCGTCGCCCATGCCTAGGAGAGCCACGGCCTGACCCAGGGTGGACTTGGCCGCCTCATACTCTGCTGCTGCATCGCGGGCGTAGATCCGGCCCTGCTCCGTGCGCTTGGCCGCGACTTCAGCCGTGCTGAGCGCCACAATGGCGCGTGCGTGACCAATGGAATCCTTAAGTTGTTCAAATAGTTGCGCGGCAGAGTTAAGGTCCGACTTCGCGGGTTCAACATTGCCCGCTTTCAGGCTAATGAGCCCGCTGGTCAGCCACGTGGACGCTTCGCCGGTCTTGTTGTTGGCGCGCCGGAAGATCGTCGCCGCTGAGGTCACAGCAGCCTTCGCCGCCTCGGTATCGTTATTGAACAGGGCGACCTGGGCGAGCTTCACTTCGGCTTCCGCCTCGGCCAGCGTCGAGACGGTCTTCAGCCCAGTTGCGCCGGCCAGGTACGCGGCTTGGGCGGCCTTCATATTGCCCTGCATGCGTTCCAAGTCGCCGATTGAGACGTTGGTGCGCGCGGTACCGGCTTCGTCGGTGACCGCCTTGAACGCAGCCTGGGCCAGGGTCAGCAGGTCCCGGGTGTCCCGGTTCAGGCCCTGACGCAGGGTGAGGGCAGCAATTTGCAGCAGCGCCTCGCCTTCGCGGCGTTGGTCGCGCGCCGCAGCAAACAGCACCCGCGCGTCGTTGAACCGCCCGATCGCCACCTCGGGTCGGTTCAAGTTCAGCTCCAGCGTTCCGCTCAGCATCGCCACCTCACCCACGCCAAGCCTGTCGCCGATCTGGTCGTAGATCTTGCGCGCTTGGTCCAGGGTCGCACGTGCCTTGGCCTCGCCGTTCGGCATACCAGGGGCGCGGTCGATGTTCAGCAGCACGTGGGGGTCGCTCTTCGGCTCTGGCGTGCGCGACCACACCTCCCGCGCCTGGCGGTAGAACTCGGCCGCTGCCGGCCCGTGGAACGTGTCCTTTTCCAGATCGCCCAGCGCCGCAAGGGTCCGAGCCTGGTTGACGGCGCTGCCGCCCTGCTTGAACAGGGCTACTGCCTCGCTGTAGTTCGCCCGCGCCTTCTCGCTTTGGCCGGAAAGATGCTCCATCTGGCCCAAGCCAAGGGCCACATTCGCCTCGCCCAAGATGTCCTTTTCCGCGCGATACAATGCCCGGGCTCGCTCGTAGGAGGCCTGGGCCGCACGGGTGTCGCCGCGGGTGGTTTCTTGCTGAGCGCGCGTAGTAAGAGCCTGCGCTAACTCACGGTTACTAGTTGGAATTTTGCTCTTGCTCTGCACGCCAGCAAGCATCTCGGCAGGGGTTGTAGTCGGGGGCGGGGCGTTGACCTTGAAGGCCACCACCGCGAGCCCGATGCCCACGACGCCCGCCAAACTGGCGACGAACGAGCGCACCTGACCTTCCATGCGCCACGCTGCCAATCCCGCTCCGCCAAGCAGGACGAGACTCGCGAGCGCCCAAGGCAAAGCGCCTCCCAACTGGCCCATAAACATCAACCTCCCAATCGACGAATTCTGGACACCACTCTAACAAAGCACGCGGCGGGCCGGAAACGTTGTCTCCGGTGACAGCGCTATTCTGCTTCCATGTCGCCCGGGTCGTGCCGGAACGGCGCGAACTCCGCCAGCGCCGCGATGTCCTCCTCGATGCGCTGGCGCTCTTGCACGAGATGCGCCGCGATGCGCCGCCGGAACACTGGATCGGCGATCCAGTGCGCGGAATAGGTCCGCACCGGCAGATACCCGCGCGCCAGCTTGTGGGGGCCCTGGGCGCCTGCCTCCACCCGCGCCAGCCCGTGGTCGATCGCGTAGGCGATTGCCTGGTAGTAGCAGACCTCGAAATGCAGAGCGGGCTGGTACTCGGTGCATCCCCAGTAGCGCCCGAACAACGCGTCCGGCCCGCGTAGATTGAGCGCCCCGGCGATCGGCGTGCCGTCGCGGTAGGCCATCACCAACACCACGGCATCGGCCATACGCTGGCCCAGTAGCGCAAAGAATTTGCGGTTGAGGTACGGCCGGCCCCACTTGCGGTTGCCGGTGTCCGTGTAGAACGCAAAGAATGCGTCCCAGTCGCTATCGGTCACTTCGCCGCCTTCCAGCACCCGCACTGAGATGGCGCCGCCTGCCAGGGCCTGCTCGCGTTCTTTTCGCACGCCCTTGCGCTTGCGCG
This sequence comes from Alphaproteobacteria bacterium, assembly GCA_947481575.1. GTDB lineage: Bacteria > Pseudomonadota > Alphaproteobacteria > UBA2966 > CAIVPW01 > CANKGV01. Next base: position 41,161 of record CANKGV010000021.1, read on the forward strand.
ACGCCAACTCCCCCAGGAAGTCGTCAAATGTCACGTAGCCGTTGTTGCTCCAGTGAAACTGCTCGCCGGTACGCTGCAGCCAGCCCTCGGCCGCCAAGGCCCGCCACTCCTCCTCGGTGCAGAACGTCGCGTGGACCGACGACACCCCGAGCCGCTCGCCCTCGGCCGTCAACGCCCGCGCCAGGGCACCGCGGGTCCGGGCGGGGTCTACCCCCGGCGCGATCAAGAGTCGCGGTCCCGGCACCGGTGTGAACGGTACGGCGACTTGGAGCTTTGGATAGTACTTACCGCCGGTCTGCTCGTAGGCTTCCGCCCACCCTTGGTCGAACACGTACTCGCCCATCGAGTGGGCCTTCATGTACGCCGGCGCCGCTGCAGCCAGCGCGCCGGACTCATCCTCAAGCACCAGGTGCCACGGTGCCCATCCCGTGCGTGGACTGGCACAGCCGCTGTCCTCCAGCGCCGTCAGGAATCGATGCGAGACGAACGGGTTGGCGTTGCCGGTGGCCCGGTCCCAATGCGCCGCCGGAACGGCAGCAATTTCCCGCACCACCCGCGAACGCAGCCGCACCGGTTCAATGTCGCCCATGGGGCATTCTAGCCGGAACCGGGCGCACCAATGAAAAGGGGGAGGACCGAAGTCCTCCCCCTCCCGAAGCAACGAAGCTGCGCGGCTTAGGGCAGCTTGAACACGTACAGCGTGGTGCCCGAACGAGCATACCGGGCCGCTGCGTTGGCGCCGGCGTTAGCGGCTACCGCAGTGTTGGTGGCGGCCGAGCTGGCGATCACGGCAATGAATTGCTTGCCGCCGTAGCTATACGATATCGGCGACTGGTTGAACTTCGAGCCCGTGCGGAACTGCCACACGATCTTGCCGTTCGTCGCGTCCATGGCGCGGAGCACGCCTTCGTCGTTACC
>CANKGV010000022.1 GCA_947481575.1 Alphaproteobacteria bacterium
AGCAACTCGACATCCTGCGCGCCGCCATGGCTGCCCGCCACCCCAGGAACGAGGTCGACGCTACTCTTGAACCGCAGGCCAACGCTGCGTAGCCTGCTCAACCAATGACGCCTGCCACACGATTTTCAACAATGGGCGGGACATCCCCCCATCTCAAACTCATGGAGCGAGAGGGTTTCCCGCAGCGCCTTTTCCTGCTTTTTAGCCCCGCCGAATAGACCGAAGATCATGTGCCGTTGCATCCCTAGGACGGTGCCCGAGCGTACCCGCGCCCGAATCCGGCAAACTTACCGGAAAATGACCCGAAACGCGAGGGTCTACTGCGTCGCAGCAATACCGGCTGTACCGGCCAGCCCGATGGACCACGATCCCTAGTGGCCTAGGCTCCGCAAAACCGATGCGATGTCCTTGACGGACTGCATCGCCCGGGCACCCGGGATCGATGCGTCATAGACGCCAAAGACCACGGTTTCGTCGGTCATCGTCACGACCATCGCGATGTTGCCCGCGCGGGCGTACAGGCCCTTCGGCTCCGACCCGGTAATCGTATAGCGGTTGCCTTCGACGGGAATGGCGCTCGGCCGCGGCACTTTGCCGAGAATCACGTTGGCGATGCCTTCGGCCTCATCGGCGCTCAGGGTGAAGTTCGGGGTGCGGGCCAACAAATTGCCGTAGAGGTCGGTAATCGCCCCTTTAAGCAGCGCCGAGGTATCCATCGGCTCGCCGGGGAACGGCTGCCAGTCAACGGCTGCGGCAGGCTGCGCCAGCGCCAAAACCGCAGCGGTGGCCAGGATACGGATCAGAGCGAGTGGGTTGCGAACCATGTGCGAACTCCGGGTGGACTGTTCCGTTTAGCGTCCGGCTTCGTTTGCCGTCAACGGGCGCAGGGTGTCACCCCCGGCGCCCAACAACCAGCATGGCGCCCGCCAATCCCACCAACGTGAACGCGGCGCCCGCCGAAAACGTCGCGGCCGGGCCGAAGGCGTCCCACAACACTCCGGCCAGAACGCTGGCGGCGAGGAGTGCCACCCCGCTGACCAGATTGAACAGGCCGAACGCGGTGCCGCGCAGGTCGGCCGGCGCGGTATCGGCCACCATCGCCGCCAAGAGCCCTTGGGTGGTGCCCATGTGGAGCCCCCACAGGGCAACCCCGGCGAACACGCCCCACAGATTGCCCGCCCACGCGAGCACCGCGTCCGCCACGATCAAGATGGCAAACCCCACCATAAGGAGGGTCCGCCGGCCCACCCGGTCGGACAACACGCCGATAGGGTAGGCAGAAACGGCATACACGACGTTCATGACCACCAGAACCGCCGGTACCAGCGCGTTCGCGAGGCCGGCATCTTGGGCGCGCAATACCAGGAACGCCTCGCTGAAGCGCGCGACGGTGAACACCCCGCCGACCGCCGCCACCGCCCAGAACGCACGCGGCAGCCGTCCCGCAGAGGTCCACTGAACCTGCGCACGCGGCGGCGCGGCGGCGAACCCAGGCGGTTCCCGTACCCCTAGAACCAACACCGCGACCGCTGCCACCGCGGGGATTACCGCGACCCAGAACACCAGGCGATAGTTATCGCCGGAGACTGCCATCAGGGTGATTGCCAGCAGCGGGCCAGCGAACGCTCCGATGGTATCCAGCGACTGCCGCAGCCCGAAGGCTGCGCCGCGCTGATCCGGTCCGGCGATGTCGGCGACCATGGCGTCGCGCGGCGCCCCACGTATGCCCTTCCCTACGCGATCCGCTAACCGCGCGGCGAACACCCATCCAGCACTGGTGGCAATGGCGAACAGGGGTTTCGAAACCGCCGCCATGCCATAGCCGATCCCGGCCAGCAGTTTTCGCTTCCGTAGCCGGTCGCTGAGCCACCCCGATCCCATTTTGGCGAACGCCGCCGTCGCCTCGCCGATCCCTTCGATCAGGCCGACGGTCGTGGTGCTGGCGCCCAAGACTGTGACCAGAAATACCGGCAGCAGACTGTGGATGCTCTCGGACGAGACATCCATGAACATGCTCACGAAGCCCAGCATCCAGATGCCTGCGGGCAAGGGAGCGCGCGGCAATCTTGGGGAAGGCATCACGGGAGTAAGCTCAACAGGGGGCATCCGGACCGGCAGCCAATGCTACCAGAAGCCGTCGCAACGCATCTGAAGCCGAACTCCGTCGCAGCGCGCACGACCAGCGGCCGGCACCTGATCGAGCAGTCAAAATCGCTGGACTCCGCGCAGGTGTGCGTTGACGGCAAAATAGGCAAGGCTATATAGCCGATGGTGGTGCGCCATACACAAGGGCGCAGACGCAATCACGCACCAACTTTTCCCGGCAGTCCACGCGAGCCGCCTCCCCGGCCTAAGGGTCCACGGATTCGCCTGCCCGACGAAGGACGCTTCATGAGCACGGCGGAATCCCCTCCGAACAAAGTTCTGATCATGGCCGGCGGCATGACCGCCTTGTTCTTGGCGGCCCTCGACCAAACGATCGTAGCCACCGCGTTGCCGAAGATCGTTGCCGATCTGCACGGCCTTTCGCACCTATCGTGGACATTCACTGCCTACATGTTGTCGTCCACCATCGCGGTTCCGGTTGCGGGCAAGCTGTCGGACTTGATCGGCCGGCGGATGGTGTACCTCTTCGCCGCCGTATTCTTCATCGGCGCGTCGATCCTGGCGGCAATGTCCCAGGACATGATCCAGCTCATCATCTTCCGCGGCCTGCAGGGTATCGGCGGTGGCGCGCTGATGGTGAATTCCTTCTCGATCATCGGCGACCTGTTTCCTCCCGCCGAGCGTGGCCGCTGGCAAGGATTGATGGGCGCAATGTTCGGGCTGTCCTCGATCGCCGGTCCACTGCTGGGCGGTTGGATTACCGATAACTTCTCGTGGCGTTGGATCTTCTACGTCAACGTACCGGTCGGCGTCGCTGCAGTTTCGGTGATCCTGTACGCGTTCCCGCGGCACCTGAAGAAGGATCGCAAACCTTCGATCGACTACATGGGCGCCGCGGCGCTGGCCGTGTTCATGGTGCCCTTGATGCTCGCGCTGGTGTGGGGCGGTTCAGAGTACCCGTGGGGTTCGTCGACCATCATGGAACTGCTGGCCGCGGCCGTACTCGGCCTGGGGTTGTTCCTGTGGATAGAGTCGCGCGCCAAGGAACCGGTCCTGCCGCTCGACATGTTCACCAACCGCACCTTCCTGGTGTCGGCAGGGGTGACGTTCTTGAGTTCGATCGGAATGTTCGGCACGATTCTGTACATCCCGGTGTTCGGGCAGGCCGTGGTCGGCATCTCCGCGACCAACTCGGGCTTTGTTCTGACGCCAATGATGTTGGGGATGGTCGTCGCCAGTACGATATCCGGGCAACTCGTCGCCCGCACTGGTCGGTACCGGCTGCTAGCGTTCCTCGGCATGGTCATCGCCACCGGCGGAATGGTGCTGTTCTCGCAACTCACCACGGAAACCACCGCATTGCGCCTAACGCTTGACATGTTGGTCACCGGCGCCGGCATCGGGACCACGATGCCGATCTTCCTCGTGGCGGTGCAGAACGCGTTCCCACATTCGAAGCTGGGCGTGGTGACGGCCTCGATCCCGATGTTCCGCAGCATCGGCGGAACGGTCGGCGGCGCGTTGTTCGGCGGATTGATGAATCATCGTCTCGCCGACGGCCTGGCCCAATTGTCCGCCGATCCGGTGGTGCAACAGATCAAGACGGCGGCCCCTCCGGGGACCTTCACCGGGCTCACGGCGAATGCCATTCAGGGCGTCTTGAGCCCGCAGGGCCAACTTGGGCTGAGGGGGTTGGTGACGAAGGCGCCGGTAGCGGCACAGCCGCAACTCGCTTCGGGCATCGATCATCTGCTGGACGGGATCAAGCTCGTGTTCACCGACGCGGTCGCACATCTGTTCATCGCCGCGATCATTGCAACGGCCGCGGCCGCGCTGCTCGCGTTGGCGCTCCCATACATCCCCCTGCGGAAGTCAAACCGCCCGGCGATGCAGGAAGCTGCCATGGAGATCGGGGCCGAGATCGGCAACGTCGACGCTCGCGACGAGCCGGACCTGACCGGCAGTGGCCCCGCCGAGCCCGGACCTAGTACAGCGGGTCAAGGCGCGCGCGGACGGCAGTAAGGCTTCGGATACCTTTGGAAACGAGCTCCGGCGTCGGGGCTTCGGGTCGGCCTATGCCGCCACGCGACATTTTGTCCCCGCGAAGATAGTCTGTTGACAGACGATCTGTCCGTTCGTAAGTAGCGGGCATGACCGAAGAAGAATTCGCCAAGCTCCGTGCGCTTGCCTCCGAGCGCAACTTCTCGGACCAGATCGGATTCCTCCTCTATTGGGTGCATCGCCGCGGTAGCCGCGCGCTCAACGAGGCGCTGGCGCCGCTCGGTATCGAGTTGCGCCACATGCGCATCCTGGGCGTGATCACTCTGGCCGGCCCACAAACCCAGCGCCAGTTGATTGAAATGCTCGACGTCGACAAGTCGTCGATGGTCTACCTGATCGATACCCTGGAAGAACTTGGGCTGGCAAAACGCGAACCCGCCGCAGGCGACCGCCGCGCGCACGCGATTAGTATCACCCAGGCCGGCGCCGCGAGACTCAGCGAGTCGCGCAAGGCCATCAAATCCGTCAACGAGAAGCGCTACGGCGTGCTCAGTGCATCCGAACAGGATCAATTGCGCAACATGCTGTGGCGCGTCTTGGAAACCGAGGGCGACGCAACGTCCGACTCCGAACTCAACCAGTTCCTCAGGCTGAAATCCAAACTCACCAAGGGCCCGCAACCATGACCACGACGTCCATGCCCTTCGCCCCTCCGGCGGCCCCGCCTAACCGCGTCATGATCCTGGCGGGCGGGCTCACCGCCATGATGCTCGCGATGCTCAGTTCAACCATCGTGTCGACAGCGATGCCGCGCATCGCCACAGAACTGCAGGGACTTTCCCACCTGTCGTGGATCTTCACGGCCTACATGCTGACATCGACCGTCTCAGTCCCCGTCGTCGGCAAGTTGTCGGACCTGTTCGGCCGCCGCATTGTTTACCTAGTCGCCATCGCGGTCTTCGTGGGCGCTTCGGTTGCTGCCGGCTTCTCGCAGAACATGACCCAACTGATCATATGCCGCGGGATTCAGGGCATCGGCGGCGGCGCCCTCATGGTCAACACCATCGCCATGATCGGCGACCTGTTTCCGCCCGCGGAGCGCGGGCGGTGGCAAGGCGTGATCGGTGCTGTGTTCGGCCTCGCTTCCGTGATTGGTCCCCTGCTCGGCGGTTGGATTACCGATACGCTCAGCTGGCGCTGGATATTCTTCATCAATCTGCCATTCGGTGCGGTGGCATTTGCCACCATCGTCGCGACATTGCCGAAGGGTGGCGCACGCGCCACCAGACCTTCGATCGACTACGCCGGAGCCACATTCCTGGCCCTCGGTTTGGTGCCGCTGTTGCTATCGTTGGTGTGGGGCGGCAGCGAGTACGCGTGGAATTCGCCGACCATACTGGGGCTCATCGCGGTCGGGCTTGTCAGCATCGTTGCGTTCGGCTTGGTCGAGCCCCGCGTCAAGGAACCGATTCTGCCGCTGCACTTCTTCCTGAACCGGACGTTCAGCGTGTCGGCGCTGGCGACCTTCCTGTCGGCGATGGGCATGTTCGGGGCCCTGCTGTTCGTGCCGTTGTTTGCCCAAGTGGTTGTCGGCTTCTCGGCCACCAATTCGGGTTTGGTGCTGACGCCGATGATTGTCGGCCTGGTCATGGCAAGTGCGGCAAGTGGGCAGATCATCACGCGCACGGGCCAATATCGGGTTATGGCCGTGCTCGGCATGCTGGTCGCCACCGCGGGCATGTACCTCTTCACGGGGGTCAATCCGGATACCACCTATGTTCGATTGGCGACCGACATGTTTGTCACGGGCATTGGCCTGGGCATGACCATGCCGATCTTCGCCGTCGTGGTGCAAAACGCGTTCGACCATTCGCAAATGGGGGTCGTCACCGCATCAACGCAGATGTTCCGCAATATCGGCGGGACAGTGGGATCGGCGTTCTTTGGTGGGTTGCTGAATGCGCGCATCGCCGACGGTCTGGCGGGACTGAGCAACGACCCGTTCCTCGTCCAACTAGAGGCGCTAATCCCGGCGGCCGCCTCCGCTCCTACTCTGAACGCAAGCGCAATCCAAGGGTTGCTTGGATCGACCGGTCAGGCACGCATGCACGAGGCATTGGGAAGACTGCCTGCCGCAGCGCAGGCGCAAATTGCGCCGCAGATGGAATCCTTCATGCATGCCGTGAAGTTCGTCATCAGCGATGCGGTCTCCCATGTGTTCTTCGGGGGCATGATCCTCATGGCGCTCGGCGCGCTCGCCAGCGCCTGGCTCCCACAAGTCGCGCTGCGCAAGACCAACCGCCCCGCCATGCAGGAAGCCGGCATGGAATTGGAAGCTGAGTTGGCTACGGCCAATCCAGCGGACGAGCCAGACTTAGCGGGAGCCAATCCACCCCTAGTCGAACGCAAGTCGGCGGGCGGGCGCTAAAAATGCAGAGGGGCGGCTCGCGCCGCCCCTCTCAACACTTGGCGTGACCAGTCGCCTGGGCTTAGAGAAGCTTCAGGTTAACGGCTGCCATCTTCCCGGTGCGGCCGCGTTCCAACTCGTAGGACACTTTCTGCCCTTCGCCGAGCTTGGCGATCCCAGCCTGCTGCACGGCGGAGATGTGCACGAACACATCAGACGAACCGTCTTCGGGCTGAATGAAACCGTACCCCTTCGCCGGGTTGAACCACTTCACGGTGCCAGTACCCATGATTTCCTCCAAGCTGGCGTGGCCCTACGCGGAACTGCGGAGAGCATCAGAAGTACCTATTGGGGGAAATCCGTAACTGCACCCTAGGCGGGGCTTTTCGGTTGGCCCAAGGTATTCGACATCGCCAAGGATGAAATGGGTGCGAACGCTTTGCAAGTGGATTTCCCCCTTACAAGAGTCTGACGCAAAGGGCCCACCCTCGGCGCGATTGGGCTGCGGTGGAGCACGCAAATACAACGCTGCGACCCCACCGCGGCCACGTATGATTCATGCTGGGAAGCGTTGGATTGGCCGTATCCCGTTCGACACAGTATCCTACCCTCGTGGCTGCTCGACCAAGTGACCGCCCTCCGGCAAATGCGGCGGCACCTGTCTGTCCTCGCACAACGGATGGCCCCGTGACGCTCCTGCGCCTGTGCGCGGTGCTGCTGTCGGCGGCGTTGTTGATGGCGGCTGGTGCGGCGACCGCAGCCGACCTGCTCGTGCCGCCCTGCGCTGGGGTGCCGGTGCCAGCACCTACCCTGCCGGGCGAAGCCGGGGCGTTCGTGTTGTTGGTCGACGAGGACGCTGCAACATGGCAGGCGCCCAAATGCACGGGTTGGCAGAGCGCAAAGCCGAACCTGGCACTTGGCGAAGCGGGACGGTTCGTCAATGCTGCCGGACCTTCTGGGATCCTGGAGCGCTTCGCCGCCGTGTCGGCCTTCACCCAGCCCAAGTACTGGTCGACCACGCGGAATTCTTACCGGCCATTGATCCGCAACGCCTATGCGCTCGACAAGGCGGACCGCAATGCCCGCCGCGGCGACTTTGCTGTTCAAGACCTTGGCCAAGGCGCCACGAAGTTTGTCGCCCTCGGGAATACGAGCGCCAGCATCCTGGTCTACCGCCTCACGGTGGTGGAGCGGACCGAGAACCGCGTCACGGTCACCCTGGAGAACACCGATGACGCGTACTTCCTGGTGTTCCGCGTCCTGCCCGCACGAGGAGCGCAAGTCCAACTCACGTTTGAGCGAGACGACGGCGACGTATGGCGGTACTACGCGATACTGCGGATCAGCGGAATGCTCCGCCCGGTCGCCCGGTTCGCTCAGACTTCATTCCTCGAACCCGCACAAGCCCTGTTGAGTTACCTTGCGGGGGTCCTGCCCGAACCGGCCGAGGACGCGCCGGGCCGCTAGTACGGCGTGCCGTCCTTGTGGGTGAAGGCCCAGGTACCGTCGGGCCTGAGTACCGCCTGCAGATCGTCGTCCGGATAGATACCGGAGTCACCCGGGCCGCGGTCGCCTACCTCAAGGAGCACCACTTCTCCCGAGCTCCTGTTAACCAAATGGTGGCCGTCGCCGGTCCCCGCCTTGAAGCCGGCGCACATGCCCGGGGCAAGGATCCGTTCACCGTCGTCGGTGATCAGCGTCGGATTGCCCTCCAAGACATATACGAACTCGTCTTGGCGCGTGTGTGCGTGACGCAACGCCGTGGCGGCGCCCGGCGCCAGCCGGGTCAGGTTCACGCCAAAGTTGGTCAGGCCGAACACATCGCCCAGAGGACGCTTCACCCGCCCTAGCACCGCCCCGGCGAACTGCGGCGGATAGTTGCTTGGCTTGATGCGAGGAGCGGCCTCGGCAGCGACGATGGCGGTGGGCTTGGCGGGCTTCATTGGGGGTCCTGCGACGAATTGTTCCGACGCCACAGAGTATCGGCACGAGGCCCCGCCGCCCAGGTTCTCGTGCCGCGACACGCCCGCTAGGATGGTGCTGCGCCGGTTCATGGTGGCGCAGCGCGTAGTTGGGGAACGGGTATGCTGTCCAAGGACATGAAGCTGCGGGGTTTGGCGCGCCTGTCGATGGCGTTCGTGCTCGCCGGAGGCCGTGGCTCGCGGCTGGAGGAACTCACCGACAAACGGGCGAAGCCCGCGGTCTACTTCGGTGGCAAGTCCCGCATCATCGATTTCGCGCTGTCGAACGCGCTGAATTCGGGGATCCGTCGCATCGGTGTGGCAACGCAGTTCATGGCGCATAGCCTGATCCGCCACTTGCACCGCGGCTGGAACTTTCTGCGCCCGGAGCGCAACGAGAGCTTCGACGTGCTGCCGGCCAGCCAGCGCATTCCGGGCAACTGGTATGCAGGGACCGCGGACGCCGTGTACCAGAACCTCGACATCATCGAAGGTTACGGTCCCGAGTACATGGTCATCCTTGCCGGCGACCACGTGTACAAGATGGACTACGAGTTGATGCTGCAGCAGCACGTCGAATCGGAAGCCGACGTGACCATTGGCTGCGTGGAAGTAGCGCGCTCGGAAGCCAGCGGCTTCGGCATCATGGATGTGGACGCCGGCGACCGCATCACCCGCTTCATCGAAAAGCCCAAGGATCCGCCATCGATCCCCGGACGCCCCAATGTTTCCCTCGCGAGCATGGGCATCTACGTATTCAAGACCAAATTCCTGTTCGATCAGCTGCGCCGCGACGCCGCAGCACCTGGCTCGAGCCGCGACTTCGGCAAAGATATCATTCCGTTCATCGTGAAGAACGGTAAGGCCGTCGCCCACCGCTTCACCAAGTCATGCGTGCGCTCGGGCGCCGAGCCGCAAATCTATTGGCGCGATGTCGGCACCGTGGATGCCTACTGGGAAGCCAACATCGATTTGACCGACATTGTCCCGGGGCTCGACCTGTACCACCGCGAATGGCCCATTTGGACGTATGCCGAAATCACCCCGCCGGCCAAGTTCGTGCACAACGAACACGGGCGTCGCGGCATGGCCGTCAGCTCGTCGGTGTCGGGCGGCTGCATCGTATCCGGTGCTTACCTGCACCAGTCGCTCCTGTTCACCGGCGTGCGCGTCAACTCGTATTCTCAGTTGGAAGGCGCAGTAGTCCTCCCGTATGCGCAAATCGGCCGGTCGTCGAGGCTATCCAATGTGGTGATCGACAGTGGGGGCAAATTCCGGAAGGTCTGGTCGTGGGAGCCGATCCGGAACTGGACGCCAAGCGGTTTCGTCGCACTGAAAAGGGTGTCTGCCTAATCACCCAGCCGATGATCGACCGCCTGCGCGGCTGATGCCATGCGGGTGCTGTTCGTCGCGTCGGAACTCTACCCGCTGGTCAAGACCGGTGGGCTAGCCGATGTGTGCGGGGCGTTGCCCCTCGCGTTGGCGCAGCAGCGTTTCGATGTTCGCGCGCTGATTCCGGCATACCCGGGCGTCTTGGATGGACTGCGCGCGCAAGTGACCCGCTTGCGCATGGATCCACTATTCGGCGGCGCGGTCCGCGTCGTCGCCGGGCTAAGCGAAACCGGCACGCAGGTGTTCGCGCTCGACGCCCCACATTTATTCGCGCGAAAAGGCAATCCGTACGTCGGTCCCGACGGGCGTGACTGGCCGGACAACCATTTGCGCTTCGGTGCGTTGAGCTGGATGGCGCGCGAAATCGGGCTGGGGCGCCTCGGCGATTGGCGCCCGGATATTGTTCACGCTCACGACTGGCAGGCAGGGCTCGCCCCCGCCTACTTGGCACTGTCGCGCGACCGCCGGCCGGCCACGGTGATCACGATCCATAACATCGCGTTCCAGGGACTGTTCCCGGCCGACACGCTGACGCCACTGCGTCTGCCGCAGTCGGCCTTCACACCGGAAGGCGTCGAGTACCACGGCAAAGTTGGGTTCCTGAAAGCAGGCTTGCACTACGCCGACCAGATCACGACCGTTAGTCCGACCTACGCCCGCGAGATCCAGACCCCGGAATTCGGCGAGGGCCTCGATGGCTTGTTGCGCCACCGCGCGCGGCAGTTGACCGGCATCGTCAACGGCATCGACGCCGGAAAATGTAACCCTGCCGCCGATGCCAGCATCGCCGCCCGCTACACCGCGACGAAGCCCGAGGGTAAGGGCGCCAACAAAGCGGCGCTGCAGTCGCGCCTGGGTTTGCAGGTCAACGCTGCGGCCCCGCTGTTTTGCGTGATCAGCCGAATGTCGGCGCAAAAGGGCTTGGACTTGCTGCTTGCCAACTTGCCGACACTCCTGGCGGGTGGAGGACAATTGGCGGTGCTGGGCAATGGCGACGCCAACTTGGAGACCGGCTTCCGCAATGCGATGACCGCAAACCCGGGGCGGATCGGCGGCGTGATCGGCTACGACGAGCCGTTGGCGCATCTGATGCAGGCCGGCGCCGATGTCATCGTTGTGCCCTCCAGGTTCGAGCCGTGCGGCCTTACCCAGCTATACGGCCTGCGCTACGGCACCCTGCCCCTGGTCGCGCGGCTTGGTGGATTGGCGGACACCGTGATCGATGCCAACGAGGCGGCGATGCACGACGGTGTCGCCACCGGCTTCCAGTTCGCGCCTGTGACCACGGAGGCGCTGGGCAATGCGTTCACGCGCGTGTTCGAGCTATACGCACGCAAGGATGCGTGGCGTCAGGTCGTTCACCGCGCTATGACGCGCAAGGTTGGCTGGCAGGAACCAGCGGAAAAGTACGCGGCGCTCTACCGAAGTCTTGTGCCGCCCGAAGCTGTTTAGGCGCCCTCGGCCGCAGCGCGGTCAAGGAACCAATGCAGCGTCCCTACCGGACGCACATGGGCGATCGGCAGGTCGTCGCCGCGTTGGATGCGTTGCAGCACCTCGTGCTTGCCAGCACCCGCACCCAGGACCACCAGGTGGCGCGCCGACTCAAGGGTCGGGTAGGTCAGTGTGATACGGGGCTCGGGTTTGACGCCAACGACGGCAGCCGCCCAGCGGCGGCGCTCCGACAGCACCGCAGTGCCGGGGAACAGAGACGCACAATGGCCATCGTCGCCGAACCCCAATAACACAACGTCGAACAACGGCCGCGCGGGATCGAGGGTTGCGCTGCCATAAGCAGACTGCAGCAACCGCTCATACTCCGTCGCCGCTTGGTCCGGGGTCGTGCCGACCGTCCGCACCGGATGGATGTGGGTGACCGGAACCGCGGCCGGCCCAAACATGGCGATCCGGGTGTTGCGGTAGTTGTTACTCGGGTCTTCCTGCGGCACGAAGCGTTCGTCACCCCAGAACCAATGCACCCGCGCCCACGGCATGCGCGGAGCAAATTCGGGCGTGGCGAGCAGTTCATACATTCGCTTCGGCGTCGTACCACCGGCCAAGCAGACTCGTAGATCACCGCTCGCCTGCTGGCACGTTTGCAGAACAAACTCCGCGCCGCGGCGCGCAAGCGCCTCGGCATCGGGCAATACCTCGCGCAATGTTGCTCCGGTCATGAACGCTTACTTTCTCCTGGATGCCACGCCATGCGGTTCCATGCCCGCCCGTCGCGCGCTAACAAGTCGTCGGCAATTTGCGGCCCTGCGGCGCCCGCCGGGTAGTTCTGGAAGTTCCGGTAGGGGTCGGTGCGCCACGCGTCGAACAACGGCTCGACGATGCGCCATCCGGCCTCGACCGAATCAGCGCGCTGGAACAACGTCGCGTCCCCCATCATGCAGTCGTAGATCAGCGTTTCATAGCCGGTGCTGGGCGCCGCGTCGAAGTAGTCGAAGTAGTGGAAGTTCATCCACACGCGGCCAAGTTTCACGGTCGGCCCGGGAACCTTGGCGCCGAACCGGATCGATACGCCTTCGTCCGGCTGAACGTGGATCACCAGGCGGTTGGCGATCATCTTGTCGACCGCCGTGTCGCGGAACATCACCTGGGGCGGGTGCTTGAACTGGATGCTGATCTCGCTGAGGCGCTTGGTCATCGCTTTACCGGTGCGCAAATAGAACGGCATGCCGTGCCAGCGCCAGTTGTCGATGGTTAGTTTCATGGCGACGTAGGTCTCGGTCATCGACCCCGGCGCCACATCCAGTTCTTCCCTGTACGGCTTGTAGGGTTGTCCTTGCACGGCACCGCCGACGTATTGGCCCCGCACCGCGCACTCGCCGGGGTGCTTGGCATCGGCGAAGCGTAGCGCGTCCAGCACCTTGACCTTTTCCGTGCGGACGGCGTCGGCGCTGAAGTCGTTTGGCGGCTCCATGGCCGTGAGCGACAGAAGCTGGAACAGGTGGTTCGGCACCATGTCCTTCAGCGCACCGGCACGGTCGTAGTACCCGCCGCGGCGTTCCACGCCAACGGTCTCGGCCACCGTGATTTGGATATGGTCGATGTGCTGCCGATTCCACAATGGCTCGAAGATGCCGTTGCCGAACCGCAGAACCAAGAGATTCTGGACCGTCTCTTTTCCCAAGTAGTGGTCGATCCGGTAGATCTGTCGCTCGTTGAGCACGCTGAGCAGTTGCTCGTTCAACTGACGCGCCGAAGCGTAGTCGGTGCCGAACGGCTTCTCGATGATGACGCGCCGCCAGCGGCCGCTGTCGCGCTCTTGGCGCATCAAACCGGCGGCCGCGAGCGCGAGCGCGATGGGCGCAAAGAACCGCGACGCGACCGCCAGGTAGAACACAACGTTGCCGGCCGTGCCGTGCGTCCGCTCCACTTCGTCAAGGTGTTCGCCCAGGCGCTGGTACCCCGCCGGGTCGTTGAAGTCGGCCCGCATGAATTCGACGGCGTTCTCGACCTTTTGCCAGGCGTCCGCGTCAAACGCCCCCGCCTCGGCCCCGCGGGTCTTGGCGAAATGCTCCACCGACTCGCGCAGACCCTGGCGGAAGTCCTCGACGGTCCGCTCGCCGTGGTCGACGCCGATCAGACGAAACCGGTCCGGCAACAGGCCCATGCGCCGCAGGTTGTACAGTGCGGGCACCAACAGTCGTTTGGTTAGGTCGCCGCCGGCACCGAAGATGACCACCGTGCACGGCGGCGCCGGCAAGGGCGGCGCGCCCTCTTCTTCCAGGTTCTCGATGACTTCGTCACGCACGAACCGCTCCCCGGCGCTTGCGCGCTACTTCTTTTCGACGTGGCCGCCGAACTGTTTGCGCATGGCGGAAAGAATCTTCTCCGCGAACGTGTGAGTTTGCCGTGAGCGGAACCGTACGAACAGGGCGGCGGTGAGCACATCTGCCGGAACCGCCTCGTCGATAGCGGCCTGCACCGTCCACCGGCCTTCGCCCGAGTCCTCAACGGACCCGGAGAAGCCCTCCAGCTTCGCGTCCTCGGCGAGAGCGATGGCGGTGAGGTCGAGCAGCCAGCTGGAGACAACACTGCCGCGCCGCCACACCTCGGCGATGTCGCCCAGGTTGAAGTCGAACCGGCGTTCCTCCGGAAGGTTCGTGGAGTTGGCGTTCTTTAGAATGTCGAAGCCCTCCGCGTACGCCTGCATCAGGCCGTATTCGATGCCGTTGTGGACCATTTTGACAAAATGGCCGGCACCGGATGGTCCCGTGTGCATGTAGCCGCGCTCCACCCGGGTATCCGCGCCCGTGGGACGCTTCGTGCGGTCTATGGTGCCCTGTCCCGGCGCCAGCGCATTAAGGATCGGGTCGAGGTGGTCGACCGCGTCCTTGCTGCCGCCAACCATCATGCAGTACCCGCGCTCGCGGCCCCACACGCCGCCCGAGGTGCCGATGTCGACATACTGGATGCCCTTCTTGGCGAGCTCCTTGGCGCGGCGAATGTCGTCCTGCCAGAACGAGTTGCCACCATCGATGATGATGTCGCCCGATTCGAGCAATCCGCCGAGTTCGGTCACGGTGTCGTCGGTGATCTTGCCCGCCGGCAGCATTACCCAAATGATTCGGCGCTTGGACAACTGCTTCGCCATGTCGGCCAAGCCCGTTGCTGGTTTGCTACCTTCGCGTGCCAAGGCATCCACCGCTTCGCGAGCGCGGTCATACACCACGCAGGTGTGGCCGTGAGCCGCCAGACGCCGGACGATGTTGCCGCCCATCCGGCCAAGGCCGATCATTCCCATCTGCATTTGGTGTGCTCCCCTATGCGCGCTACGCCACGGCCCGGCGAATTGCCGCAGCCAACCGATCAAGCTCCGAGTAAAGGTCACCGCTCAGGTGGACCCGCAAAGCGCGGCGGCCGCGTTCAGCGAGTACGTCAAAATCACCCCGCGCCTGCGCGGCCTTCACCGTCCCGAACGTGTAAGTCTGCCCCGGCACAGCTAGGTCGTTTGGGTCGTCGCAGGTGATCTGCAGGAACACGCCGCTGTTCGGCCCGCCTTTGTAGGCCTGACCGGTCGAATGCAGGAACCGCGGACCGAATCCCACCACCGTCGCCACCTTCCGGGCGTCGCGAACCGCAAGGCGGATATCTTGAAATGCCTTGATGGTTCGCGCGTCGCGCGGGATGTAGGCAAGGAACCCCACGTAATCCCCGGCGACAATGCGGCCCAAGTGGGCGCGCAGGTACCCGTCGAGCGACTTGTCCTTGGCGAGCTTGGCTAAGGCGGCGGCGTTGGCCGGATCGGTGAAGAGCTTGGCGCTGCCGTCGGTAACCACCGGACTCTCGCTAGGCAGCTTTCCGGTCGCTTCGTATGCGTCGGTGAGTTTGCGCGTGGCGATCTTGCTCGCTTCGACGTCGGGCTGATCGAACGTGTGCACGCCTAGAATCGCGCCCGCGACGGCTGTCGCCAGTTCCCACCGGAAAAACTCCTGGCCCAGTTGATACGGGTCGGCGAGCGAGATGCGAACCACGGGATGCCCCGCAGCCTCCAACGCCGCGATCTTGGCGGCGTCCGGGTCAGGACGTTTGGCCAAGGCGAGATGCACGAACAGCCGGTCCGATCCGTACATGGCCGGCGCAGCCGCTGGCTCCGCGTCCACTGGGATGACGCCCTTGCCCAGCTTGCCGGTCGATTCAGCGATCAACTGTTCGGCCCAGGCGCCGAAGTCCTCCAGGCCGGGACCCGCAAAGACGGTGATCTTGTCACGTCCCGACTTGCCCGCGATGCCGAAGATGGCACCCAGCACCACGCCGGGGTTCACCCGCGCCGGCACGTCGGGGCCACAGCTGCGGACCATCAGCATGGTTGACCTCAGGAACTTCTCGACGTCGATGCCCATAACCGCGGCGGGAACCATCCCAAATGGCGACAGCACCGAGTAGCGCCCACCGATCGTGGGATCGCCCTTGTAGATGTGCGCAAACCGGTCGCGCTCGGCGACTTGCTGCATTTTGGAACCCGGGTCCGTCACGGCGACGAATCGCTTCGAGGCTTGATCTGCCCCAAGCGCCGCTTTGGCGCGCTCAAAGAAGTACTGCTTCAGAATGTTCGGTTCGAGCGTCCCGCCCGACTTCGACGACACAATGAACAAAGTGCTCTTCAGGTCGAGCTTAGCCTCCGTCGCCCGAATCTGGGCCGGATCGGTTGTGTCGACGATGTGCAGCTGCGGCCGGTTCGGCAACTTGCCGAACGTCTCCACGAGTACTTCCGGTCCGAGGCTCGATCCACCCATGCCCAACAGCACGGCGTGCTTCAGCGGCGCGGCTTCCGCTGCCAAGGCGCGATACGCCGGCAACTCCCCCAGTTGGGTGCTGACGATGTCTAGCCACCCCAGCCACTTGTTCTCATCCTGGCCGGTCCACAGTTTGGCGTCTTTGGCCCACAGGCGGCGAATACGGCCGTCTTTACGCCAAGCGTCAAGTTCTACGTCGACCGCCTTTTGCAAGGCCTCCGGCAACGCAGCCGCCATCGTGTTCTGAGTAGTGCCGAGGTACTTCAGGCGCTTGTTTTCGACCGCCTCCAACAACTTGTCAGCGGCGTCCGCAAATAGTTGCACTGCGTCGACAACAAGCTTGTCGGTTGCCTGCTTCATCGAGATCCCGGCCGACTCAAGGTCCGCCATGACCTTGCGGGCGCCGGGAATGTCGTCTTCGATCGCCGAGCGCGGCTTACCATGGTCGCGAAACGCCGCCATGGTTGCCGGCGGCATCGTGTTGACAGTGTCGGGACCGATCAGCGTCTCGACATAGTAGACGTCGCTGTAGGCGGGGTTCTTGGTGCCGGTGGAGGCCCACAACAAGCGCTGCGTCTGGGCGCCGCGATCGGCCAAGGCACGCCAGCGCGGCGAAGAAAACAATCCCTTGTAGTGCTGATAGGCCAGCCGCGCATTAGCTACCGCGACCTTACCCTTGATGCTCTCGAGTTTGGCCTTGTCGCCGCCATCCTTCAGCTTGGCATCCGCCAACGAGTCCACGAGCGAATCGATACGGCTGATGAAGAAGCTGGCGACCGACGCGATGCCGCCGAGATCCTTGTTGGTCTTCGCATACCGCTCCAGCCCGCGAATGTAGGCGTTGGCCACGTCGATGTATGCCTCCTGCGCGAACAGCAGGGTCACATTGATGTTGATGCCTTCCGAGATCAGTTGCTCGATCGCCGGCACGCCCTCTTTGGTCGCCGGCACCTTCACCATCAGATTGGGGCGAGCGACACGGGTCCACAGGCGCCGCGCCTCGGTGATGCTGGCCTGCGTATCGCGTGCCAGATACGGCGAAACCTCGAGGCTGACGTATCCGTCGCGGCGCTTGGTGGTTTCATACACAGTCCGCAGATGATCGGCAGCGGCCTGGATGTCCTCGATCGCGAAGTCCTCGTAGAGCGTCATTGGCCCGAGGTCTTCGCCATGGATAAGCTGTTCGAATTGAGCGTCGTAGTCGTCGTGGTGGCCGATCGCCATCTCGAAAATGGCTGGGTTCGAGGTGATTCCCTTGACCCCGTCGTCCTTCACCAGGCCGTCCAACTCGGGACCGATCAGGGTGCGGCGGATGTAGTCGAGCCAAACGGACTGGCCGAGGCCATCAAGCGCCTTCAACGGATTCATTGGGTGGTCTCCAGGGCGCGAGCGACCGGCGCGGCACGCCAAAGAGGTAGGGGCACCCATTGGGAATAGGGTAGCGGGTCCTGGGGAAGATTCCGACGCCCGCGCACGTACCGCGGTGTCGCAGGCCAGACGGAGCCCCGCCCTAGGCGATCATGCCCATCTTGCGCCAATCCTGCAGGAACAGGCGCTCGGGCGGCTGGTCGGTCGGCACCAAGAGGTAGCGGCCATTGGCACGAGTGAACAGACTGTGTAACTGCTCGCGCCACGCTTCCAGGCTGCGCGCATAACGATCGCGGGTGGAGCGATCCAACGCGACCTCGACCTCGTGGCCGGTTTCGTGGTCGACCAGGCGGACTTCGCCTTCGCCGAGGGCGCTGGGGTCCATCTCTTCGCGCGAGGTAACGTGCATCCCCCACACTTCATTGCCGGTGGTGTTGAGAATGCGGATCTCTGATTCGATGCCTTCGGTCCACCAGTCGCTGATGAGCACGATCAGTCCGCGGTTGGTAAGATGGCGCAGCGACTCGCGTACCGCAGTGCCATACGCACCCGTGGTCGCCGCCTTTTGCCCCGACATCCAGTTGAATAGCGCCTGTGAGCGCTGGGCGCCGTGCAACTTGGGCGACCAGTGAATTCGTTCCCCGGCCCCGATGCCGACCTGGACCTGATCGCCGCCCGCCAACCCAATGAAGCCCATCAGGGCCGCCAAGTTGCACGCATATTCGAACTTGTTCGGAGTCCCGAAGTCCATCGACCGGCTGCCATCGACCAGAATGGTAATGGGTAGCTGGCGATAGACGTCGTACTCGCGCACGTAGTTCTTGCCGAACCGCGCGTGCAGATGGACGTCGAGATGCCGGAAGTCGTCACCCGCGTGATATTCGCGGTGATCCGCGAATTCCATGCCCGAGCCCTTGGCATTCGAACGCCGCTCGCCGACGCCGACCGACGCGGTCTGCCAGCGTGTAACCAGCTTTGACCGCGTCAGCTTGCTCAGCAGCGCCGGGTTGGGGGTCACGCGGCTTTCCGGGTCTCGGCTTCGAGCAGGCGCGCCATCAGCGCCTGAGCGTCGATCCCTTCTGCTAGGCCCTCGTAGTTGAGCTGGCAGCGATGGCGCATGACCGGCGGCAAGACCGCCTGCAGGTCCTGGAAGCTGACGTTGTAGCGGCCGCTGAGCAGCGCGTTGCCCTTGGCAGCTAGAATCATCGACTGCGCACCGCGCGGGCTGAGCCCGAAGGTGAAGTACTTGGCGATCTCGGCCGGGCTACCGGTGTTGCCGGGCTGCGTGGCGATGGCGAAGCGGGCCACCGCGCGTTGCACATGCGCCGCCACCGGCACTTGGCGCACCAGCTTTTGCAGCAACAGAATGTCTTCGGCCGAAAGGACCTGCTTTGGCACCGGCAGTTCGACACCGGTGGTGAGATCGAGAATGCCGTGCAGATCTTCCTCGTTCGGGTAGTTCACCAAGCTCTTGAACAGGAAGCGGTCGATCTGGGCCTCGGGCAGACGGTACGTGCCCTCCATTTCGATCGGGTTCTGCGTGGCCAGCACGAAGAACGGCTTCGGCAGCACCATGCTGCGCCCGCCGGCAGTCACCGTGTGCTCCTGCATGGCTTCGAGCAACGCAGACTGCGTCTTTGGCGTGGCGCGGTTGATTTCGTCGGTCAGCAGAATCTGGGTGAAGATCGGACCCGGCTGGAACGTCAGCTTGGTGCGGCCGTTTTCATCGGGGATCAGCGCAAGGCTGCCCGTGATATCGGCCGGCATCAGATCGGGCGTGAACTGGATGCGGGCGAAGCTTAGCCCGGCCACGGTGCCGAGCGTACGTACCAGCAGGGTCTTACCCACGCCGGGTGCGCCTTCCAGCAACACGTGGCCGCCGCAGATCAAAGCGATCAGCAACTGCTCGACCACGTCACGCTGGCCCACCACCGAGCGGGCCATTTCGTCGCGCGCACGCCGCAAAGCGTCAAGCATGCGCTCCAACGCCGCGGTGTCCATCGTCTCGACCTTGGGACCGGCGTTGCCGGTCTTCACTTCATTCAGAGCCATTGTGTCGTCCCCCAGACAACGCTTCGCTACTTAACCCAATTCCGATTTGATTCGCCATCCCTACGACGGCACCAGGCCGCTCGACCGGCGATTCAGGCCGAACAGCCCCGGCGCATGGCGAATCGCCAAGTCCAGCATGAACAGAATCAGCGCCAACGCTGTCCACAGGCGCCATTCCGGCTGCGCCACCCAATGGCGGGCGTCGTCGAACACCGGTTTGTCGCCGAGCAACAGCTTGCCGCCGGTGGCGGCGGCCACTGCCTGCAGCTTGTCGAAATCCGACCGCACGAAATCGTAGCGCGCTGGGTAGCCGACATACACGCCGGCGCTGCGCGACAGCTCATCGGCCTTTACCTCGACCACGTACGATCCGGTCTGGGTGGCAGCGAACACGCCTTGATAGTGGCCGGGTGAAGACTCGCTGAGCGAGACCGAGGTGCCGGGGGCATCGCCAAAGTTCGCGAGCACCATGTGACCGATCAGCGGCGCACCGTCCTTATCCAACAGGTCGGCGGCAACCTCGATGGTATCGCCCGAGCGGTGCAACGCGACCGTCAAGCCCGGACCCGGGGTATCGCCCAAGAACTGCCGAATCGCCTGCGCCCACAGCAGCGGGTACTCCGCCAAGTGAGTCCATTCCTGGGTACCGGCACCGGCGCCATGGGTAGCGAACGACAGCACGTGGCCGTTGCCGTAACGCCAAGACGCAAGCAGCGGCGTGATCTCGCCGTCCTCTTCGTTGACGGTCATGTGCACGTCGGCCGCAGGCTGCGCGGTGGTGCGGACGTATCCATGCACCGGCGGCATGGACTGCGGCATGCCGGACAGGAAATCCGCACTGCGATCGGCCCAGGCCACTTGCGCAGTCCGGTCCTTCACCGGCGAAGTGGTCAGCATCAGGGTTTCCTGCGCAAGAATGCTCGGCAGCGCCTTGAAGTCTTCCGTTGCGTAGAACGCACCGCCGCCGCGCTGGGCGATGTCCTGCGGCTGGCGTACGTCGGCGCTACTGCCGATCGCGATGGCAGAAACCGTGACACCGAGTTTCTTGGCCTTGTCGAGCAGCGCGCCGAAGTCGGCATCTTGGGACAGGCCGTCGGTCATGACCACGATGTGTTTGATCGCCGCGTCCGACGTGGCGATCATATCGATCCCCAACTGCAGACCCGGAAAGATGGATGTGCCGCCGCCAGGCACGAGGGGCCGCAATGCATCGCGGATGCCGGCTTCGTCCTTCTGATCCTGCAGCGCGAGCAAGATGTAGCCTTCCGAGTCGAACACGACGATCCCGACTTGCGACTCGTCGTTGAGCAGACTCACGGCGGACAAGGTCGCCTGTTTGGCGATGTCGAGGCGCGTGATGATGCCGGTGGTATCGACGGCGCCAATCATGCTGCCCGAGCGGTCGAGCACGAACACCATCGCGATGCGCGGAGCTTCGTGCGCGACCTTGGCGGACAGCGGCGAGAGGCGCTCGAACGGCGTTTCGAAATAGCCGCCGGGGCCGAATGAGTTTTCTCCGCCCAGAATCAGCAGGCCGCGGCCATATACCTGCACCAACTTTTCGAGCTGCTCCTGCTGCTCGGTGTCCATCGCGATGGCCGGCATGTTCATGAGTACGACCGCGTCGTACTTCATCCAGCCTTCCATCTTCATCGGCACTTTGCTGGGCCGCACCACGGTTGCGGTCAGCCCTTGAACCGCCAGCGCATGAGCGAAGTAGTCGCCCATGTCGACTTCGTCGGTGATGATCGCGATCGTCGGCGTTGCGGCGACTTCGACGAACAGCCCGTCGGTGTTGTTCTGCGCGAAGGTATCGCGATCGGACTTCGCGCTGACTTCCAGCAACAGGTCGCCCGCATCCCCGGCCGGGATCACCGATTCGACTCGATTGCGGCCCGGGACAAGATCGACTTCTTCATCCAGCGACGGAACGCCTGCCCGCTTGATGGTGACTCTCGCCTTGGTGGTGCCCTGGCTGTAGATCACCGCGTCCAGAAGGAACGTGTCGCCGGCAAACACGCGGGACGGTGCGCGGATCGACTCGACCAAAACTTCGCCAGGCGGCAATTCCGTCAACGGCTGGATGTCGACGGTGAGCCCGCGGGCACGCAGCAGGCCGATCGAACGGCTTATGTCGCCGGCAGTCTCGTTGCCATCGGTCGCCAGCACGACGCGGCCGGCGCGGTGCGCCGGCACCATTGCGGCGGCAAGGCGAACCGCTTGCTCCAAGTTCGTGCCGGCCGGCGCAACCTTCGTGACGCCGCCGGCAGCCACCGCGTTGACGCCGGCGTCGGCCGTAATCGTATTGAATGCACCCGTGGTCACAAGACCCGCATGGGCGCCGCCGGCATTGAGGTTGGCTTGGACCTGCTTCAGCACGCGGTCGCGGTCGGTGTTCTTGCTTTCGGGCCCGAGGTCCGTGGCAAGCACAACAACGACCTGCTGGGCCGGTTCGCGCAACAGCACCGGCATGCCAACGATTGCCGCCACCAGGAGCGCCGCTGCGGCGGCGCGTACCCCCAACTGCAGGCGGCGGCGAACGGCCAGTGGGTTCGTCGAGGCAAGGCCGGTACGGCGCAGGAACTGCTCGGGTCCGCGCCCGGCGATCCAGGCTTCGACGAGCAATACGGCGAGCGCCGCGACCAGCAGCCAATTCCATACGGGAACGGTCGGCTTGGTCTCTTCGGCGGCGGCGGCGGCCGGGTCGAGCGCGGCAAGCGCGGTCTCTCCTGCCACAACGGCGTTAACCGGTACCAGATGCGATTCGTTCTTGCCCTCGATGCGGTAGAAGCCAGCACGGTCGGGCACGAAGCCAAGTTCGACGCCGGGCAACAAGAATTCGGCGGTGCGGGACGCGCCGGTCCACACCTCAACTCCATCGGGGCTGAGCACGCGCCCGGTGATCAGACGCGATTCAATCGGGCACGGGACGCCGACGGCGCACACGGCCTCGGCTACAGCACCGGGTTCAACGCCGAGCCAGTGCACCAGATTGGTGATGAATACCGGGAAGCCGGTGCGGTCTGTCCACTCCGAGTCCTTCAGTTCGAACGCAAGCTGGACTTCACGGCCGCGCGGCGTCGTGCGGGCCTGCACCAGCGGGAAGCCGCCGGTCTCAGCCAGGACGGCAGCACCCGGCATGCGTGCGACGCGGTACGCGGTTTGGGCAGTGATCGCAGTCCAGTCGACGCCGCGCGCCAACACGTGGTCGGCGTTCCATCCGGTGACGTATGACTCTTTGAGCGCCGCGGGCTTGGTCTGGCCGGCGATATACGCGTCGCGCAGCCACAGGACATTGGTGTTGGGCCGCCGCGACAGTGCGACGCCATCGGCGATAACGAGATCATAGATGTCGTCGTCAACCGGCAGCGCATTGGCGGCGCTGACGACCACGTTCTGGATCGACTGCAGCGCCGAGATCAACTGGTGATTGGGCTCACCGACGTACAACACGTAGGCGACCGCCGGCTTGTTGCGCAGCACGAAGTTGACTTCGTTGTCGGCTGGCCCCGCGTCGGCGGGCAATTGCAGCGTGAGCGCGCCGGGCCCCGGCACGTCCATCTGCATGGTGAACGTTTCCTCGGTGTCGCCGCTGCGGCGCACGACCTCGGTGGTTGCCAACTGGATGAATGCTTCCTGGCCCTCGGGCTGGAACAGCGCGCGGACTTCCACGCGGTCGGGCTTCGCGCCCCCGAACCGGACTGCGCCGACGAAGCGCCACTTGCCGGTTTCGGCTTTGACCGGCACCGCACGGGCCGTGAGCCCGACATTCGTCGCGTCCGGACCGGCGACCAGTGTCTGCGTGCTGTGGACCGCCGGGAACATCTCGGCGAAGATCTTGGCGCCCGCGTCTGCACCATCGGTCAGCACGACGATCTCGGTCGGCTCGCCATCGCGTACCAGCGGCGCAACCAGATCGGCCGCACCCTTCCAGTCCGCCGGACCATCGCCGGCACGCATGCCATCGGCCGCGTGCACCGCAGCACTTGCCGCTTGGCGCGCTACCACGAGCTGCGCTGTAGCGCCCGCGAACACGACCGAGACCCGGTTGCCGGGAACTGGCGCGCTCGCTTCGATCATGCCGGTAAGGCGGGTCACCGCATCTTCAAAGCGGCTCGGCTTGAGGTCGGTCGCCCGCATGCTGGCGGAGGCGTCGACCACATAAATGGTGTGCTCGCGGCCGCGGCTCGGCCCCAGCAACGGCTGGGCCAGCGCAATGGCGATTAGAATTACCGCCGCAATCTGCAGCAGCATGAGGATATTCGGCGTCGGCAAGCGCAACGAGCGGCGGCGCGCGACGTTATTTTCCAGCAATCGCCACAGCATGACGCTCGGCACATCGAGATGGCGCCGGCGCTGCATATGGAGGATCAGGACGAAAACCGTCAGCGCCCCCACCGCGAGCCAAACGGGGGCTAATAAGCTCACTTACCCGGCTCCACCCTCAATGCTTGGAAGTAGCGGCTGACGATCTCGCGCGCGGCCGCCGGCAGCCCTGCGCGGATCACTTCGTGCTCCGTCATCGGCACCCACGCGCCGGCGGTTTCCGGACCCGCCGCAGCGTCCCGCAGCTGGGCATCGGGCGCCAGGTTGAAGCGAATCTTACGGCCCCCGCCGGTGCCCGGGTTCTGCAACAGCATCTGCCCCGCGGCGTCGAGCTTTTCCTTGAGCAGGCGGCCATCGGGGCCGAACAAGGCCCGGGTGCCGACGCCGGCCATATCACCCGCGCCAGCGCCGTCGGCCGCACCGACCATCACCCCACCCGGAGGCGGCTTGCCGCCGCCGCCATCCGGCCCGTCTTCGCCGTAGGTGTCCTTGAAGTCGTCATAGTCCGTCGCACCGGCAGCGGCAGCATCGGCGGCGCCGTCGCCGCCGGCCCCACCGGGCTTGCCCGGATCGCCGACGATCGTCCCCGGCGGAATAAGGTCGGCGAAGTCATCGCCACCTTCTTCTTCGCGGGTCGTCATTACGGCTGCGAGCGGATTGTCCTTGGGCAGGCCCGTGCGGTCCGGAGGCGGACGCGGCGCCGGCGGAACCGAGCGCTGCACCGGGCCCTTCGGCTTGTTGGGCGCATTCTCGTTCAAGCCAGCCACCAAGCGGGACAGATCGCGCTGACCGCCGGCCGCCTCACCCGCACGGCCATAGGCGTCACGCGCGAGACTCACCAAGCGGTCGATCTCGTCCTGCAGCGCCTGTGCGCCCATGTTCTGGTTGGCCGCGACTTGGTCGCCCAGATTTTGCATCGCCTGCGCAATTGCCTGAAGCGCCGCGTCGGCACGTTGATCGCCGTCCTGCTTCAGGATTGCGGCGATGGCGCGCAAATTGGCGGCAACCTCTTCGCGTTGCTCTTGCGCCATCACGTCGCCCGGCACGGTACCGAACGACGAGAACGCTTGCTGTAACAATGGCGGCGGCGGCATCAGGACAAAGACCGCCGCAATGCCAACCAACACCGGAATTCCCAGCGCCCACCGCGACAACTCGAACGGCACTAAGTTGCGCGCGTCGATCGTCTGCGTTTGTGCGCCGGCACGATTCATCAGCGCCTCAATGACGACACCGGTCTTCGGCGGCCCCGCCGCGACTTCGAGGGCCGTGCTGACGCACTCATCCATCTTGAAGTGCCGGTCGGCGGCGCGGGCGAGCGTGCCAATCTTCGGCAGCCGCGCAACGGCGACCGCAAGCACCACGCCAAAACCGACAACGGCCGCGGCGATCGAGACGACCATGTGTTCCGGTACGGGGGCCGCGCGCCACTCCGCCAACCACCAGGGCAACGGTACCCACGCAAACTGGAAGGCCGTCGTCAGCGAACCCAGGAGCGCATTGGCCAATTCAAACAGGCAGAACGCTACGAGGCCCGTCAGCAACCCGCCAACAAGACCCGCGACCACGGTCAGGTATCCGGAGCGGCGGCGCGCGTCGTCTAGGCGACCCACAACGCCCGCCAAGCGCTGATCCGCCGGGCGCGCGATATCGATGGTGCTGGTTACAGACATGGTGGTGGTGGTTGACCCTTACGAACCGGCGCAGATGCTCGCATGAGTCCCCACGCATATGCAAACAACTGACGCGTTCTTGGGCACAAGTCAGTGTGACCGCATCAAGGCGGCGGAAACCCGGGGCCGAATTGGATACCCTGGGGTGCTTGGGCATGCGCCGTAAACGGCCCCATCCGCTGCGCAAGCAATTGTGAATGCGGCTCCATGCGGGCAGATGCCCGGACGGGTCCCAGGATGTTGACAGGCACATCCGGTTCTGCGTGACTCCCGGCAGTATGCTTGGCGTACTGTAATCGTGTCTCTATGCGTACGGGGGAGGGGATCAAAAATGAAATCCACCAATATCGTTCTGTCGGTAGCGGCTCTGGCTGCTCTGACCGTTTCATTTGGGTTCAGCGCTGTTGCCGTGACGGATCGTCCGGCACCGGCCGGTGTGAACCAAGAACCGATGATTCAAGTTGCGCAGGCTGTGGACCTGGCGACCCTCATGTCTGAAGGCGCCAAGTTGTATGCGGCGAACTGCTCACCCTGCCACGCCGACAAAGGTCAAGGTGGCGCAGGGCCGAAGCTTGCGGGGAACGACTTCGTCAAGAGTTCCGGCGCAGTGATCACCCAAATCTTCCAGGGCAACGAGGAACACGGCATGCCGCCGTTTGCCGATGCCCTGAAGGATCGCGAAATCGCGGCGATTGCGACCTACGTTCGCAATTCGTGGGGCAATACTTCAGGAATCGTGCTTCCGGACGAAGTCGCCAAGACCCGTTAGGGTCTCGGTGACAGACTTCGTGAGGAACTCCCTGCTTGTTGGGGAGTTCTAGTGTAGTGGGCTTGCTCGTCAATGAGCCGGCCTTAGGAGAGGCGTTTACCACTTCAACGCTCATATTTTCCAACATTGGGAGGTTTTCATGACCATGCGGATGACAGTATCCGCGTCCTTGCTGGCGATGGCAGCCGCTAGCGGGATGTCTGGCGTCGCCGTCGCAAACGACGACGTGCTCAAGCTTTCGAAGGACCCTGCCAACGTCGTGATGCCGAGCATCACCTACAACGGCTGGAACTACAGCCAGCTGACCCAGATTACGCAGGACAACGTCAAGAACCTGCAGCTGGCCTGGACCCTGCAGATCGGCATTCTCGACCAGCACGAAGCTTCGCCGCTGGTCGTTGGCGACACGATGTACATCGTGTCCCCGAAGCCGAACTACGTGTACGCCCTGGACCTGACGAAAGACGGCGTCATTAAGTGGGAATTCCGTCCCACGATGGACGTCGCCTTGGCGACTGCCCAGACCTGCTGCGGCGCGCAGACCCGCGGTCTGTACTACGCTGAAGGGAAGATCTTCTACGCAACCCTCGACGGCCAGGTGATCGCGCTCGACGCGAAGTCGGGCGAGCAGCTGTGGCGCAACGTCGGCGCGGACATTGTCCGCGGCGAAGGCATGGCCGGCAACGCGCTGGTCATCCACAACCTGTTCATCGGCGGTAACGAAGGTGGCGAGCGCGGCGCACGCGGTAAGGTGCACGCCTACGACATCAACACCGGCAAGAACGCCTGGACCTTCTACAACATGGGTCCGAACAACGAAGTCGGCATCGGCCCGAAGTTCAAGCCGTTCTACGCCGACGACAAGATCCCGAACCCGGGCCTCGATTCCTGGTGGAAGGATTCGTGGAAGACCGGCGGCGGCACCTCGTGGGGCTACTTCACGTGGGATCCGGACGTCGACATCTTCCACTACTCGACCGGCAACTGCGGTCCGTGGAACCCGGACTACCGCCGCGAGTGGGGCAAGATCGACCTGGACGCCAACGGCGGCCTGAAGTCGTACAAGAGCAACTACTGCGCGTCGCAGATGGCGCGTAACGGCACCACGGGCGAACTGATCTGGGCGTACAACATCACCCCGCAGGATCATTGGGACCTTGATGAGCCGCTGATCACCCCGTTGGTCGACATGACCATCAACGGTGTGCTCAAGAAGACGGCGGTCAAGTTTGCCCGCGACGGTTTCTTCTATGTTTGGGACCGCGTCACCGGCGAAATGTTGATCGAGCCGTGGATGGCCGAGTACCAGGACCTCAGCAAGGGCATCGATATGGCCACTGGTCGTCCGAAGTACGACATCGAGAAGATGATGTTCACCAACGTGGAAGACCGCCGCAAGTACACGCAGGCGGATCCGCGCGGCGCGACGAAGCCGGCCGGTTACACGGGCACCGAAGTTGAGTACTGCCCGGGCACTGCGGCCCGCAACTGGGAAAACGACGCCTGGTCGCCCCGCACCAACCTCCTGTACACGCACTCGGACACGAGCTGCGCGATTCAGATCGTTGTGACCGGTGAGTACAAGCCGGGCGAGGGCTACACCCTGCGTCAGACCGCGGGCAATCCGGCCATCCCCAACAAGGGCATGGACGGCAAGGCGACGACCGTTCTGTCGAACCTGAAGGCCAACGACCCGATCGGCCGCAAGACCGCTTGGACCGTGCCGTACAACGACGGCGGCCGCGTCCCGGTCATGGCGACCGCGACCGACTTGCTGTTCCACGGCAACCAGGCTGAGGGCACCTTCCAGGCGCTCGATGCCAAGACCGGCAAAGTGCTGTGGTCGTTCCGCGCTGGCGCCCGTTGGGGCCAGTCGCCGATCAGCTACTCGTTCGGTGGCAAGCAGTACATCGCCATCATCGCCTCGTCGGCCGCGGCCAACACGGCCGTCGCCGCCAACGCGGCCCCGGACAACGCGAACCGTTATCGCCGTTCGGGCACCACGCTGTACGTGTTCAAGCTGCCCGGCTAATCCCGAGCGCTTGTAACTAGACTGTGAGGGGGGAGACGGTGTCTCCCCCCTTTTCTTTGCGCGGGTCGTTCCTTACCAACGCGGTGGTGTAGACTGCCGCGCCGCGCGTTCCCGCGATCCAGCGAAGGACGCCGGCTTGCGCGCTTATGGCCGGGAACGGCAGCAACGGTGAGAAGTCCCATGATCCGAATTGGCTCAACCCAACCGCTCGGCATTGCAGCCCGCATTGCGGCGCTGACGATCACGGCCCTCGCGGTATTCGCGCCACCGGCCTCCGCGTGGGAACTGCGTGTTTGTGCCGATCCGGACAAACTCCCCTTTTCGCGCTCCGATGGCGCCGGGTTCGAGAACAAGATCGCCGAGCTGATCGCCAAGGAACTGCACGCCGACCTTACGTTCCTGTGGACCCCCCAGACCCCGGATATGATCAACCAGGCATTGCGGGTCGGGGAGTGCGATATCATCGCTGGCGTTGAAGACGGTCAGGCAGCACTTACCTCCACCCTCGCCTACTACCGCAGCCCGATGGTGTTTCTGCAGCGCGCCGATAGCCAGCCGCGCGTCGAGATGTTCGACGATCCGGCGCTTCGCAATATGCGCATCGGGATCCAGCCTTCCGGCGGCGTCGCCCACGATGCGCTGGAAGTGCGCGGCCTCGGCGCGAACTTGAAGTTCTATGACTTTCTGATGACTCCAATCATCGAAGACATCGCCAAGGGAACCGAGATTGACATCGGTGTTCTATGGGGGCCGGCCGCCGGGTATTTCGGGGCCCTGCAGGACGTACCGATGGTGGTCTCGCCGGTCACGCCGGAGTTTGAGCCGCCGTTTACGCCCATGTACATCAATATCGTAATGGGGGTCCGGCGTGGCGACGAAGCGCTGCGCGACCTTCTCGATTTCGCCATCTCCCAGCAATGGGAGGCAATCAACGCCGTTTTAGCGGAGTTCCACATTCCGGTCATGCCGCTAAGCCGCCCGATACTTACTTTGGGAGCGCAGTAGCCATGTGGACCCCGAACCGTCGCCAACTCCTGGTCGCGGGTGGCGCCGCCGCCTCGGCTGCCCTGCTTCGCCCGGCCGGCGCGCAGGTCAAGACGCTCCGGCCATTCCGTGTCGGCGTCGTGCTTCCCGCCAAGACGGGATTGTCCACGGTGCGGACCTCGATCACCGACTATGCGGGTGAGGCGGGACGCATGGGCACCATTCTGGCCGAGGGCAAGATCGGCGACCCGGCTAGTGCCGCCGGCTGGCACCTTGAGGTCCTGCAGGCCAATTCGCCGAGCGCGGACGCAGCGAAACGTGCCGGCGAGCGTCTAGCCGCCACCGGCAACATTTGCGCCCTGGTCGGCGGCGTCGGCGACGGCCAAGCCGAAGTGCTGAGCGCGATTGCCGAGAAGGCAAGAATTCCGTTCTTCAACATCGGCTCGCCAAACGATGCTCTGCGCAACGCGGCCTGCGGGCGCTACACGTTCCACATCGAAGCAAGCGCCGCGATGTACCTCGACATGCTGGTCACGTGGTCGGCCGCCAAGGGACAGAAGCGTTGGTTCGTCGTCCACGAGGACAACGATGCCGGCAAGCGCTTGCTGCAGCGCGCCACCAAGTCGATCGCAACGTTCGGGGCCGGCGGTACCGTCGTTGCCTCGGCCGCGGTCAAGCGGGAGGCGCCCGCGTACATCAACGAGCTCAATGCTGCCGGTCGCTCCGGCGCCGATGTCTTCTTGATGCTGCTCAACGGCTCGGACCAGATCGCGTTCCTTGGCAATATGGACGATATGGGTTTGCCGGCCGCGGTCGTGGCGTTGCCCGATGCGGTGACGCAAACCCGCGACTACATCGTCTCGGCCCGGTACCTCGCGCCCGGCACCAACCCGCGCTACCGCCCCACGGCATGGGATTGCACCATGACCGCCAACGGCGCGGCTGAGTTCAACAACTCGTTCCTGTTGCGGTGGAGCTTCCCTGCCGACCCGACCGGTTGGGCCGCGTTCAGCGCCATCAAGATGGTATTCCAGGCCGCCCAGGCGACGAACTCGCTCGACGGTCCGACGGTAGCGAAGTACCTCGAGGCACCGGGCACCACGTTCGACCTGGGGAAAGGGCCGGGCGTGTCGTTCCGTCCGTGGGACCACCAGCTGCGCCAGCCACTCTATATGATCAAGGTCGATCAGGACGTGGAGTGGCAGCGGGAGGAAATCCCGACGTGGATCGCGCTTGCCTCGGTCGGTGCCGAATTTCCGGCGGCGAACCAGACCGGAACTGCGATCGAGCGCCTGGACCGGTTCGGCGATGGCGCCACCGGATCGGCTTGCAAGTTCTGAGCCCTGGGCCGGCGCCCGCGCGGCGCCGGTCTGCGCCGCTTAGCGGCTTTTCAGCATCCGGCCCATCATAAAGGCCGCCACAACGGTGGCGACCAGGGGCAGGGCGAAGGTCACCAGCAGGTCGGCGGCCATCGGCAGCTGTTCGAAGCCCAGCAGCACGTGGCGCAGCAGGTCGAGCTGGTAGCTCACCGGATTGCAGTAGACCAACACCTGAATCCATGCGGGCAACTGCACAACCCAGCCCCCGCCAATGGCAAAGATGCCGAGCCGGCGCAGTTCATCGCGCAGTGCGTCCGGGATCTGAATGAACCCCACGCCGCCGATCACGCCACGTAGCGGGAAGATTGAGCCCGACAGAAAGTACAGCGGCTGGATGACGCCGTTGGCGATCGCGCCGAAGCCCTCGTAGGTCTTCAGGCGCGTCGCGATGATGACGCCCACGGCGGTCATCAGAATGCCCATGAAGAACATGACGACCCACGCCTCGATGATCGCCACCGGGTCGATCGCGACGTAGATGCCGGGCAGGAACAGTAGCGGAATGGTGCCCTGCACCACCGCGATGCTGGCCCCGCCCAGCAGCTTGCCGAGGGTCACCGACAGCATGGGCGCGGGCGATACCATAACCTCGCGCAACAGCCCAACCTCGCGATCCCACACCAGCGAGATCGCGCACTGCAGCGACGCGTACAGCACGTTCAGCGTGATCACGCCGGGCAAGATGTATTGGCCATAGGTGTAGCCTTCGATCTCGCGCAGCGACGCGCCGAGGCCGAAGCCGAGAATCACCAGCCACAGGATGGTTCGCGACAAACCGCCCCACAGCTGCGAGCGGTCGCGGAAGAAGCGCAACATCTCGCGCTGCCACATGATGTGGACGACCGCGGGGGAAATTCCCATCCAGGCCTTGACGCCGATCGGAGCCGCCATTTCGGTCATCGCGTGTGTTCGCCTCCGCGTTTACCGAAGCTCACGGTCATTTCGCGCGCGGTCGCGCTTTCGGTGCGCAGCGCATGGCCGGTCATCCGGATGAATACATCTTCCAAGGTAGCGCCGGGCGTGGTGGCGTGTTTGGCGACCAATTCTGCGGGCGGGCCGATAGCAACCAGCTTGCCCTTGTCGATGATGCCAACCCGGTCGCACGCCTCGGCCTCGGGCATGTAGTGGGTGGTCATCAACACCGTCATGCCGTTTTCGCGCAGGGCACCGATGCGCTCCCACAAGTTGCGGCGCCCTTGGGGGTCGAGGCCCAAGGTCGGTTCGTCGAGAAACAATACCCGCGGCTTGTGCATGATCGCGCGGGCCAGTTCCAAGCGGCGCTTCATGCCGCCGGAGAACGCGCGCACCCGGCGCTTACCGACCTCCGTGAGCGAAGCCCAAGTCAGGGCCTCGTCCACCGCCTGGCGGCGGTCGCGCCGCGCGATGCCATACAGCACCGCGTGAATCTCAAGGTTCTCGGCGGCGGTTAGGCGCTCATCCAGCGCCGGATCCTGGAACACCATGCCCAGTTCGCGCCGCACGGCCTTGGCCTCGGTCACCACGTCGTGGCCCATCACCGTCGCTTGG
The DNA here is from genome assembly GCA_947481575.1 of Alphaproteobacteria bacterium. Taxonomy (GTDB): domain Bacteria; phylum Pseudomonadota; class Alphaproteobacteria; order UBA2966; family CAIVPW01; genus CANKGV01. Next base: position 32,220 of record CANKGV010000022.1, read on the forward strand.
CCCGAGGTGGGCGCGACCAGCGTCGTGAGGATGTGCATGACCGTGGACTTGCCGGCGCCGTTCGGGCCCAACAAGGCGAAGAATTCGCCCCGTGCGACGGCAAACGACACACTTTCGGCCGCCACTACATTTCCGTAGCGGCGGCCGATCTCGATTGCCTCGATGGCGGCGGAAGGCGTTGTTGGCGTCAATGCAGATCCTTGGCCGCCTCATTGAACACGGTAACCAGCTCCCGGCACAACTGCGCATTCGAAACCTGGCGCGTGTCCGGGGGCAGATTCTCAAAGCCCTCGTAGAAATCGTATTCCACCTCGACCAACCGCGGAAACACCTGAGTCGCCTTTTGGCGCAGGTTCACCGAAATAAGATCGAGCGTACCGGCCAGCTGCACCCGGTAGTGATCGAGCACCGCCGACACCCCTTCGACGCCGATGGCATCGTCGCCGCGCTCATAGGCCTCGCACGCGGTGGTCGTGACAGCCGCCAAGTGAGTTGCCAGGCGCCTCAGATCGCGGCCGGTGTGGAGATACGAATCACCGACCAGTTCGATTAGGCCGACCATCTGGATCGCCAGCGCTTCCACGTCTTCGGCTTCCTCCGCCGGGAACGGAATCTTCGGCTCTGGCTTGGCGTAGAACACGGACTTCAACACATCCAGCACGCCGTTGCCTTCGGCGCGCTGGGCGGGAGTGGCCTGCGGAGCGATTTCCGCCCACAGCACCTCGACGCGGCGAACTGCGGCCCAGCCGTTGGGGTAGCCCCAGTTCTCCCGAATTGCGTCCTCGAACGCTTCGGCGACGCCATCGTTCGCCATGAGCAGGTTCGCGAGAACCGCGGCTTTGAAGTGCGTGGTCTTCTGCACCGCGGGATCGACGACGACGTCATAGGCCTGGGCCAGCAGCGCACGCGCTTTGACCACCTCGGCGGTGACCGCCTTGCCTCCCTGCACGTCCGCCATCACGTCATGCAGCGCCGCGGCCAGGCTCTTCTCCAGCGCCGGGTTGCCCTTCGCGAGGGTGCCGCGAAAGCGGGCGAAGTCGCGTAGTTCCATGCGCTGCAGCTGTGGCACCAACGCGGGGTTCACCGGCGCGGCGAACGCCTGCGCCATGTTGAGGCGCTGGCCGACCATTTCGAAGCCGTAGGCCTGGCTCTGGAACAGCAGGTTCTCGAAGAACGGATCGAATTTATGGGTTTCCTGTTGGGCGTTGGCCGGCAGGGCCGCCATCGCGGAAACGCATACGACGCCAGCGGCAATCCACATGCGAATGTGGTTACCCATGGGGGATAACTCCGATTTGGACCGAGTGGGCCCCGCGGCCCGCCTGGATGGTGTTGACCACACACATGCACTGCGTGTCGATCACCGACACGCTGTCCGACAGCCCGTTCGCGGTATAGATCTTCTTGCCGTCGGGAGTCATGGTGACGCCCCACGGGCGGCGGCCCATGTTCTCTTTGATCGTCGTGGAAACCTTGTTGGTGTCCGTGTCGATTACGTAGATGGAGTTGGTGCCGCCACCAGCCACGTACAAGCGCTTGCCGCTGGGGTCGACGATCAGTTCCACCGGGCGCGAGTCCAGGCCGAGGTTGATCGTACCGCTTACCAACTGAGTCTTGGTGTCGATGACCGAGATCGTGCCGCCGATTTCGGCGCTCACGTAAGCCTTCGATCCGTCGAGCGAGAACACCACCACGCGCGGCCGGTTGCCGACGAGCAGGTGCTTGATGATCTTCTTGTTCTCAATGTCGTAGATCGTAACCGTGTGGGTTGCTTCGGCGGTCAGGTACACCCACTTGCCGTCGGGGCTCACTGCAACGCCTTCGGCCTCGATGCCGGTGCGGAAGGACACGAAGTTTTCGCCGGTGCCGATATCGTACCCCGCACCCTGCGCGCGCGCTTCGAGCGACGCCCAAATTTGCGTCCCGGTCGGGTTCAGCGCCAGCCGTTCGGGGTTGCCACCCGCGCGGTACTCGCGGATCACCTGGCTGGTACGCACGTCGATCGCGATGATCTTGTCTTCCGGAGTTTCGAACTCCGGATGGAAGTCGCTGACCGCCACATAAATGATCGTGCCATCGGGGCTGACCGACATGCCGCGTGGCCGCACCACTCCGGGACGGCCGGAGATCTGAATGGTGCCGACCAACTTGTCGGTCGCGGTGTCGATCACCGAAATGTCGGCGCCGTACTCGTTGGCCACATAAATTCGGTAGGTGTCTTGGGCCTGGGCGCTGGCAACGCCCGCACCGAGAACCCCTGCCGCCAACACGAACCCGGCCACCGTAGCGCGCGCGCAACGGCGCTTCAGCACTGCAAACATACTCACGACATCATCTCCCCGAGTCGGGCTTGGACCGCGGCGCCGACCCGCTTATTGGTTTTTCCAATAGTGCACATAAAGCAAACGCCATGCCAGCCCAACACCGGCGCTCGGCCTTGAAAACTCAAGCAATTTGCTGACACAACCCGTCACCGGCCCCCTGGCTGTGGTGGCTGACAGAAACCACCATTGTCAGGAGTTCGCGCGCTCTCCCCGCCTACTTCTTGCACTTGGTCTGCGCGGCTAAATCGCCCAACTGGTCGAGGCGCTCTACGAGTTCGGTGCCGGGGAGGTAAATGGCCGGCAACTCACCGACCAAGTTCCCGTATTCCATCAGCGTTGCCGCCTTGGGATTGATCTTGTCGAGGAACAGCGACTGGCGCATCTGCCGGTCCCACGGCCGGAACGAAGAGCCCAGGCCCTTGTACAGGTCGAAGATGCTCGCCGGGTTCGTCATGTAGCCCATGACTTTGGCGGGCTTGTCGGACTCAGAAAAGAACGCTGCCTCGTACAAAATCTTGATGCCGGTGAACACCGACCAAGCCGACTCTCCCATCGGCTCGTCCCAGCGCACCAGAAAGCGCGCGTTGTATTCACGGGCGCCGTAGGCGTCGAGGCTCGGCTCCCAGGCGGTGGCACGGTAAGCGGCACCCAGGGTCGGAGCGGCCTTTGCGGCTGCAGCAAAGAACACCCGCGTTTGGGCTTCGGGATACGGGAAGCCGGTCACGTTGAGGGAGATACCAGCGGCGTCCAATTCGCTCATGGTGCGCAGTTGGTCCTTGGCACTCACAAGCATCACAACGACATCGGCACCCGACTTCTTGATCGCCGCCACCAGGGCGGCACCCCCGCTGGCCCCCGGCTTCAGAACCGTCCTGCCGGCCTCGCGCGCCCCGAAATGCCGGTTGGCCATCGACCACTTCACCCGGTCGTACTGCGCTTTGCTCTCGGGCGTGTCTTCTTGGATGAAGTACCACTTGCGGAAGTTGGAACGGACGTACCAACCCACCATGGCATCCAGATACATCGCTGCACTGGGTTGGAGGTGGAATGTCGTAGTTCCGCACAGCGCGTTGCGCAAAGAGTCCGCCGACGAGCCGACATTCATGTAGGGAATGCCCTTGGCCTTGGCCCAGGCGCTCAGCGCCGCCGACTCTGTGAGGCTGAACCCGCCAACGATCGCATAAGCACCTTCTTGGGTGACCAACCGCTCGGCAGCGGCAACGACATCAGCCCCCTCGGCGGTGGCGGAAACGACCGAGAAATCGATTCCCAGCATCTCCGCCGTTATTCCAAGCTCTTCGTTCGCCTGCACGACCCCCTGCTTGGCCGAATGGGCAACCGCATCGCCGAGGACGGCGTCCGGGGTACCTTTTTCGGGTGGGAGGATCACGCCGACATGAATTGGATGGTCAAACTGGGCCTGGGCCCCCGCAGGCACGGCAAGGAACCCCACCCCCGCCACGACGGCGACCGCCGACAGGCACTGCAAAAGCTTGTTCACGACGATCTCCCCTGCCAAACCGGACCCCTGCTCCCACAAGGGTCCTGAAGCCAGCGGGGGATAATGGCCCCACCACCACGGGCCACACAAGTTCACTCCCTCGCGACCGGTCCGTCATCCCCCATCTGCGCCTCGCGCGCGCCTTCGGTTGTAGGTATTCTCTGGAATGGGGGTGGGTGCCGCGCAAATGCGGCCCCAGGGTGCGCGATGGAAAAGAGCCGACAGTCGTTGCTGATGGGCGTTGGCATCGTCGTTGCGACGGTCGCCGTGATCGTTGGCGCCATCTTTGTTTCCCACCAACAAGGCTTCCCGACGGCTCAACTCGCTGGACAGCAGGCGGGCGCCGAGCCCGATCTGTTGCCGATGCCCACGTTGGGCGACGACGGCATGTGGATTGAAGCGTGGGAGCACCCGAGCAGCGGCGATCTGGCCCGCGATGCCCAATTGGCGGCGGCCGAGGGAAAGCTCTTGGCGGTGTTCTGGGAACGCGCGGGCTGTCCCTACTGCCTGCAGCTCCACACGCACGACTTCCGCCTGTTGAGCCTCTACAAGTACGTTTCGCAACGGTTCTACGTGGTGCGCTTGGATTTTTACGGCACCAAGCCAATTCGGGACATCGACGGAGTGTCCGCCGGCGAACACGAACTTGCCTTGCGGCATCGCGTACAGGGCACCCCGACTATGGAGTTCCGCACGGCGGACGGCAAAGAGGTCTTGCGGATCCCCGGCTACGTCGAACCCCGCGTGATGGAGTCGGCGTTCGAATTCGCCTACACCGGCGCATATCGCCAGACCAAGATCAATGACTGGCTCCGCGAACGCGATCTGCTGTAGGGGTCGAGTGCCGCGCTATGCAGTCAGCCAACGCCCATGAATGCCCGGCGCACCATCGCTTCGCTGCTGGCGCGGTGGCAGGTTGGGCATGTGATGCGCTGGCGACGCTCGTTCAGTCGGTGTACTAGGGCAAGCGAATGACCATGGAGAACTGCATCCAGCATTTGGGCCCGACTTCGCGGGCCTGCGACCTGTTCCGCTCAAATCCTGTAGGCCGATGACAAAACAACCGATTGCCCGCCTGTCGCACTCGCTGCGGAATGCCCTTCGGGGCTTCCTGCTCGGTTCTACCGGGGTCGCCTTGAGCGCCTTGCTCGCCGCTGCACCCGCGATGGCGCAGCAGGCCCAGCCCGCCACCGTTCCGGCAGCGGCCGCGACCGCAGCAGCCAAGGCGCCCGCCGCCCCGGATACCCTGACACCGCGGCTTACACCGGCGCTGATCCAGCAGTTGTTCCCGGGCGCCGAAAAAACGGTTCCCGCACCGGGACGCCCGCCGGCCCTGCAGGTCCTGATCGGCGGCGAAGTGAAGGGCTACATCTTTTCGACGCTGGACGTAGTCAATGCGACCGGGTTTGCCGGTAAGCCGTTCGACTTCATCGCCGGCATGTCCCTCGACGGCACCATCACCGGCGTCAATCTGCTGCATCACTCGGAAACGATCATCGGCCGCGGCGTACCGCAGGAGAAGTTGGACCAGTTCATCGCGGGGTTTGCCGGCGCAACGTTGCAGCGCTGGGGCGGGATCAACCCCGACCTGCTGCAGGGCGCCAGCACGAGTGGCCGTGCGTTGAAGGCTGGTATGCAGAGTGCCGCGCAACGCGTGTTCGTCGCCCACATCAAGGGCGAGGACGCGGTCGTCGTCACCGAGCCCACGCTGGACCGCAAGGGCTATACCCATTTCACGGCGGACGAGCTCCTTGCCAAGGGCTCCATCGCGATGGTGAACATGACGGTGCGCGAATCCCTCGCACTGTTCGAAAAGAAATTCGGCACCGGGGCAAAGCCGAGCGATCTGAACAATCAAGCGCTGCAGCAGCCGGATGCGACGTTCATCAAGTTCACGCTCGCCTTGGTGTCGCCCGCCTCGATCGGCCAGAACATGTTTGGCGACACGCGGTTCAAGGACATCGTCGCCCGCGAAGCGACCACCGGCCTCAGCGTGTGGATGGGCGACAAAGGCTACTTCTCATTCATGAGCAACAGCGTCTTCAGCAAGGCCGCTGAGTACACCTACGACCAAGTGAAGATTGTCCAAGATGGCAAAGAAATCCGTCTCCACCGCGACGACGCAATCCGCCTCTTGGTGGCCACCGCGTTCGGCGGCGAGGTCATTCCGTCGCGCGAAAGCAATATCTTCTTGATCCCGGCCACGGCCGGGCTGGATCCGCTGCGGCCGTGGCAAGCGGTGCTCACCATCCCGGGCACGAACGCGGCAGGCGCAGCGGTAACCTTGGACGTACCGGTGGCCTACAACCTGCCGGACGTTCACAAGCTCTTGCCGCCGCCGGTACAGCGCCCGCTGTGGGAAGAGGTTTGGGAACACAAGCGCCCGGCCATTGGAATCCTGCTCGGCCTGCTCACGGTTGTTACGTTGGTATTCGTGCTGCAGGACGTGCTGATGCGAAGCCGCATGGCCTACAACATCGTTCGCGTCGGCGTGCTGGCGTTCACGCTCGGCTGGCTTGGCTGGTGGGAGGGCGCTCAATACTCGATCGTCAATATCCTGTCCTACGTCATGGCACCGGGTACCGGCACCGGCCTGCAGACGTTCCTGCTCGATCCGCTGATCTTCATCCTCGGCATCTACATTGCGATCAGTCTGTTCGTGCTCGGCCGCGGCGTGTTCTGCGGCTGGCTGTGCCCCTTCGGTGCGCTCCAGGAACTCACCAACAAGCTTGCCGTGCTCTTGCACGTTCCGCAGTTCAAGATCCCGCGCGGCTTGCAGGAGCGCCTCTGGGTTGTGAAGTACATCATGGCCATTGGCATCATCGGCGTCGGGTTCTACTCGATCGACATGGCCAACAACCTCGACGAGGTGGAGCCGTTCAAGACCGCCATCAGCGTGAAGTTTGTGCGCGAGTGGCCGTTCGTTCTGTACGCCGTGGCCCTGTTGGGTACGGGTCTGTTCGTCGAGCGGTTCTACTGCCGCTTCCTGTGCCCGCTGGGCGGCGCACTGGCGGTGTTCGGCCGCATCCACATGTTCAACTGGCTGAAGCGCAAGCCGCAGTGCGGCACGCAGTGCCGCATCTGCGAGGCGGACTGCCCCGTCGGCGCCATCGAACCCACGGGTCAGATCAACCTGAACGAATGCCTGCAGTGCTTGGACTGTCAGGTCGACTACTACGACAGCAACAAGTGCCCGCCGCTAATCGCGCGCAAGAAGCGCAAGGAAATGCGCGGGGACGCCGGTATCGGCGGGGAAGCGGGTCTGGCGGGGCAACTGGCGAGCGTCCAGCCGCAGTAGGGTGGGTGGAGCGGCGGCCTGCAGCTACTGCAGGCCGAGGAGCACGTCGCCGATCTGGTAGCCCTGGTCTTCCGCGGTCTTATACAGCTGGATCGCCATTGCCTTGTCCTTCGGCACGCCCAGGCCCTCCTGGTACAGATAGCCCAGCATGAACTGAGCTTCTGGGTGGCCGGCGTCTGCCGCCTTCCGGTACCAGCGCCCGGCCTGAAAAAAGTCCTTGGTCACGCCCTTGCCGAGGAAATAGATGTCGCCCATCGTCTTTTCGGCGGTGTGATGCCCGGTCGCGGCAGCCTTGCTGAACCAGTTCGCCGCCGCAGCGTCGTCAGGCTTATCGCCCACTAACCCGTCACCAAAGATCACGCCGACCTGGTATTGGGCGCGAGCGTCGCCTTGTTCGGCCAAGGGCTTCAGGAGTGTAAGGGCGGTGGCGTAGTCCTCGCCCATATAGGCCCGCATACCGTCCTCGTAGGGTCCAGCCAGAGCCGGACTACCGAACACGATCACGCCGAACAACACCGCGCCGAGTAAGGGGCGCCGCGTCCAGTGCGTTGCAGTCATGGGCAGGCCCTTGTCATTTGTTGGCGCGGCACGCGTTCGTTCCGCAACGTCCCCGCAGCGGATTTCACAATGGAACCTACACCTTACGCAAGGTGTGCCTGCGAATGCTGGGAATTGCGCCGTCTATTGGTCCGATGATCGGGGAACGCGCCGCGTTCGGATCGGTGCCTTGTCCTGTTCAAACAGGATTCTCTCGGCCGCCCCATCCATATCGTCGTACTGGCCGTTCTTGAGCGACCACAAGAACGCGGCCAGTCCCAGTGCCCCAAGGCCGAGCGAAATCGGAATGAGATAGGCGAAGCTGGTCACGCAGCGGAACGCAGAGAGAGCGGCGCGGGGCCGGGGCCCCCAACCGAGGCCTGCATGGCCCCGCGGGACGGTGCGCGCCGCTTGAGACGCAGCGCATTCGCGACAACGACGAGCGACGACATCGACATCGAGATCGCGGCGACCAACGGTGTCACGTGGCCGAGGATCGCAACCGGAACGGCGACCGCGTTGTACGCCACGGCAAGCGCAAGGTTCTGGCGCACCAATACGGCGGCATTCCGCGCAACGGCGACGGCCTGAGGTGTAAGCGCCGGAGCAAAAATCCCTCACTGAAGCGGCCGGGTATTCCGGTTGCGCCGGAGTAAAAGTCCGGCAGCAGATAGCCCTTTGCGGTTGGCAGAGGGTGGGGGATGAAGGGCGTGGAGTTGTATGGACGGGTTCGCTATGCG
>CANKGV010000023.1 GCA_947481575.1 Alphaproteobacteria bacterium
CCCGGCAGCGGGTGTGCTCGCGGCAGATGGTACCGACCAACGTGCGCCCAGAGGCAAACTTGAAGGGGTCCGCAATTTAACTGCGGGCGCAGCGCCCAGCTCACCCACCACGTCCACATCCTCGAGATGGGCGGGGACAGTACCGGCTCAAGCAGAGCAAACGACGCCCGCGCGCTGCCCGCGCCGCGGACCTTCCCGACAGCCCGCCCGAGCAATAAACGGTCACGCAGTAAGGCCCCCCTCGGGGGGCCTTACTGCCATCAGCAGTGATGCACTTTTGCTCCGGCGCACCGATGCATTTTTACTCCGGCGTTGACAGCCGAACCTCGAACACAGCGTCTGGCGACGATTTGCGTGGCAGGTAGAACAGGCGGCTGGTGTCGACGCAGCTTTGGTCGTGGTTCAGCCCGATGGCCGCGGCGAGGGCACCGATGCGCTCGCGCCAGACAGCGTTCGCCGCCTGCTGGCTCGAGAAGCTGGATGCGACCCAGGGCCGGTCGAGCGGCAGGATCACTCGGTACTTCGGGCACGGCTGGTGCTGAATGATCGCGTTGCGGATCATGCCATCGCGCATCTCGTTGACGACTTCCGCGTCGACCGCGACACGCCGCAGGTAGCCCTTCTTCTCGACCAAGTAGTCGGCGACCGTCTTTGTCGGGTTCGCCTGCTGCCACTTCTCGAGCGGCTCGGCGGCGACCGTGGTCTGCGTCTGCAGGTGGTTGAACGTCGAGTGGATGATGCAGAGCCATCCGAGCCCTTCGACGGCGTCGGCGATCTCTTCCAGCGTCTGACCGCAGTCGCTGTCAAGCACGGCCATGTCGATCTCTGCCGCCTGATCCATGCGCCGGGCGTAGCCGGTGAACACTGCGGGCGTGTAGCACGAGCCGTGCTTCTGGCCGACGGTCGGATTGGCAAGCTGCTCGGCGAACTCGTCGACCGTCAACGTCTTGCGTCCGTCCCACCGCATCGAGGTATGAGACGGCGAGAACGTCGCGGTGACGGTGCCGTGGTTGTTGGTGCTCATCCGCGGGCACCACGGACAGCAACGGCGCCAGAGGGGTTGGCAGTTCGAACCTCGGCGCTTGCGTCCCCCAGCAGCCGCGCGAGCTCGCTCGACGGAACGAGGCGGCGTCTACCAAGAGAAACCGTGCGGACCACGCCCTGGTTCAGGAGGCCATAGAAGGTCGTCCTCGAGATACCGAGCGCACAGCAAAATTCGGTTACGGAAAGTGCGAACTCATGTTCGCGGTTGGAAGGAACCATGGTGCGTTTCCTAACAAAGACCCCTTCGCCCGAAGGCGACGATGATCAGTTACGAATGCGCTCTGGTTCCCGCCGGGGGGCCGAGTCACTAACCGTCCGCGTATCTCAAGAGATCAGCCCACCGGGGGCACGGACGATGCTCACTGTGTTGGTCTGTCTAGAAGTGTATTCCGACGCCTGTCAACGGGGATGCACGCCAGCGTCCAAAATGTAGCGATGACGTCCGGCCACGCCCTGCGGCGCTTGGGTTCGACGTGTCGTCTTGCAGCGATCTCTATTTCGCCGACTGCTTCAGCTCGCCGCACACCGCCGTGCGCAAGGGCGGCCTTGGCGACCTCACGCCGGTGTTGTGCGAGGCGTCCACTAACCTGAAGGCAGCGGGCCGCTCGCCCAGCAAAGGGCGGCGGGGAACCGCAGAGGCTTATTGGGGAAAAGTTGGGGAAGTTGGCAGCAACGCCACCGAACCATCCCCTAAGCCGTTGATTTTGTTGGTGCCCCCTAGGGGATTCGAACCCCTGTTCCCGCCGTGAGAGGGCGGTGTCCTGGGCCTCTAGACGAAGGGGACGAGGCCGAAGGCCAACACATAGCCTTGGCCGCAGGGTCTAGCAAGCGAGGAGAACCGCGGCTAAGCGTGTGTCACTACCTGTACCGGCGCGAATGTTGGACCTTCCCGTAACTGGAAGGCTGCGGCGGCCTCGGCCACGCCATTCCGCACGGGGGTGATGACCCAGATCAGGGAAGGCTCCAAGGCCATTGCAAGGTCCGTGGCGGATGGCTGCGCGCGGCCGTTGGTATGGCTGTGCCACACGCCGACGACCTGGGTGGGACCATCGCGCAACTCGCGGTGCAGACGCAGGATGAGGCGCGGATCGACCTCGAAATGGGTAGCGGGAGTGGCGGCGACGTTTTGCGCCAAATGAATGCGCAAAACGATGATTCCGTGTTCCGCAACGGTGCCTTCGAGGAGCGCGCATGCTTCGTTGGGGTAGGCGGTCTCCGCCGCGGTGGCGAGATCCAAGAGATCGTGGGCGACGAGCGAGATCACGGCGCGATGGCCAGCGTGCCGACCTGTTCCCCCGTGCGCAGGTCGTAGAGGTAGATCGCTTGGCCGCCGCCGGGCAGCGCCAGGCGCAGCGCAATGCGGCCGCCATCCAGATCGGTTTCCAGGACGGTGGCGCCGGCCGGGATCGCGAGACGTTCGGCGGTGACGCGGACGGCGGGGGTGGGTTCGGGCCACACCGAGCCGCGTTCCTTGATGCGCTGGCCGAGGGCGATCACCAACGCCGTTGTGCCGAGCACGATGATGACCCCGAGAAAGATCACCAGCGCCTTGAGGACACGGATATTTTGGGGGCTCACGTGGTGGCTCGGCGATGGTTGCGGCAGCGATGACAGTGGAACGCCGTTCGGCCGGGCCGGTAACGGAAGACGAGGCCGGAACGCGGCTGGACCGCTGGCTGGCGGCGAAGCTAGCAGGATTGTCGCGGGCGCGCATCGCGGCGCTGATCAAGGACGGCAAAGCCACGGGCGCGGACGGCGCGGCGGTGGATGCCACCAACTACCGCGTCCAGGAGGGCGAGCGCTTCACCCTGACGGTGCCGCCGGCGGAATCGGCGGTGCCGCAGCCGGAAGACATTCCGCTGACCATCGTGTTCGAGGACCGCGACGTGATCGTGGTGGATAAGCCGGCGGGGCTGGTGGTGCACCCTGCCGCCGGGAACCATGCCGGCACGCTGGTGAATGCGCTGCTGCGCCATTGCGGCGATAGCCTATCGGGGATCGGCGGGGTGCGGCGGCCGGGGATCGTGCACCGGCTGGACAAGGACACCAGCGGGCTGATGGTGGTGGCGAAGAACGATGCAGCGCACCAAGCGCTGGTGGCGGGATTCGCGACGCGCGCGATCAAGCGGACGTATCAGGCGCTGGTGTGGGGCGTGCCGGAACCGGAGGCGGGGCGCATCGAGGGCGCGATCGGCCGCAGCGCACGGGACCGCAAGAAGATGGCGGTGGTGGCGCGCGGCGGGCGGGCGGCGGCGACCAACTACCGGGTGCTGGAAACCTTCGGCGCCGATGCGAAGGGGCGCGGCGTGGTGGCGCTGGTGGAGTGCACGCTGGAAAGCGGACGCACGCACCAGATCCGGGTGCATATGTCTCACTTGGGACACCCCGTGGTGGGGGACCCGAGCTACGGTAAGCCACCGGCGGCGGCAATGAAGGCATTGCCCCTTGCGGTGCGGCAGGCGGTCACCAATTTGTCACGCCAGTTCCTGCATGCGGCGGCGTTAGAGTTTGTGCACCCAAGGACGGGGAAGGCGCGCCGGTTCGTGAGCCGGCTGCCCCTTGAACTGGGTGCGATCGTTTCTATATATCGCACCCATATACGCAAAGACGCCCCGTAAGGGCGCAGGTAACACGCTGATTTTGCGTGGTTTTTGAAGCGCCGCCGCCAGGCTGGCGCTGCGGCGCAAGTAGGGAGGGACTACCTTGGCCACTTCCGTGAGTACGGTTCCCAGCATTTCGCCGGATACCAACCTTTCCCGGTATCTCCAGGAGATTCGGAAGTTTCCGATGCTGGAGCCGGAAGAGGAATACATGCTGGCCAAGCGTTGGCAGGACCATGAGGATTCGGTGGCCGCGCACAAAATGGTGACCAGCCATCTGCGCTTGGTGGCGAAGATCGCCATGGGCTATCGCGGCTATGGCTTGCCGCTCGCCGACCTGATTGCCGAAGGCAACGTGGGCATGATGCAGGCGGTGAAGCGCTTCGACCCCGAGCGCGGGTTCCGCCTGGCGACCTATGCCATGTGGTGGATTCGCGCCGCGATCCAGGAATACATCCTGCACTCGTGGAGCTTGGTGAAGATCGGCACCACGGCGGCGCAGAAAAAGCTGTTTTTCAACCTGCGCCGCGCCAAGGCGCAGATGAAGGCGCTGGAAGAAGGCGACCTGCACCCGGACACGGTGGCGAAGATTTCGACCAAGCTCGGCGTGAGCGAGGAAGAGGTGGTGAACATGAACCGCCGCCTTGCCGCGCCCGACCACTCGCTGAACGCGCCGTTGCGCGTGGACGGTGAAGGCGAATGGCAGGACTGGCTGGTGGACGACACGCCCAGCCAGGAGACGCGCTTCGGCGACGACGAGGAGCTCAAGCTGCGCCACGGCCTGCTCGGCACCGCGCTAACGACGCTGAACGAACGCGAGCGCCACATTTTGGAGCAGCGCCGCCTCAAGGAAGAGCCCGCGACGCTGGAAGACCTATCCAAGGAATACGGGATCAGCCGCGAACGCGTGCGGCAGATTGAGGTGCGCGCCTTCGACAAACTGCAAAAGGCGATGCGCGCCGCCGCCAAGGACCAACACGTTTCTTAACGCGCCGAACCTCTCCTAACAGGCTGCACACCTGGCAACGGCCGCGGAGAAATCCGCGGCCGTTGTTGTTTGTGGTGAAGTTTCTGGGCTTGGGGCGCGTCGGTATATCGTGCGGGTTCGGGTGGGTGGTCGGGGAGCGAATCGAGTGCAAATGCAGTGGCGCGTGTGGGGCATGGCGATGCTGGTGGGCGCGGTGTGCGCCATCGGCGCAACTGGGACGGCACATGCCGCAGACGTTGCGGCCTATCCGGGCGAGATCGGCGCGCGGTGCGGCGATCTGATCCGGCCGCCGGCGGCGGCGGCGATCGATGCGAATTCGCCCGCCGATGCCGCGCGCGTGGGCGAATACTCCGTGGTGATCTGCCCACGCATCAGTGGCGCACAAGAGTTCCGCATCTATCGCGGCGACACATTGCTGGAGAAGGGCAAGGACGGCGCGGTTTCGTTCGTGACCCGAGTGACCGGGTTCGGCCGCGGGGCGGATGCGAAGCCGGGGGACGACATCACCGGGGCGGGGTTCCCGGCCGTGGTGATGGAGGGGTGGAGCGGTGCGGGGGATTGCTGCTTCACCTGGTACCTGTACGACCTGACGCCGGGCAAGCTGCGCGCCATTCCGCCGATCGTGATCGGCGCGGGGTCGCTGGAGCTGGAGCGCATGAACAACTTCAACGGCCTGGTGATCAGCGCGTTGGACGATGCGTTCATCGGCTGGCGCGCCGAACCGGCGCAGTCGCCGTTGTTCGAGGTGATCCTGGCCTACGACAAAACGGAAGGCCGCTACCGCTTGGCGCAAGCCATGACGCGGCGCACGCCGCCGAACCCGCCGCCGCTGAGCGATATGGCAGCGGGCCTGCGGGTGCAGATCGATCCGGGCAAGCCGACGCGCGGCTGTGGGGCGTGATGATCAAACCGGCCGCCTTCCGGCTGAAGAGCGGCGAGAAGGATCTGCAGGACTACCAGGCAAGCGGCCAGGGGCCGGTGCACCACCTGTTCTGCCGGCACTGCGGCGTGCGCCCCTTCGAGCGCGGGTTCGTGAAGGAAATGGGCGGCGACTGCGTGGCGGTGAACGTCACGTGCCTGGACAATCTGGACCTGGACGAACTGGCGGTGGCGCCGGTGACGTACATGGACGGGCGCAACAACCAATGGATGCAGCGTCCGAAAGATACACGGACGATGTAACCCGGCGCTGGGCCCCGCGACCGCTTCACTTACGGAGCGGCGGAACCGGGGACCGGCGCGGGAGCGGTTGGTGCAGCGGGCACCAGAGCCGGTGTAGCGGCGGGCGCCGCCGGAATCACGCCGAGCGTGGGCGGCGCGGCGATCGCGGGCGCACCGGCATCGACGCGAGGCCCAAGGTAGAGGCCGAGCACAAATCCCGGGCCGCCGTCTTTCGCGACGACCTGATACCAAAGCGATGCCGTGATGATCCGGCCGGTGACAGTGACCGGTTCGCCGCGCGCGAAGCGGCCGACGATTTCGCCGGCCGTGGACGGTGTGGCGCGCACGTTCACGGTGTCGGTGGTGCGGACGTAGAGTACGGCGTTCATGGCCACGAGTTCCGGTTCGGGCAACGGGACAGCCACCGGCGGCACGACCGAAGCGGGCGCGGCGGGCGCCGGACCCGGCACTACGCTGGGGGCTTCCTGGGCATCCGCACCGACGGCGCACGCCAGCAGCACCAATCCGGCGCCGAACGAAATTCGCAGCATCGACAACTCCCGCAACGGCTTGACCGGGGGTCGGACCGACCGGCGGAACGCCCGCGCCGGCCATCAGCCCGGCCACACCCAGTTGAACACCGCGTGAACCGCCGTGAACACCTCCGGATGGTGCGCGGCACCCCCTATTCTGCCATGCGCAGCGCGCCGGGCCAGATACGCTACACCCGCTGGTCACACAAAGGTGCCTCGGCGCCTTAATGACTTAGCGGCCCCCCGTGGCTGCTCGCGCAAAGCTGAATTGCGTGAGCCAGACAAAGCCCGGACACTTGCGGCCAACCGCAGCGCAGGGCGTGGGGGCCGTGCGCGCCGTTTTACCCAGGGGAGACTACCCATGCTTCGCCGGTCCTTCTTCGTGGCTTTGTTTGCGCTGCTGCTGACGCCGTTTGCGGCGTTCGCGCTGGCGCCGGTGCCGTTCGACCAAGCGGCCTTTGCCGCCGCCCAGGGCGCGGGCAAGAGCATCCTGGTGCAGGTGCACGCCGACTGGTGCCCGCAATGCGCTGCGCAGCGGCCGATCATCACCAACCTGATGAAGGAAGAGAAGTTCAAGAACATGGTGATCTTCAACATCGACTTCGACACCCAGAAGGATCTGGTGAAGAAGTTCAATGTGATGCGCCAGAGCACGCTGATCGTGTTCAAGGGGGCGGCCGAAGTGGACCGCACCGTCGGCGCGACGCAAGCCGCACCGATCACCGAATCGCTCGCCAAGGGACTGTAGGCCGCCCGACTTCCGGCGGATGTCGACCAGTGTCTACGCCCTCGGGTTTCTCGCGGGGGTGCTGACGACCCTGTCGCCGTGCGTGCTGCCGCTGCTGCCGATCGTGATCGCCAGCGCGGCAGCGGCACACCGCATGGGTCCGGTTGCCCTGGGCGGCGGATTGATCATCACGTTTGTCGGTGTCGGGCTGTTCGTGGCCACGGTCGGCTACGGCATCGGCCTCGATGCCCAAGTGTTCCAGTACATCGCCGGCGGCATCATGGTGGTGCTCGGCCTCGTGTTGCTGTCGAGCCCGCTGCAGCAGCGGTTTGCGCTGGCGGGCGCCGGCATCGGCTCGGTGGCCGAGAGTTGGATGCAGAAGGTCACGCCGGAAGGCTGGCAGGGTCAGTTGGTGATCGGCCTACTGCTCGGCGTGGTGTGGGTGCCGTGCATCGGCCCGACCCTCGGCGCGGCGTCGCTCATGGCGTCGCGGGGCCAGAACCTGGGCCAGGTGGCGTTGGTGATGACGTTGTTCGGCATCGGCGCCGCCGCTCCGCTCATGGTGATCGGCAGCCTGTCGCGCGAAGCCTTGAAGCGCTGGCGCGGCAAGATCAACGCCACGGGCCAAACCGGCAAGATCGTGTTCGGCGCGATCATCCTGCTGGTCGGCTTCGCCATCCTCACCGGCTTGGACAAGGTGGCGCAGATTTGGCTGATCCAAGTCTCGCCAGCATGGCTGACGGACCTGACGACCCGGTACTGATTCCGGGACAGCGTTACGTCAGTGGGACTACTTCGAGTGATCCGGTTACTGCCTCGACTCCCCGGCGCTCCTCACGGCAAGCGGGCGTTTATGTGGGGGAGAAGGCCCGCAACGTAATTGGCCCCAGGTGTTCGTAGACTTCAGTGACCATCCGGCTACCAGACAGCATCGCTGGATCAAGAAGTTCCGAGAACGCCTCGGTCATAAGGACGTATTCTTTCGCCGACACAGAGTTCTTCAGGAGCCGGTGAACGATAATCACGTCCTCACCAGTAAGCTCTTCGAACTGCCGAATCCGTCTGAACGCTACGTCGCCAGCGTGGACGACCGCTTTGAGGCGCAGATTGGTAATGTTCTGACACGCGTCGCACGGGCATGTGGTTCCGCCCGCTAGCTCCGCAACCTTTGCGCGGAACCCCGGAACCAGCGCAAGAACTTGTTGAGCGATCTGTAGGGCCGCGCGCTTCTCGTCGCTTTGAGTTTCCGCGTACATGAAGGCGGCATCGCCCTCAAACTTGTTGAGGACCAGCGGAAAATCGGCACCCTCGACGATATGCTCAAGAAGCTGAGCGATCGCCTCGGAAGCGTGCGCCAGCGTTCCTTGGTTCAGCCGAATGAATTCTGTGTAGCCGCTGATGTCGAATAGCACCAGGGCCACCTTCTTGATCTCCAGGGCCAATCTAGGTCACCACGGGGCGGCCCCATTGTGTTCCGCCCGCCGCGCTGCACGCCGTATCAGGCGGCGTTCCCGATCCCCGAGAACTGGCCCAACGTGGGCCCGCGCATGCCGCTGACACAACAACTGCCCCCCCTTACGTCAGTACTTCCTTCGCCTTGGCCACCAGCGCCGCGGGCAGCGTGACGCCCAAGTTCTTCGCGTTGCGCTGGCTAACCACCAGTTCCGGTGCGGGCTGCGCAACGGCGATGGCACCGGCCTTTTCGCCCTTCAGGACGCGAGCGGTGGTGTTGCCGGCGGTCTTGAACATCTCGTTGTAGTTGGGGCCAAAACTCATCAGGCCGCCGCCGATGACGTAGTCGCGCCACGGCGCAATGCCGGGGAGCTTGAGCGCCAGAGAATAGGCGCCGAACGTTTGGGCCCATTCGGTGAGATCGATGCCTTCGGCGATCGCCAAGCCATTGGCGCCCCCCCTTTTGGGCATCCATCAACGCACGCAGATAGGCCGACAGGTCGAGGCCCGCGTCGTCTTTCACGTCATCGAAGAAGGCCGGCGTGGCACCCGCGCCCGTGGCCGCCGCCACCATGCCCGTGCCCCACGGAGTGGGTGATTCGGCCTGACTCTTGATCAGATAGGCGACTTTGGCAGCCGCCGGCACCGCTTCTTTCAGTAGCGCAATTCTCGCCGCTTCGCGTGTGGCGCCCGCGCCGGCGGTGACGCCGGTGATGTTGGCCCCCGGCGCAGCGAGGTTCTGCACCAGGCCAGCCGCCTGCATATCGCCGACGATAGCAACCACCGGAATGGTGTCGGTTGCAGTAGAAGCGCCGCGGGCGATGTAGCTGCTCGTGGTGACGATCAGGTCGGGCTTGGTCCCGGCGATGGTCGTGCCGAGGGCGTTCCAGGTGTTGCCCTGAAGGCGCCGCACCATGTTGACGCGCGAACCGGAGAATCGCTCATAGGTCACGTTGGTGCCGGTGACGAAGCCTTGGGCCTTCATTTCATTGAAAAACGCAAGCCAGCCGGCATCGCCGCCGTTGCCTTCCAGCATCGCCTCGGTCGCAACCGTTCCGCTGGCGATGGCGACGCGACGCATCGGTCCGGGTGCCAGCGGCACGGCAGGGGCAGCCGCCGGGGCGGCCGCGGGCGGCGCGGCCTGCTGGGCCTGGACACGAATGGTGGGCACGGCGACGGCGGCTGCGGCGAGGCCGGCGAGTATGGAACGGCGCGAAATCATGGGGTCCCCCTCCCGAGGAAAGTGTGCCGCGAGGGTAGGCTTTCCGCCCCGGAACACACAATTCACGCAGTCGTGCGGGTCGTAAGTGTTAACGGCCGACAAAAATGCACGAAGTCCCCTTGCCGTTGAGGGACATCCGGCCCATGTTGTGTGTATCGAGATTTGGCCGAACGAATTGGCCTCGCCGCTACCAACGGCCGACGGACGAACTCCTCCCCCAACCTCGAACTGAGCGGCTGTGCATGTGCGCAGCCTTTATCCACACGTATCTAGAGGAAGACATCCCATGAGCACGGGAACGGTGAAGTGGTTCAACAGCCAAAAGGGCTTCGGTTTCATTCAGCCCGACGACGGCAGCAAAGACGTGTTCGTTCACATCAGCGCGGTTGAACGCGCAGGCATGAACGGCCTCAACGAAGGTCAGAAGGTTTCCTTCGACGTCGTTGCCGATCGTAAGAGCGGGAAGTCGGCCGCCGAGAACTTGAAGGCCGTCTAACCTACGCCTACATGGCCACGCCGCCCTGACCACGGATGTACTGGCAGGGCGGCTGGTGGCCGAAAGAGCCCCGCGTCTGGTCCGCCAGCCGCGGGGTTTGCTTTTTTGCCTACGGGGAACACGCGCCGCACACGGATCGATCACCGACACCGCCACATCGTGGCCAGGAGACCTGCAATGGCAGCCGAGAAGGAAACCCGCGAACAGCGCGCCAGAATCGCCGCCAAAGATGCCCGCGACAAAGACGCGGCAAAGGCGGTGCGGGATTACGAGGCCAATCTCCAGGCCAACCTAGCCAAGACCGCCCGCTTGCGCGCCTTGCGCTTGGCCGCGGAAGCTGCGGCGGCAACCGCCGCTGCCGAAGCCGCCGCTGCGCCGGTCAAACGCAAACGCACACCCAAAGAGAAGCCCGCCGCAGCCGAGTAGCGCCTAGGCCTTGGCGCGCTTCAGCGCTGCGGCCAGGGACGACGCAAACGCACGGCTGGTTGGCGTAGCGCCGGAGATGACGTGAACGCCGGCGCTTTGCGTGTCCAGCGCTTCGCGCATCAGCACCGGCAACGCGCGCTGGTTGATGGTCTGCGAGCGACTGCGGTCGTGCGGGTATTCGACGATCTGGACATCGGCGAGGCGGCCGCCTTTGATGATCGCCTTGACCTGTAGGGGGCCGTAGTACGCATCGGTCCGGTCGCCGGCATACTCGCCGTCGCGGTAGCCCGTTGCCACCGCCGTCCCGGGCGGCACCTGGGCGAACCCCTGGCCCGCAGCCGCACCCACCAGCAGGCCGGTGGCCGCGGGGGCAAGCAACAACGATAGCAGTAGCCTGTTCATCGTCCAGAGCCTTGGGCTGGTGTGCACCCCCGCACCTGACGCCGAGTATATGCATCCGCCCGGCCAACGCTCGCGCGGGTTGGTATCAGAATATTTCAGAAGTGCCGGGCGGCGCGGAGGCGGATTGAGGCGGACTGTGAACACCGGCGCGTTGGGCGCGCCGATGCGTGCGAATCGTAGCAATTCGTTAGGGGTTTTCATGCTCTATTGGGGTCGTCCTGTTCCATCCGCAGACCCCCTTTGGGGCCGGCAGGGCGGCCGCCGCAGCCAATCATGCGACGGGGCGCGGGGAAACCCGCGCTCACCGGAGTAGGTCTCCGTGGCGAAATTGATCGACGCTGACGATCGCGGTGAGGCTGACGGTGGGCTGAGTGACATCACCGGCCCGCAGAAGGCATCTATCGTGATGTTCGCCATGGGCGAGGAGCGCACGGCGCGCCTGTTCGGCATGATGGACGACACGGAAATCACCGAGCTTTCCCAGACGATGGCCAATCTGGGCCAGGTCGATGCGAAGACCGTGGAAAGCTTGTTCGTGATGTTCGCCAAGATGATGTCGGGCTCGGGCTCGCTGGTAGGCAGCTTCGAGAGCACCGAACGCCTGCTGACCAAGAGCATCGGCGCCGAACGCGTGGCGCAAATCATGGAAGACATCCGCGGCCCCGCCGGCCGCACCATGTGGGACAAGCTGGGCAGCGTGAACGAAGCGACCTTGGCCACGTACCTGAAGAACGAGTATCCGCAGACAGTTGCCGTGGTGCTGTCCAAGCTCAAGGTGGAACACACCGCGCGAGTGCTGGGCGAACTGCCGGAAGAGTTCGCCATGGAAGTGGTCACGCGCATGCTGGCGATGGAGTCCGTGCGCAAAGACATACTGGACGGCGTCGAGCAGACACTGCGCACCGAGTTCATGAGCAACCTGGCGCGCACGGCGCGACGCGACAGCCATGAGATGATTGCCGAGATCTTCAACAACTTCGACCGCTCGACCGAGAGCCGGTTCATGACCGCGCTGGAAGAGCGCAGCCGCGATTCCGCCGACCGCATCAAGGCGCTGATGTTTACCTTCGACGACCTGGGCAAGCTCGACCCGGGCTCGGTGCAGACCCTGCTGCGCGGCGTGGAAAAGACCCGCCTCGCGGTGGCGCTCAAGGGCGCTTCGGAGACGATCCGCGACCTGTTCTTCAGCAACATGTCGGAACGCGCCGGCAAGATGCTGCGCGAAGACATGGAAGCGATGGGCCCGGTGCGCCTGAAGGAAGTCGACGAAGCGCAGATGGAGATCGTGACCAAAGCCAAGGAACTGGCGGCTTCGGGCGAGATCGTCATCAGCGAAGGCGGCGGCGACGACGAGATGATCTACTAGCTCGTCTGCGCAGCCGAGGGCGGATTTGGTTCGCCGGCCGTCCCCGCAGCCCAACCCTCCCAGTCGCGATGCGCCGTGCTGCGTCCGGATGCACCCATGGCGGTTTGCGACTAGGCTGCGGACTGCGTCACGAACCCGTGGTGATCTTGTGCTGCCGGACGATTTGACCCGTGATGGGACCCTGAGCGGTCTCAGCCCCCAAGACTGGGCCTGGCTGGCCGCCAACGCGGGCGAACAGCAGTTTGCCGCGGGCGACCTGATCGCAGCCCAAGGCGAAGCCCTGGCGGCGTTGTACGTCGTGACTGCCGGCGAAGTGCGGGTTGAGCATCGCGACGATGACGGCGAGACCGTGGTCGTGGCGAACCTGAGCCGCGGCGCCATGCTGGGCGAGATGAGTTTTATCGATACCTCGCCCGCCAACGTAACGGTCGTGTGCGAAAGCGACGTGACGGCACTGGTGATCGATGCGCGGGTGCTGGCGCAAATGATCGACAGCAACTTGGAGTTCGGGTTCCGGTTCTACCGGTCGGTGGCCAGCACGCTATCGAAGCGCTTGCGCGCGACCACGGGGCTCAAGCAGCGGGCCGACCGCTTCTTGTGGGTCTAGGCCCGCGGAATGAACCGCAGCACCGCGTAGCCGGCGAGCGCAGACAACAACGAGCCGGTCAGCACACCGATGCGTACCTGATCGACGTGCTCGCCCACCGCGCCGAACGCGAGCGTGCCGATGAACAGGCTCATGGTGAAGCCGACGCCGGTGACGATCGCCACCCCATAGACCTGCAGCCAGGTGGCACCTTCGGGCAGGACCGCGATGCGCAGCGCGACGGCAAGGCGGGTGGCCAGAAACACCCCGGCCTGCTTGCCGGCGAATAGGCCCAGGGCGATGCCCAGAGGGATGGGCGCAAATAGACCGGTGAGCGCGCCAGCAAGCGGAACACCCGCGTTGGCGAGGGCGAACAGCGGCAAGATGCCGTAGGCGACCCACGGGTGTAGCGCTTCTTCCAGACGGACGAGCGGCGATGGCTTGGACGACGGATAGCGCGTGCGTAAGGGAATGGTGAGCGCGAGCACCACGCCGGCGACGGTGGCGTGGACACCCGACTGCAGCACGCACGCCCAGAGGGCGGCGCCAACCACGAGATATGGCAGTAGCCGGGTGACCCCGAGCCGGTTGAACGCAACCAACGCCACAGTCAGCGTTGCCGCCGCCCCTAACGCCAGCCACGACAGGTCGGATGCATAGAAGACCGCGATGATCGCGATTGCGCCAAGATCGTCGATGATCGCCAGCGCAAGCAGAAACACTTTTAGCGACTGCGGCACGCGGGGCCCGAGCAGCGCCAGCACCGCGACCGAGAACGCGATGTCGGTAGCGGACGGAATGGCCCACCCGTGCAGGGTGATGGGGTCGCCCCAATTCAGGGCCATGTAGATCGCCGCCGGCGCTGCCATCCCACCCAACGCCGCAATGACCGGCGGCAGGCTGCGGCGGAACCCGGCGAGTTCGCCCTCAAGTATCTCGCGCTTGATCTCGAGCCCGACAACCAGAAAGAACAGCACCATCAGGGCGTCGTCGATCCAGAACGATGCCTCCGCGACCCCAAGTCCCCACCCAAAGTTCACAGGAGTGTGCAACAGGTGAACGTAGACCTCGGCGGCGGGCGAATTGGACCAGACCAATGCCACGGCGGTGGCCGCCATCAGGATCAGCCCCGAGGCGGCCTCCAGCTGAAGAAACTTGCGGAGTATTCCGAGCACGGTCGCAGTCATATCGTGCGCGCCTCGGCAAAGGCACGAAATCAGGGAGCTTGCGTCATTCTCATCGTGTCGATATTTCTGGATATATGGACACGAATGGTGCGACCGCTGGTTTTGCGGCGCTGGCACAGCCCACGCGGCTAGCGGCATTCCGGCTGTTGTTGGAAGCGGGTCCGGCAGGCATGGCCGCCGGCGCGGTGGCAGAGGCTTTGGCCGTACCGCACAACACGCTATCGACGCACTTGGCGATCTTGGAGCGCGCGAGGCTGGTGAGCTGTGTGCGGGCCGGGCGCTCGCAGATCTATTCCCCCAATCTGGACGGCATCGGCGAGCTGATTGGGTTTCTGGTGCAGGACTGTTGCGGCGGACGGCCGGAGTTGTGTGCGCCGATCGCGGCGCTTGCCACCGCATGCTGTGCGCCAACAAAGCATCCGCGTCCAATCCCCATTATGGAGCCGTCATGACCGACCGCGTCTTCAACGTGTTGTTCTTGTGCACCGGCAATTCCGCCCGGTCGGTCATCGGCGAAGTCTTGGTGACACGGCTGGGCAAGGGCCGGTTCCGCGGCTTTTCGGCGGGCAGCCATCCGAAGGGCGTAGTGAACCCCCGCACGCTCGAACTGCTCCGCCAGCATGGCTACGACACGTCGAGCCTGCGCTCGAAGAGTTGGGACGAGTTTGCGCAACCGGGCGCGCCGGTCATGGATTTCGTGTTCACGGTATGCGACGACGCGGCCGACGAGGTGTGCCCGGTGTGGCCGGGACAGCCGATCACCGCTCACTGGGGCGTCCCTGACCCCGCAGCCGCGACCGGTTCCGACGCACAAATTGCGCTGGCATTCGTGGATGCCTATCGGGCGCTGGGCAACCGGATCGCGATCTTCACCAGCCTACCGGCCGAGAAGCTGGATCGCTCGACGCTGCAACGGCGGGTGCGCGAGATCGGCATTTCCACCAACCAGGCCGCCGGAGCATGAACCGCGTCCTGGGAGCCGAAGCGCTGGGGACGGGGCTGCTGGCCGCCACAGTGATCGGCTCCGGGATCATGGGCGAGAATATGAGCGGCGGCATTCCTGGGATCGCGTTGCTCGGCAATACCCTTGCCACCGCCGCCGTGCTGTACGTGCTGGTGACTCTGCTGCGGCCGGTGTCGGGCGCCCATCTGAATCCGGTCGTGACGGTGGTGATGGCGGCACGCGGAGCGACCCCGTGGGCCAGCGTGCCGGGATTGGTGATCGCGCAGACGCTAGGCGCCGCGGCGGGCGCGGCCACAGCGAATCTGATGTTTGGCCGGACGCTGTTTTCCGCGGCGACCACAGTGCGCGCCGGCGGTGGCCAATGGCTCGCCGAGGCGATCGCAACCTTTGTCTTGGTGCTGGCCATTGTGGGCGTCGCGCGCTCCCGGCCAGAGCGCCTTCCAGCAACCGTCGCGCTGACGATCACTGCTGGGTACTGGTTCACTGCATCGACGTCGTTCGCCAATCCGGCAGTGACGATTGCGCGTTCGCTCTCCGACAGCTTCGCGGGCATCGATCCGGCGAACGTGCCCGCGTTCATCGTCGCGCAGGCGGCGGGTGCGGTGATTGCAGTGGTGGTGGACCGCGCCCTATTGGCACCGCAGCCCGGCGGCAAGATCGCTGGAGAGGGATCCCCGATCCCGCCGCCGGGTACTGGGTAGCGCGAGAACTGTTGCTATATATCTATGGATATAGCGCTGCGTCAACATCCGCAGTTGTGTTGGCGGTGAATGTTACATTATAACGTTCAGGATGAGATCTACCCGCGTTGCACTTCTAGCGCTCGCTTTGGCGTGCGCGACTGCGGCCCCGTCGCTGGCAGCACCCAACGTCGTGGTCAGCATCAAGCCAATTCATGCCCTGGTAGCCGATGTCATGGATGGGGTCGGGACCCCGACCCTGCTGCTGCCCAGTGCGAGTTCGCCGCACGTCTATACGCTGCGGCCATCGGACGCCCGCGCGCTGGAAGCGGCGGCCGTGGTGGTTTGGGTCGGTCCAGAACTGGAGACGTTCCTGGAGAAGCCGGTCGCGGCCATCGCGCGCCGCGCTCAGGTGGTGACGCTGGCGCGGGACGCCGGGCTGGCGCTGTTGCCGGCGCGCGAAGCGGGAGCGGATGGCCACGCTGCCGGCCTGGACGTAATGGACATGCACTTGTGGCTAGACCCGGAAAACGCGCGCCGCATCGTCGTCTACGTGGCAAAGATCTTGTCGCTGGCCGACCCGGCCAACGCCGTGCGCTACGCAGCCAACCGCGACCGCACATTTGCCCGTTTGGAGGCGTTGGACCGCGAAGTCGCTGCCCTTCTGGCTCCGGCCGCGGGCAAGCCGCTTTTCGCCCTGCACGATGGCTTTCAGTACCTCGAGACCCGCTACGGATTGAACGAGGCCGGCACCGTTACGGTGAGTTCGGACCGGGTGCCGGGAGCCAAGTTATTGTTGGCGGCACGGGAAGCCATCCGCACCGCCGGCATCGTGTGTGTGCTGGGAGAACCGCAGTTTTCTGCGGCTTTGGCCCAGACGGTGGTGGAAGGTACGGGCGCCGTTGTGGTCGTCGTGGACCCGATGGGAGCGGCCGCCCCCCAAGGGCCCGGCGCCTACGATGTCATCCTGCGCACCATGGCGAAGGCGGTGCGGGAGTGCCTAATACCGGCCGTCTGAACGCCTACCCTGGAATGCAATCCGGCGCCCGCCCGGGCCGACAAAACGCAGCATTTGCCGGGACTTGGCTCGAATCGTAAACTCTGGCTCCTTTCGGCTCGCAGACCGCCGAGCCATCGGGGCGTACGAAATGAGCACGAAGGAAGTTAATTGGGCGGTCTACCACCACAAGGGTGGCCGGTGGAGCCGCGTCAAGACATTCAATGCGGAACAGCGCGACGACGCCAAGGCGGCGGCCGAAGCGGCTGTTAGCGCCCAAGGCGTAAGCGGCGTCACTCTCGTCAAGGAAACCTACAACCAAGTTTCGAAGTCGACCGACGAGGTCGCCGTGTGGTCGAGCGCCAAGCCGGGCATTCCCGCTCTGGGTGTACGCAAGGCACCGCCGGGTGCCGACAAGCCAATGCCGACGCCCGCGGCCAGCCGCAGCCGGGATAACGACGACAGCCCGGCGCCAGCGCGCAGCGGAGGCGGGCGCAACGACGACTTTGACGAAGAACCGGTGCTGGTGATGAGGAACCAGCCGACCGGAACGCCGTTCCTCGTGGTGTTCAAGATTTCCGCTGCCGTCGCGCTGTCGGTGACGGTAGCGGGTGTAGCGAGCTGGGGGCTGGGTCAGGTGAACGGCTACGCGCTGTTCATCATGCTGATGGGCGAGCGCAACATCCTGACCAAGGTGTTCGGGGTGCTGTTCTTCATGACGTTGCTCGTGGCCCTGCCCAACATGGTCTCGTGGAAGGAATTTTCGACCGCGTTCTCGGTCACCGGCGGCGGGCCCAAACGCCCGCAGAGCCGCCGCCAAGGCGGCAGCCGCGCCCAGGGCCGGGACGGCAGGCCCGGCGGCAAGGACGCACGCGGCAAGAACGCCGAGTCCAACACCAAAGGGAACGGCAAGAGCGGCAGCGACGGCAACGGGCGCCAGGACAGCGGCTCGCCCGAGCCGGAGAAACCACCGGCAACGCCGGAGCCCACGTTTGGACCCGAGGTGGAAGACGGCAAGAAGTCCGTGATGACGTTCTTCTCGCGCTGCATCGACTTCCTGATGAAGACCAGTTCGACCTTCATGAAGGGCGGCAAGTTCAGCAGCTACAACCACTTCGGCTGCGACCTGTTCCTGGCCGGCGCCGCGGAGGCCTATGCGGAAAACCGCGGCATGGCCGACAAGAAGATCGACGTGATGGCGAGCGTCGTTGCCGCGACCGGCCGCCCGTGGGACCGCGCCAAACAGTTCGCCGAGAAGCACGACGGCTACCTACTGGAGCCGCGCTACTTGGACATGTTCCGCTCGGGCCGCGATGCGATGCAGATCTTCCTCAAGGACGAGGACATGCGCACCAAGGCGGCGGCGGGCGAGCTGTCCAAGGACGACGAGGCGATGCTGGCGGGCGAAGGGGAATCCGACATCGGCATCTTCCTGGAACACGCGCTCGACAGTTGGAACGAGAAGAAGTCCGCGCCCGCCACGTCGGGCACCGTCACGGTGATGTTCACCGAGGTGTGCGGCGCGGCGCAGTTCGCGGCGACCAACGGCGACGACCAGTTGCGCCGCCTATCCGGCTATCACGACAAGATCGTGCGCGAGGCGTTGGCGCGCCACGAAGGACGCGAGATCAAGCGCAACGGCGACGGCATCATGGCGGCCTTCACCCAGGCTTCGGCGGCGGTGGAAGCCGCAATCGAGATGCAGCGCGGCGCCGATCTGCACACGGTCAGCACGCCGGATCTGCCGTTGCACCTGCGCATCGGCATCAACGCCGGCGAGCCGATCCAGGAGAACAACGACCTGTTTGGCACGCCGGTGCAGATGGCGGCACGCATTTGCGCGGCGGCCGCTACCGATCAGGTACTCGTGTCGAAGATCATCAAGGACTTGTGCCAAGGCAAAGGCACCAAGTTCGAGGATCGCGGCACCGCCGAGATGAAGGGCTTCGCCGAGCCCGTGCCGATCTTCGAAGCGGTGTGGAAAGACACCGGGATGCCGGAGTAGGCCCGGCGCAGCTGCGCTAGGGCTTCGCGATATCGGGGATGCGTTCGACGCGCACCACATTGGTGCCGCCGGACTTGCCGATCTGCACGCCTGCAATGATCACAACGTGCTTGCCCGGCTGGCCCAGGCGTTCCGCCGCGGCTTCGACCGCGATCTTGGCCATGTCGTTGAAATCGACCGGATCGGTGTCGCGCAGGACCACGTCGACGCCCCACGCGAGGGTGAGCCGGCGCGCAGTGGCGGCGCGCGTGGTGACGCCGAGAATCGGCACGCTCGGGCGCCAGCGCGCCGCACGCAGCGCGGACGAGCCGGAATCCGTGTAGGCGACGATCGCCGCTGCGTTGAGGGTCTTGGCCGCTTCCGAAGCCGCGGCGCTAATCGCGTCGGCCGAGGTCGGCTCGGCGACCGTACGGCCCTCTTCCGCCGCCATGAATGCATGGTACAGCGGGTCCTGCTCCGTCTGCTCGATGATCCGCGACATCGTGCGCACCGCCGCCACCGGGTATTTGCCGCTCGCGGTTTCGGCCGACAGCATTACGGCGTCGGCGCCGTCGTACACCGCAGTAGCGACATCGGAGACTTCAGCGCGGGTCGGCGTCGGCGTCTCCATCATCGACTGCAGCATTTCGGTGGCGACCACCACCGGCTTGCCTGCCGAACGGGCCGCACGCACGAGGCGCTTTTGTTCGCCCGGCACCATTTCCAGCATCATTTCGACGCCGAGATCGCCGCGCGCGACCATGATGGCGTCCGACTCCGCCAAAATCGCCGGCAGGTCTTTGATCGCTTCCGGCTTTTCGATCTTCGACATCAGCCCGGCGCGGCCCGCGATCATGTCGCGCACTTCGCGCACATCGACGCCACGCTGCACGAAGCTGAGCGCGATCCAGTCGACGCCAAAGCCCAGCGCCGTGTCGAGGTCGGCGCGGTCCTTCTGCGTGAGCGGCTTGAGCGGCAACGCCACGCCCGGAACGCTCAGGCCCTTCTGGCCGGACAGCTGGCCGCCGGTCACCACTACCGTGTGAATCTTGTCGTGGGACTTCGACTCCACCATCAGGCGGATCTTGCCGTCGTTCAGCAGAAGTTCGACGCCGGGATGAACGGCCGCGAAGATCTCGGGATGCGGGAGCGACACGCGCGCCACGTCACCCGGCGCAGGACTAGTATCCAGAACGAACCGCTCGCCCGCCACGAGGGGTACGCCTTCGCGGGTGGCAAAGCTGCCGACGCGGATTTTGGGGCCCTGCATGTCGGCCAGGATGCCGATCGGGCGGCCGGCTTCGGCCTCCACCGCGCGGATGATGTCGTACAGGCGCCGGTGGCCTTTGGCATCGCCGTGGCTGAAATTGAGGCGGAAGGTGGCAACCCCAGCGTCGAACAGGTCCCGTACCTGTTCTTTGGTGGAACTGGCGGGGCCCAGGGTGGCAATGATTTTGGTGTTGTGTACGCGGTGCATATCTAGCGGGCCCGGGAAAACATGACGTTCGGCGCAGCGCGCCGTATGATCCTGACAACCGAGCGCAATTGAGGGTTCAAGGTATGGACGAACGCACCCG
Organism: Alphaproteobacteria bacterium; assembly: GCA_947481575.1. Taxonomy (GTDB): domain Bacteria; phylum Pseudomonadota; class Alphaproteobacteria; order UBA2966; family CAIVPW01; genus CANKGV01. Next base: position 20,393 of record CANKGV010000023.1, read on the forward strand.
AGTCGACCTCGAGGCTGCGGCGTTTCGCCGCCTGCTCCAGCATTTCGACGAGCGTAAGGACGTACAAAACATCGACCTTATGAACCTCGCCGGGTTTTGCCGCAACTGCCTTGCGAAATGGTATCGCGCGGCTGGCGAGGAGCGGGGCCTGACGATCAGCTACGAGGCTGCCCGCGAAATCGTCTACGGCGAGCCGTACGCGACCTGGAAAGAGAAGTACCAGAACGAGGCCACGGCCGAGAGCCAGGCTAAGTTCGCCCAAGGCGAAGCGGCGAAAGCCGCCAAGAAGGCCGGGACCGCCGCGTAAAACAACGATAAGGTGCCGACCCTTTTCGGCACTACCACCGGAGTCTCTGGTTCATGACCGTCTTGGTTACCGGCGCGGCGGGCTTTATCGGCTTCCACGTCGCTACGGCGCTGTTGGCGCGCGGCGAAACCGTGGTCGGGCTCGACAACCTGAGCCCCTACTACGACGTCAATCTGAAGCACGCGCGGCTGGACCAGTTGAAGCGCCTGCCCCGGTTCTCATTCGTCCAAGTGGACATCGAGAACCACGACGCGGTGAAGGCGGCGCTGGCGCCTTTTGCACCGATCCAGCGCATCGTACACTTGGCCGCCCAAGCCGGAGTGCGCTACTCGCTGGAAGCGCCGTTCACGTACGCGGAAAGCAACGTCGTCGGGCACCTCAGCATTCTGGAGCTCGCCCGCAGCACGCCAGGGTTCAAGAACCTGGCCTATGCCAGTTCCAGTTCGGTCTATGGCGGCAACACCAAGCTTCCGTTCTCGGTCGACGACCGCGTCGACCAGCCGGTGTCGCTGTACGCCGCCACCAAGCGCGCGTGCGAGTTGATGAGTGCCAGCTACGCGCACCTGTTCCGCCTGCCCCAAGTGGGACTGCGGTTCTTCACGGTGTACGGACCGTGGGGCCGCCCGGACATGTCGCTGTTCCTGTTCACCAAGGCGATGCTGGCGGGGGAACCCATCCACATCTTCAACCGCGGCCAGATGGCGCGCGACTTCACGTTCATCGACGACATCGTGGCCGGCACGATCGCCGCGTTGGACCACCCGCCGGCGGACACCGGCACCGTACCGCCGCACCGGGTCTACAACCTCGGCAACCACCACTCGGAGCCGTTGCTGCGGATGATCGAACTGCTCGAGCAGGCGACGGGCAAACAGGCCGTGCGCATTCTGGAGCCGATGCAGCCCGGCGACGTGGAGAAGACCTACGCCGACATCGACGCCGCCGTGCGCGATCTTGGCTATTCCCCGCATACGCGCCTGGAAGACGGCGTGCCGAAGTTCGTGCAGTGGTACCGCGCGTACCACAAGGTCTGAAGCCCGCGGGCCCGGCGATGTTCGGTGCCTGAAGACAAAGAACGTGATTCGCTGACGGGGCGCCTGTCCCGCTACGCCCGCGTGGGCTCCCGGGTTGGCGGCATGGCCGCCCGGGTGGCGGGCGGGCGCCTGCTGGGCACCGGCAGCAAGGGCCTGCCCGCTGACTTGCGCCGGGCGCTGGGCGGCCTCAAGGGCCCGGTCATGAAGGTGGCGCAGATGCTGGCCACCATCCCTGAGGCCCTGCCCGCCGAATTCGCAGCCGAGCTATCGGAACTGCAGGCCAACGCACCGCCCATGGGCTGGGCATTCGTGCAGCGGCGGATGGCAACCGAACTGGGGCCCGAGTGGCGCGCGCAGTTCGCAACATTCGGCAAGGACGCGGCGGCGGCCGCATCGCTGGGCCAGGTGCACCGCGCCACCGGCCACGATGACCGCGAACTCGCCTGCAAGCTGCAGTACCCCGACATGGCTTCCGCCGTGGAAGCCGACCTGAACCAACTACAGTTGGCGTTTGCTCTGTACCGCCGCTTCAACCCCGCCATCGATACCGCCAATATCGTTGTGGAATTGGGCGCGCGCCTGCGCGAGGAGCTGGACTACCGCCTGGAGGCACGGCACATGGCCTTGTTCGCCGGCCTGCTGCGCGGCACCCGCGGCGTGCAGGTGCCCGAGGTGGTGCCGGAGCTTTCCACCGGGCGGCTGCTGACCATGAACTGGCTGCACGGGCAGCCGATGGCGGAGTTCGAAGACGCCGGCGAGGCGGTGCGCAGCACGTTGGCGGAACATTTGTTTCGCGCGTGGTACGGCCCGTTCTACAGCGCGGGGGCGATCCACGGCGATCCGCACCTCGGCAACTACACCGTGGGGGACGGCGATACCTTGAACCTGCTCGACTTCGGGTGCATTCGCACCTTCCGCCCGGAGTTCGCGCAAGGCGTGATCGACCTGTACACCGCGGTCGCGACCAAGGACCGTGACCTAAGCATGCACGCCTACCGCAGTTGGGGCTTCGAGCACCTGACGGCGCCAGTGGTCGAGGCACTGAACCTGTGGGCCGAGTTCTTGTACGCCCCGATTCTGGACGACCGCGCGCGCCGCATCCAAGAAGTGGATGCCGCAGGGGTGTACGGCCAGGCCGTGGCGACCGAGGTGCACCGGCGCCTGCGCGCCGAAGGCGGGGTGCGGCCACCGCGGGAGTTCGTGTTCATGGACCGCGCGGCGGTGGGCTTGGGTGCCGTATTCCTGCGCCTGCGCGCCAAACTCAATTGGCATCGCCTGTTCCACGAACTGACGGATGGGCTGACGGTGGAAAGCCTGCGCGCGCGGCAAAAGCACGCGTTCACCCGCGCGGGGGTGCCGATTCCGTAAGCCGTAGACGGGAACTACATCCCTGGCAGCGGCACCACTTCGACGATATCGGCCGTAGCGCCCGGCGTCTTGAAGTGGGGGCACTTGGCCAGGGCCTTGGCGATTTCCTTCTCGGACTTGCCCTGCAGGATCGAATACCCGTAGGTCCCGGTGCGGCGCGCCGCGGCGCCCAAAGTGCCGTCGGCATCGAGGCTGGCCCCGCCGGTGAGCGGCGCGCCGAGGTCGGCGATCGCCTTCGCGTTTTTCTTGGCCCAATTCATCCACGCGTCCATGCCGGCCTTGGCCTCCGCCGGCGTGGCCTTGGCCATTTGGGCATCGATCTTTGCCATCGCGGACTTCGGCGCGCGATAGAGCACCAGGAATTTCTTCATCGGATAGCTCCTCGAGATTGCCGCGGAATGCCGCGGTGAAATGTGGACGAAGTGTACCATCAGCCTACGTTGCGGACGACCGGGACCGGGGCCGAAATGGGCATTTCTTACCAAGGGGCTGTGACGGTTCCTTGAACCCTTGGCCTCGCGGGCTACTTTGCTATAGTGCCGCGCGTTTACATGCGCCGGGCCGTCTGCCCGGCCTTTTTGTCCAAGGAACCGGGTTCGCGCGCCGATGAAAGTAGCGATTCCGAAAGAACGGCGGACGGACGAGCGGCGTGTGGCCGCCACCCCGGATACCGTCAAGAAGCTGATCCAGCTTGGCTGCACCGTTGCGGTCGAGTCGGGCGCCGGCGTGGGTGCGAATCTGAGCGACGAGGCATTTCAAGCCGCAGGCGCCACGATCGCCAAGGATGCCGAGGGCGCCGTTGGCGATGCCGAGGTGGTGCTGCGGGTCCAGCGCCCATTGGAAGCGGCCGACGGCAACGACGAGATCGCCATGATGAAACAGGGCGCGGTGCTGGTCGGCTTGTTGGACCCGCTGGTCCACAAAGCCCAGGTGGCTGCTTATGCGGCCCGCGGCATTGTTTCGTTCGCCATGGAATTGGTGCCGCGCATCAGCCGCGCGCAGACCATGGACGCGCTGTCGTCCCAATCGAACCTCGCCGGCTATCGGGCGGTGATCGAGGCCGCCGAGGCGTTCGGTAAGGCGCTGCCGCTGATGATGACCGCTGCCGGCACCATCGCCCCCGCCAAGGTGTTCGTGATGGGCGCCGGTGTCGCCGGTCTGCAGGCAATCGCTACGGCAAAGCGTTTGGGCGCTGTGGTGAGCGGCACCGACGTGCGCAAGGCAGCGGCCGAGCAAGTGGAAAGCCTGGGCGCCACGTTCCTTGCGCCACCGGATGTGGGCGACGCGGAGACCAAGGGCGGTTACGCCAAGGAATTGGACGCCGAGAAGCAGCGCCAGCAAGCGGTGATTACCTCAGAGCATCTGAAGAAGCAGGACATCGTCATCTGCACGGCATTGATCCCGGGCCGTCCCGCACCGGTGTTGATCACCGAAGACATGGTGCGCGGCATGAAGGCCGGTTCGGTGATCGTCGACCTAGCGGTCGAATCCGGCGGCAACTGCACGCTGTCCAAGCCCGGCGAAAAGGTCGTGGCGCACGGAGTCAGTATTCTGGGCTACCGCAACATCACCAGCCGCGTGGCGGTCGATGCGTCGTCGCTGTACGCGCGCAATCTGCTGAATTTCCTAACGCCGCTGGTCAAGGCGGGCGCGTTGGCGATCGATTGGAACGATGAGATCGTCACCGGTACGCTGCTCACCCGCGACGGCAAAGTCGTGCATCCGCGCCTGAGCGGCGCATAGGAGGCCCCGTGGAAGTCGATCCGCTGATTTGGGAGCTTTCGATTTTCGTGCTCGCGGTGTTCGTGGGCTACTACGTGATTTGGAGCGTCACCCCGGCGTTACACACGCCGCTGATGGCGATCACCAACGCGGTTTCCAGCGTGATCATCGTCGGTGCACTGATCGCGGCCGGGCCGGAAGAATTCAGCGCCGCCAAGGTGCTGGGTTTTGTAGCCATGACGCTCGCCGCGGTGAATATCTTCGGCGGGTTCGTGGTCACCCAGCGCATGCTGGCCATGTTCCGTTCGCGCAAGCGCTAGAGGCCCACCAGGTGTCGCCCAACCTAACCGCCCTCGCGTATCTCGCCGCCTCGGTCCTGTTCATCCTGGCGCTGCGCGGGCTGTCTTCGCCTGCCGCGGCGCGGCGCGGCAACCTGATGGGCATCGGCGGCATGGCGATCGCCATCGCCACCACGGTGGTGAACCCCGACATCGTTTCCTATGGCTGGATCGCCGCTGCGCTGGCGATCGGCGGCGTCATCGGCACGGTGGTGGCCCGGCGCATCGAGATGACCGCGATGCCGCAGCTGATCGCCGGCTTCCACAGCCTGGTCGGCATGGCGGCGGTGCTGGTGGCATCCGCCGCACTCAATCATCCCAGCACCTATGGCATCGTCGACGCCGCCGGACTGATCCGGTTCCCGAGCCGCATCGAGATGTCGTTGGGGGTGATCGTCGGTGCCATCACGTTCTCGGGCTCGATCGTCGCGTTCGCTAAGCTGCAAGGCTTGATGTCGGGCGATCCGGTGATGCTGCCCGGGCGGCACGTCATCAACATCGTGCTCGCGCTCGCCATCGTTGTGCTGATGGTGATGTTCGTCGGCAACCCCGACCCCAACCTGTTCTGGGTGTTTACGGCGCTCGCCTTCGTGATCGGCGTGCTGTTGATCATTCCGATCGGCGGCGCCGACATGCCGGTGGTCATCTCGATGCTCAACTCGTATTCGGGTTGGGCAGCGGCAGGCATCGGCTTCACGCTGGAAAACTCGGCGCTGATCGTGACCGGCGCGTTGGTGGGCTCCAGCGGCGCGATCCTGAGCTACGTCATGGTGAAGGCCATGAATCGCTCGTTCCTGAGCGTGATCCTGGGCGGCTTCGGCGGCGACGCCGGCCCGGCCGCCAAGGGCAAGAACGATCGCCCGGTGAAATCAGGCAGCGCCGAAGACGCCGCGTTTGTCCTGAAGAACGCCGCTTCGGTGATCATCGTTCCGGGCTACGGCATGGCGGTGGCGCAAGCCCAGCACGCACTGGCGGAGACGGCCGACAAGCTCAAGGAAATGGGCATCCGCGTGCGCTACGCAATTCATCCGGTGGCGGGCCGCATGCCGGGCCACATGAACGTGCTGCTGGCGGAAGCGGACGTTCCCTACGAGGACGTGGTCGAACTGGAAGAGATCAACGCCGACTTCGCTGACACCGATGCGGTGATCGTAATCGGGGCGAACGACGTGACCAATCCGGCCGCCAAGAAGGACCCGAAAAGCCCGATCTTTGGCATGCCCATCCTGGAAGTGGAGCGCGCCAAGACGGTGCTGTTCATCAAGCGGTCGCTGGCGCCTGGTTACGCCGGCATCGACAACGATTTGTTCTACGCCGAGAACACCATGATGCTGTTTGCGGACGCCAAGAAGATGATGCAGGACATCGCCAAGGAGCTTTGATCCTGCGGACCTGACCGGAGGAAGGCCGTCATGGCCATTCTCAAGATCGCTCGTATGGGCAATCCGGTGCTGCTGCGCCGCGCCGAAGACGTGCCCGATCCGACTGCCCACGAAATTGCTGCCCTGGTCGCCGACATGATCGAGACCATGGACGACTCCCGTGGCCGCGGCCTCGCCGCCCCCCAGGTGCACGTGAGCAAGCGGGTGATGGTGTTCCGCCCGCCCACCGACGACGGCGACGACCCGGAGGCCGATGAAGACGGCGTGCTGGCCTTGGTGAACCCCGAAGTCGAGTACCTGTCCAACGAGGTCGTAGATGGGTGGGAAGGCTGCCTGTCCGTGCCCGGCATGCGCGGCATGGTCCCGCGCTTCACCCGCATCCGCTATCGCGGTGTCACGCCGGCGGGCAGGCCGATCGACCGCACGGTGGAGGGATTCCACGCGCGGGTGTTCCAGCACGAGTTCGACCACCTGGATGGGATCCTGTACCCCCAACGGATGACCGATCTGAGCCTGCTGATGTTCGATACCGAGGTGGCCAAGTTCATGGAAGAATACGGCGCCGACGAAGACGAGATCGCTGAGGCCGAGGCCGCCGACTAATGAACGATCTCGACACCGTGCGGACCACAATCCTGGGCACAGCGCTTCCCTTGGCGGCCGAGCGCGGCTGGACAGCCGACGTGCTGGCGGAAGCCGCGGCATCGGCAAACATCGACGCCCCGCTAGCAGCCCGCGCGTTCCCGCGCGGGGCCATCGACGCCGTGACGGAGTTCCACGCCTCGGCCGACCGCGCCATGGCCAGGGGGTTGGCGGAGCACGACCTGAGAGCGCTGCGGATGCGCGAGCGCGTGGCGCTTGCGGTGCGGCTGCGGTTGGAGGCCTTGGCGCCGCACCGGGAGGCCGCCCGTCGGGCGCTGGCGGTACAGGTGCTACCCACGAATGCCGCGGCCGCCGCCGCGAGCGTGTACGCCACGGCGGACACGATCTGGCGGGCACTGGGCGACCGCGCGGCGGACTTCAGCTTCTATTCGAAGCGGGCGATATTGGCGGGCGTGTGCGCGGCCACATTCGTTGCGTGGCTGACCGACCACAGCGCCGATGGCGCGGTCACCTGGGCGTTCCTGGACCGCAGAATCGCCGAGGTGATGGCCTTCGGCGCGGCCAACGCCAAAGTGACCAAGGCCGCGGGCGAAACGATGACTACGCTTCGTCGCGCGGTGTCTCGGATGCTTCCGCCTGTTTGGCCCGATAGGCCTTCAGGCGGGCGGCGAGCGCGGGATCGCTAAGGGCCAAAATCGCCACCGCAAGCAGCCCAGCGTTGACCGCACCGGCGCGGCCGATGGCGAGTGTGCCGACGGGAATACCGGCCGGCATTTGGGCGATCGACAACAAGCTGTCCAACCCGTCGACCTTGCTTTCCATTGGCACGCCCAGCACCGGGATCTGCACCCGTGCGGCGACTACGCCAGGCAAGGCCGCAGCCATACCGGCGCCCGCGATCATCACCTTGATGCCGCGCGCTTCGACTTCGCGCAGATAGGCGTCCAACCGGTCGGCCTGGCGATGAGCAGACAGCACCTTGGCTTCGCTGCCGACGCCCAGACTCTTCAGCGTTTCCGCGGCGTTCTTCATGGTTTGCCAGTCGGACTGGCTGCCCATAACGATGCCTACTTGAACCTTCAATTCGGACTCGGCCATCGAGTTTTCCTCCGGTAAGAGCCGGGCAGTATAGTGAGGACCGGCCCGCGCACAACGGCGCAGCAGCCATGACCATTCCGCCCAACGCACTGTGGGATTTCGCCGCTGGGCTGTACCGCAAGCCGCCGGTAACCGCTGCCTGCCTGGCCCTGCAGGAGCGCTACGCGCCCCGCATCGATTTGGACGTGAACATGGTGCTGTGGTGTGTGTGGGCCGCCGCCACGGGGCACGGGGCCTTGGATGCACAAACATTGGCCGCGGCGACCGGGATGGTGGCCCACTGGCGGCGCGATGTCGTGCTGCCGCTGCGGGGCGCGCGGCGGGCATTGCGCGCCGGAATCGCACCGGTGCCCGAGGCGATCACCGAACCGGTGCGCGGGGAGATCGCCCAGATCGAAGTGGAGGCCGAGCGGATCGAACTGATGATGCTGGCCGAGGTGATGCCGGCCCCGCATGGCGAACCGGGTTTGGGGGCTGCGGACGCCGCGGCTACCAACATCCAACGCTACCTGTCCCACCTGGGCATTCCGCCATCCGCTGCGGATGACGCGGATTTGGCCGTGATTCTGGGCGAGGCATTTGCCCACCAGCAGAGCGGCAAGAGCCACTGAATTGGCCACCAAACCGGGTTGGCGCAGGCACCCCCGAGGCGTAGGCTACTTTATGCCGGAGGGGCAACCGCAAGGTACCCTGGCGTGGACCGCCCGCCCTTCCCTTCGCTCGACTTCTTGGAAGCGCGAGCCTTCCGGCCAGTTCTCTTCGGCGTGAGGTAGACCTTCACGGAGGAGTGCCATGAGACCGAAGCCCGTCACAGCGTTACAGGCCGAGCACGACAAGCTCGAGGCGGAGATCGCCGCTGAGTACCGCCACAAAGGCACCAGCGACGTTCACTTGCTGGAACTCAAGCGACGCAAATTGCGGCTGAAGGATCAGATCGCGGAACGGGAGCAAGCCTCGTAGGCGTCCCGCACACCATCCGCTAGGCACCCTGCACCGCCGCAATGATCTGCGGCGGGCAGGGAGTGCGGTTCACGGCGCTGGCCAGAGATGGCCGGCGCCGAGTCGTTTCTAGGTCACCGGATCGGACGGACCACCGAACGGATCGGCAGGGTCCGCTGCGGGCTCCATCGCACTGCCCAACACATCGGCCGGCGCGGCAGCCACGTCCTTCGCGCCAGTACGGTCGAGGCGATTGCGGTGGCGGGCGCGGGCGATGGCTTCATCGAGGTCGATCTGCGAGCACAGGCCGAGGCTGACGGGATCGGCCGGCTTCAGCTGCTGGATGTTCCAGTGGGTACGATCGCGTACGGCGACGATCGTCGGCTTCGTGGTGCCAACGAGGCGCGAGACCTGGGCATCAGACAATTCCGGGTGGTAGCGGAGCAGCCACAGGATCGCCGCGGGGCGGTCTTGGCGCTTGGATACCGGTGTGTAGCGCTGGCCCTTGGTGCGCGCCTTGGGCTTCGGCACTTCGCTCTTTTCCGGCATCTTCAGGCGGGCGCTGGTGTCGCCTTCGCAGCGCCGGATTTCTTCCAGGGTGAGTTGGCCGCTCAGGACCGGGTCCATACCCTGCAAGCCGATCGCGACTTCACCGTCGGCAATGCCCTTCACTTCGAGCGCATGGAGGCCGGTGAAATCGGCGACCTGGTCGAACGTGAGCGAGGTGTTATCGACCAGCCAAACCGCGGTCGCTTTGGGCATCAAGGGCAAAGGCATCGATCAACTCCTTCGGCGGGGCCCGCCTACGGTAACCCCGCGGCTCAAGCCCGTACCAATGGTAAGGTCATATTGATTGGATTGGACGTGGATCAACTTATACCGATTTCGGTCACCGGTTCCTAACGTTAGTTCCCGGTCGTCAACACGATCTTGCCCACATGCGCGCGGGCTTCCATCCGGGTCTGGGCCTGGGCCGCCTGGGCCAGCGGAAAGGTCGAATCGATCGGCGGGACCATCCGGCCCGCGGCCAGCAAAGGCCACACGCGGGCCTCCAGTGCTGCCGCCAGGGCGCCCTTCTCTGCCACCGAGCGGGCACGCAGGACCGAGCCGAACAGCGTGATTCGTTTGAATAACGCCGGCAGCAGTTCCACCTCGCCCCGGCTCGCTTCGAGGAATGCGATCATTGCCAGGCGCCCGCGTGGTTTGAGGACATCCAGGTTCTGGCGCATGGCCGGAACGCCCAGGCAATCGAGCACCACGTCGACGCCCTCGCCGCCCGTTGCGGCCTTCACGGGCCCCGCGAAGTCGGCACCGGCGCGGTAAGGAATCGCGACCCGCGCACCGAAGGCACGGCATGCGACGCACTTGGCCTCCGTGCCCGCCGTCGCCAACACGTCGTGGCCCAGCGCTGAGGCGATCTGGATCGCGGCCGAGCCAACGCCGCCGGAGCCGCCGTGAACCAGCAAGCGCTCGCCGGGCTTGATGGCGCCTTGGTCGAACACATTGGCCCACACGGTGAAATACGTTTCCGGCAGCGATGCGGCTTGGACTTCGGTGATGCCGTTCGGGATCGGCAGTGCCTGGGGTTCCGGGACGGCGGAGTACTCGGCGTAGCCACCGCCGGCGACGAGTGCGCAGACATGGTCGCCGACCCGGTACCTCGTCGTTCCAGATCCCAGCGCGACCACGGTACCGGCCACTTCCAGACCGGGGATCGGCGTGGTGCCGGGAGGCGGGGCGTAGTGGCCTTTGCGCTGGAGAATATCGGGGCGGTTGATGCCAGCGGCGGCGACACGCACCAGCAGTTCGCCGGGGGCGGCGGCGGGTACCGGGATACGCACCGGCTCCAGCACCTCGGGTCCGCCGGGGGTGCGGATCGCGATCGCAGTCATGTGGGTGGGGATGGCAACCATAGCGGCGGTTCTAGCGCGTTAATCCCGCGTTAACCATGTCCGCCCTAGGATTCACCGCATTAGACCTCCCTCGAAACACTTGGGCCGCCCCTTTCGGAGCGGCCCATTTTTTTTGCTTGGAGAACGAGGGGAGCGAAGTCTGACTTAGGCCGTGAGGCGGGTCTCGATGGCCGGAGTGCCGATAGCGATCTTGCGCGGCTTCTGCTCTTCCGGAACCACGCGGATGAGGTCGATCTTGAGCAGACCATTGGTAAGGTCGGCGCCGGCGACTTTCACGTTGTCGCCGAGCTCGAAGCGGTGCTCGAAGCTGCCGGCGGCAAGGCCGCGATAGACGTAGGCGGCCGCATCAGCCTGTTCTTTGGCCTTGCCGGTGACCGTGAGTACGTTCTCGGTCTGGGTGATGTCGATCTCGTCCTGGCCGAAGCCGGGAACCGCGAGTACGACACGGAAGTTGTCGTCGTCCTTTCGCTCGACATTGTAGGCCGGAGCATCCGGCCCGGCGCCCTGGGGAGCGAACAGGTTGTCGAACAGATCAAACGCGGGGCGGTACGGGGAATAGCGATAGAGACGCATGAACAATCCTCCTATGAGCAACTGGTGCGCGCACCGGAACCCGCCACGCTGGCCTGGGTCCTGACGCTAGGGAGCCAATTGGCCTCCCCTACGCACAGACAGTTGGGAATGTCGGAGGATCGATTCAAGACCCCGCCGCGCGGAACCGCGGCGGGCGGACGACGGCTGAAGCTAGGACTGCTTCTTGAGCCCGATGCCGCCGAAGCGCTTGGCGAACTTCGCGACCTGGCCAGCCGAGTCGATCAAGCGGCCACCTGCGCCGGTCCACGCCGGGTGGGACAGCGGATCGATATCCAGCGAGAGCTTGTCGCCCTCTTTGCCGTATGTCGAGCGGGTGGTGAAGCTTTTGCCATCGGTCATGACGACCGTGATGGTGTGGTAGTCGGGGTGGATGCCGTCTTTCATGGGGAACCGCCTTGTTTGAAGGGGCGTGTATACCGCCGGGGCGGCCAAATGCGCAAGCCGGGGGTTGATGCCCCTTGCCGCGCCGCCCAGGGCGTGGCTAATCGCGGCCCATGAACGAGCACGAGTTCGAGACCCTGGCCGAGCGAACCCTGGACGCCATTGCCACCACCGTGGAAGACGCGGCCCCGGATGCCGAGGTGGACCTGCAAGGCGGCGTACTCAGCATCCAGATCGAGGGTGCGGGGGTGTTCCTGGTGAACAAACACGCTCCCCTGAAGCAATTGTGGGTTTCTTCCCCCTACTCCGGCGCAGGGCACTTCGCCTTTGACGGCAAGGTCTGGGTGAACACCCGCGGCGGCGCCAACATGGCGGAATCGCTGGGGGCGGAGTTGAGCCGGGCCACCGGCGTCACCATCTCCATCGGCTGATGGCCCGCACCGCCGAACAACAGTTGCACGACGACCGCCGCACCGCCGCCGGCGGCCGCGGTGGCCGTGGGGGCCGCGGCGGCGGCGACGCGCTGCCCGAGCGCCCGCCGCAGCGCGACATCCGGCACCTAGCCAAAACGTGGGAATTCGCCGCGCAGTACCGCTGGCACGTGATCGGTGCGGGCATCGCGCTGGTCGTCGCGGCAGGATCCACACTGGTCGTTGGCCAAGCGTTGCGCGCGATGGTCGATCGCGGCTTTGGCGGCCAAGACCAGGCCGGGATCAATATCTATTTCATCGCCGTGTTCGGCGTGGTGATGGTACTGGCGGGCAGCACGTTCGCGCGCCACTACCTAGTGAGTTGGCTGGGCGAGCGTGTAGTGGCGGACATCCGCAAGCGCGTGTACTCCCACGTGATCGGTCTTTCGCCCGAGTTCTTCGAGGTGACCCGGACCGGCGAGGTGCTGTCCCGCCTGACCACCGACACGACGCTGATTCAGTCGGTGGTGGGCTCCAGCGCCTCCATCGCGCTGCGCAACGTGCTGCTGTTCCTGGGCGGCCTGGTGATGCTGGCCGTGACCAGCCCGAAACTGGCCGGACTCGTGGTACTCGCCTTGCCGCTGGTGGTGGTGCCGATCTTTGTCTTCGGGCGGCGCGTGCGCAAGCTGTCGCGGTCCACCCAGGACCGCGTAGCGGACGTGGGCGCCCATGCCGGCGAAAGCCTGAACGCGATTCAGACGGTGCAGGCATTCAACCACGAAGCGCTCGACGTGCGTGGATTCGCCGGAGCGGTTGAGACATCGTTCCAGACGGCGGTGACGCTGATCCGCGCGCGCAGCTGGATGACCGTGTTCGTGATGTTGCTGGTGTTCGGCGCGGTCGATCTTGTGCTGTGGATCGGCGCGCGCGACGTGCTGGCCGGTACCATGAGCGGCGGCGAACTGGCCGCGTTCATTTTCTACGCGGTGCTGGTGGCTAGCGCGATGGGTGCGCTGGCCGAGGTGGTGGGCGATCTGCAGCGCGCTGCGGGTGCGACCGAGCGGCTGATGGAGTTGCTTTCCACCCAACCGATCATCGCCGCACCGGAGAATCCCAAGACCCTGCCTGTGCCGGCCAACGGCGCGGTGCAGTTCGATAGCGTGACGTTCCACTATCCATCCCGGCCGGAAAGCCCCGCGCTCATCGATTTCACGTTAGAGGTGAAGCCCGGGGAGACCATTGCCCTGGTGGGTCCATCGGGGGCGGGAAAATCGACGGTGTTCCAACTGCTTCTGCGGTTCTATGACCCGCAGAAGGGCCGGATCGCACTGGAAGGCGTGCCACTGACGGAGGTGGACCCAGAAGCCGCCCGCCACGCCATCGGCTTGGTGCCACAGGATGCGGTGGTGTTCGGGATTTCCGCGGCGGAGAACATCCGCTACGGCCGCCCGGACGCCACTGACGCCGAAGTACGCGCGGCGGCAGCGGCGGCCAATGCGATTGAATTCATCGACGCGCTCCCCGACGGGCTTGCGACCAACTTGGGCGAACGCGGCACGCGCCTTTCGGGCGGGCAACGCCAGCGCATCGCCATCGCCCGCGCCGTGTTGCGCGACGCGCCGATTCTGCTGCTCGACGAAGCTACTTCGGCGCTGGATGCCGAATCCGAGCGCGCCGTGCAAAAGGCGCTGGAGCCGCTGATGACGGGGCGCACGACGATCGTCATCGCCCACCGGCTCGCCACCGTGCTGCGCGCCGACCGCATCGTAGTGATGGACCGCGGCAAGATCGTGAGCATCGGCACCCATGCCGAGCTGATCCGCGAAGGCGGCCTGTACGCACGCCTTGCGGCGCTGCAGTTCAATGCGGCGTTTGAAGAAGTGCCGGTGCGGCCGCGCGCCGCGAGCTAACCCGGCGGCGCGCATCTTCACGACGCAAAGGCGCGTCGATCCGCGCCTAGCGCTCGGTCAGCTTGAGTTCGATGCGCCGGTTGCGGCGGAAGGCGATTTCGTCTTCGCCGGTATCGATCGGCTGGAACTCGGCAAACCCAGTGGCGGCAAGCCGGTCGCTGGGCACGCCTTGCGACACTAGGAACTTCACCACGCTGAGTGCACGCGCCGTCGATAGCTCCCAGTTCGACGGGAACCGCACGGTGTTGATCGGACGCTTGTCGGTGTGGCCGTTGACCTGCAGGACCCAGTTCACTTCGCGAGGGATGCCGCGCGAGATTTGCAGCAGGGTTTGGGCAAACTTCGCCAGTTGCGCTTTGCCTTCATCGCCCAACTCGTCTTGGCCCACCGCGAACAACACCTCCGACTGGAACACGAAGCGATCGCCGACCACGCGCACATCGGCGCGGTCGCCCAGCACTTCGCGCAGGCGGCCGAAGAATTCGGACCGGTACAGCGAGAGTTCTTCGACCTTTTGCGCCAGCGCCACATTCAGGCGCTGGCCGAGGTCGGCGATCTGGACTACCTGGTCCTTGTCCTTGGCTTCGGCGGCGTCCAAGGCGGCGGCGATCTGTGCAAGCTGCGCACGCAATGCCGCTAGCTGTTGGTTCAAGAGGGCGACCTGCGCTTGGGCTTCGCCGGTTAGCTTGATCTGCTGGTCGGCCTCATTGGTCTTTTGCGACAGACCCTTTTTCGCGGCTTCCAGTTCGTCGGTGGTGCGGTTGTAGAGGTCCTGCAGCTCGGTGAGCTTTACGTCGCGGTCTTTCACATCCTTTTGCGCCAGCGCCGTGCGTTCGGCTTCGGTGGCGAGGCGCGTTTCCAGTTCCTTGCTGCGGTCGCGCAGCGGGTTCAATTGCGCCAGCGCCGCTTGCAATGCAGCGTCGCGTTGTGCCGCGAGTTGCTGCGCTTGGGTTACCTGGACGGCAGCGCGGTCGGTTTGAACGCCGGCGTTATCGATGGCGAGCTTCAGGCCCGCCACTTGATCTTCGAGATCGGCGCGCACCTGCTTCAGCGCGGCGATATCGCGGTTCAGGCGTTCGATATCCGCCAGACGCGCCGTGATGACGTCTTTGTTTTCGGTGACGGTCCTTTGCGCATCGATCAGCGCTTGTTCGGCGGCGGTCGCGCGCAATTGCGCATCGCGCAGGCGCAAGTTGAGTTGGTCGCGGTCTTGGTTGACGGTTTGCAGGGTGGCGGTGAGCTGCGCCACGGAGGCGCGGGTGTCTGCGCCGGCCTTGCGTTCCATGTTGAGGAGGTCGCCCAACTCGGCGATGCGGGCGTTCAAGCGCTGGAGCGCCTGGTCGCGGCCCGATACCTGCTGGGCCAGGAAGAAATGGCCCAACATGTAGGCCACCAGCATGAAGATCATGACCAGGATCAGGCTCGACAACGCGTCGACGAACCCCGGCCAAATGTCCAACTGCCTTTGAACGCGCACCCGCGCCATGGCTTAGTCCCGGTCGCGCCGCGAAGCGGAGATGCCGGCCATGGTACGCGCGAGCAATTTGATCTCGCTGCGAACGTCTTCCATCATTTGCGTCCGGCCAGAGGCCGACTCTTCCAGCAGCCGCATCACGTAGACGTCGAGGTTGCGCAGGTGGGCGCGGCTCGCTTCGTCCAGCGACAGCGTGCGATCTTGGTCGATGGATTCGCTCATGCGCCGCAGCACCGGGCGCATTTCCATTTGCGACTCAGCGAGCTTGGCCATCAGGTCCTGCTGCACGCGCATCGAATCGGTGAGCGTGGCGAGGCGATCGGCGAGCGCCATCATGGCCGCGTTGCCGGTCGAGCGGTTTTCTTCGCCGCGGCTGATGGTGCGCTGGAGGCTATCGAGACTTTCGGCGGTTTGTTCCAGCAGCGCGGAAACGTAGGCCGGGATCGACTGATCGCCGCCACCCATGCTGCCGATGCCGGTGGCGAGCCGGGTGATGCTGGACAGCCATTCTTCCAGGTCGTTGTAGAAGCGATTCTGCGCCTGGCCGGTTTGCAGGTCGAGGAAGCCCAGCACCAGCGCGCCGGACAGACCGAACAGCGACGCCGAGAACGACGTGCCCATGCCCGATAGCGGCCCTTTCAGGCCCGCGACGAGGTCGGTGAACATCGCGGTGGTGTCGCCGGTATCGGTGATCGCCGACAACGCGCCCTGGACCGAACTGATCGTGCGCAGCAGGCCCCAGAACGTGCCGAGCAGTCCGAGGAAGATCAGCAGGCCGGTGAGGTAGCGCGAGATTTCGCGCGATTCGTCCAAACGCGACGAGATGCTGTCCAACAGCGAGGTCATCGACAGGGTGGACAGCGCGCGCCCGCGGGTTTCGTCGCCGAGCAGCGTGGCCATAGGCGCCAGGAGCACCGGCGGCGTGCGCGGGGTGAGGCTAAGTTCGCCGCGGCGGTACGACTCGATCCATTTCACTTCCGGCTGCAGACGTTGCACTTGGCGGATCGTGTAGACCACGCCGAACAGCGCCAGCCCGAGAATGAGGGAGTTCAGCGCTGGGCTAGCCGCAAACGCGTCTGCCATTGGGCCCGAGACGTAGAGCAGCGCCACGAGCACCGCGACGACGAGCACGAACAGAATCTGCCGCAGCAGATAGCGCCGCGGGCTGGTCATGGTGGGATTCGGAGCGGAAGCGCCGCGTTCCCGCGGGGCGCGCCGGTTGGTCGGAGTTGTGGTCACTGGGGCAGCAACACCACGTCGACGCGCTCTGCGGGACCGGTATCTTCGGCAACACCGAGCGCGCGCACATCAATCCGCGTGCTGCGCACTCCGGCGTCAATCAGGAACGAACGCACGGCCAGCGCGCGCGACAGCGACAAGCGGCGCGCGACACTGACCGTTTCGGCGGTGCCGCCCGCATAGGCGTTGAGCTGCACGCGCCGCTCGGACGACGCGATGGCGGTGGCGATCCGCTTGAGCGCGTCTTGTGACGCAGCGGTGAGGTCCGCGTCGCCGCCGCTGAATTCGACCCGGCCGAGTTGGCCGCCGGTCACCGGAAGGGTGATGGGAGTGAGGGCAGCGACCTGCGGCGCAGGCGCGGCGTTGGGCCGAGCGGCGGCGGGTGCGGGCGCGGCGGCGGGCGGCACAGCGGGACGGGCGGCGACTTGCGGCTGGGCGGCGGGAGCTTGCGCCGCGGCGGCCGGTGCGGCGGTGGCCGGCGTGGTGGGCCGAACTGCTGCCGGCGCGGCTGCGGGCG
>CANKGV010000024.1 GCA_947481575.1 Alphaproteobacteria bacterium
ATCTGGTCATAGGCCATGAACACGGCCCCGCCCGTCTTCGCCAGCACCTTCGTGATCGCCGCCGTCAACGTCGTCTTGCCGTGATCGACGTGTCCGATCGTCCCCACGTTCACGTGCGGCTTGTTGCGTTCGAATTTCTCTTTGGCCATCTGCTGTCTGTCGCCGTCTTATTGCTGTTACTCGTTCACAGGTCTGGAGCGGGTGACGGGAATCGAACCCGCGTAACCAGCTTGGAAGGCTGGAGCTCTACCATTGAGCTACACCCGCGCCGATCTCCGTCTTCCGTTTGGCCGCCACCCCAACTCGCCCAACTCACTTTCGTCTGGTGGAGGGGGCTGGATTCGAACCAGCGTAGGCGTAGCCAACGGTTTTACAGACCGTCCCCTTTAGCCACTCGGGCACCCCTCCGCCTCCCGGCCGCCGTTGCCGGCGCCGGGACTGTGTACTCAGATCGAAGTTCGCCGCCCGATGCTCGTTGATACGCAACACAGTGGCACAGCGCAAAACGCCGCGCCGTGTGCCCGAGGAGTCCCGGGCGCCCGGAGCGGTGTTGCATAGCCACCACGCCCAGAGTATAGGGCGCGTCGTGGGCTCCCGCAAGAACACTACACGGCCGCCGCGCGCTGCCGGGGACCGCAGCGGGCTGTGGCTCTACGGCGCCCACGCGGTGCTGGCAGCCCTGGCCAATCCCAACCGCGAAATCACACGCTTAGTCGTCACCTCCGAAGCGGCGAAACGCCACGTCGGCGAGTTGCGCCGGGCCGCGGAAACCATCGAGGGTGTCCGCCTCGCCAGCATGCTGCCGAGCGGGGCGGTTCACCAAGGAATCGCGGCGCTGGCCAAGCCGCTGGCGGACCTGCACATCGAGGACTGCAAGCCGGATACCGCGCGGTGCGTCGTGCTGGTGCTGGACCAAGTCACCGATCCCCGCAACGTCGGCGCGATCCTTAGGTCTGCGGCCGCGTTCGGGGCGAAGGCGGTGGTGGTCCCGGCGCACCACTCCCCGCCAGAAAGCGGGGCCTTGGCTAAGGCGGCATCGGGGGCGTTGGAGAAGGTGCCGTTCATCCGGGTGCCTAACCTTGCGCGCGGGCTGGAACAGCTTGCGGACCAAGGCTATTGGCGGGTTGCGCTGACGGCGGACGGGCCCACGACCCTCAATGCCAGCAAGCACACGGGGCACGTGGCGCTGGTGCTGGGTGGTGAGGGTGCGGGCTTGCGGCGGCTCACGGCGGAACGGTGCGATACCAACGAACGGTTACCGACCAAAAATGGCGCTAGCCTTAACGTTTCGGTGGCGGCGTCGATCGCGCTGTACGAGTTCGCTAGACAATAGCTTACGGGAGGGGCCGCCCGACCCGAGGTGTAGCGCATCGATCATTGTCGATGGCTTTTCGCCCTAGAATCGCCATCTGCGGGGGGTACAAAGCGTAATGGCTCTGACCGACCTGACCGGAATCGCCCTCATCGCCGGAATCGCCGCCCTGTGCGGGGTTCTTTTTCACTCCCTAAGACAGCCGCCCCTGGTGGGCTACATCCTGGCCGGAGTCGTGGTCGGGCCCAGCGCCTTGGGCCTGGTGCACGACCGCGCCGCCATCGAACTGCTCGCCGAGCTAGGCGTGCTGATGCTTCTGTTTTTGATCGGTTTGGAGCTCTCCCTGCGCGGTTTCAAACGCGTGTGGCAGGTTTCGATCGCGGCTGCGGCGCTCCAGGTGGCCGGCAGCCTGTTCGTCGCGTGGGCGGCGGGACACCTGTTCGGCTGGTCGCCGGGCTTGGCCCTCCTCCTCGGCTTCTCCCTCGCGCTGTCGTCGACGGCGGTCGCGATCAAGATCCTGGAAGACATCGGCGAGCTGCGCACCGACGTAGGCCGCATCGCGGTCGGCGTGCTGATCGCGCAAGACCTGTCGGTGGTGCCGATGCTCCTGATCGCGACCATGTTGGGCAGCCCGGATCATTCTTCCCTGCTGACGGCCGGGATCAAAGTGGGCGGCGCCGTGGCGGTGCTGGCCGCAGTGATCCTGGTGCTCAGCGGACGTCGCAAGTTCCACCTGCCGTTCGCCGCCAAGATCGCCGAAAGCACCGAACTTTCCGCCATCACCGCGATCGCCATCTGCTTCGTTGCGGCCACCGCCAGCGGCGTGATCGGGCTGTCGCCGGCTTATGGCGCATTCCTCGCAGGCCTGGTGGTGGGCAACACCGCCGACCGGCCCAAGATGATTGCGGCGACTCAACCGATCCAATCGGCGCTGCTGATGGTGTTCTTCTTGTCGATCGGCCTGCTGCTCGATCTGAACTACCTGTGGCACCATCTGGCGGTTGTGGTGGGGGTCGTCCTGCTGGTGACGGTCGGCAAGACGGTGTTCAACATCGCAATTTTGCGATTGGTGGGGGAACCCTGGCCGCGCGCGTTTCTCGCCGGAACCGTGATGGGCCAGGTGGGCGAGTTTTCGTTCGTGCTGGCGGCGGCCGGCATGAGTTCCGGGCTGATGGGCGAGAGCGAATACCGCATGCTGGTTTCGGTGATCGCGCTGAGCCTGGCGATCAGCCCGTTCTGGCTGTTTACCGCGCGGCGGCTGGAGACGATCGGCTGGCGCAGCGGCGTGGGCGTGAACTTCGTGCTGAACCGCCTGTATGGCAGCGAGTGGCGCGCAACGGCGAGTGCGCTCCGCAAGAGCGCAGCCGCGGCGCGCAACGGTGCCGTCACCACGGCGAAGGCAACGCGCGCCGCCAGCGTGCTGGCCCTGGCGGCGCTGCGCGTGGCATCCGAACGCCTGCGGCCGGCGCCGATGGCGGCGGCCCATCCCGGTGCGGACGATGCGGCGGCGCCACCGCGCGATCCCGCGCCAGCAAACCCGGACACAGAAGTGAACCGGTAGTTGGAACATTCCCTCGCCAACGAGATCGCCCTCATCATCGGTCTCGGCCTGGCGGCGCAGTGGATTGCCTGGCAACTGCAGCTTCCCGCCATCGTCACGCTGGCGGTGGCCGGCTTGGTGGCGGGCCCCCTTGCCGGACTGATCAACCCCCAGGCGGATTTCGGACCGTTGTACCAGCCGATGATCGGGCTGGCGGTCGGCGTGATCCTGTTCGAGGGCGGCCTGAATCTCAATTTCAGTGAGCTGCGGTCGACGCGCCGCGCGGTGCTCGGCCTCGTTTTCGTGGGCGGACCGGCGACGTGGATTCTGGGCGCGGCGGCAGGGCACTACCTAGCGGGATTGTCGTGGCCGGTGGCGCTGGTGCTGGGCGCGATCCTGGTGGTGAGCGGACCGACGGCGATCGTGCCCCTGCTGCGCCACGCCAAGCTCGCGCCGGAACCGGCGGCGGTCTTGAAGTGGGAGGGCATCGTCAACGATCCCGTCGGCGCCGTTCTGGCGGTGGTGGCACTGCGGTTTGCCATCGACGGCGTGCCGCAAAATATGACTTCGCTGGCGGTGCCGGCGCTGGCGGTGGTGGCCGCGGGCATCTTGGGTTTTGCGGTGGGCCGTGTGATCGGCGTCGTGTACCGGCACGGCAACTTGGCGGAGTACCTGAAGGGCCCGGTCGTGCTCGGGCTCGCGCTGACCTCGTACACCGTGGGCAACCTGCTGCAACCGGAAGCCGGACTGGTGACGGTGACGGTCCTGGGTGTGACGCTGGCGAACACCGACCTGATCGGCATCGAACATCTGCGGCGCCTGAACGAGTACCTAGTGGTGCTGCTGATCTCCGGCATGTTCGTGGTGCTGACGGCGGCGGTGGACCCGGCGATGTTCAGCGCACTGAACTGGGGCATGGTGGCGTTCCTGGCGGCGGCGCTGTTTCTGGTGCGGCCGATTTCGGTGGCGCTGGCGACCATCGGCAGCGGACTGGGGTGGCGGCACCGGCTGCTGGTGGGCTGGATCGCGCCGCGCGGGATCGTTGTGGTGGTGATTTCCGGCCTGTTCGCGCCGGTGTTGATCGACGGCGGCTACCCCGACGCGGAACGCATGGTGCCGTTGGCCATCGCCGTGGTGTTCACCAGCGTGGTGCTGCACGGGTTTTCGCTGCGCTGGCTGGCGCGCCGCCTGGGCCTCGCCGCGGGACCGGGCCACGGCGTGCTGATCATCGGCGCGGCGCCGTGGTCGACGCGGCTGGCGCGGGCGCTGAACGATGCCGGCGCCCGCGTGCTGGTGGCCGACGCCAACCGCAACGCGCTGGCGGCGGCGCGGCGCGCCGGCATCGCCACCTACCCCGGCGAAATTCTGTCCGAGTCCGCCGCCAACAACTTTGACCTGACACCCTATGACCACGTGGTGGCCGCCACCGACAACGACGCCTACAACACCCTCGTGTGCCGCCAATTCGGCCACACGATGGGCCGCACCCACGTGTACCAAGTGGCAGGCTCGGCCGCGGTATCCGATGGGGTGCGCGGACTGGATGCGAAAGTGCGGGGGCTGACGCTGGTGGACCCGAAGATCGACGGCGAGGAATTGGAGCACCGCGTGCTGGAAGGCTGGCGCTTCGCCCGCTGGACGATTCCCAAGGAAATCCCAAAGGCAGACCTGCCGAAGGAGCCGGTCGCCACGATGGAACCGGCGGAGACCGCGCCGCCCGCCGCCCCAGAACCGGTTGCGCCTGCCGCATCCGCCGAGCCGGTAGCGGGGGCGGTGACGGTAGCGGCACCACTACCGCCTGTGGCGCCGGAGGTGCCGGTGAGCCCGATCGCCGCGGATGCCCTGCTGGTTGCCGTCGTGCGGCCATCGGGAGAGATCGTCTTCAATGTCGGGGAAGCGGCGTTTGCCCCGGCGGCCGGCGACACTGTGCTGTATTTTGCGCCGCCGAAGCACCGGACCGAACCAGGAGTGCAACGATGACCGTGCGGGCAACGATGTGGGCCGCGCTGGCGCTTGCCGCGAGCGTGCTGCTTGGGCTGACCGGGACCGCCGCGGCACAAGTGCGGTTGGGCCCCTCGCCTGCTCCCGCGACGGCGGCGGCGCCGCCGGCGGATGCAACCACCGAAGCGCTGATCATTCTGCTGGAGGACGACGCGGCGCGGGCGCGGCTGATCGAGGCGCTGCGGCGCGGCGCCAATGCGCCGGCGGAAGCGGCGCCGGACCCGGCGGCCAACCTGCTGCCGGGCGGCGTGCTGCTGGCGTTTTCGAACGCGCTGGAATCGTTCGGCGGGCAGATCGGCAAACTGGCGGGCGCGATCGGCGATCCGCGAGGGCTAGGCGCGTGGTTTGTGGCGCAGGTGGAGGACCCGGCGTACCGCACCGCGTGGGCGTGGATCTTGGGCCAGCTTGCCGCCGCCCTGGGGGCAGGCATCGTGGTGGCGTGGATCGCGCGCTTCGCCCTGCGGCGGCCGAGCGAATTGCTGGCGGCGCGCGCCTATCCGCAGTGGTGGTGGCGGGTGCCGCTGGCGTTGCTGCACGCGGTGCTGGCGGCGGTGCCGGTGGCGGGCTTTGGGCTGGCCGCGTACCTGGTGGTGGCGGCGCTGGCGCCGACGGAAAACGTGGCGCTGATCGTGCTGTCGGTGGTGGCGGCGGTGGCGGCCTCGCGCGCGGGCAATCTGCTGGCGCGCATTCTGTTTTCGCCGCAGCCGAATGTGCGCGCGCTGCCGCTGACCGACGATGTAGCGGTGTACCTGTACACGTGGGCCCGGCGCTTCATCGACCTGACGGTGATCGCCTATGCCGCCGCCCACGTGCTGGCGCTGCTCGGCATGCCCGCGGGCGGCCTTGTGCTGGTGGTCAACCTGTTCGGCATGGTGATCGCGCTGCTGGCGGTGGTGTTCATCCTGCAAAACCGGCGGCCGGTGGCGCGGTGGATCGCGGGGGCCGCCACCGTCAACGCGGAGCCCGGCGCCGGCGATGCGCGCATGATGGCGGGCATGGCGGGCGTGAGCATGATGCGCAACCGGGTGGGCGAAACCTGGCACGTGCTGGCGATCGTTTATGTGGCCGCGGCATGGGCGGTGTGGACGCTGAACATCCCCGGCGGATTTTCGCGCATGACGATCAACACCACCGCCACCGTGCTGGTGGTGGGCGCGGCGTGGGTGGCGGTGCGGCTGAGCCGGGCGGGACTGGACCGCTTGCTCAGCGTGACCACGGAAGTGCGCGACCGTTACCCATTCGTGGCGCAACGGGCCGATCTGTATTTGCCGATGCTGTACCGCATCGTGGCGTTTGTCATTCAGCTCGGCGCGCTGGTGATGGTGCTGCAACTGTGGGGGCTGGACGTGGTGGGGAGTTTGTCTTCGCCCACGGCGCGCAGCATTTTCAGCCGCGGGCTGCACATCGCGATGATCCTGGCGATCACGGTGATGATCTGGGAGGGATCGAGCGACGCGGTGCGCATGTATCTGGAGGGCAGCGACGGCCAGGGACGGCCACGCGTGCCATCGCAGCGCGCGCGCACGCTGCTGCCGCTGTTGCGCAACGTGCTGCGCGTGATCGTGGTGACCTTTGCCGGCATGGCGGTGCTATCGGAGCTCGGCATGAGCGTGGGGCCGCTGCTGGCCGGCGCCGGTGTGGCGGGCGTCGCGGTGGGCTTCGGCGCGCAGACACTGGTGAAGGATGTCATCACCGGCATGTTCATCCTGCTGGAAGATTCGATCCAGGTAGGCGACGTGGTGAAGGTGGCGGGCGAATCCGGCGTGGTGGAGGCGATGACGGTGCGCTCGCTGCGCCTGCGCGACGAGGAAGGCAACGTGTTCACGGTCCCCTTCTCGTCCGTGACCACCATCGAGAACCGGGCCAAGAACTTCGCCTTCGCGCTCATCGACGTGCCCCTCGCCTACGGCGACGACTACGACCGCGCGGTGACGGTGCTGCAAACCATCGGCGCCGAGATGCGCAACGAGCACGACCTGGGCCACGCGATTCTGCAGCCCATGGAAGTGGTGGGCATCGAGGAGATGGCCGAGAAGGCGCTGATCGTGCGCGTGCGCTTCAAGACCCGGCCGCTACAGCAATTGCATGTGCGGCGCGAGTTCTACCGGCGGCTGGCGGCGAAGTTCCCGGAGGCAGGGCTGGGGCTGCACAAACGGATCGAGAGTGTGCGGCCGTTGGTGGGAGCGGCCGACTCTTAGTCAGCGGGTCCGTGGTTCGGATCCTGGTGCGGGCACCCGTCTCAGATGGACCTATGCGTCTCGGTAATCCCCACGCCGCTCTCATGCCCGCGAATTGTCATCGAGCCGCGGCCGCCAGGAGCGATCTTGCGATCGCCTGCCACATCGGCTTGCGCTTCAAGTCATCATCAAGAACCGTCGGCCTGTGGGTCGCACCGTCGCTTCGTAGCGGCTGTGGAGGGAGGTTCAACCAGCTAATCTTGTCGGCGATCCCCCAGGTTAGGACGGCCGTACACGCCTTTTGGGCCAGCGTGACGTCGAGAAACGCGCGAACCAGATCCGCGCACTGCGCGTCGCGCGCGGAGACGTCCATTGGCGCGCCGCGATCGTCAACATCCAGTTCCGTGACGAAGATCTTCAGCCCCAACTGAGCAATGTCGTTGAGGAACCGTGCGTAATCACGTTCAACGAACATTTCTCCGGTGTGCAGGTGGGCCTGAACGCCAAGCGCCTGGACCGGTACGTTCCTCTTCCGCAACCCCTCCAGCAATCGCAACACGTTATTGCGCTTCGTCGCGTTGTAGGGAGCGCCGTGTTCCAGATTGTAGTCGTTGTAGGTGAGGACAGCGTCCGGGTCGGCCTGGTGAGCGGCGTCAAATGCGATGTCGAAATAGGTGGGTCCGAGGGCGTTCAAGAATGGGGTGGTCCGAAGTCCGTCGGCGCGCGCCACTGGCGCATCCCCCACCCCTTCGTTCACTACGTCCCACGAATGAACCCGACCTTTGTAGCGGCCAACTACCTCGGCGATGTGCTTTCGAATAACCGCCTCAGCTCCGCCGCTGCCGAGCGCCGGCTCCACCCAACCGGGAACGTTTTGATGCCAAAGCAGCGTGTGGCCTCGCAGTTTCGCGCCAGAGCGTTCTGCAAAGGTGGCGACGGCATCGGCACCACCGAAGGTCAACGCACCGCGCGTCGCCTCAAGCGATCCCCACTTCATCGCGTTTTCGGCGACGAAGACGTTGCATTCAGTGACTAGAGCCGACCCATACGCCGGATCGCTGAGAGAGAGGTTGTTCTTGGTTGGCGCAATCGCCGTTCCGAACAAGATACCTTTCGCCGACGCGTGGTCCTTGAGGCCCGGCATGGTTGCGAGCGCTGCTGGCGCGTCGTAGATGCCGGCGCCGGCCGCACTGCCGATGGGGGACATCGCCGCGGCAAATCCTGTTGCGCCAAGAAGGAATGCCCTGCGGCTACAGCCCACTCGCTCCGACTGTACCCACGGATACTTCATCAAAGAACTCCAGCACTCTAGCCACCAGCAACTAAACACAATCAGAAGTAGGAAGCTGCCACAAGCGCTCTGGAAATCGCCCCCAGGTCCGGCTTTTTTCAACTCGCCTCGAAGACTCTGCGCCTTGCCGGATTGCCGCGCCGCGATAGGAACGCATCGTCCGCGCAGGGATCAGCCCGCTGAAATCCAGGGGAGGGTAAGCACTGGGCGAATCGATTGCGCGCGCTGCACCGTCGATCGACAGACACGAGACTGACAGCGTCGGGGGGCAATGGCGCCCCAACCGCACCTCCGGCACCATCCCCGCCGGTGCTGGCGCGCCCGACGCGGCGGCCGATCACTTCGTTCGCGCGCGACATCGCGGCGACGCTGCCGCCGGTGCACCGCGCGGCGGCCGAACGGCTTCAGGAGGCGCTCAGGAACGTTTCGCTGGCCATCGCCGAACGCAACCGACCGGTTCATGCCGTACACGTATATGGACCCTGCCCACATGGCGTTCCGCATCAGCATCTGACTTCGGCAGGTGGCAGCTGCGGCGGCCCGCCGACCGGCACGCCAGCCGAGCCCGCGGCTGTGAAACGATTGAGCAACGAGCGCGCGGTATTCGGCCCCGCAATCGGCACCGATATGATACAGGTGTTACTCGCGGATGAGACCAGTAAGAGCCTCCCTCGCGGGGGACGGCCGCGATCGGAGGGGAACCCGCGCACATGTCCACGTTCCTATCGTGAAGGACGCAACGCGACGGCTTCTCGCGTGGTTGGTCTGGCCCGGCGCCGTTGCCGTGGGCGTTGCCGCGTTTGTGGACGGCATGGCGGCGCCCGGCCACGCCGACCCCATTCAAATCGCCCAAGCGGAGCCCGACGCGGCGGCGCTGTTCCGCGAGGGGGAGTATCTGTACGGGCTGATGTGCGCGAGTTGCCACGGCAGCGCAGGCGAAGGCGGCTACGGCGTGAAGCTGCGCGGCAACGAAATGCTGCGGGCAGCGGACCATATCGTCACGCAGATTTTCCTCGGCACCGACGACGACATCTCGCCCCCGCTCTACGACCAGCTAAGCGACCGCGATATCGCGGGGATCGCAACGTATCTTCGCCATGCGTGGGGCAACAATTTTGGACCGCCGGTGCTGCCGGGCGACGTGGCGGCGCTGCGCTAGCGTTCTAACCACAACACAGACACGGTTTCTGGGGGGAAACACGCAGTGAGCGACATGGACGCCGATAGCCGCGCGTGGCGCAGCGCGTGGGCGATCGCGGATCGGGTAGCCGTGGCGGGCGTGGTGGCGGCGGTCATCGCCGACACAGAGCACGAATGGGCCGGACAATGGCACTGGCTGATCGTGGCGGCGATCTGGGCCGGGACCGCATTCTTCGCCGCAGACGTAGTGCTGCGGTGCCGGCTCGCGATCGTCCACCGTCACGGGTGGCGGCGCGGGCTGAGCGTCTATTTGCGCTCGGCATCGGCATGGGTGGACGTGGTGGCGGCCGCCGCGGTACCGGCGGCACTGCTGGCCGGATTGGATCGCGACACCGCATACCTGTTCGGACTCTTGGGCGTGCTCAAGCTGGGGCGGTATTCGAGCGGCATGGGGTTGCTGCGGCGGGTCGCCCGCAACGCGGCGGAACCGCTGTTGTCCGTATTGCTCGCCTTCGTGATCGTGTGGACGCTGGCCGCAACGCTCGCCTACTTGCTCGAGCGCACCGCGCAGCCAGCGACCTTTGGCAGCATCCCGCTGGCGATGTGGTGGGCGATCGTGACGCTGACTACCACGGGATACGGCGATGCGACGCCCGTGACCCTGCCTGGCCGCGTGTTGGCCGGCGTCGTGATGGTTTCGGGCATCGGCGTGTTCGCCCTGTGGGCCGGCATTCTGGCTTCGGGGTTCGCGGACGAATTGCGGCGGCGCGACTTCCTGCGCAACTGGGACCTGGTGGCGAAGGTGCCGTTCTTCAGTTCGATCGGCGCAGGGCTGATCGGCGAGGTCGCGCGCCTGTTGCGGCGGCACGAGGTCGCCGGCGGCCAAACGGTGTTTCAGGCGGGAGAGCCAGGCGAAGCGATGTATTTCATCGTTTCCGGCGCCGTCGAGGTACGGGTACCCGGCGGGCCGGTGCGGCTTGGCGAGAACGGGTTCTTTGGCGAGATGGCGCTGATCTCCGGCGCGCCCCGCACGGCCACCGTCGTAGCGCTCGATGCCTGCATCCTGCTGGAGCTAGGCGTAGCCGAGTTCCGCCACCTAGCCGGATCGCGGCCGGAACTCATGGACGTGATCCACCAGGAATCCAGCCGGCGCGCCGCCTCGTAGCGGCCGCTAGTGGGCGGCGACGCCTTCGAGCAGGCTGGCCATGTCGTTGGCGTGCTCTTCTTCCATCTTCAGGATGTCTTCGATCATCTTGCGGGTGGTGGGATCGTCGTTGCCCAGCCAGCGCACGATGTCGGAATAGGACTCGATCGCGACGCGCTCGGCGAGCAGGTTGGCGCGGATCATCGATGGCAGATCGGTGGACTCGTCGTACTCGGCGTGGCTGCGCTGGGCGAGGCCTTCGGGGTTGAAGTTCGGCGCGCCGTCCAACTGGGTGATGCGCTCGGCGATCCAGTCGGCGTGCTGCTGTTCTTCCGCCGCGTGCTGCAGGAATTCGGCCTTGACCGGTTCCGCGTGGATGCCGTGCGCCATGTAGTAGTGGCGCTTGTAGCGCAGAACGCAGACGAGTTCGGTGGCGAGGACGTCGTTCAACACGGCGATGACCTGCTTGCGGTCGGACTTATTGCCGTCGGTCACCGCGCCGTCTTCCATGTGCTTGCGCGCACGTGCGCGGATGTCTTTTACGTCCAATACCAGATGGTTCACGGCGTCGGCTCCTTGATAGCGAGGGCGAGGTGCCGTCACGCTTGCAGTTCTGCCATGCCGGACGGCACGACAGTGAATTCGGTGGCGGACAGGCCGGTGACGACGGCGAGGCACCCGTGCTGGGAGGTGAGCAGGTCGTAGCGCCAGCGGCCGTCGATCGGCTTCCAGCGGCCAACGGTGAGGGCGCGGGCACCGGCGAAATGCACCACGACACTCAGTTCGAGGACGATTTCGGGGGTGCCGGCGAACTGGCTGGGGTTTGCGGGGCCGTAGACCAAATCTTCGGTGCACTGGGGCATGGCCAAACTCTTTCCGGTGGAGACAGGTGGCGCAGGCACAAGGTGACATGCACCCGGCCGCGCCAGAGTCCCAATGTGCACACTCCATTTGGGCCGCGATGTGACCGCCGCGCGGCGCGGCGATGGCAGCGCTAGATCCGGCGGCTGGACGGGCGTAGCCACCAGGACGCAGCCTGGACACCTACGAACACCGCCCGGCATAGCCGAGCGCGGTGGGCAATAGTTGCCGAGCTGGTGTGACGGGTGTCCGCTTGACCGGTGCCCGGTTAACCCTAAGCATGCAAACGGATTCGGCGCTCGGGCGGGCGGCGGAGTACGAGGCGGGGGCCGTGGGCGTTCGGACTGTTACGAGCACGGCGTCGGTGGGGACCACCGGCACGTTTGTGAACCAAGACATCAACGGACTGTTGTCCGGGGTGGCGTGGAGCACGACGACGATCACCTATAGCTTTCCCAGCGCCGCTTCGAACTACGGCGCCGGGTACTACGACGCTAGTGCACTCGCAGGGTTCCAGGCGCTCTCGTCGGCGCAGCAAACCGTGGTGCGCTATGCGCTCAACTTGGTCTCCAGCTACACCGGCCTGACATTTGTCGAGGGCACCGAGACCGACTCGGCGCACGCGACGCTGCGGTTCTCCGGGTCGTCGTACCCATCGACGTCGTATGCCTACTACCCCAGCTCGGCGGCGGTGGGTGGCGATGCGTGGTTCGGCAACATCCGCAACACCGACCCGGTGAAGGCCGGCTACGCCTTCGACACGTTCCTGCACGAGATCGGCCATGCGCTGGGGCTGAAGCACGGGCACGAGAGCGATGCGGCGCACGGGATGCTGCCGGCGGCGCACAATTCCACCGAGTGGTCGGTGATGAGCTACCGGCCATACATCGGCGGGCCGCTGAGCTACACGAACGTCGCCGGCAGCGGCAACCAGACCTACATGGCGAGCGACATCGCGGCCCTGCAGTACATCTACGGCGCCAACTTTACCGCCAATGCCGGCAACACGACCTACAGCTGGAACGCATCCACCGGCGACATGGCGATCGATGGCGTGGGCCAGGGAGCTTCGGCCACCAACACGGTGTACGGCGCCGTGTGGGACGGCGGCGGCACCGACACCTACGACCTGTCGGGTTACACCACCGCCGTGACGGTCAGCCTGGTGCCGGGGGCGTGGTCGACGCTGGCCCAGGGGCAACTCGCGTACCTAAGCGGCGGCAACCTGACGATCCGCGCCCAGGGCAACGTGAGCAACGCGTTCCTGTACGGCAACGACCCGCGCTCGCTGATCGAGAACGCGACCGGCGGCAGCGGCAACGACAGCCTAACCGGCAATACCGCGGCCAACGTGCTGGACGGCGGCGCCGGGTCCGACACGATGGCGGGCGGCACCGGCAACGACACCTATGTGGTGGACAGCGGCACCGACCTGATCGTCGAAGCGGTCAACAGCGGCACCGATGTGGTGCGCGCGGCCGTGAGCTTTACCCTCGGCGCTAACGTCGAGAACCTGATTCTGCTCAGCGGCTCGATCAACGGGACCGGCAACGCGCTGGCCAACACGATCACCGGCACCAGCGGCGACAACGTGCTGAACGGCGGCGCGGGCGCCGACCGGCTGGTGGGCGGCGACGGCAACGATACGTACGTGGTCGACAGCGCCAGCGACACGGTGGTGGAAAACGCCAGCGAAGGCACCGACACGGTGATCAGCGCCATCACCTACACCCTGCTGGCCAACATCGAGAATCTGACGCTGAGCGGTACCTCTGCGATCAACGGCACCGGCAACACGCTCAACAACACGATCACCGGCAACAGCGCCGTCAACGTGCTGGACGGCGGCGCGGGCAACGACACGTTGCTGGGCGGGGGCGGTAACGACACGTACCGGGTCGATAGCACCGGCGATGTGGTGACCGAGGCCTCGGGCGGCGGCACCGATCTGGTGCTGGCGGCGGTGAGCTACGTCCTCGGCACCAACGTCGAAAACCTGACACTGACCGGCACCGCCAGCATCGATGCGACCGGCAACGGCCTCACCAATGTGATCACCGGCAATGCCGGCGCCAACCTGATCGACGGCGGCGCAGGTGCGGACACGATGGTGGGCGGGGCCGGCAACGACACCTACTTGATCGACGCCACCGGCGATGTGGTGACCGAAGGCGCGGGCTTGGGCACCGACACGGTGATCGGCGGGCTTACCTACACGCTGACCGCCAATGTCGAGAACCTGGTGCTCACCGGAAGCGCGTCGTTGAACGGCACCGGCAACGTGCTGGCCAACACCATCACCGGCAACGGCGGCGCCAATGTGCTAAACGGCGGCGCCGGCGCCGACATGCTGATCGGCGACACCGGCAACGACACCTACATCGTCGACGCGGCGGGCGATTCGGTCGTGGAGGCCGGCGGCGCTGGGATCGACTGGGTGCAAAGCTCGGTGTCTCACACGCTCGCGGCGAACGTCGAGAACCTAACGCTCACCGGCGTCTTGGCGATCAACGGCACCGGTAACTCACTGGACAACACCATCAGCGGCAACGCCGGCAACAACGTGCTGGACGGCAGCGACGGCGCCGACACGATGGTGGGCGGCGCCGGCAACGACACCTATCGCGTCGATTCCGCCAGCGACGTGGTGACCGAGGCGGCCAACGCCGGGACCGACACGGTTCAATCGGCAATCAGCTATGCGCTCGGCGCGAATGTCGAGAATCTGACGCTGACCGGAACGGGCGATATCAGCGCCACCGGCAATGCCGTGGCCAACACGCTGACCGGCAACGCCGGTGCCGACATCCTGAACGGCGGCGCCGGGCGCGATGTGCTGGTCGGCAGCGGCGGCGCGGACCGGTTCGACTTCACTTCGCTTTCGGATTCCGCCGCGGGCACGATGCGCGATCTGATTCAGGACTTCAGCCATGCCCAGGGCGACACGATCTACCTGACGGCGCTCGACGCCAATAGTTCGGTGGCGGGCGATCAGGACTTCAGCTTTATCGGCAACCAAGCGTTCGGCCACGTTGCGGCGCAACTGCGCTACGCGGCCGGCGTGGTGGCGGGCGACGTGAACGGCGACGGCACGGCAGATTTCGAAATCGGGATGACCGGTGCACCGGTGCTGGTGGCGGCCGACTTCCTGCTGTAGCTGCGCGCGATAGAACCAGGACGGCGCGGAAGCCGGATAGCATTCCCGAGTGGCGCGCGACAGCGGGCACGGGATAGCCTAGCGGTCCGGGCAAGCTTGTCGACACCCGCGCTAGAGGATTGAGATGACCGAGACCACATCCATGCCGGAAGGCGGGCCGCTGCCGGGTAAATCGTGCGGCAGCTGCATGCTGTGCTGCAAACTGTTGGCGATCGCCGAACTGAACAAGCCGGAAGGCACGTGGTGCAAACACGCGAAGCCGGGCCAGGGCTGCAGCATTTACGCGGACCGGCCGGGCGAGTGCCGCAAGTTCCACTGCGGCTATCTGTCCTCGGAGTTGTCCGAGGAATGGCACCCGGTGAAGTCGAAGATCGTGCTGTCGGCAAATAGTGCGGGCGGCATCACCGCGATTGTCGACCCGGGCCGCCCCGACGCGTGGCGCGAGGCGCCCTTCTACCTGCAACTCAAGGCATGGGCGGGTGAGTTGCTGCCGCAGCAGCGTTACGTTGTGGTGCGGATCGCCAAGCGCGCCATCGCGGTGCTGCCAGACCACGACTGGGACTTGGGCATCATGGAGCCCCACGAGCCGATTGTGATGGAAGTGGCGGTGGCGCCGGATGGCAGCAAGATGTATCGCGCCCGCCGCGCCGGAACCGGCCACGCGGCGCGAGCGTCGGCAAAACCAACGCCGGCGTGACCGGAAGCTGCTGCAATCTTCCGTAACCAATAATCCGCCGCGGCAGTCTGGTAAGGGGCCGCGCCACGCACCACGTCTTGGGTTAGGACGTTGAACCTGAACCAAGAGAGATACAGCCATGCGTGGTGTTGGAACGGCGATTGCGTTGGCGGGCGTGGGAATACTGGCGGCAACGCCCGTGTGGGCCCAGGCAGCGTACGGCTACGGGTATGCCCACCCGCATATGATGGGTGGCGCGATGTTCGGCGGGGGCCACTTCTTTGGCGGCTTCCTGATCATGCTGGCGATCGTTGCGCTGATCGTGCTGGTGGCGCGCGGCGTGCGGCGCTGGCCGCACCACGGTGACGCCAAGGCATCGGTGAACGGCGCCTTGACGATTCTCCAGGAACGCTTCGCCAAAGGTGAAGTGAGTTCCGAGGAGTACCAGGAGCGCCGCAAGGTTCTGCTCGGCTAGAACTGAACCGATAGACTAAGGCCGGCGAAGCGATCGGGCGCCGTTTGGCCACGGAATTCACGCGAGCGCCGCGTCTGCGTGTACGCAACGCGCAAGGATGGAAGGTTCGTGCCGGTGAAGCGCCCCACCGGCACGAACAGCACCGCGCCACCGATAAGGTCTAGTACCACTGGGAGCTTTTCGACCCGGTGACTGTTGGCGAAGGTATTGCCGTCGAGGAACATATTGCGCGCGACGCCGGTGAGGCCGCCGCCAAGGAACACGTATCCGCCTAGTGCCTCTGGGAACGGGTCGTAGCCGGCGAGGCTCGGCTCGATGCGCGGCGGGCCGAAGTCGTGTGCAGTGTCGACGTTCCAGCCGAGGCGGGCCGTAATGCCAGCGTTGGCGAAGACATAGGCCGTGCCAGCCGCAAACCCCCAGTTGCCGATCAACTCCCCGCGCACGCCAGGCCCGGGTGCCGCCGGTGCCAGTTTCACCTTGCGGTCGAACAAGAGCTGGGGAACCAGTTCGTTGTGGAGCTGATTGTCCCATCCCTGGGGCAGGTCAAAGGCACGCATGCGGTGGACCGCGGTCTGCGCTTGGCCCGCAAGGGAGGCGGGGCCGACCACACCAAGTGTGGCCTCAAACGTGTCGAGGCGGTCATCTGTACGCACCGTGGCGGACACGCCCAGATATAGCCACCCGGCGTACGGGCGGTCGTTTTCCACCACTTCGGTACGGGCTGTATCGGTAGGGGTGAAAATGCTCTGGCCCAGCACAAAGCCCACACGGGCTCCTCCGGCGCCGGCACCCACCACGGGTACCTTGCGAAATAGGCGTCGAATTGCTCCTGCGCTTCGCGGCGCCTCGGGTGGCAGCACCGCAAACCGGGTCCCCTGTGTGTAGTGGCGGTCGGCCAAAAGAAACAGGTCGTTGTCGAACTGACCGGTGACAACCCAGCGGGAATCTGGGTCCACCGGCTGGGCCAGGGCTACCGCAGGCAAGGCCAAAAACCCCAAGACCACGATTGCGATCCAACGCACGCACACGCCCCCGGCCCGGTAGCTCTTGCCTCGCCCGGGATCGTATCCTATGCGTGTGGGGAACGGCGTCGTTTCGCGGCGGGAGCACCTATGGACCGGATCCTCAATTACCTGATCGTGGCTGGCCTGATCCTGCTCGCCGTGGTCGTCGGGGCACGGATGACGTTCCAGAGCGTGCCCCACCGCGCGGTGGAAACTGCACGCGTAGAACCCAAGGCGACGCCGGCGCCGACTCCCACGCCTGCGCCGACACCCCAACCCACCAAACAAGTGGACCCGGAAAACGTGCTGGTACTCACTCTGAAGGACGGCCCTGTCGAAATCGAGATGCTGCCGCTTGTGGCACCCAACCACGTGACCCGCATCAAGGAACTGGTACGGCAGAAATTCTACGACGGGCTGAAGTTCCACCGCGTGATCGAGGGCTTCATGGTGCAAACCGGCGATCCGCTGGGCAACGGTACCGGCGGCTCCGGCAAGAAGCTCGCGGCTGAGTTCAGCAGCGAAAAGCACACCAGGGGCGCGGTTTCCATGGCACGGTCGAATGACCCCAACAGCGCCGACAGCCAGTTCTTCATCGTTACCGCCGATTCGCTGTTCCTTGACCGCAACTACACGGTATGGGGCCGGGTTATCAGCGGCATGGAATTCGTCGACAAGATCAAGAAGGGCGACGCCAACCGCAACGGTCTGGTGATTGACCCGGACACGATCGTGTCGATGCAGATGAAGGCGGACCTGACCGCAGGGAAGTAGGTCAGGCCGGCGACCATAGGGCGGTCAGACCGTCCTCGACGGCGGACGGCTCATCCACCTGACACAGGCGGGACTTTGCCGCCTTGCGATCTTCGGGTGCTAGCGGCCACGGCGCGTTCTGGATGTACCAGCCGAGGTGCTTGCGGAAATGGCGCAGGCCGAGGGTGTCGCCGTAGAAGCACAGAGTCTCGCGGAAGTGGTCGAGTGCAATCGCCAGCCGCTCCGGTAAAGCGGGCTCGACAAGTTCTTCGCCGGAGGCCAGTGCGCGATCCAGGGCCGCGGCCAACCATGGTCGGCCGTAGCCACCGCGGCCGATCATCACCGCAGCGGCCCCGGACTGCGCCAGGGCCGCACGGGCGGACGCCGCGCCGGTAACGTCGCCGTTAACAATCACTGGGAGCCGCGTTGCTGCTGCGACCGCAGCAACGGCGCGCCAGTCGGCCGCGCCGCTGTAGAACTGCTGGCGCGTGCGGCCGTGCACGGTGATTGCCCTGGCCCCTGCCCGCTCGGCGCGCGCGGCTAGTTCCGGGGCGTTGCGGGCCGAGTCGTCCCACCCGAGGCGCATTTTTACGGTCACCGGACACGGCGTCGCACTTACGGCCGCGGCGATCAGGCGTTCGGCCTGGTCGAGGTCGCGCATCAGCGCGGAACCGCACAGGCTCCCGGTAACTTCCTTGGCCGGGCAACCGAAGTTAAGATCAATGATGTCGGCCCCCGCCGCGGTCGCGATGGTCGCGCCGTGGGCGATCCACCGTGCTTCGCGGCCTACCAACTGCACCACCATCAACGGCAATCCTTCGCCCACTGCCGCACGGCGCACGACGTCGGGGCGGCCACGGGCCAGCAGGTCGCACGCCACCATCTCGGTGGCGACATACGCCGCCCCTAGGCGCGAGACGGCGCGGCGGTTGGGCAGATCGGAAATGCCCGTCATGGGCGCCGACAACACCCGGCCGCCGATCTTGACCCCGCCGATCGTGAATCCGTTGACCATGTCGAAGTGCGATACGGTGTGGCTAGTGCCGCGTCAACTCCGGCGCGCGGCGATGCTATGTTTGCGGACATGACGGCGCAAAAAGACCCGATCCAGTCGTTTTACGAGAAGTACCCGCATCCCGACCCGATGAAGGAGCTTCCCGCGCAGGTGCTGAGCGGCGAGGCCCGGCTGGAGGGGTGCCCGAGCTGGTGCTTTCACGTGTACTGGCCGTTGCGCAAGTTTGCCGACGAGCTGGACGTGCTGATCGCGGGGTGCGGAACATCGCAAGCCGGGATCTATGGCGCTTCGCTGCCCCAGGCGCGCATTACCGCCATCGACGTCAGCGCCGACAGCCTCGCCCATTCCACGGCGCTGTGCCTCCGCCACGGACTGCAGAACGTGACCCACAAGCAGATGGGTCTTGAGGACGTGGGCGGCCTGGGCAAGTTCGACCTAGTGATCTGCACCGGCGTGCTGCACCACTTGGACGATCCGGACGCGGGCCTGCGGGCGCTGCGCACCGTGGTGCGGCCGGAAGGTTCGCTGAACCTGATGCTGTACGCCAAGTACGGCCGCGCCGGCATCTACAACATGCAAGAAATGGTGCGGCGCATCGGCGTGACCGCGGCCACCAGCACCGACGCCGACTTGGAGGCGATCCGCGCCGTGGTGCGGTCGCTGCCGGCGGAGCACCCGTTGGCAGGCAAGGTCGCGATGCTGCCGGAGATCAACACTCGCGGCGGCGCCAGCGACCTGTTCCTCAACCCGCGCGACCGCGCCTACACGGTGCCCGACGTGTACGCCCTGCTCGCGCGCACCGGGCTGGTGCTGCAGGAGTGGTACGGGCGAGCGCATTACGAGCCGAGCTGCCAGGGGATGAAGGGCCCGCTGGCCGCCCGCGCCGAGCAGTTGCCGGTGGCGGAGCGCTACGCCGTTGGGGAGCTGTTCAGCACCCGCATCCTACGCCACCGGTTTGTGGCGTGCCGGGACGACCGGCCGCCGGAAACGTACGGGCTCACTCCAGACCGGCCGGATTGGCAGAGCCTGATTCCGATCCGCCACCGCAGCGCGCAATTCGATCGCACCAACCAGCCGCCGGGACGCTCGCCGTGGGTGGTGCTGCAGCATTTCCGTCAGGACGGCATTCGCATCAACTTCGAGCCGGCGGAAGGGACGCTGTTGGAGCGGATCGACGGCCAGCGCACGATTGCGGAGGTTCACGGCGGGACGGTGCCCGAAACGGCGCGCGCCTATTGGCAGAAGCTGTTCCGCTACGACTTGTGCTGGTTCCGCATGGCGACCGGCTAGGACCGGATCAGGCCCACAGCGCCGTTCGCGGACGTAGCGAACGGTGCTGCGGCCTCAATCGGATCGTTAGCGCTTAATCTGGGAAATCTTCGTTCCTTCGATGCTGACGCCGGCCATCAAGCCTTCCTGGCTGAAGATGAACGCGTAGGCGTCATCCTGTAGCGTCGTGGTCGAGAGATTCTTGGCCATACCGTCGTTGACGATGACGACGGTCGGGCCCACGCCCAGTTCCCAGCCGTCAGAGCGGTTCAGGTAGTCGACAGCTTTGGCGTTCATCAGGAATACGACGTAGCCGTAGGACTGCGCACCGGCCTGCAGGCCCCACGAGGCCGAGACGGAATTGAAGTAATCCACATTCCTGCCGCCCTGGCGCAACACGCCTTCACCGTAGCTGCCGCCAAAGACCAAGCCGGCCTTGACGATGTTCGGGAAGATCAGCACGGCGCGGGCGCTCTTGCCGATCTGTTCGGCAACGGGATTGGTGCGGTACAGGGTCTTCAGGGCCTGGTCGGCATCCTGGTTGATGTCGGCGGCCGTGGCGGCCTGGGCCGATTCAAACGTGGCGAACGAGACGGGGAGCGCGGCGGTCCCGGCGAGAAACAGCGCAACGGCAATACGCGAGAAATTGGTCATGGGTTGGTTCCCTTGGATGAGGCTACTGAACCATGGGTAGCAGCAATCACCCCCTGCCCCTTGTGCCGGACGGAACACCCGAAACTCAGGGATCGGCTCGGGCCGGTCGGGGCCTTACCGTACGATTCACCCGCCGGGCTGAGGGACCTTGACCCAGGCACACAATTTGGTGCGAATGAGCCCATACGCTGGCTTAGCTCAGCTGGTAGAGCACTTGATTTGTAATCAAGGGGTCGAGGGTTCGAGTCCCCCAGCCAGCACCACGATTCAGGCCACTTTCTTAGGTACTACCCCCGCTTAGTGTGGGGGTGGTACCTGGGGCGCTTGGCTTAGGCCTCGGCGCGGGCAATTCGCACGATTGCCCCAGCGATTTCCTCGGGCGAAAGAACGAAGTCGACGCAACCGCTTGCGATAGCGCTTTCTGGCATATCGGGCTGCGCCGCTGTCTCCAGCTTCTGCGCGATCGTAACTCCGCCCACTTCCTTTATTCCGCACAGCGCCTTGGCCCCGTCGCCGTCATACCCGGAGACGATGACCGCAATTAGTTTGCCGTCCCAATGCTCGGTCAGCGAACGCAGAAAGACCGTAATCACATCGGGCCATCCCCTGGGCTTGGATATCGGCTCCAGACGGAAATCTCCATCAAGGACGTGCAAGTCACGCTGCTCGGGGATGATGAACACGTGGTTCGGCTGGATGAGTAATCCCTCGGTGATCAATTCAACCGGCATCGAAGTGTACTTCGGAAGAATCTCGTGCAGCAGTGTGGCGACGGTTCGCAAGTGATTGACGATGACGATCGCGACGCCCATGTCGGCCGGCAAATGCCGTAGCAACCGGATATAGGCGTCAAGGCCGCCCGCCGACCCGCCCACGCAAACGACCGGAAAGTCCCGTGCCGCGCTATCCGGCTTCATCGAATGTCCATTTCCCTTGGTTCTCCGTGATCGCATCCAGCGCTTACGACATGTACAGCGTCTTCACCGCATCATGCAGCTTCGTCGCGAGCGGCGATGCGGCACACGGATCGGTGACAACTTCGATATAGACGCCGGTCTTGGCCTTTCCTGCGCGCTCCAACGCGGCATCGAATTCACCGCACGTCGTCACGCGCGCTGTCATCCAGTCATCGCAGCCGAAGGCGTGCGGCAGCTCCGTGTACCGCCACGGTGCGATGTCGTTGTACGCACTATCCGGCGCCGTGCCGAGCAGGCGTTCGATCAGGTAGCCGCCATTGTTGAGCACGAAGACGACGGGGCGAAGGCCGAGCCGCGCAAACTGGCCGATTTCCTGGACGGTGAGCTGATGCGCGCCCTCCCCGGTCACCAGCACGACGCGCTGGTTGGGAGCCGCGACCGCAGCGCCGAACGCGGCCGGCGTCGCCCAGCCGATCGAGCCCCACAGCGTTTGGTTGTGAAACGTCGCGCCCCGCGGCATCAGCGCAAAGGCGAGGCCCATGGAAGCAGTGCCGGTCTCCGCGATGAGGATGTCGTCGGCCTTGAGGAAATTCTCCCAGCGCGGATAGAGCGCGGCGGCGCTGATCGGGTCGGTGCCCGCGCCGACAGAAGGACCTAGAGTGTTCGCCGCGATCTTCCTCCAATCGCGCTTGGGCAGCCGGCCGGCGAGCGTGACGAGAAGGTCGCCCATTTCGACATTGGGATAGGTCTTGCCGTCCACCCGCGTTCGGTGATGCCCGATGGTAATCGTCGTTGCCGGATCGAGCTGTGCTGTGAAGGCGCCGGTGTTGAAATCGGTCATGGCCGCGCCGACGATCACAACCCGGTCGCAGCCCTCGACGAAGGCGCGCACGTCCTCGTTCATCAGCGTGCCATCGTAAATGCCGGCGTAGCCGGACTGTTGCTCGTCGAGCACCGACTTACCCATGAACATGGTGGCGAAGGGCAGACCGGAAGCGTCGATCACGTCCTGCAAGGCGGTGCGCAACCCTGCGCGCGCCACGAGAATGCCAGGGACAACGCAGGCCGACACCGCACCTTCGAGTGCGGCGCCGATGGCACCGGCAGCGGCGGCGAGCGCGGCGGGATCGCTGCGCGGCGCGGCAACCGGCTGCGCCTGCCCGAGTACGGGCTGGTTGGCGAGATCGGCGGGGAAGGCCATGTAGACCGGCCGCCGGTGATAGAGCGCTTCGGCAATCAAGCGCTCGGTTTCATAGGCAACATTTTGCGGCGTCATCACCGCGGTGGCGCAGACCGCAGGTTCGGCCATGCGCCGGAACAGGCCGTATTCGCCGTTGCCCAAGGTGTGATGCGTCAGGGCGTGCGCCGCCTGCGTCGCCATATTGGGCGTTCCCACCAGATGGAACACCGGAAGGTGCTCGGCATAGGCACCGGCAACCCCGTTGAGCGCGCTCAACTCTCCTACTCCGTAAGTCGTGCAGAGCGCCGCCACGCCTTTGATGCGGGCGTAGCCATCGGCGGCGTAGGCGGCATTGAGTTCGTTACAGCAGCCGATCCAACGGATGTCCGGATCGTTGCAAATCGCGTCATTGACGGGGAAAGAATAGTCTCCGGGCACTCCGAAGACATCGGTCACACCGATGGCCCGCAGACGCGCGAGGACGTGTTGGATGACGGTCTTGGTCATTGCTAGCGCTCCGGACGCAGATTGAGCCCACCGGGCGCGAATACTTGGATCGCCGCGTGCGCTGCCGCAGCCAACGGACTCATGGGGCAGCAAGATCACGCCGAATGTGTGGCGGCGGTGCGGGCCGCAATCGATGCAGGTGCTGGCACAGCCAAGTAAGGTTCCTGGTGATGACCGTACGAGCGCTGTTTCTAGCCACCCTCGTCGTTTGCCTGACCGGCGCCGTGCCTGCCCGCGGTTCACACTTGCACGCCGCGCGCGAGCGAGGCATAGGTGATGGGATCGCAGTGCTTGGAGGAAACCCATGGCCAAGAGTCAGCAGCGCAGCACCAAGGAAGCCAAGAAGCCGAAGCAGGAGAAGGCGAAGCCGCCCGCGAGCCTGAAGTACGGCGCCAACACTTCGGCGCCCAAGGGCAAAGGCAAGTAGCCGCGCAGACGAATGGGGCCGGCCAGGGGATTGCCCCCCGGCCGGCCCCAATTTTTTCCGCCGGTGTCAGTTAGGCGGCGGCGCGCACGAATGAGTAGTTCGACCTCACCGGCCCGTCCGTGAGTCCGTCAGCTGCCGGTAGGGTGGACGGCATCCCACATCGCGGCAAACGCCGCCTCCACCTGTGCCGCCCAGCGCCGCGGATCGAATAGCGGAGCGGGTTCCTGCAGGCGGGCGCGCAAGCGTGCGAGCCGGCTTGGGTCATGGGCGAGTTCAGCCCCCACACCCATGGCATGGGCAAGATTCTCTGCCACGCATTCCGGGATGCCTGCCGCGACAACCAGCGCCGCCCCGAATGCCGGCCCGGGGTTGCGCGTCGTGAGGACCGGTACGCCCGCTGCCAGAAATTCCAGCACCGTGGCGCCGCTCTTTTGCACCCACGTATCAAGGGCGATGTCGGCGCAGACCAACCGTCGCCGGTGTTCGGCGTTGGCAATGCGCGGCGCCCACACTAGGCGGTCACCGCTGACGCCCGCGGCTGCCGCATAGCGCACGAGGTTGCGGCGCACGGTGTCGCCACCATCCAGCAGCCACAGCCGCGCGGAGGGGGCGGCCTTCAAAAGCCCCATCCAAGCGCGCCACGACTCCGGGTCGAACTTGTGCGGCTCGGCGAAGGCCGCGAACACCAACGATTCGGGTGGCAACCCCGCCTCGC
Source organism: Alphaproteobacteria bacterium (assembly GCA_947481575.1). Taxonomy (GTDB): domain Bacteria; phylum Pseudomonadota; class Alphaproteobacteria; order UBA2966; family CAIVPW01; genus CANKGV01. The sequence goes on from CANKGV010000024.1 coordinate 24,216, forward strand.
TGCGGGTCATCGGTACGTCCGCGCTGCGCGGCGTAGCGGCCCACGGACCGTCCAGCCAGGCGATGCGCGCAGGGACAGCGCCCGCGACCGCAGGATCCGCGTACGAAGTCCGATCCGCGATCAACCAGGGGCACCAGTCGCCCCCGAGCGGCAGATTCAGCCCTAGGTAGTGGCACTGCACCGGCGCCGGACGCAGCGCGAGAATCTCAGGACGTGCACCGCGGGTGTATCCGGCCAGGTCGACCAGAACATTGATCCCGTCCGCATTGATGTGGGCGGCCGCAGTTGCGGCGGCGTCGTGGGAGATGTCGCGGAACCGGTCGAACACCCCGGCAAACCAAGCGGTAGTGTCGTCGCGGTTGGCATCGGGCACCAGCGAGTAACCGAACAGTTCAACCCGGCCACGATCGAGTGCGCTCACCAATGTGGCGGCCATTCGCCCGGCCGAGTGCCCACGAAAATCCGGCGACAGGAAGCCGATGCGGAGGCGCTTGCCGCGCCGCGCGTACCGGAAGGGCTCGGTGCGCTGCGCCGACGCGGCGCGCGCCACCCCTGCGGCAACGGCCCGGACGACGTCCATGCACAGCGCAAACGGGGCACCCGTGGCCAGGAAGCCCAGCATCGGCGCCGACACGGGATCGCCGGACGCCAGTTCGGCCCGGGTCGCCGCGATCACTTGGTGCGTGAGGGCGTCAAGCTCGCGCCAATCGCACAGGCGGCGTTTGGCGTTCACCAGATGGGCAGTGGCGGCAGCGTTGCCGGGGTCCAGTTCGAGCGCGCGGCGGAACGCCAGCACGGCCTCCTCGAACCGGCGCTGCCCGTGCAAAAGCACCGCGTAGCCGATGCGCGCGGCCGGGTCGTCCGGCGCTGCAGCGATCGCGCGCTCGAAGGCCAGGCGCGCCTCTTCGCCCCGATCCAGCAACTGGAGCGTGGCCGCCCTGCCCTGCAAGGCCTCGCGATTGCCTGGGTCGTCACTGAGCAGCGCATCGAATGCCGCCAACGCGGTACCGTAGAGCGAAGACGCCTGCAGCAACCCGGCGGCGCGAATCAGGGCCGACCGCAGGCCAGCATCGCCCGGCTGCGCCACGAGCGCTTTCGCGAGCCATTGCGCTGCGCTGGCCCAGTCGTTCTGTCCGACATAGGCGCGGCCCAGCGCGCGCAGGAGTGCGGGATCGCCGGGCGTCCGCTGTTGCTGGGCGAGCAACTCGGACAGGTGCTGAGAGGCGTCCGCCATGACAACCGGCGGAAGTGTGCGCGCGCCGGTGGACGGCGCGCAAGCCGCGGCTAGAGGTCGTCTTCCTGGGACGCGCGCGAGAGACCACCGGCATCGCGAATCGTGACATAGCCCCGGCTGCGAGTGATGAGGCCGGCGCGCTGGAACCCCATGAGTTCTTTGTTCACGCTCTCGCGGGTGGCGCCGAGCATGCGGGCGAGCATCTCCTGGGTCAGCTTGAGTTGGATGACTGTGCCGTCCTGGCGCGTGGCGCCGTGCTCTCCCGCCAGCCTGAGCAAGCGGCTGGCTAGGCGCGAGCGGATGGCGCGGTTAAGCGAGTCCTCGATCACGCCACTGGTCCAGCGCAGGCGCTCGCACACCAGTTCCAGCAGACGCACGCACAGGCGGTTGTTGCGGCCCAACAACTCGTGGACCACGCGCCGCTCGACGAACAATAGCTGTACCGCCTCCATGGCCACGGCCCCGGCGGTGCGCTCACCCCCATCGATGGCGGCGATCTCGCCGAAGATGTCGCCCTTGTCCAAGACGTTCAGAAAGATCTCGTTGCCGTCCTGAAACAGCGTCTTGATGCCGATCTGCCCCGAGACGATGAGGTACAGCCCATCGCCGGGGTCGCCGCGATGGAAGATCTGCCGGTTCTTTTCGTAACTGCGGACCGTTGAGGCGGCGACCAAGTAGTCCACCTCGGCGGGCGCAAGGACCCGGAGGATGGCATTGCCGAGAACGAGGTTGCGAAGGGTCTCCGCCTGCGACATCAGCGGCGCATTGCGCCAACCCGGCCCGCATCGCTGAACGCGCGCGCCCAAAGGGTCGTGTGCTCGAAATGAAACCGCGGCTTGGCGCGGGCCAGGCCACCCGCGACATGGGTAGACACGGTACGTACCAGACTCACGGCGTCCTCCCGCTTGGCATCGCGCCTGCCAGATGGCAGCCACGCGCGGAAGCGGTCAACTTCCGACGCAGCAACACCGCCCTCGCCGGCACGCCGGGCAATCAGGTCGTAGCTACGCGACTTGTAGGGCATTTCCTTGGCCACCCGCTCGAATACCTTCCGTGCTTGCTCGGAAAGTATACCTCCGGCGCGGGCATCGGACAGCGTGCAGCGAATGTTGACCATCGCCTCGGACAACGGCAGGTAGCCGAGTTCGGCCGGGCCGTGGACCACGGCCACCTCGTCGTCGTCTTCCAGCGCACCGTCGCGGAACGCCTCGAATACGGCGCCGACGCCGATCATGCCGAACGCATGCAATTCCGCCGCGCGCAACGCGCCCATGCTGGCCGCGCCGTACACCGGGATGCCATTGGACAGCGCGAACAGGATTTCCTTGTGCCACACCGACGGCACGTTTTCGAAGAAGCCGTCGATGATGCCGATTGCATCCGGCTTGCGGCCGACGACCCGAATGATGTCGCCTTGGGCAACCGGCGGAAGGATTTCCGCGTCGATCAACTTGCGCGCGGCGCTTGGCGGAAGGCTCGGACCGGTAAAGATGACTGCACTCATGACGCCAACCTTTGGTTTGCGCGGGCAGCAGCGCCCGCTTGGTAATGGGCGCGCGCGCCCGGGAGGTAACCGGCGTGATCCATGCCTTCGAGGCCGGGAATGACGACCCGCGCCACTGGAACGCCGAATTCCGGCTTGGTCAGATCCACCATCACAACATCGGTGCCGCCGGCGGCAAGGATGCGCGCCACTTCGGTTTCGATGTCGCGGCCGATCGCATCGGTAGCGACGCTTGGAACCGCGCGAAAATCACGAGTACCCTTCACGCCGGTAACCTGCGCGCTCCAGCGCGCCTGCACGGCCGGATCGAGAAAGTGCTCGTACTCGCTGCGCGGCATGTCATCGCGCGCACCGGAGATGAACGTCAGCCGGCTTTGGGCAGCTTCGGTGAGGGACCGCAGAACGGCGATCACCTTGGACGGATGGCACCCCATTCCGACGGCCGGGCGCATTCCGTAGCGGGCACCGTCACGCTGTACCGCGCGGCACAAAAACGCCGGCAGGCCGATGTCGGACGTGATTTCCCAGATGCCGACATCGACACCAGCATTGAGGAAGCGCTGGATCAGCTCGTTCACCCAGCCATCGTCAATCGTGTCGAGATCGACCTTCGTAGCGGCCTGCGCCGCCGCATCGCGCAGGTGCCATAGCGTGGCCGCATCGCGCTCGACAATTTCCGAGATGCCGTGACTTACGGCTTCCTCAAGAGTATTGCCCGACGCCAAGCCATTGGAACTGGCGAGGAAGCAGCCGTGGCCCGGAGGCAAGGGTGTCGTGTAATTCAGGTGAACGGTTTCATACGGCACCCAAACGTTATCACCGCTGACCAAGCTGCGGCCTTCGATCCACAGCAACGGCGCGTGTTGGCTATAGCGGGTCGTGGCGAGCCGCGGCAGTTTCGCCACATCAACCACGTTGTGGGTGTACCGCAGTTCCTCATAGCTCGCGAGCTTGAGCGGCAGCGTGATGTGTTCGGCGTGGTACGACTCGATCGCCTCCATCACACCCGACGCTTTCGCGGCGGCAAGCGTCGCACCCTTCCCCTGGGCCACCGAGATCGACCGCGAATTGGGACGCGACACCATGACCACCGGGATGCCGACACTGTCGAGCCCCGTGACATTGGCAACGCGCGTGATTCCCATCGCCGGCAGGAGCGGCAGAACTGCGTTGAGCGTCTCTTCTGGCGAGACCGTGCGTTCGGTGCCAGCGCGATATTTCTTGACGCCCAGGCCAAGCTGGCCCGCGCGCAGGTGTTCGGCGATCGAGGTCGGGGCTGTGGTCATTGTGTCACCCGGAAGAAGAGCGGCCGCCAGCCACGCCGGCCGGCGGCCGCCATTGTCAGTTACGACGCAACGTCGGGAGTAATGGCCCAGCGGCCAGCGTCGGCGTCCGGTGTAACCGCCCAACGGCCCGCATCCGCATCAGCCTTCACTTCCGGGGTGACCGCCCAACGGCCGGCGTCCGCGTCGGGCGAAATCGCCCAGCGGCCCGCGTCGGCATCGGCCTTCACTTCCGGGGTGACCGCCCAGCGGCCAGCGTCGGCGTCCGGCGTAACCGCCCAACGGCCCGCGTCGGCATCGGCCTTCACTTCCGGGGTGACCGCCCAACGGCCGGCGTCCGCGTCGGGCGAAATCGCCCAGCGGCCCGCGTCGGCGTCGGCCTTCACTTCCGGGGTGATCGCCCAACGGCCGGCGTCCGCGTCGGGCGAAATCGCCCAACGGCCCGCGTCGGCATCGGCCTTCACTTCCGGGGTGATCGCCCAACGGCCGGCGTCCGCGTCAGGCGAAATCGCCCAACGGCCCGCGTCGGCGTCGGCCTTCATTTCCGGGGTGACCGCCCAACGGCCGGCGTCCGCGTCGGGCGAAATCGCCCAGCGGCCTGCGTCGGCATCGGCCTTCACTTCCGGGGTGATCGCCCAACGGCCGGCGTCCGCGTCAGGCGAAATCGCCCAGCGGCCTGCGTCGGCATCAGCCTTCACTTCCGGGGTGACCGCCCAACGGCCCGCGTCAGCGTCGGGCGAAATTGCCCAGCGGCCCGCGTCGGCATCGGCCTTCACTTCCGGGGTGATCGCCCAACGGCCTGCGTCCGCGTCGGGCGTGACTGCCCAGCGGCCCGCTGCCTGATCCGCGGACGCAATCGGCGCCGGTGCTACGGCAACCACGTTCGCGTCGGACTGGACGGCTACGCACGTACCACCACCAACTTCGTACAAAACCCCGTCGGGACCACGCACTGCGATCTTGCCGACGTTCTTCGGATCCATGAGCATTGAGTGTTCCTTGCCCGTTATGTTCAACCGCTGGCTACTATGGCGACGTACAGCGCATTCTCTGTGAAGGAATTCACAGCAATGCCGGGGCCGACAGCGCCCAATGCCGGGACTTCACCGGGTACGGAGTTGTGTAAATGAAGCAGACAACCGACACGCGGGTTCGCGCCACGCGGAAGCCCCCGCGCTACGAAGCCCTGAATGGCATCAAAGCGTGCTTGGATCAGCTCAGCGCTGAAGCGCAAAACCAGCAGGCGCCGCTTGCGGCGCTGCTGATAGCGGCGGCGTCAGAGGCGTGCCGGGATGCGGCGTTTCCGAAGAAGGCTCGTCGAGTGACGAGCAAAGAGGCAGCTTAGTTCAGCTGCTCTCCGCGCCGGGGTCCGGCGGGCATGCACAGAATGCCTTTGGCCTGAACGCGCCAGTAGTCCATCGCCATGCGCGAGAAATCGCGGCCGGCAGAACGGACGAAGTCGTTACCCTGCGCCGGGTGACTGCCGGCGAGGTGCGCACCGAGTTCCAAAGTGCACTGGGCCACGAGCGGACGCATGCCCTGGCGCCCTGCGATCCACAACGACTGCCACAGCGAACGGGAGGCGGCCGCAGGGTCGGCATCGCTCTGGGCCTTGCCAAGCGCGTACCAAGCCCACGCCTCGTAACCCTTTTCGCCGTGCGCTTGGGCCGCGGCCACGGCACGCCGACCGGCCGCGATGGCGAACTGGACACGCCCGGCAGCCGAGAGGGCCAGCGACAGCCACCCGAGCTGCTGGGATAGCTGGCACAAGACCGGGTCGTTGGTGGCGCCCGCGATCGCCTCTTCGAGCCGGCTGACACCGGCCTCGAGGTTCCCGTCAAGAGTCAGCGCATATCCCAAGGCGCTAACGATGCGGCGGTACAACAGATTGGAGCCAATCGCCTGGCAAGTCTGGAGTGCTTGGTCGAGCAAACCAATGCCGCGCTTGGAATCGCCTTTGCGAAGGTAGACGCCGCCTGCATAGAGCAGGGCATAGACGCGGCTGAATGCGTGCCCGGACTGCTCGGCGGCCGACAATGCCTCGTCCGCCAGCCGGATTGCTTCGTCGAAGCGGCCACATTCCGCCAGGGCCAACGCCAACGGCGCATGGAACATCACCGGATGAACAACCAAGAACCCGGGCACCATCACGCCTGATTCGGCACGCGACGCTGCCGTCGCTTCGGTCAGATATTTCACCGCTAGGCGGAAGTGGCCACGATCCACCGCGAGGGCGCCGAGGCGCCCCGTGGCCAGCAATTCGAGATCGGCAAACCCTGAGGCCCGCGCACTGCGCAACGCCCGCAGGCCCACGCGGTGCGCCTCATCCAGGTTGCCGGTCACCCAACTGTGCAGCAGAACACTGCACAACGTGCTGGTGAGCACGCGCGGGTCACGCGAACGCCGCGCGGCGACGCGCGCTGCATCAAGGTGCCCGCGCGCCTGCTCGGATTGGCCGAGCGGCAGCAACGCGTCGGCGAGCCCGAGAAGGACATCTGCCGTGCGCACGTCGTTGCGAGGAGAGCGGCGCGCATGCGCCAAGGCGCGCGCGGCCTCACCGAACAGAACCGATGCTTCCTTGTGACGGGAATGCGCTGCCGCGATTCGTCCGGCCTCGTGCCCGTACAGGTACGCGCGGCCCCACACTTGGGCACGGTATGCGTGGTACGCCATCAGAGCCACCCGATTGAGCGGGTGACGTTGCGACGGCCGCCGCAGAATCTGCAGAACGCTCCGATGCAGATCGATGCGCAACGCTTTTGGCAGCGACGCGTATGCGACTTCGTGCATCAACGCGTGGGTGAAACTGAATTCCAAATTCGGAATTACGCGTGTGCGGTGAACGAACCCAGCTTCGCCGAGACGATTGAGGGTGCCCAACAGTTGCTGCCCCTCGCCGCACAGCTTGGCCAATAGCCGGTAGTCGAAGGTTTGTCCGATCACGGCGGCCCGGTAGAGCACCTCTTGCTCGACGGCCGACAATTGATCGATGCGCGCCGCGATTGCGCTGTGCACGCTCGACGGCACCCGGAAATCCTGTTCCCAGTCGCGACCGCGCGCGGCCGCACCCCGGGCCGCCGCCCCGGCGGCCTCGCGCATTGCCATCGCACAAGCGAGCAAGAAGAACGGATTGCCTTCGGTCTTGGCGATCAGCAGATCGTGCAACGGACGCGGCGCCGCCTCGCCGAACACACGGTCAATCAGGACGCTGCTGTCGGCCGCGGTCAGCGGCCCAAGCGGCAACAGACGGGTATTGGGCCACGGCAAGTCCCGCGCCTCGCTGCTGGTCCGCGCGGTCAGGACCACCAGGATCGATGCCTGGTGGATGCGGGCCGTCAGTAGTTCCAGCAACTGGCCGCAATCCGAGTCCGCCCAGTGCATGTCCTCGACGACGAGCAGAAGGGGCTCGTCGACAGCCACTGCGATGAGAATATGCACCGCAGCGGCAAGCATGAGATTGCGTTTGCCAGCAGCGTCGAGCGAGCGCCATGCGTTCACTGGGGCCGTGTCGCCCAGCAAGGCATGCCCCGCGGCAGCGTGAAGCGTATCCAGACCTTCTAGCGAACGTACGGCGGCGTCGCGCGCACCCAAATACCCGAGCGCGCCTGCGACGATTTCCTGAATCGGCTCACTGGCGCGCGGCAAGTGCGGGGGCAAGCATGCGCTCACTACGGTGCGGACGCCGGCCAAGCGCGCATCGCGAGCGAACTCCGCAACCAAGCGGCTCTTGCCGATCCCCGGATCGCCGGCGATCAACAGGGTTCTTCCGTGACCGCACCGCGCGCTTTCCAACGCCTCCTGCAGGAGACCCGACTCGCGGGCGCGGCCGACCATTGGCGCGGCCCCGGCACCGTCCAAGTTGGTGCCGCGGACGAGTTTCACTTCGGCAAACACGAGAGAAGCCACACTCGGCATCCCAGGGCTGAGCAAAACCGCCGGGCCGGGTTTCGCAAATACCGCGTCTGGCGCGAGGCTCACTGTCTCGGGCGTCACCAGCGTAGTGCCGGGCTTGGCCGCCGCGGCCAAGCGCGCAGCGATGTACACAGCCTCGCCTGCCATGCGGTACTCGGGCCAGCGGTCCGGCCGAATCTCTTGGGCGAGGACCGGGCCCGAATTGATGCCGATCCGGACCCGCGCCGCAGCATCGCCGCCGACCGCCGCAAGCTTCGCGACCGCTGCCTGCATCCGCTGAGCCGCCAAACACGCGCGAAGCGCGTGGTCTTCTTGGGACGCAGGAGCGCCGAACACCGCCATGATGCCGTCGCCCAGCACCTGCGTGACGGAGCCGCCCAGACTCTGAACGGCCTCGATCATCGTTTGCAGAGTGGCCAACAGGGATTCGTTGGCGCTCTCCGGATCGCGTCCGATCACGACCTGGGACGACGCGACGATGTCGGCGAACAGAATCGTCACGACCTTGCGCCGAGCTTCCGCAACGCGGACTACGCCGCGAGCCTCCAGGGTGTCGGTGACTGTGCCGTTCAAGACTACCTCAACCTCGGATCCAGGCGATCGCGCAACGCGTCCCCCAGAAGGTTAAACCCCAAAACCGTAGCGACAATCGCGGCACCGGGAAACACAACAGTCCACCAGCCCTGCATCGCGTAAGACTGAGCTTCTGCAACCATCGTGCCCCACTCCGGCGCAGGCGCCGCGACTCCCAACCCGACGAACCCAAGCGCGGCGAACCCAAGCACTGCTTCCGACACGGCCAACGTTCCCCGCACCACCAACAACCCGGCGATGCCGGGTAAGATTGACCGCGCCGCCAGCCGCCACACGCTTACTCCGAGCGCCCTCGCCGCGAGTACGTGTTCCCTGGCCATCTCGGTCTGCACCCCGGACTTCGTTGTGCGAACGAACCCCGGAACCAAGACCAGCGCCACTCCGACAATCGCACCCGCCGTGCCTGCGCTCAGCGTGATGGCGACCACCATCGCGAGCAAAACCGGAGGCACCGACAGCACCACATCGGCGGTCCGCATGATAGCACCGGCGGCGAAACCCCGCGCCAGTCCCGCAACGAACCCGCAAGTGACGCCGACTACCATCGCGAGCACCACGACGGCCACCGACGCGGCCACGGAAACCCGCGCGCCGTATAGGATTCTGGCCAACAGATCGCGCCCGGCCGCATCGGTCCCAAGGGGGAACGCACTGCTCCCCCCCGGCAGCCAAGCTGGTGGAATTAGCAGGGTCTCGCGGTACTGCTGGATTGGGTCGTGCGGGGCCAACCAGCCCGCCAAGGCCGCCGCCCCGACCGCCCCCGTAACCAGGACAATCCCGAACACCTCCCAGGCACTCCGGCCAGTCAGGCGCGGCACAGCCCCGGGCTTCACGTACGCCTCTCGCGAAGCCGCGGGTCGATCATCCGGGCGGCCGCGTCGGTGGCCAAACTCGCCGCTACCACGAGGATCGCGACGACCATCAGGCCCCCCTGCAAGACCGGATAATCGCGGTGCTGCACGGCGAGCAGGAGCCACCGCCCGAGCCCGGGCCAAGCGAAGACCGACTCGGTGATCACTGCCCCGCCGAGGAGTTGCGCTGCGATTAGTCCGCCTGCCTGAAGCACGGGGACCATCGCGTTGTTCAATGCGTGCACCGAGGCCCGGGTCGCCGTCGCACCTTTGGCGCGAGCGGTCCGCACATAAGCGGCGTCAACCTCTTCCAGCATTGCGTAGCGCGTGGTGCGCGCGATCTGCGCCAATGGCAGCGGCACCAGCGCCGCCACCGGCAACACTAGGTGCGCGGCCGCGGACGCGGCGGCGTCCCACGCGCCCGCCAATACTGCATCGAGCAGCAGGAAGCCGGTGACCGGAACGACCGCGAACGCGGGGGAGATGCGCCCGGCGACCGGCGCCCACGGCAAGGCGAGCGCGAACACCAGCACCAAGACAAGGCCGAGCCAGTAGACCGGCACCGACTGAAATAGCGCCGCCGCCAGCGTGAATGCCCGATCCAATGCCGCGTTGCGCCGCCGCGCGGCCATCCAGCCGGCAGAAACGCCGACTACGGCCGCGATCAGCAGGGCAAGCACGGCGAGTTCCAACGTTGCCGGCAGCGCTGCCGCCAGCTCTGCGGCCACCGGCTGGCGTGAATAGATCGACGTGCCGAGGTTGCCCGACGCAGCGCCGGCGACAAACGCGAGGTATTGGGCCGCCAACGGCCGGTCCAGCCCGAGCTCGTGGCGCATCCGGTCGTGTGCGGCGGAACTGAGCCGATGTTCCCCCGACAGCGTCTCAACGGGATCGCCGGGCGCCAGCCGCGGTAGTGCGAACGCGACGACGGAGATCGCAACCAGCACCACCAACAGGCCGAGGAGCCGGCGAATGAGCCCCGCGAGCGCGACCACCAAGCTACCGAACGTCGGCGCCGTAGAACGCGTGCAGGCCGAACCGGTTGGTCTGGTACCCCGTCACCTCGCCACGCAGAACGAGGTAGCTATGCGGGTACGCGATCGGTGCCCACGGCAGGGCGTCGGCAAACACCGCCTGGGCGCGCCGGTACAGATCGGCGCGCCGGTCCGCGTCGACCGTGCGGACCGCTTCCGTCGTCAGCTGGTCGAACTCGGGCGAGCACCAGCGCGCGCGATTAAACCCACCGCCAATCGCCTGGCAGCTCAGCAGTGGGGTGAGGAAATTGTCAGGGTCGCCGTTGTCGCTGATCCAGCCGAACAGCATCAGGTCGTGCTCGCCGTTCGCGGTGCGGCGCAGGTATTCGGACCAGTCGTAGGTGACGATCTCTGCGGCGATACCCACAACGCGCAAGTCCTGCTGAATCAATTGCGCCATCAGTTTGGCGTCGGGATTGTACGGCCGTTGGACGGTCATCGCCCACAGCGTAACGCGCGTGCCAGGCGCCACGCCGGCCTGGGCGAGCAGCTCGCGCGCACGTGCGGGGTCGTACCCGAACTGCCGCGTCGAGGGGTCGACACCCCACATTTCAGGCGGTAGCGGGTTGGCCGCGGGCTGCGCCCCGCCGGCGAACACGGCGCGGATGATCGCGGCGCGGTCGATCGCCAAGTTCACGGCCTCGCGGACCAGCTTGTTGTTGAACGGTGCTTTCTCGGTGTTGAAGGCCAAGTAGCTCGTTCCCAACACCGGCTGTTCGACCACCACCAGCGAGCGGTCCCGGCGGATCGTGTCCAGATCGCCCGGGTTCGGATACGGCATCGCTTGGCACTCGTTGTTACGCAACCGTGCGTAGCGGATCAGCGGGTCCGGCGTAACGACAAACACCAACGTGTCGATCGGTGACCGGCCCCGCCAGTAGTCAGGGTGGGCCCCGTAGCGGATCTGCGCGCCGCGGTCGTAGCGGACCAGTTGGAACGGACCCGTACCAATCGGTGCGCGGTCGAACTCCTCGGGGGTGCCAGCCCGCAACATGCGGTCGGCGTACTCGGCCGACTGGATAGACGCAAAGTCCATCGCCAAGTCAGCCAGGAACGCCATGTCGGGCGACGCGAGGCGGAACCGGATCGTGTAGTCGTCAACCCGGTCAATGCCGAGGATCAGGTCACCGAACCCCATGCCCTCGAAGTAGGGATAGCTGCCGCCGGAGACCTTGTGAAAGGGGTGGGACTCGGTGCGCTGCCGTTCGAAGCTAAACACAACATCGTCGGCGTTGAAGTCACGGCTCGGCACAAATCGGTCGGAGCGCTGCCAATGAACGCCGCGGCGCAAGTCCATCGTGTAGGTCAGACCGTTGTCGGCCATCTGCCACGACGCTGGGGATGTCCCGCCCATTGTTGAAAATCGTGTGGCAGGCGTCATTGGTTGAGCAGGCTACGCAGCGTTGGCCTGCGGTTCAAGAGTAGCGTCGACCTCGTTCCTGGGGTGGCGGGCAGCCATGGCGGCGCGCAGGATGTCGAGTTG
>CANKGV010000025.1 GCA_947481575.1 Alphaproteobacteria bacterium
CCGCATAGCGAACCCGTCCATACAACTCCACGCCCTTCATCCCCCACCCTCTGCCAACCGCAAAGGGCTATCTGCTGCCGGACTTTTACTCCGGCGCAACCGGACAAACCCGGTCGCTTCAGTGAGGGAGTTTTGCTCCGGCGCTTACACGCTCAAGGAACCCATGCATCGGCAAGACCGCTTTTGCCATCCGGCGGTTTGCCGATGGCACGTACAAGTGCACCGCCCAAGCGGCTCAAGATCACCCCAAGGACTACTGCTCGGCCCAGATACCTGAGGGCAGACCTGTTAATCTAACGGCGCAGTGGCCCGACGGCAGAACCCGCGCGGTCGAAACCGCGGTGCCGCCCGGCAAGTTCAACACCTGGACGCTCACCGAGTAAGCACGCGAGGAACTGATGCCAGCGGTCGTGGTCGCCAATGTCGTTAAGCGGTACGGCACCAACACTGCCATCGGCGGCATCAGCTTCACCGTCGGCGAGGGCGAAGTCCTCGCCCTGCTCGGCCCGAACGGTGCCGGCAAGACATCACTGGTCGAGATTCTCGAAGGCCACCGCCAGCGCACTAGCGGCGACGTCTCGGTCCTAGGCTACGACCCCGCTACCGGCGGCCGCGAATTCCGCGAACGGGTCGGTATCGTACTCCAAGAAGGCGGCTTGCAACCGGACCTCACGGTCCGGGAGACAGTGTCGGCGCATGCCATGCTCTATCCTCACCCGCGCGGCGTCGATGACGTCATCGCCGTGGTCGGTATCACCGAAAAAGCCAAGGCGCGGGTCAAAACCCTATCCGGCGGGCAGCGCCGCCGCCTCGAACTGGCGCTGGCGCTTGCAGGTGACCCGGACCTGATCTTCCTCGATGAGCCGACCACTGGCTTCGACCCTAGTGCGCGGCGCCAAGCCTGGGACCTCGTCAAGGCACTGCGCGGCTTCGGCAAGACCATCCTGCTCACCACCCACTACATGGACGAGGCCCAGGCGCTCGCCGACCGCATCATCGTTGTCGCCCGCGGACAGATTGTTGCCGAAGGCACGCCCGCCAATCTCGCCGGCCGCGACCGGTTGGAGGCTCGCATCCGCTTCCGGCTGCCCGATGGTGCCACCCTGGCGTCCCTGCCGCCTTCCGGGCAACGCGGGGCATTGCGCGACGGCGCCGTCAACATCGCGACGGATACCCCAACGCCCGTTCTCCACGAACTGACTGCCTGGGCCGTCGCGCAGGGAATTGAACTCGACGGTCTGGTCGTCGAGCGCCCCAGCCTGGAAGACGTCTACCTGCAACTCACCGGAGAACGCCAATGAGCGGCGCCCCAGCTTCCGCCGGGCGCCGCCCGTCCGTCGCCGTCCTGCTGTGGAGCCAAGCGCGCTACCACAACCGCTTGTTCTGGCGCTCGCCAATGGCCGCGTTCTTCACCATCGCGTTTCCGCTCATCATGCTGTTGGTGTTCACTACGCTGTTCGGCAACCGCTCGGTCGGCACCGGCAGCCTGCGCACCGCCCAGTTCTACGCGCCGTCCCTCGGCGTCTACGGCTCGGTCGCCGCCGCCTACACCAACCTCGCCATCGCCACGGTGTCGAACCGCGAGGCGGGCATTCTGAAGCGCATCCGCGGCACACCGCTGCCGCCGTGGGTTTACATCGCCGGACGGTTGCTCGCGACGGTATGGGCCGCGTTCCTAGCGGTCGTCGTAATGGTGGGCGTTGGCGCCCTGCTCTACGGGATTCGCATTCCGCTGGAGAACATGCCGGCCGCGCTGGTCGGCTTTGCCGCCGGCGTTGCCTGCTTTGCCGCGCTCGGCCTGATGGTGTCGGCGTTCATCCCCGACAGCAGCGCGGCGCCGGCGATCACGAACGCCACGCTGCTTCCGCTCGCGTTCATCTCCGACGTATTCATCCCGCCCACCGCCACGACGCCGGGGTGGCTCGCGCGCGTCGCCGACTTCTTCCCGCTCAAGCACTTCGCCCACGCGTTCGGCGAAGCCTTCAATCCGTTGCTCACCGGCAATGGGTTTGCCTGGAGCGCCAGCACCGGCCATTACGCGATCGGCGAGCACGTGTTCTGGTTGGCGGTCTGGGGCATTGTCGCCACGGTAGTCGCGGCGCGCCGGTTCCGCTGGGAACCCCGCGCCGAGCGCGGCAAGTCGTAGCCGCCCGGCTAGTACGCCAGCGCCGCGGTCAGACGGCGGTCGGTCGCCGCAGCCAGCACCTTGCCCTCGGCGTTCGGGTTCGGCACGTCCGTTTGAGTCAGTTCCACCGCCGGCAAACCCAAGAGCCGGTTGGCCTCCGCAACCATGCCGTCGAGCCTGCCGCGCACGCCCGCCGCCATCGCGTAGATGCTGGCGCCATTGGCCACCACCCCGGTGGCGCGCAGGGCGTCGCCCTGCCCTAGCAACGCGACGATTTGACCGAATGGAATGCCGGCAGCGCCGAACCGCACCGCCGCCGTCTCATACGACACGACCGCTGTCCCCCACTCCCGCAGCACCATCGCCGCATCGCCGATCCCAAGCAGCGCCTTGGCCTCGCCGACCGGATCGGCACTTGCCACGAACGTCGCATGGGCCTCGTTGAACAGGGCGGCCGCCTTCGCCGCAGCACCGGTCGCAAGCGTCACGGTACCGAGTTCCACCTGCGCCGCAGCACGGCTAATGGCCGGCAAAGTGAGTGCCTGTTCCAGTGCCGCGCGGGCTGCCGTGGGGTCGTGCCGGAACCGTTCGATGCTGCCGATCTCCGCCAGCGCGGCGCCGGCCCGATTGGCGTCTACGGCGGCACGATACCGGGCAATGGCGGCATCGAAATCCCCGCGCATCCGTTCCAATTCGGCACTGCGCAGCAGGACGTCGCCGTGACCGCCGCGGTCGTCGATCGCGGCATAGATTCGGTCGGCGTCCGCCAGGGCCGCGCGCGCCGCCGCCTCGCCGTCCGCCATGGCTGGAGCCGCGTCCAGGTTCAGAATGGGATGTTCGCCGTGCTTCGGCTCCGGCACCTGCGCCCACGCCGCGCGGGCCTCGGCGTACCGCCTAGAAGCTTCCAGTGACTGGAAGGCGGCCCGTTCCAGGTCGCCCAGCGCAACCAGCACCCGGGCCGCCTCCGCCGGTTCCCCAGCATCCAGGTAACCCTTTGCCGCATCGCGGAAATTCGCCCTGGCCCGGTCGCCCTGGCCTAAGCTTCGCTCAAGCCTCCCCAGCCCGAACGCGACATCCGCCATCCCAAGTCGATCGTCTCGTTTGGTGTACTCACCCAACGCCCGCGCATACGCATCGCGCGCATTCGCAGCGTGGCCCAAGTCCACCTGTGCCTCAGCCTGGGCCAACAGAATCGCGGCGGAAATGGCCGGAATCGCCTGCGGATCTGCCGTGACCTGAACCGGTTCCGGCGGTGAGTCGAAGAACACGAGAGCAGCGATCAGTGCTGCGATCGCCGCGACCGCGAGAAGTGCCTTACGCACCAGCCTTCTTGGCCAGATCCGGCGGCAATTGCACCCGGATGTGGATCTCGCGCAACTGCTTCTCGGTGGCGGGTGCGGGTGCCCCCATCAGCAAGTCTTCGGCGCGCTGCGTCATGGGGAAGGCCACGATCTCGCGCAGGTTGGGCTCATCGGCCAACAGCATGACGATACGGTCGATCCCTGGGGCAAGGCCGCCGTGCGGCGGCGCGCCAAACCGGAATGCGTTGAACAGGCCACCGAAGCGCTTCTCAACGTCGTCGCGAGTGTAGCCGGCGATCTCGAACGCGCGGACCATGGTGTCCGGCTTGTGGTTGCGAATCGCGCCCGATGACAACTCGATTCCGTTGCACACGATGTCGTACTGGTGCGCCAGGATATCGAGCGGGTCCATCGTGTTCAGCGCATCCATCCCACCTTGTGGCATAGAGAACGGGTTGTGGCTGAAGATGATCTTTTGCTCGGTCTCATCGAACTCGTACATCGGGAAGTCGACGATCCAGCAGAACTTGAACACGTTCTTCTCGATCAGCTCGAGTTCATTGCCGATCTTCGTGCGCGCCAAACCCGCCAACTGCGCGGCCTTCGGCGCCTTGTCGCACGCGAAGAAGACCGCATCGCCGTCCTTCAAGCCGGCGAGCGTGCGGATCTGCTCCGTGCGCGCTGCGTCGAGGTTCTTGGCGATCGGGCCCTTGGCCTCGCCGCCGGCAAACTGGATGTAGCCGAGACCACCCCAGCCTTCTTCCTTGGCCCAATCGTTGAGCTTGTCGAAGAAGCTGCGCGGGCGCGCCGCGGAGCCGGGCGCCGGAATGGCGCGCACGACCGAACCGTTGGCGATCGCTTTGGCGAACAGGCCAAAGCCGGAGTCACGAAACGCCGCAGTGACGTCGGCGATGACGATCGGATTGCGGAGGTCGGGCTTATCGTTGCCGTATTTCAGCATCGAGTCGCGGAAGGTGATGCGCGGATACGGTGGTGGCGTTGCGGGACGGTTGCCGAACTCCGTGAACACGCCGCTTAGCACGGGCTCGATTGCGGCGAACACGTCGTCCTGCTCGACGAAGCTCATCTCGATATCGAGTTGGTAGAACTCGCCGGGCGAGCGGTCGGCGCGTGCGTCCTCGTCGCGGAAACATGGCGCGACCTGGAAGTAACGGTCGAAGCCGGCGACCATGTACAGCTGCTTGAACTGCTGCGGCGCTTGGGGAAGCGCGTAGAACTTTCCCGGGTGAACGCGGCTCGGCACCAGGTAGTCCCGTGCACCTTCGGGAGAACTTGCTGTCAAGATCGGCGTCTGGAATTCGGTGAAGCCCGATTCGACCATGCGGCGGCGCAGGCTGGTGATGACATCGGAGCGCAGCTTTATGTTCCGGTGCATCTTTTCGCGGCGCAGGTCGAGGAACCGGTTCCGCAAGCGCAGGTCCTCGGGATACTCCTGATCGCCAAACACCTGGATCGGCAATTCGTCGGCCGCCGACTGCACGGTAAGCGCATCGATGCGGACTTCCACGGAGCCGGTCGGCAACGTCGCGTTGATCGTGTCGGCGGTACGGGCGACCACGCGGCCGGTGACCGTAACAACGCTTTCGGCACGCGAACGGTCCAACGCCGTGAACGACTCCGAGCCAGCTTCGACGACGCACTGCGTGATCCCGTAGTGGTCGCGCAGATCGAGAAACAGGAGGTTGCCGTGGTCGCGCTTGCGGTGCACCCAGCCCGACAAACGAACCGTTTGACCGACGTGGGTTTCGCGTAGCGCGCCGCAGGTGTGGGTGCGGTACGGATGCATTGGGAGTGGCCTGCGGTGGCTGGGGTCGACGGCCGCAACACCGCACGGAACCCCGCGCATTGTCAAGGGTTTGGGGCCTTTTTGCCGTGCCGCAGTGCCCCGATCCGACCCCAGAAACGAAACCGCGCGCCCGCGGCCTAAGCCACGAGCGCGCGGGTCCGCAAACCAGAGTTAGATCGCGCCGAGCTTGGCGGCCGAGCTCTTGCCGTCGCGGCCCGGTTCGACTTCGAACTGGACGCGCTGGCCTTCGGCCAAGCCCGACATGCCCGCCTGCTCAACGGCCGAGATGTGGACGAATACGTCCTTCTGGCCGTCGTCACGGACGATAAAACCGAAACCCTTAGCCGGGTTGAACCACTTAACAGTGCCTTGCATGTATTTGCTCCTAGCAAACGCTTTTTGCCCCGACGGAGATGCTCCGAAGAGGGTCAGCTCGACGAACTCGCGGGGTGCGGGCTCAATCGAAACGAGCAAGACACCAGGGAATTTGTGGGGGTGACGAACGTAACATGGTGGCGATTGTCCCAAAGCGCAAGGCCTGTTCGGCCCCGCACGCGCCCAGATGGCTACGGACCGATCCGATTCCGCCTAGGCGGTGGCGTATGAGGCCTAGTTTCGTGTAAACCCTCCGCCCATGACTCTAGTGACCACCACCGCGGCGCTGGCCAACGCTTGCCAGCGCTATTCCCACGCTGCCTACGTCACCATCGACACCGAATTCATCCGTGAGACGACGTATTGGCCGATTCTGTGCTTGGCGCAGATCTCAGGCCCGGATGATGCGATCGCCGTGGATGCGCTGGCACCAGGCATCGATCTCACACCGCTGCTAGACCTGCTTGCCAACCCCAAGGTGTTGAAGGTCTTCCACGCAGGGCGACAGGACGTGGAAATCTTCCTGCACCTTGCCGGTAAGGTGCCAACGCCGCTGTTCGACACCCAGGTCGCGGCGATGGTGTGCGGATTTGGCGAATCCGTGGGTTACGAGACTCTGGTGCAACAGCTCGCAGGCGCGCACCTGGACAAGCATTCGCGATTCACTGACTGGCGCCGACGCCCGCTGACGGACCGTCAGGTTGCGTACGCTTTGGACGACGTCGTGTACTTGCGCACCGTGTACGAGAAGCTTGCAAAGCGACTGCACGACAGCGGCCGCAGCAGTTGGGTCGCCGAGGAAATGGCTGCCTTGGCGGCACCCTCCACCTATATCACCAGGCCGGAAGACGCGTGGGAACGGCTCAAGGTGCGCAGCAATGAGCCCCGCTTCCTGGTCCTGGTACAGGAACTCGCCGCGTGGCGCGAACACGAGGCGATGGCGCGCGATCTAGCACGCAGCCGGGTGATCCGCGACGAGACCTTGGTGGCGGTGGCCGCCCACCCGCCCACGGACCGCGCCGGGCTGGCGCACATCCGCGGCATTTCGAAGGGCCTAGCTGAAAACTCGGGCGGCGCGGCGTTGCTGGAGGCAGTCGCGCGTGCGTTGGCGGTTCCGGATGCGGATCTGCCGAAGCGCCCGAAGGCCAAGCGCCCGCCGGCCGGTATCGGCCCGATGGTGGCTCTTCTCAAGGTGTTGCTAAAGATGAAGTGTGAAGAGAACGACGTTGCCCAGCCGCTGATCGCTTCCGGCGAGGACTTGGACCGCATCGCCAGTGGCGAGACCGATGTTCTCGCGCTCGTCGGCTGGCGCCGGGAAGTGTTCGGCGAGTCGGCGCTGCGGCTGCTTTCGGGCGAACTGGCCCTGGCTGCACAGAAGGGCAAGGGGGTCGTTCTAATCCCGGTGCCCACCAGAGAAACCGCCGTCTAGGCGCCGGTTGGCGCAATCGACCGGCGCGAGTACTGTGGCGACGTATTTAGCCGAGTAAGGAGTTGGTTGCAGTGGCAGCGGAATCGCAGGTTCAGGCGGGTCGCCGGTACCGGGCCATGACATCGAGTATGCCGAGTCAGCTTTCCAACATCGTTTGGGAGGTCGACCGGCTTACGGTCGGAACCGACGGCATCCAGTATGTGCGGTTGATCCGCTCGGACGACCGTGGCCGCCAGAAGATCGTCTCGCTGGAGGCGCTACTCGACCGGCATTATTTCCGGCCAGATCAATGAGCAGGGCTCGCTAGACCTCCGCGGCGAGCTGCGACTTGCGGCCAAACGCTTCGGCAACGTCGGCCAATCTGCGCTCAACCTTTTCACCGGCCAGAGATGCAGTGCGGCCGGTCAACAGCATCTTCACCGAGCCATCAGTCAGCGACAGGCGCGCCCCGGATAAGATCCCAGCGCCGCCGCCAGACAGCGTAAGCGCCAGCCGCAACCCTAGTCCCAACCGGCGCGCCCGGGCGGCGCTATCGGCGTCGAGGAGACTCTTGGCAATCTCCGCGAGGTCGTGCCCGCTGTCAGCATCGTGGCGCCAGTACAGCGCGAGCGCGACAAACGCGCGACCGGGATGATCGATACCAACCATTGGCGCATACAGTACGTCGGACACTGACTGCGCGGCACGGTAGTCCGGGTGGACGGTCCACGCACAATCGGCCAAGTAACAGGCGGCGGTGATCAGGCGCTGATCGGTCGCCCCATCCGCGGCAAACAAAGGCGCCAGCCACTGACGCAACTCTTCACCGGCCGCAACGCCCCGGCCGGCGCGTGCGGCCATGCGGGTGACGGCTTCGAGCAATGGGTCGAGCGCGCGCACGCGCGGAGTCAGACGATCCTGCACCACGCCCTCGCGCAGGCCGTTGGCGGAAAACACGACGGCCTTTGCCTTAGACGCGGCAACCACCCGGCCCAGAACGATGGCCGCCAAAGGGAGATACTCGGCGCGCTTTCCGTCGATGCCTTTGAGGCCCTTCACCGAAGGCTCGCTGAGGCCCGCCAGCACCTGCGACAGGCTCGCGACTTCGGCCGCCGGCATACGGTAGTTGTGGACGATGTGAAGCGGATAGCCGCGGCGCTGCATGTCGAGGCGGGCGAAACTGCGCCACGCGCCGCCGACGGCGTAGAACGTCCGGCCGGCGACTTCCTTCCACATCCATCCGAGCGGCGCCAACGCGGCGTCGACGGCTTCGCCGGCGCGTTGACGACCCTTGCCGGCCAGGATCAGGGTGCCGAGCGGCAAGGTGAAGCCCTCGCCGGGCTGCCCTTTCAGGATCGACATCAGTTCGAGGCTGCCGCCGCCCAGATCACCCATGAGACCGTCCGCGTCGGGGATCGCGGCGGCGACGCCGAGCGCCGACAGCCGGGCCTCGTCGCGCCCGCGGAGGAGACGCGCCGGTGCGCCGGTGCGGCGCTCGATCTCGGCCATCAGGTCGGGGCCATTGCGGGCGTCGCGCACCGCGGCGGTCGCGACGATTTCCGGGACGCCGGCGCCGAGCGCCTTGGACACCGCGACGAACCGTTCAACCGCCGACAGCGCGCGCTTCTCACCGTCGGGATTGAGCCGGCCGCTTTCGCCCAAACCCTTGCCGAGAGCAGCCATGACCTTTTCGTTGAAGATCGGCAACGGCGCTCGCACTAGGCCTTCAAACACTACCAAGCGGACCGAGTTCGATCCTACGTCAACGACTGCGAAGCGCCTTGCCGAAGCGGCGGACGAGGGCGCGCCGGTGCGCTGCGCTTCAGTGATTGCCGTGGACAAGCCGCGCACTCGCTTGTTTTTGACGGAGGCCTTTGCCGCGGCCCGACAGACTCGGATTGGTCATGAAGTACGCATGGGCCGAGAACGCGCCTTCCAGCGCTGCTACGCGTGTGTACGCGCCGTCAGCACCTTCCACCCAAGAGTTGGCCTGATCTTTCAGCAGCGCCATCATGATCTCGTCCAGCACCTGCCGATGAACCGTGGGATTTTCGATGGGCACCAGCAATTCGACACGGCGGTCGAAATTGCGGGTCATCCAATCGGCCGACGATATGAACACCTTTGCCTCGGGACTTGGCAACCCATGGCCGTCGCCGAAGCAGACGATGCGACCGTGCTCCAAGAACCGGCCGACGATGCTCTTCACCCGGATGTTGTCGGAGAACCCGGCGATGCCGGGACGCAGGCAGCAGATGCCGCGCACCACGAGGTCAATGCGCACACCGGCTTGGCTCGCGCGATAGAGCGCATCAATCACCTGGGCGTCGACCAACGAATTCATCTTGGCCCAGATCGCAGCGGGGCGGCCGGCGCGGGCGTGGGCCACTTCGCGGTCGATGTTGCGAATGATGGCGGCGCGCAGATCGCGCGGAGCGATCACTAGCTTCTCGAGCCGCGGTGGCGGCGCGGTGCCAGTCATGAAGTTGAACACCTGGGCCGCGTCCTGACACAGCACCGGATCGGCCGTAAACAACGAAAGGTCGGTGTAGATCTTGGCCGTGCCGGGCTGGTAGTTGCCGGTGGAGACGTGCACGTAGCTGCGCAGTTCGCCCTTTTCCTGGCGTACCACCATCGACAACTTGGCGTGGGTCTTGAGTGTGACGAACCCATAGACGACGTGGACGCCGGCGCGCTCCAGGTCGCGTGCCCACTTGATGTTCGCGGCTTCATCGAATCGCGCCTTCACCTCGACCAGCGCAGTCACCGACTTGCCCGCCTCGGCCGCCTCGATGAGCGCTTGGACTACCGGCGAGTTGCTGCCGATCCGGTACAGCGTCTGTTTGATAGCGACGACTTGTGGATCGGCGGCGGCCTGGGTGATGAAGTCGACCACCGTGCGAAACGTTTCGTATGGGTGGTGGACGATCAGGTCCTTCTGGTCGATTGCCTTGAACAGGTCGCCGCCAGACTCGCGGATGCGTTCCGGGTAGCGCGGCGTGTACGGCTCGAACAGCAGGTCGGGACGATCATCGACGATCAACTGGCGCAGGTCGGCGACACCTAGGATGCCGTCGACGACGGTGACGCTTTCCTGCTCGACGCCCAGCTCAGCGGCGATGAAACGGCGTAGATCCGGCGGCATTGCCGCATCAACCTTGAGGCGAATGACGTTGCCGCGGCGGCGGCGCTTGATCGCCAACTCAAAGTACCGGACCAGATCTTCGGCCTCTTCTTCGATCTCGATGTCGGAGTCGCGCAGGATGCGGAACAGGCCGCGCTCGGCCATCTCGTAGCCCGGGAACAGGCGATCCAAGAAGAGCTCGACGACATTCTCGAGTGAGAGGAACCGGATCGCATCTCCGGGCAGGCGGATGAACCGCGGCAGCTGACTCGGCATCGGCAGCACAGCCACCAGCGGGTGGTTGTCACTGCGGCGGCGCAACTGCAGCACTAGCGAAAAACCCAAGTTGGGCAGGAATGGGAACGGATGCGCGGGGTCTACCGCGATCGGCGTCAGCAGCGGAAACAACTGGTGTAGGAAGTGTTCTTCCAGCCATTCGCGCTCCGAGCCATCGAGTTCGCTCGGCTCCAACACCGCGATGCCGGCGTCGCGCAACAGGTTGCGCAAGACGGCCCACACGCGTTGCTGCTCGGCCATCAGCGCCGCGGTGCGCTGGTTGATGCGTTCCAACTGTTGCGCCGGAGTGAGCCCATCGTCACTGAGCTGTTTCATACCCGCCTTGACCTGGCCGGAGAGGCCTGCGACGCGCACGGTGTAGAACTCGTCAAGGTTGGTGGCGGAGATCGAGAGAAAGCGCAAGCGCTCCAGCAGCGGGTAGCGCGCGTTGGCGGCCTCTTCCAGAACCCGGTCGTTAAACGCGAGCCACGACAACTCACGGTTCACGAACCGTTCCGGCCTCGTCGCCCAATCGATCGGCGCCGCCTGCAGGTCTGCCTGTTCCAAGTGCGTACTGTCCGGCGTGTTCATGCAATTCGCCTCCGCGGAGAACTGCTAGCCTAGTTCCATTGCCACTGCTACCTCAGTGCGGTGCACGGAGCGCAGCCCAATAACGGCCGTTCTCTGCCATGTGCCGCGCCCAAGGAGCCGCCAAGATGACCAGGACACTGTACCTGCTGCGTCACGCCAAAGCCACGGACGCGGGCCGCGGCGGCGACCGCGAGAGGGCGCTCACGCCGGAGGGCAAACGCGATGCCGCCCGCATGGGGGGGCGTATGGTGGCACTCGGCATCACGCCGGCGCTGGTGTTGTGTTCGACGGCCAAGCGTGCCGTGCAGACGTTTGAGCAGGTCGCGAGTGCATACCCGAGGGGCTTGGCGGCGGAGTACGAGGATCCGCTGTACACGGCAGCGGCGGAAGATCTGATGGCCCGCCTTCAGGAGATCGACGACCGGTTCAAATCGGCGTTGATCGTCGGCCACAACCCGACATTCCACGACCTGGCAGTAGAACTGGCTGGGCGCGGCGAGCCGGAACTGCTCGGGCGGCTCGCCGAAGGGCTGCCCAAGGGTGGGCTCATAGCGCTGGCGCTGCCCGCGAAGGGATGGAAGGACCTGCGCCCCGCGACCGGGACGTTGACGATCCTGGAGACGCCGAAAGACCTGCGTCCCGGCGACTAGCTACTCAGGGGCAACTACGGCGGTTTCGACGATCTCAAAATCGTGGGTCAATACCGCGGTCTTGGCGAGCATCGCTGAAGCCGAGCAGTACTTCTCGATCGACAGCTGAATGGCGCGCTCAACCTTTTTCGCATCGAGGCTCTTACCCTTCACCACGTAATGCATGTGGATGCGTACGAACACTTTGGGGTCAGTCTCGGCACGGTCGCCCTCTACCTCGACAACGCAATCGTCGATTGCTTGGCGTCCCTTTTGCAGGATTTCCACGACATCCCACGAAGAACAGCCGCCAGTCGCAACCAGCATCAGTTCCATCGCGCTGGGGGCAAGCTTGTGGCCGTCAGGACCTTCAGTGGTGCCCAGCACGATCGTGTGGCCGGACCCGGTCACGCCCATGAACAGGCGGTTTTCGATCCATTTCACTCTGGCCTTCATTTTCACCTCCCAGACGTCCTCGCCTGCGCAACGCGACCGTGGACGTTCGGTGCGCATGAAATCACAGGACGCTGACCGAAAACAGCCGCGGGGACGGGGACTTAGTCCGCGGGACCCCCGAGTCCAGCCAGCACTGCGCGCGCCAACGCGATCGTGATCGCCCTGCCCGCCCGCAACGCGGCCACGTCCAATGCCGCGGCTGCCTTGGCCGCGGCGGCGAACGTCCGGTCGATCCGGGCCGTCACGTACTCGATTACCTCAGGGGTCACCGCGATCTGACGGTCGCCAAAGTGCTTCACCAGCAGGGCGGCAAGTAGTGCCGGATCAGGCGGCGCTATGGCGACCGCGGTCAGCGCACGCAACCGCGACGACAGGTCGGCAAGGGCCAGCGGCCAATGCGCGGGCGCGTTGATCGCAGTCAGCATCACCGAGCCGCCGCGGACGGCGTGGAGATCGAGGAACGCCTTGAACTGAGGTTCTGGAATCCCGGCGTCGACGTCGTCGATCAGGAGCGCAAATGGTCCGGCCAAGTCGCCTGCCGCGCCGAGGTCCGCGGGCGCGAGGGAGCGCGCTTGAGCCCGCATCTGCCACACAGTGGCCAGGTGGGTTTTGCCGGACTGCGGCGGTCCGTAGACCACCAGTCCGCCCTTGGGCCAATCCGGCCACCGGTCCACCCATGCGACTGCATCGGCATTGCACGGAGCGATCAGAAAATCTTCACGGCCGAACGCGGTGCGATGGGGTAGATCGAATGCGAGTTGGTTGCCCTTGCTCATTCCCCGAGCGATGAGCCCGTGGGGCCGAGATACAGGTGACTGGCCCGGTAGCGCTCAAGCAAGTAGCGCACCAGGACACCGGTCGACGCGGAAACCGGCACCGCAATGAGGATGCCAACGAAACCGAACAACGCCGCGCCGGCGAGTACCGAAAAGATCACCCACAGTGGATGAAGGCCGACGCGGCCACTGAGCAGACGCGGCGCCAGAAACCCGTTTTCGACGGTCTGCCCAATGATGAACACCAGCGCCAGTGAGCCGAGGTGGATCGGGCTTAGTCCCCACTGCAGCAAGCCCATGGCAAACGCGGTGACCGAACCCGTCATGATCCCAAGAAACGGCACGAATTGCAGAATGCCGGTACCCAGCCCGATGACCAGTCCGAACTCCAGGCCGACCAGCGACAGAGCGGTGCCATAGAACACACTCATGCATAGCGACACGAGTACTTGGCCACGCACGAACCCCGCGAGAACGTCGTCGACGCGGCGCGCCTGTTGGCGGATCACGTCAGCGTGCTGGCGCGGCAACATGCCGTCCACCACATCAACGAGGCGATGCCAGTCGCGCAGCAGGTAGAACGTAACAACCGGCGTGATGAGCAACAGAGACAGCAGATTGAAGAGCGCGAGGCTGCGGCCCCACAGGCTGCCGACAGCTGCGGCAACGGTCCCAACACCCTTTTGAGCCAAGTCGGTAAGCGCCTGGCGGACGCTGAGCGCACCCTCATCGCCCAGGGTGAAACGATCGGCGAACCCTTGCAACGCTGGCACCAGCGAATCGCGCAGGTCGTGAATGTAGTCCGGCAGATGTTCAACGAACGCCGTGACCTGACCGTAGATGAGTGGCAGCAGGACCACGCCGACCAATAACATCAGGATGAAGAACAATGTGCTAAGGAGGGCCGTAGCCCACACCCGCTGCATTCCCCACCGCTCAAATCGGTCCGCCGCCGGGTCCAGCAAGTACGCGGCTGCCATACCCAGCACGAACGGAAGCAACATCCCCCGCAGCAGATACAGCGCAACCACGAACACGCCGAGTCCGATCAGCCAGAAGCGCAATTGCTGACGTGCCAGCATTACTTCGATTCTCCAGCGTATTGCCGCAACCGTTCCACCCACCGTAGCAGATAGCTCGAGCCGGAGAGCAGTGTGGTTGCCGCCACAACGATCCACAGACCCAATTCGGCGGCTTCAAGGTCGGTCGTTCGGGAAACGGTCGTTTCGGCCATGACCAGTACTACCAGCACCATCTGGGCGCCGGTGTTGATCTTGCTGATCCACAGCGGTTGGATCCGCATGGTGACGCCAAGCGTGTGGGCGAGGATCGCGCCGCCGACGATGAGAATGTCGCGGGACACCACCAGAATGACGAGCCACGCGGGAACCTGATCGGTGTGGCCCAACGCCAGATACACCGACACGATAAGCACCTTGTCTGCGATCGGATCCAGGTAGCGGCCGATATCGGTCACCATGTGAAACCGCTTCGCGATCAGCCCATCCAGGGCGTCCGATACTCCGGCGGCGATGAATAGCCAGAATGCCCAGGCATCAAAGCGCGAGAGAATCAACCACACCAGAAGCGGGACCGCCAGCAACCGCCCCAGCGTGAGTGCATTGGGGAGGTTCACTCGGCGGCGCGCGGTGGTGCCCCGAGACGGAGCGCCAACGTCCAAAAGCCGCCGTTTTGCGACAGCACCAAACCGGATTGCGCCAACGCGAGCGCCAGCCGGGAGGGGTCGCCGAAGTATCGCACCATCACCTGTGCGGAAGTGCCGGAGACCTCACTGAGTTCGATGGCGCGGATTTCCGGCGCAGCTTCGAGGCGCTGACGAACCGCGACCAAATCCTGCAGCGTCGCCAGTGTGACGGTAGCCGACAAGCGGTTCTCGTTGCCGAACGCGAGGAGCGTATCGCGCTTCCAGCGCTCCTCGATGCCGGACGCGATAGCGGCAACGGCGCGGGTCATGAGTTGTTGAAGCGATTCCTGGGGCTCGCCGCGGTAGGACTCGATCGAGGTCCCCTCACCTGACGGACCGAGCCGACGTAGAACGACATCGATGGATGGAATGCGGGAACCGATTTCGTTCCGCAATGTGGCTTGGGCCATCAGAACGTCTTCGACGCCGTACCGTCCGGCAATGGCGTTCAAGCGGGCCCGATCCCCTGCGGCGGCCTGCGCGGCGCCCAACGTAGCAATATCGGCCAGATCCCCACGCGGCAAATGCATTGGCGACAGACTGTCACGCACTCCCAACGCACCCCACGCTTGGCGCCAGGGATTGGGATCATCCCACAACAGGGTGGCACCCGCGGCGGCGTATACGGGGAGAATCAAGACTGGGCGACTGGCGGTTTCGGCGAACGGAATGCCGGTTCGCTGTAGCAGCGCGCGAATCGCGTCCTTCTTGAAGCTGACGGTGACCGTGGCAAGGTATCGCGTGGGCGAAGTTCTCTCGTTCTTTACCTCGATACCGTAGACCAGAGCCGACAGGTCGCGAGGGTTGGGCTGCGGTAGCCGGCCATAGGTTTCCTGCGGGGCCATGCGCCGCAAGAGCCGCACCAATGCATCACGCATGCCGGCATTGAGGGCTTGGTCGCGCGCCTGGTTGGCGTCGGTCGCGGTCACATCGACTGGAACATCGGCGACAACGAACACAGCCTGCGCGTGCGCCAGCGGCGTTCCTGCGGCCAGCAGCAACGCGAGCAGACCCGCAACAATTGCTGCTCGCCGAATGGCGCGCCCGCTACGCCAAGCGACGACCAGCATTGCAAAGCCAAAGTGTTTGGGTATGTTCGACGCTCCAACTCCAGGATATCGGATGATGCCGAACTCCATCAACCTGGCGCGACCGCGAATTCGGGAATGACCCGCCTGGCGATCGCGGTGCTGATTTCGGGCCGCGGCAGCAACTTGCAGACTCTCCTCGACGCATGCGCGACGCCCGGATTCCCGGCGCGAATCGCGCTCGTCATATCCAACATCGCGGGTGCCGCGGGGTTGGAACGCGCTGAACGCGCCGGCATTCCCATTGCCGTAGTATCCCACAAGGCTTTCACCAGCCGGGAAGCGTTTGACGCCGAACTGAAGCGCCGCATTGATGCGACGGGGGCACAACTTGTCTGCCTCGCTGGGTTCATGCGGCTCCTGAGCACGGGATTCGTGACCGCGTTCCACAACCGCATGATCAACATCCACCCTTCGCTGCTACCTGCGTTCCCGGGCCTGCACACCCACGAGCGCGTCCTGGCGGCCGGCGTCCGCTTCACGGGCTGCACAGTGCACTTCGTGCGTGCAGAAACCGACGCCGGGCCGATCATCGTGCAAGCCGCAGTGCCCGTTCTAGCCGCCGACACGCCGGAGACGTTGGGTGCCCGCGTGCTGGCGAGCGAGCACGCCTGCTATCCGCAGGCGGTGCGCTGGATCGCCGAAGGCCGGGTGGTTGTGGACGGCGACCGAGTGACGGTCCGCGGTGCGATCGGCGCCGCGCAGGCCTTGGTCAATCCGCCGGTGGAGACAACCTAGCCGACGATCTCGGTCTGGGCGAAGAAGTAGGAAATCTCGCGCGCCGCCGAAGCCGGCGAATCGGAGCCGTGCACCGAATTGGCCTCGATATTCTCGGCGAAGTCCTTGCGAATCGTGCCGGCCGCTGCGTTAGCCGGATTGGTGGCCCCCATTACTTCGCGATTACGGGCAATCGCGTTGTCGCCTTCCAGCACTTGCACGACCACGGGACCAGACGTCATGAAAGCGCAGAGACCGTCGAAGAACGGGCGTGCCTTGTGCTCGGCGTAGAACCCTTCGGCCTGGGCGCGCGTGAGGTGAATCCGCTTCTGCGCGACCACGCGCAAGCCCGCGGTCTCGAAGCGCGCGACGACGGCACCCACCAAGTTGCGACGCGTTGCGTCCGGTTTGACGATAGAAAGTGTACGCTCGACGGCCATCGCAGCCTCCTGGGTTAATCCGCGCGGCTTATACTTGGCCCTCGCCGGGCGGGCAAGCGTCTAGGCTGCTACGAGCGCTTCTCCCAACCGCCCGTTTGGCTCTGCTGCCAGTATGTAAGAGCGTGGCCGGCGGCAAGGAGCCCCTTCCACCGCTCCCGCGCGGACGCGACCGCCTCCGGGTCATTGCCGTCGAATACGTCGAGCACTCGTTCGAACCCAGTTAGCGCCGCGTGGGAAGCCCCGTCGACCAACACGAGCACTTGGGCGGCATTGGGGTTATCGGACCCGTCCGTAGTGAGGTAGACCGGCTGTTCAGCCGCGAACCCGTCGGCCCTACTGCCGTGCGGCAGAAAGGACCCGGAATCGTAAGTCCATAGGGCGGTGTTCAAAGCCTCGACGCGCTCCTCGGACCCCGCCACCAACAAGGCACGGAGTCGCCGGTCGAGCACCCGTTCAAGCAACTTCGGCAGGGCGCGATCCAGCCCAGCGCGTTGCAAGTGATAGAAGCTGACGTCGGTCACGGGCTGGACGGCACGCCCACTACTTGTTCTCGAAGTTGTCGGCAACGAGACGGTTCAAGAGGCGGACGCCGAACCCAGTGGCACCCTTGGGCACGACCGCCTGATCCTTGTAGGTCCACGCCGTTCCGGCAATGTCGAGATGCGCCCACGGCGTGTTACCAACAAAGCGCTTCAAGAACTGCGCGGCCGTGATGCTGCCGGCGCCCTTGCCACCGATATTCTTCATATCGGCGATCTCCGAGTCGATCTCGCGGTCATAGTCGTCGCCCAACGGCATCCGCCATAGCCGCTCATTCTCACCATTCCCCGCGGCGGTCAGCTGGGCGGCGAGGTGGTCATCGTTCGAGAACATGCCGGCCTGGAAGTGGCCCAGCGCGACAATGATCGCACCGGTCAGCGTGGCCAGGTTGATCATCGCGCGCGGCTTGAACCGTTCCTTCGTGTACCAAAGGCAATCGGCCAGAACTAGGCGACCTTCAGCGTCGGTGTTCAGAACCTCGATGGTCTGCCCGGACATCGAACGCACGACGTCGCCCGGACGCTGCGCCTTGGAAGACGGCATGTTCTCCACCAGGCCGACGACTCCGACGGCATTGACCTTCGCTTTGCGCGCGGCGAGCGCCCGCATGACACCAATCACAGCCGCCGACCCAGCCATGTCGAACTTCATCTCCTCCATCGAAGCGGCAGGCTTCAGCGACAAGCCGCCCGAATCGAACGTGACACCTTTGCCGACAAACGCGATGGGGCCCTTCTTCGATGCTGTGGTACCGCGCCACTGCATCACCACGACGTACGGCTCATGCGCGCTGCCTTGGGCTACGCCCAGCAACGCACCCATACCAAGCTTGGCCAAACGCGCTGCCGACAGGACCTCGACCTTCACACCGAGGGCCGCGAGCGTCTTGGCCTGGTCCGCGAGCGAGCGCGGATAGATGATGTTGCCCGGCTCGGTAACGAGGTCGCGGGCAAACACCACCGACTCCGCAATCCCTAAGAGGGGCGCAAACGCACGTCGCGCTGCCGCCGGGTTGGCCGTCAGCACATTCAGGTTCGTGAGACTCGGCTTCTTCTCTTCCTTTTCCGTGGTGCGATACCGGCCGAACCGATACGTGCCTAGCTTGGCGCCGTAGGCGATATGCGCTGCAATCTCGGGCCCGGACAACGTGCTGCCGCCAATGGGATCGGTGGCAATGGAAAGGATCGTATCGCCGGTGGCAGTCACCCGCTTTGCGAGCGTGCCGCCGAGATTCTCGAGCGCCGGGCCATCTACCTCGGCAGGCTTGCCGAGCCCGGCGACTACGAAGCGGGTCACCCGGACGCCCGAGGGTCCCAAGACTTCGACGAACTGGCCCTTTTCCCCCTTGAAGCGCGGCGAAGAGCGGATCGCGCGCCGGATCGCACCGCCGGACTTCGCGTCGGCCGCTTCGGCAGCCTTGCTGAGCTTGCCGCCAGAAAACGCAATGACTGCGAGCGCGCCGCGGGCAGGTACGCCCGACTTGGAAAACCCGACCTTCATGAGCACCCCTGTGACGACCCCGGTCCGAGCAGAATCGCTGCGGCCAACGGCATCTTAGTGAATAGGACGGCAAAGAAAACCATCGCTGCTCGGACCATGACCGGCGCTAGAACCAGCGGTGCGCGACCTTTTCTGCAACGCCTTCGGCAAACGGGCGCGGCACTACCCCCAGCATCTCGGCGAGCGGTAGCGCCGAGAATTGTTTGCTCTCAGAACCTCGCCGGAGTTCTGCAACTTGTACGGGTAGATTGATCCCCACTCCTTGCAGCAACTGGGCTACGCCCAGCAGAAGGCCGGTCGGCACTGGGATGATGCTCACGGTGCGCCCGAGAGCCGCAGCGCACGCCCGCACGAATGCCGCGTACGTGATTGCCTCCGGCCCCACTACATCAATGGTCACAGGCAACGGGCCGGTGTGTGTTGCGGCTGCGAGCAATGCCGCGACAAAGTCCTCGACGAATACCGGCTGCACGGTCGCATTTCCACTGCCAGGCAGCGGCACCAGAAGTGGGACGCCGCGCGGCCACGCAGCCATGAACCGCAACACGCGGCCGACGTTGCGGTCCTCGCGCGGGCCATAGATCATGGACGCGTGCAGCATCACGCTGCGGGTGCCGTTTGGATCATGCTGGGCACGCCACGCAACCATCGCCCCTTCCCCGTTTCGGACGGCATCTGCTGCCGGATCGGGAAGTTGTGAGTACCGCCGCACGGAACCCACCACAACGACCCTCCGGCATTCGCGGGGCAAGGCGGCCAAGAGGCCGCCTGCAAATCGAGCGTGGGCCAGACTTACAACCGCATCGCATCCGCCGAGGGCGGTGCGCATCCCCGGCGGATCGGTGAGATCCGCTTGGCGGCGTTCGACCCGGGGATCGAGGCGGAGAAGGCGGGCCGCATCGCGGCTGAGGGCCACCACGGCATGCCCCCCTGCGAGCGCCCGGGTTGCCAGGAATGGACCGCCCTTGCCACTGGCCCCAACTATCGCGATCCGCATGCGTCCCAAGGCCGTTCTATTCGGCGCCCACCAAGGGACGCTATACTTTGCGCGGTATGAGCCATGTGACCCGCTATATCCTGCGTCAACTGCTGGGACCGATGGCATTCACGACGATCGCCTTGGCGGCGGTAGTGTGGTTGTCGCAGAGCCTCGCGTTCGTCGACATGATTATCAACCGTGGGCTTTCGTTCCTGCGGTTCCTCTACCTAACGCTCATGCTTGCGCCAGGATTCCTTGCCCTGATCCTCCCGGTCGCGCTGTTCTGCTCCATTTTGTACACGTACCACCGGCTAACCTACGACAGTGAAATCACGGTCATGCGGTCAGCCGGCCTCGACCAGCGGGCCCTGGCAACCCCCGCCATGGTGCTGGCGATCGTGGTCACATTGATCGGTTACTTGTTCTCGCTTTACCTTACGCCGCTGGGGTTCCGGACGTTCAAGGACCTGCAGTTTGTCATCCGGAGCAACCAGGCATCGGTGTTGCTTCAGGACGGCGAGTTCAACACGATCACGGAAGGGGTTACCGCCTACATCCGCGAGCGCGGTCCAGGCGGCGAACTCCTCGGCATCCTGGTGCACGATGCACGCGACCCGACCCATCCCGTTACTGTGATGGCGGAACGTGGCGTGGTTCTGGCCGGCGACAACAACTCGCCGCGATTCGTTCTATTCCAGGGAAACCGGCAGGAAGTCGACGTGAGCAAGGGGCAACTTTCCCTGCTCTATTTCGAGCGCTATGCCCTCGATCTTGACATCCTGGGCCAGTCGCCCGGGGACCGCTGGCGTGAACCCGCAGAACGTTTTCTGCCCTCGCTGTTGTTCCCTGACAACTCCCGCAATGATCGCGCCTATGCCGATGAATTGCGCGCCGAGGGTCACAGCCGGCTGGCAACGCCGCTCTATTCGCTGGTACTCGCGGCAATTGCACTCGGCGCCGCCCTTTCTGGTGAATTCAACCGCCGGGGGGAATGGGGTCGCCTAGTGGCCGCGGCGGTGGTCGCCGTGGTGTTCGAGGCGATCGGCCTGGGCTTGGTCAACTTGGCCGCACATCGCCCCGCGCTGACGCCGCTCCTCTACCTCAACCCAACGTTCGGGTTAGTGATGGGGATCTTCGCGTTGCGTGTGCGTCAATGGCACACACGCCTATCGCGGTCCGTGCCGCAGACCGCCTGATGCGAATCTCGTACACCCTGTCGGTCTACTTCGGGCGGCAGTTCCTGCTCGGCTTCGGAATCGCCCTTGGCGCGCTGAGCGCCATGATTCTGCTTTTTGACGTGGCAGAGTTGACCCGCCGCGGGCTCGACCGCGATGGGGTCAGCTATTTCCTGTTGCTGGAGATGGGCGCCTTGCAGGTCCCGCTTCTGGTGCAAAAGGTCTTGCCCATTGCAGCGCTGTTTGGCGGGATGTTCACCTTCTTCCGCCTCACGCGCAGTCAACAGTTGGTGGTCACCCGCAGTGCTGGCGTATCGGTCTGGCAGTTCATGGCGCCGGCATTGGGCATCGCGCTCGCAATAGGAACGGTCGTCATCACGGTGTTCAGCCCCCTCGTCGCGGCCGCGGTCTCACGGTTCGACCTGTTGGAGGCCCGCTACTTCCAGGGCAGCGCCAACCTCCTTGCGGTCTCGTCACAGGGCCTGTGGTTGCGGCAAGCGGACGGTCTGGGTCAATCGGTGATTCACGCCGAACGCGTAGGAGCCCAGGGGGAAGAACTCACCGGCGTGACGATCTTCCTTTACGAGGGCGCCGATCATTTCGTCGGCCGCGTCGATGCCCAGCGCGGGGTCTTGCGCAACGGCTACTGGAACCTGGCCGACGTGCTCCTCACGGGGCCTGACCGGACGCCGGAACGGAAGCAGGACTACAGCCTGCCCACCAGCCTCACTCTCGCCCAAATCCAGGACAGCTTTGCGCCGCCTGACTCACTTTCGTTCTGGGAATTGCCGGCCTTCATCGCCAATTTGCGGGCCGCCGGGTTCTCCGCGCTGCATCACCGCGCGCAGTGGCACACACTATTGGCGACACCATTCCTCCTGTTTGCGATGGTGCTGATTGCCGGAACGTTCTCGCTACGGCGCAGCCGCTACAACAACACGGGGCTGATGGTTGCCGCCGGGGTGTTCGCCGGGTTCGTGGTTTATGTCGTCTCTGACGTCGTCACAGCTCTTGGGCTTTCGGGCACCATTCCGATCGCGCTCGCGGCATGGATGCCGACTGGTCTGTGCACGTTGCTCGGCGTGGCGATGCTGTTCCACTTGGAGGACGGCTAGCCTCATGTCTGTCGGCTATCGGTATTCGTGGCTGGTCGCGTCCCTATTGCTGGGTGCCGTCACCAACGGGCTCCTCGCAATCTCGGCCCAAGCAATTGAAGTGCAGGGGCCGGTCGTGATTAGCGCCGAAACGATCGAACACGACCAAACGACCGGAGTCGTCACAGCTACGGGCCACGTCGAAATCGTCACCGGACCGTACACACTGCTGGCCGACCGGATCGCCTATGACCCGGACGCCGACCGCGTTGTCGCGAACGGCAACGTAGCTATTCTGCAGCCGAACGGCGACGTCGTGTTCGCCGACAGCGTTGAGCTCTCGGACCAGTTGCGCAACGGATTCGTATCGGGAATCCGAGTGCTCCTGGCGGATCACTCGCGGATGGCGGCTGCCGAGGCCACCCGAACGGACGGTACCCGCACGGAATTGGTCGGCGCCGTATTCAGCTCTTGCAACACTTGTGCAGGTGGCGCCGAGCCTCCGCTGTGGCAACTCAAGGCCGCGCGTGTGGTGCACAACGAAACCACCCACCGCATCGACTACCAAGATGCGCGCTTGGAAATATTCGGTGTGCCTATGTTGTACACGCCGTTCTTTTCTCATCCGGATCCGACGGTCAAACGCCAGACCGGCGTACTGGCCCCCACCTACGGCAACTCGACCGCGTTGGGTGCCCGCATCCAGACCCCGTATTACGTCACACTGACGCCGAGCCGCGACTTCACCTTCGCGCCGATCTTCACCAGCCGCGAAGGCACAGTGCTTGCGGGTGAGTACCGCGAGCGGACACGGACCGGATTGTTGAACCTTGAGGGCAGCATTACCCGGCCGCGGGCGCGCGACGACAAGGGCGTGCAAACCGATCAGCGGGTTACGCGCAGCCATGTGTTCGCCAATGGCCAATTCGACATCGATCCGGCCTTGAATTGGGGGTTTGCTATCGCGCGCGCCAGCGATGATACGTACCTACGCCGATACGACTTTTCGCAGGCCGACACCCTGGTGAGCAACGCGCACATCGAAAGTATCTCGGGCCGCGACTATTCAGCCGTCAACGCATGGGCCTTCCAGGGCCTCCGTGCAACCGATGATCCGGGGCTGTCGCCAAAGATCCTACCCCTGGCGGAGATCAGTCGGGTAAGTACTCCCGGCCGTTACGGGCAAACGGCGACGCTGGCGGCGAGCGCCCTTTCGCTCACCCGCAACCAAGGGACCGACGAACACCGCGTAAGCACGACGGGTTCCCTGCAAATACCCCACGTCACCCCGCGCGGCGAGCTCTACACGTTGACGGCCAGCGTCCGCGGCGACGTGTACTTGGTAAACGACGTCGCGGATCCGAGCGACGCGGCTGCGCCTCACCGGAACGATTCAATCGGCAGACTACTGCCGCAGATCGCGCTGGACTGGAGCCTGCCGTTGGAACGGCGTGACCAAGCCATTCGCTATGTCGTCGAGCCGGAGGTGATGCTGGTTCTGGCGCCATACGGTGGCAATCCAGACACCCTCCCCAATGAGGACTCCAAGTCGTTCGAATTCGACGATACCAACCTGTTCAGCGCTACCCGTTTCCCGGGGCTGGACCGATGGGAAGGTGGAGCCCGCATCAACTATGGTGTCCGATTCGGCGCCTACAGCGCAGCTACCGTTGCCAACGGCGTGTTCGGACAGAGCATCCGGGCCAAGGATGACAGCACATTCGGCGAGCGCACGGGCCTCGACCATAGTCCCTCGGACTTCGTCGGGCGGCTGAACGTCCAGTGGGGCGTCCTAGACTACCTGCAACGCTTTCGGCTCGATCGCGAATCTCTGGTATTGCGACGCAATGAAATCAACGTAACGTTGGGCCCGCCAACCCTCCAGGCTAGCGCCGGATACGTCTTCCTCGGCCAAGAATTGGCGGTCGATGCACTGGGGCCCCGCGAAGAAATGAATCTATCGGGGCGTGCGAGCCTAGGGGCTGGCTGGAGTGCAACTGCGAAATCGCGTCACAATCTCGGGGATCGCGGAGGATTGTTGCTTGCTGGTTTCGGCCTCGTCTATGAGTGCGACTGCGGGCGCGTCAGCCTCGACTACACGCGCCGCCTTACCGCGGACCGCGACGTCGCACCTTCGACCGCGCTCACGCTGCGGGTGAACCTCTTGCATTTGGGCTGGCCATGATCGCCATAACAGCTTCGCTCCGGCCGGTCGCGCTGGCGGGCGCTATCGCCGCCGCGCTGGTCGTCGCCGGAACGACACACCCTGCCCTACCGCAGGCCGCAGCACCGGCGGCGAGTCCTACCGGCATCGCCGCCATCGTCAACGACCAGGTGATCACCGGCTACGACCTCGACCAACGGGTGAAGGTCGCGATCGTGAGTGCCGGTCTGAAGGACACTCCCGACGTCCGTCGCCGAGTCACGATCGACGTCTTGAACACGCTGATCGACGAGCGCCTGCAACTGCAGGAGGCGAAGCGGCTCAATCTCGGAATCACGCAAGCCGACATCGACAAGGGCAAGACGACCCTTGAAGCCCGCAACAACGCCCCGCCGGGTTCGTTCTCGAAACTGCTCGCGGACCAGGGCCTGCCCGAGTCGGCGGTAATCGGTCAAATGACCGCAGAGTTGGCATGGAACAAGATCATTTCCGTCACGATGGTACCGAAGGTCGACTTGACGGACGATGAGATCGACAAAGCCTATGCACGCCTGACTGAGTCGATCGGCAAGTACCGCATTCGGCTATCCGAGATCTTTCTGCCGGTCGAGACTCCGGACCGCGACGCAACGGTACGCGCGGACGCAGCAAAATTGGTTGACGATCTGCGCGCTGGTGCCGACTTCGCTGCCATGGCGCGTCAATTCTCGCGCGGCTCTTCGGCCTATGATGGCGGTGCGCTGGGCTTGGTCATCGAAGACCAACTCCTTCCGGAGGTCGCGACGGTGGCTCACACCATCGACCTGGGAATCATTTCCGACCCTGTTGCCGCTGGCGGCGGCTACTACATTCTCCGCGTGAGCGAGCGTTCCGTGATCGGCAGCGTTGACCCAAACGCAGCGACAGTTAGGCTCAAGCAGATCGCCCTTCCTATTGCCGCCAACGCCACCGACGCGGACATCAATGCAGTGCTGGCGCGGGCGCAATCGTTCACCGCGTCGATCAAGACCTGCGCGGCGATGGACGCCACGATCCAGGAAATCGGCAACCGCCAGTCGGGCGACCTAGGCCTACTTCGTATCACCGACCTCTCGGAGCGGATTCGCGCTGCGGTACTTGAACTGCCGATCGGTCAGGCGAGCGCCCCTGTCCGAACCGACGCCTTGGTGCAGGTCTTCGTTGTATGCGAGCGGAACCAAGCCACGCCGACCCTGCCCCAACGGGCAGAGGTCGCAGAAACGCTTTGGCTACAGAGGTTGGACCTGTTGGCGCGGCGTTCGTTGCGGGACCTCCGCCGCACCGCTGTCATCGACGTCCGCCTGAAATGAAGGCCGCGGCTCAGCACCTCCCCCTCGCCGTGACGATGGGGGAACCGGCTGGCATTGGCGGAGAAATCACGCTTATGGCGTGGCGCGCGCGCCATTCGGCGCTGTTGCCGCCGTTCTTCATCGTAGACGATCCGGAGCGGCTGGCAGCGGTTGCGCGGACCGCCCAGCTGGACGTCCCGCTGGCTGAGATTGCTCGCCCGGAGGACGCCGCGCGGATATTCAGCACGGCCTTGCCGGTCCTTCCGATTGGCGCGCCTGTGCATGCCGTACTCGGGAGGCCAGACCCTGCCACCGGCCGCGCGGTGGTCGCGTCGATCGACCAAGCGGTGGGACTAGTCCGTCAAGGCCGTGCCGCCGCCGTGGTTACTAACCCAATCCACAAGCACGTCATGTACCAAAGCGGCTTCACCGCCCCGGGACACACCGAGTACCTCGCGCAACTGGCCGGCGTGCCGCGTGCCGTCATGATGCTCGCCTGCCCGCGCCTGCGCGTCGTCCCGGTCACGGTCCATATTCCGTTGCGCCGCGCGGTGGCGGAAATCAGCACCGACGAGATCGTAACCCAGTCCATGATCTGCGCCTCGGCACTAAGGATCGATTTCGGAATTTCTGCGCCGCGGATCGCCGTTGCGGGGCTCAATCCGCACGCCGGGGAAGACGGATCGATCGGTGACGAAGAAATCCGCTTTATCGCACCCGCGGTTGCGCGGCTGCGTTCCCAAGGTATCGACGCGTTCGGCCCCTTGCCACCGGACACCATGTTCCACGACGAGGCCCGGCGCCGATACGACGTCGCGGTTTGCATGTATCACGACCAAGCACTGATACCGTTGAAGGCCCTGGGGTTCTGGGAGGGCATCAACATCTCGCTCGGCCTGCCATTTGTGCGTACATCCCCCGATCACGGTGTGGCACTCGACATGGCTGGAACCGGAAAAGCGCGGCCAGAGAGTCTGATCGCGGCAATTGCCGCGGCCGGAGAGTTTGCTGCCCGCCGCTCCGCCTACGCCGCAGATCACGCGATTGCCTGAGCTGCCACCGCTTCGCGACGTGGTCGCCCGATTTGGGCTGTCGCCGCAACGTTCCCTGGGTCAACATTTTCTGTTCGACGCTGGCATCACCGACCGCATCGCTGGGGCGGCCGGCGACCTCACCAATTGTACGGTCTACGAGGTCGGCCCCGGTCCGGGAGGCCTAACTCGATCCCTTTTGGCCGCCGGTGCTCGCGAGGTTGTCGCCGTCGAAAGCGACCCGCGCTGTGTCGCCGCCCTGCAAGAGCTCGCGACAGCATTTCCCGGCAGGTTGCGCGTGATCGCAGGCGATGCGCTAGCGTTCGACGAAGTCGCACAAGTGCCCCCGGCGACACGCGTGGTCGCCAACCTGCCCTACAACATTTCGACCGTGCTACTGCTGCGGTGGCTTCCCATCGCGCGCCACTTCGCGTCGTTCACGCTGATGTTCCAGAGGGAGGTGGCCTTGCGCCTCGTAGCGGCCCCGGGCACCGGCGACTACGGGCGTCTGTCGGTCATGATTCAGTGGGCGTTTGAACCACGGCGGCTGTTCGACGTCGCGGCCGGTTCATTTGTGCCACCACCGAAAGTGACGTCCACCGTGGTGCAACTCACGCCGCGCCAGCACCCGCTCGCTCCGGCGGAGCACGTCGACCTAGAGGCGGTTGTCGCGGCGGCGTTCGGTCAGCGGCGCAAGATGTTGCGTACCAGCTTGAAGTCCCTGGGCCTCGACCCAGCCGACCTGCTGGTGCCGAACGGAATCGACCCCATGGCGCGCGGCGAGACCCTAACCGTGGAACAGTTCTGTGGACTCGCGCGCTGTCTCCACGCGGCGCGACGCGGGATCCGGCCCGCCGCTACAGGTCCTTGATCCGGACGTCGTCGAACAGAGTGTTACCGTCAACGCGCGTCCACAGACCGACCCCGCCGCCTTGGTTCAGGCCGGTGTCCCGGATGTCGATGAGCTTCTGGCCGTTGAACCAACCTTGGATGGCGTCGCCCTGATGCACGATCTTAATCGTGAACCACTCGCCCTTACCGACCTTCAGGCCCTCGGCGGACGCCAATGTCTTGCGCGCCCCGTCCCGCACAACGAACAGGCGGAAGACATGATCGAGCGGATTGTACCGCGCCAAATAGTAGTTGCTGGTGTTCTGCACGCGCCAGATCAGCCCGCCACCTTGCTCGGTGGCCCCCGATTCGGCGCGAATGGCAGATTCAAACTCAAGGTTTAGGTACTTCGCGGTCGGGGTCCAGCAAAGATTGAGCACGTCGGCCGCAACGGCCTTTTGCAGCACGCTGCGTTGCTTCGATGGAATGATAGCCAGGGCGCGGTCGCCGCTTGCAGCCTTGGTCACATTCTCGACGGCACAACTGGCGTAGATCGCCCCATCCGGCGAGCGCGATACGTCCGCCTTCCAGCCCGCCGGCAATGCCCCGGGATTGATGTTTTCAAATGTCTGCGTGACCTCGGCGGCCGAAGCGGTCAGCGCAACGGCACCCAACAACACGGCAACTAGGCCAACAGTCTTTAGTCCCCAACCGCTCACAGTCTCGCCTCCACAGGCAGTACCACCACGCCGAACACTAGCAGCATCACCAAGGGGCCGCACCAATCACCCAGAGCCAGAACGCGGCCGCGGCAAACGGAGGCCGCCGTGATCGGGATACCGGTACGCGCGAAATCGCCAAAGGTGAAATGTATCCCCGCGGCAGAGGCACGCTCGGCCACGATCAAGTTCGCAACGCTGCCAACCAGCAAAGAGGTTGGCCGGCACTGTCTCAGTCTGAAATCTGTAAGCGCCGGAGCAAAAATCCCTCACTGAAGCGGCCGGGTATTCCGGTTGCGCCGGAGTAAAAGTCCGGCAGCAGATAGCCCTTTGCGGTTGGCAGAGGGTGGGGGATGAAGGGCGTGGAGTTGTATGGACGGGTTCGCTATGCG
>CANKGV010000026.1 GCA_947481575.1 Alphaproteobacteria bacterium
TCAACAATTGCCGCCGGAACCAGAGCCCCCGACGTGGTAAATTCTTTCATGGCGTTGCTTTCCTTTCGTGGAATAGACACCCCGAGCCTATCGGCTCAAGGCGAGCAACGCCTGCCTTCCTATTTCAACATCGAACGGGACATTCCCCCACCGGCGCCATGCGTCGGTCAGCCCTTTCTGCAGCAGCGCAAACTCGTCAGTCACTTCGAACGGAGGATCGATCAACACCACGCCGCGCCGCTCCGCCGGTGGCAGAAACGCCTTCAGCGCCACATAGCCGTCCATGTGGCGCACCAGCGTCTGCGGGTCGCGGTGGAACTCAGTCGCCAGCTGCGCCGCATCCGCTGGGTGCAGTTCGGCCAGGAGCAGGCGGTCCTGGGGCCGCAGCAGGTGCCGGACAATCAGTGGCGAGCCGGGATACCAGCGCGGCACGGATGGGTCTGGATTGAGGGCAGCCACCGCGCCCGCATAGGCGGCCAGCTCCGGCGGCAGGGTCAGCCCGGTGAGTTTGCGGATACCGGTGTCCGCTTCGTTGGTCTTACTCGCCTCGACGCTCTCCAGGTCGTAGCGGCCGATGCCGGCGTGGGTGTCGATGGCGCAGAATGGAGTGTCCTTGCGCTTGAGCGCCTCGATCAGCAGGGCCAGCACGGCATGCTTGAACACATCGGCGAAACTGCCGGCGTGGTAGGCGTGGCGGTAGTTCATCGGTGGCGGACTTAGGACCCGAGCGCGCGGACGATAGCGGCGACCGTTGACCACTTGCGGGTGGTCGCCGGCACCCCGAATTCCTTCTCTACCACGGGATTAGGATAGATCCCCGGCTGCCGCGGGCGGCGCAGGCTCAATACGAATGGTCCGGTCACCGCGAGTAGCCGAACCTGCCAGTGATCGGCCTGCTTCTCGATCGGCAGCCGCGGGGCCTTGGTGGGTTTCCCGCGCGTCACAGTCAACATCCGGTCGGCCCCCTCGGGCGCACCGGCAAAGACCTCGGTCTCTGCCAGCGCCAGCACCGCTGCCGCACGACAGATCATCAGGTCGGGCTCAAACGGCACGCGCGCGGCGATCGCGGAGCCAATTTCCTTGGCGCTGGCACCGGTACGAACCACGAACGTTCCGGCCGCGCCGATGTTCACCACGTCCATCTCCGCCAAGTCATTGGCGAGGACTGCCGGCCTGAACACCCGGAACCCACCGACATTCGCGGCACGAAAGAAAACAACTGATGCCACCGTGAACATCCCCTGAACGCAGAAGAACATTATCGCATGGTTCCAACGTGTTACAAAAACCGCTTGCGCATAAGAACAAATCAAGTACGGTGATCGCGAGCGGCTCGGATTTGGTGTTGGGCCGTGGCTATGGAATAAGGGGAACGGACATGGCGGAAGCTGCGCTGCGGGTCGTTGAGTCGGGGAACGTGGACAAGAAAAAGGCACTAGACGCGGCGCTGAGCCAGATCGATCGCGCCTTCGGCAAGGGCTCGGTGATGAAGCTCGGCCAGCGCGAGATCGCGGTCGACAACGTCATTGCGACCTCCACCGGGTCGCTCGGCCTCGACATGGCGCTGGGCATTGGTGGCCTGCCGCGTGGCCGCGTGGTTGAGATTTACGGTCCGGAGGCGTCGGGCAAGACCACGCTGGCCCTGCACACGATCGCCGAGGCCCAAAAGGCCGGTGGTACCTGCGCGTTCGTGGACGCGGAACACGCCCTGGATGCGCAGTACGCCCGCGCGCTTGGCGTCGACACGGCGGAGTTACTGATTTCGCAGCCCGACACGGGCGAGCAGGCGCTGGAAATTGCCGACACCCTGGTGCGTTCCGGCGCCATTGATGTCGTGGTGGTCGACTCGGTGGCGGCGCTGGTGCCGAAAGCCGAACTCGAAGGCGAGATGGGCGACACACACGTGGGCCTGCAGGCGCGCCTGATGAGTCAGGCGCTACGCAAGCTGACCGCATCGATTTCGCGGTCGAACTGCATGGTTATCTTCATTAACCAGATTCGCATGAAGATCGGCGTGATGTTCGGCAATCCGGAAACCACCACCGGTGGCAATGCCCTCAAGTTCTACGCGTCCGTGCGTCTGGAGATCCGCCGCATCGGCGCGATCAAGGACAAGGACGAGGTGGTCGGCAACCAGACCCGCGTGAAGGTCGTGAAGAATAAGGTTGCGCCGCCGTTCAAGGTCGTTGAATTCGACATCATGTACGGTCACGGCATTTCGAAGACCGGCGAACTGGTTGATATCGGCATCAAGACTGGCGTCGTTGAAAAGTCGGGGTCATGGTTCTCGTACGACTCCCAGCGCATCGGCCAAGGCCGGGAAAACGCCAAGACCTTCCTGGCGGAACACCCCAACATCGCCGCGGCGATCGAGGAAAAGATCCGGGCGCGCGGCCCGGCGGCATCGGGTGGCGTGGTCAGTACCGTGCGGGGTGAGCCACGGAGCAACGACGACGCATCCGACTCGGACTGATCGCCCGCGGTTTTCGCGCCCAAAGCGCCGGGCTATACTGATCTCTGGGAGGGTGTTCCGCGGTACGCGTCGGCCGGCTCTGCCGTGACGCGCGTGTTGCGGGATACCCAACCGGTGGCTCCAATGCCGCCGTGCGCGCAGGTCTCCTGCGGCGCGGCGGTTGCTTTTTGGGGGCCACGGCCATAACTACCGGGTTCGGGGCGCCGCCCCAATTTTGGCCTGCGCTCTGGTGGGGCGCGGCAGGGAAGTCAGAGCCGAGCGGATATGCCGATGCTGAGCGCGAACGAAATTCGCCGCGCGTTTCTCGAGTTCTACGCCGGACGCCGGCACGAGATCGTGGCCTCCAGCCCGCTGGTTCCGCACAACGACCCGTCGTTGCTGTTTACCAACGCCGGGATGGTGCAGTTCAAGAACGTGTTTACCGGCGCGGAGAAGCGCGCCTACACCCGCGCGGCTTCGTCGCAGAAGTGCGTGCGCGCGGGCGGTAAGCACAACGACCTGGAAAACGTCGGGTACACAGCGCGGCATCACACGTTCTTCGAGATGCTCGGCAACTTCTCGTTCGGCGACTACTTCAAGGAAGAGGCGATCCTCTCCGCATGGACGCTGATTACCGGCGAATTCGAAGTGCCGAAGGACCGTCTGCTGGTCACCGTCTACGCCGATGACGACGATGCCCGGCAACTATGGCGGAAGATCGCCGGCCTGCCGGACAATCGCATCATCCGCATTGCTACCAACGACAACTTCTGGAGCATGGGCGACACTGGCCCGTGCGGCCCGTGCTCGGAGATCTTCTTCGATCACGGTAGCCATATCGCCGGCGGTCCCCCGGGCAGTGCCGACCAGGATGGCGACCGGTTCGTCGAAATCTGGAACCTCGTATTCATGCAGTACGAGCAACTCGCGTCCGGCGAGCGCCGCAACCTGCCCAAGCCGTCCATCGATACCGGCATGGGACTGGAACGCATCACGGCGGTACTGCAGGGCAAGCACGATAACTATGATACCGACAGCCTGCGCCACCTGATCTTGGCATCCGCGGATGCTAGTGGGCAGGCGGCCGACGGTCCGCACCGCATTTCGCATCGCGTCGTCGCCGACCATCTCCGCGCGTCGTACTTCCTGATGGCCGACGGCGTGATGCCGTCGAACGAGGGACGCGGCTACGTGCTGCGCCGCATCATGCGGCGCGCTATGCGCCACGCCCATTTGATGGGTTGCGCGGATCCCTTGCTGTGGCGGTTGGTGCCGGCGCTGGTAGAGACCATGGGTCTGGCGTACCCAGAGTTGGAGCGGGCACGCCCGCTGGTGACTGAGACGTTGCGCCTCGAAGAGATGCGGTTCCGCGAGACATTGGCACGCGGCCTGTCGTTCCTGGACGAGGCGATCGGCAAGCTGCAGGGTAAGGCGCCATTGCCGGGCGAAGTGGCCTTCAAGCTGTACGACACGTACGGCTTCCCGCTCGATTTGACCCAGGACGCGCTGCGCGCTCAGGGCCGCGCCGTGGATACCGCCGGGTTCGAAACCGCGATGCAGAAGCAGCGCCAAGCGGCGCGTGCCGCGTGGACCGGTAGCGGCGAGCAGGCCACCGATGCGATGTGGTTCGACCTGCGCCAGAAGTTCGGCGCCACCGAATTTCTTGGCTACGAAACGGACGGCGCCGAGGGCAAGGTTCAAGCGGTACTGGTCGACGGCAAGGAGGTCGATGCCGCCAAGACCGGGGCCGAGGTTGCGTTGATCGTCAACCAGACGCCGTTCTACGGCGAGTCCGGCGGCCAAATGGGTGACCGCGGCGCTTTCGTTGGTGCCGGGGGCACTGAGGTTGCCGTCGGCGACACGGCGAAAAAGGTTGGCGACCTGCACGTGCACTACGGCAAGGTTACCGCCGGTACCATCCGCGCGGGTGACCTGGTGCAACTGCGGGTGGACCGCACCAACCGCGAGAAGTTGCGGGCCAATCACTCTGCGACACACTTGCTGCACGCCGCGCTGCGCCGTGCGCTCGGGCCTCACAT
Organism: Alphaproteobacteria bacterium; assembly: GCA_947481575.1. GTDB lineage: Bacteria > Pseudomonadota > Alphaproteobacteria > UBA2966 > CAIVPW01 > CANKGV01. The sequence goes on from CANKGV010000026.1 coordinate 4,492, forward strand.
CACCCAAAAGGGTTCGCTGGTGGCACCGGAGCGCTTGCGTTTCGACATTAGCCAGCCGGTGCCGTTGACGCCGGACGACATCGCGACGGTGGAAGCCGACGTGAATGCCCAGGTGCGGCGCAATATTGCGGTGCGCACCTTGCTGATGTCGCCGGAGGCGGCAGTGAAGCAGGGCGCGATGGCGCTGTTCGGCGAAAAGTACGGCGCGGAAGTGCGGGTTGTGTCGATGGGCCAGGATGATCCAGAGGACGGCAAGGAACCGCCGTACTACTCGACGGAATTGTGCGGCGGCACCCATGTGCGCCGCACCGGCGACATCGGCTTCTTCAAGGTGGTGAGCGAGGGCCCGGTTGCGGCCGGCGTGCGCCGTATCGAGGCACTGACCGGGGATGCCGCGGTGGCCTACGCCCGCGACCAGGAGCGCACCGTGCGCGAAGCTGCTGGCGCGCTAAAGGCCCCGCCGTCCGAACTGAACACGCGTCTCACGTCGCTGATGGAAGAACGCCGCAAGCTGGAGCGCGAGGTATCCGACCTGCGCAAGAAGCTCGCGACGGGTGGTGGCGGCGGCGGCGGCCCGGCGGTGCGCGACATCGGTGGGATTCGCTATGCCGGCCGCGTTGTTGACGGAGCGCAAGCGAGCGAGTTGAAGGCAATGGTCGATGAGCTGAAGAAGTCGGGCTCCGGCGTCTATGCCATGGTTGCGGTAAACGAGGGTAAGGCCTCACTGGTCGTCGGGGTCACTCCCGACCTGACCGCCAAGTTCAGCGCGGTCGATCTGTTGCGCACCGGCGTCGCCGCGTTGGGCGGCAAGGGCGGCGGTGGGCGTCCGGATATGGCCCAAGGTGGCGGCCCCGACGGCGATCAGGCGGAAGCCGCGTTGGCGGCGGTCGAAGGCGCGATCGCCAGCGCTGCCAAGGCCGCTTGACGGTGGCGACCGACGGCGGGGTTCCCGGCGGCAACGCGTTCAAGGAATCGCTGCGCGAGACGCTGGTGGAATTCGCCCGCGCCAAGAAGCGCATCTCGTACGTGGAACTGGCGCGCAAGCTGGGCCGCGATGCCCAAGGGCCGTGGCCCGAGTTGGATGCGTTGTCGGCCGCCGAGACAGAAGCGGGACGCCCGGACCTCACCCTGATCGTGATTCAGCGCGAGACCGGTTACCCCACGCGCTTCCGCGGCCACGACTTCAACACGCGCAATCTGGACGACCTGTCCGAGTATGGGAAGGCACTCAAAGCCGTGTTCCAGCACTTTCCGCCGGAACCGAAGCCGAAACCGGTTTGGTAGGCCGCATCTAGTACAGTTCGAGGGCGACCTTGCCGGCGATGACGGGGATCGGCACGTCCTTGCATTCGAATGTCTTGCCGCGGCCGGTCTTTAGCATCACGCGGTCGCCGCGGATCACCCAAGTGTTCTCAGCAGTGGCGCCGACCTTGGGCTTCAGCTCACCGTTGGCGAACACCCAAGCCTCGTCCCCGTGGCTGGCGATCTTGGGTCGCAGTTCGGAGCCGGTCCACACCCAGGTGTTGGCCGGGCTGGAGCCGAATTTCGGTTTCAGTTCCTTCCCGTCGAACCGCCAGCCGTTGCACTCCTGCCCGTCCCACTCAATCTTGAATGCCATGATCCCCGGTGACGATCACCGTCACCCCTGAAGTCGTTGCCCGAACCCGGCCGTGCGCGTCACCGCCGAGCCAGAAGAAGACCCCAGCGGTGCCGCCGATTCAAGCGGCATGACTAGGCGAGCGTTCGTTGCAACCGTTTGTTCACAGCGTCGAGAAAATCGGTCGTGGTCAGCGACGGTTGGTTCGGGCCGACCAGGACCGCAAGGTCCTTGGTCATCTCGCCCGCCTGCACGGTATCCACGCACGTACGCTCAAGCGCGCCGGCGAAATCAGCCAGCGCTCCGTTGCGATCCAATTTCGCACGATGCGCAAGGCCACGGGTCCACGCAAAAATCGAAGCGATCGGGTTGGTGGAGGTCGCTTTGCCCTGTTGGTGCTGGCGGTAGTGGCGCGTCACCGTGCCGTGAGCGGCCTCTGCCTCCACGGTTTGGCCGTCCGGCGTCAGTAGCACCGAGGTCATCAGGCCTAGCGAGCCGAACCCTTGGGCGACCGTGTCGGACTGCACGTCGCCGTCGTAGTTCTTGCACGCCCACACGAAGCCGCCTGGCATCTTGAGCGACTGGGCCACCATGTCGTCGATCAGGCGATGTTCGTAGGTAATGTTCTTCGCGGTGAACTTTGCGACGAACTCACGGTCGAACACCTCCTGGAACAGGTCCTTGAAGCGGCCGTCGTAGGCCTTGAGGATTGTGTTCTTGGTGGACAGGTACACCGGCCAGCCGCGATCAAGGCCGTAGTTCAGGCAGGCGCGGGCGAATCCACGGATCGAATCGTCGAGGTTGTACATCCCGAGAGCAATGCCGGCGCTGGGGAAGTTGAATACTTCGCGTGTGACCGGCGCGCTGCCATCGGCCGGCGCAAACGTCATCGTGAGTTTGCCGGGGCCGGGAACCACAAAGTCCGTGGCCTTGTACTGGTCGCCGTAGGCGTGGCGGCCGATCACGATCGGCTGGGTCCAGCCTGGCACCAGGCGCGGCACGTTGGAACAGACGATCGGCTCGCGGAACACGGTGCCGCCGAGGATGTTGCGGATAGTGCCGTTGGGCGATGGGTACATGCGCTTCAGGCCGAACTCTTTTACCCGCGCTTCGTCTGGGGTGATGGTGGCGCACTTCACGCCGACGCCGACTCGGCGGATTGCGTTGGCAGCGTCGACCGTCACCTTGTCGTCGGTCGCGTCGCGCGCTTCGATGCCGAGGTCGTAATACTCGAGCGGAATGTCGAGGTAGGGGAGGATCAATTTCTGTTTGATGCCCGACCAGATGATGCGAGTCATCTCGTCGCCATCCAATTCGACGACCGGGTTGGTGACTTTGATCTTCTTCATTCGAGCCTCCGCCGCTAGCGCAATCGTGTTTGGGCCGCTGCGCCCGCCGCCGGCGCGGTCTCCAGCGCCGTCAGCACATCTTCAACACTGGGTACAAATGTGACTAGGCGCATGATGTCGCGGTCCGCAAAGCCACCGCCAATGACCGCGTCAAGCAGGTGCAGTAGTGGCTGCCAGTAGGCACCTTGGTTGACGACGAAGATCGGTTTGTCGTGCAGGCGCAGCTGGCGCCAGGTGATGACTTCTAAGAGTTCGTCCAGCGTGCCCAACCCGCCTGGCAGGGCGACAAAGGCATCCGCCAGATCTGCCATGCGCAGCTTGCGTTGATGCATGCTGTCGACCAGATGCAACTCGGTAAGGCCCTTGTGGCCGACTTCGAGCCGCTCCAGGAAGCCCGGAATCACGCCGATCACCTCGCCGCCAGCGGCAAGCACCGCGTCGGCTACCGCCGTCATCAGGCCGATGCTGCCGCCGCCGTACACCAAGCGCCGACCGCTTTGGGCAAGGAGTGTGCCGAAGCGCACTGCTGCGGTGCGATGGGCGGGATCGGCTCCCGCGCGGGAGCCGCAGTAGACGCAAACGGATTGGATGGGGGGCATGACCTTCTCGTTGTCCGCCCGTGTTCTACTGCATAGGCGAGGGATTGTCCGCGTCGCGAGGCCCCTGCCGGTTGCGCTTTGCCTTTTCCTCGACCGCTAATCCGAGTAGGATTGCGTTCAAGTGCCCCCAAGATGCAGCGTGCTGCGGGGTTCAGGAAGATGCGCGGGATCGTCATAGCCGGCGCGCTGGTAGCGGTGAGTGCCGCCGCCATCGCTGCTGTCGGATACGTCACAGCCCCCGGCACCGTTGCGCCAACGGTTGCCCAGAGCCCATCTGCGCCTGCCGCTCCGCAAGTCGCCGCTGCGCCGACACCGGCCGCACCTCCAACACCGGCGGCACCGCCGGCCGTCACACCGACACCGGCGGTCCCCGCACCCGTCGAAGCTGCTGCGGTTGCCCCGACCGTCCAAGCGCCCGCGCTGGCGCCGGTCCCGGAGCCCCAGGCACCCCTGACACCGCCCGCCGCACCCCCGGGTCCCGCCGCGACTTTGCCGCCGCCGGCAGCCCTTCCTCTGGCGGCGGCCCCCGTTGCGCCGCCACCGGCCCCGCAAGTTGCCGCGCTACCTGCGCCGGCGGCCGCACCAGGGGCACGCGCGCCTGGGGCGGTGTCATCGACTCCGCCGACCTTTGACATTGTGCGCATCAACCAGCAGGGCAGGGCCGTGATCGCCGGCCGGGCGGAGCCAGGAGCAGAAGTTACGGTGAATGCTGGCACGGATGTCGTGGCGGTCACCAAGGCCGATGCCTACGGCGAGTGGGTGGTGATCCCGGACCGCCCGCTCGGCGGCGGGCCTAAGGAACTTTCGATTACCGCCGTCACACCGGGCCAAGCGCCCGTACGCTCGGAACAAGTGGTTACCGTCGTGGTACCAGGGCCGAACGCTCCCGCCGAAGAGCGTGCGGTGGCCGTGTTGCAGGCGCCCGAAGGCGCCGCGGCGCCGCGGGTGTTGCAGGGCGGCGTCCCGGATCCCGGCGTGCGTGCCGGTGAGTTAACGCTCGATGCAGTGCAATACGACGCCACCGGCAATGTCGTGCTCAACGGGAAGGCGCGCCAGGGCACCAACGTGCAGGTGTACGTGGATGACCGCCCAGTCGGTGGTACCGCCGCTGACCCTACCGGCCTGTGGCAAGTGACGCCGACGGAGACCTTGGACGTGGGCCGCCACGACCTGCGTTTGGAACAGATCGACGCCACCGGCGCGTTGGTGGCAAAGGTTCAGTTGCCGTTTATGCGCGCCGCCCCCGAAGCGATTCGCGCTCTCGCGCCGGGCGAGGTGATCGTGCAGCCGGGTGCCAGCCTATGGCGCATCGCCCGCAACACATATGGGCGTGGCACGCTCTACACGGTGATCTTCCTCGCCAACGCGCAGCAGATCCGCGATCCGGATTTGATCTATCCCGGGCAAATCTTCGCGCTGCCAGCGACGCCCGCGACCCGATAGACTCTCAGCGTTTGCACACGTGATCGGCTTCTCGGGGCACCCCGTCAGCGCCCCTGAACGGATTTTGCAGTGGCAATAATCGGCGGCGGGGGTGGGCGGGCCGCGTTTGACCCGTCGGCCCCAACAGAAGCGAAGAATCAGCTGCGCACGGTAGCGCGGCTGTTGCCGTATCTGTGGCCGGCCGGGCGCACAGACCTGAAGCTCCGCACGTTTGCCTCCATGGCCATCCTAGCGGCGGCGAAGATTCTCAACGTCTTCTACGTGCCGTTTCTGTACCGGGACTCTGTCAACCAACTGAGCGGCGTGGCCCAGGCGGTGGCGGTTCCGGTGGTACTGGTGTTGGCGTACGGCGCATCGCGCATCGTGGTGCTGACCGCCAACGAAGTGCGCGACGGCCTGTTCGTAAGCGTTGCCCAGAACGCGATCCGTTCGGTAGCGTTGGAGACGTTCCGTCACCTGCACGCACTGGCCCTGCGGTTCCACCTCGACCGCCAAACCGGCGGCTTGTCGCGGGTTATCGATCGCGGCACCAAGGGCATCCAGTTCCTGTTGAACTTCATGCTGTTCAACATTCTGCCGACCCTGGTGGAATTGGGCATGGTGGTGGCCGTCTTAGCTACGCTGTTCGGGTTCTGGTTCGCGGTGATCACGTTAGGGTCAGTGCTGGCCTACATCGGCTACACGATCGCGGTTACCGATTGGCGCGTGAAGTTCCGCCGCGCCATGAATTCGGCGGACTCAGAGGCGACCACCAAGGCGGTGGACAGCCTGCTCAACTACGAGACCGTCAAGTACTTCGGCAATGAGGAGCACGAGGCGCGCCGGTTCGACGAGTCCCTGGCTCGCTACCAGAAAGCAGCCGTTCGCAGCCAAGTGACGCTGTCGTACCTCAACATCGGCCAGACCGCCGTGGTGAACGCCGGTCTGGCCGGCGTCATGCTGATGGCGGCGGACGGCGTGGTGAACGGGGGCATGACGGTCGGCGACTTCGTGCTGGTGAACACCTACCTGATTCAGCTCTACCAGCCGCTCAATTTCCTCGGCATGGTGTACCGCGAGATCAAGCAGTCACTGGTCGACATGGAAGTGATGTTCGACCTCCTGCGGGTCAACACCGAGATCGCCGACAAGGCTGACGCCAAGGCGCTGATCGTGACCGACGCGGCGATCGAGTTCGACCATGTGTGGTTCCACTACAACGAGGAACGCACGATCCTGAAGGACGTGTCGTTCACCGTGCCAGCGGGGCATACGGTGGCGATCGTTGGCGCGAGCGGCGCAGGAAAGTCTACGATCTCCCGCATTCTGTACCGGTTCTACGACGTTGCCCGCGGCGCGGTACGCATCGACGGACAGGACATTCGCGACGTGACCCAAACCACCTTGCGCGCCGCCATCGGCGTGGTGCCCCAGGACACTGTGCTGTTCAACGATACGATCGGCTACAACATCCGCTACGGGCGCCCGGATGCAACCGTTGCCGAAATCGGCGAGGCGGCGCGGTTGGCGAGCATCGACGAATTCATTCGCTCCCTGGCCGACGGGTACGAGACGCGGGTAGGCGAGCGCGGCCTGAAGCTATCGGGCGGCGAGAAGCAGCGCGTGGCGATCGCCCGTACGCTGCTGAAGGATCCGCCGATCCTTCTGTTCGACGAGGCGACGTCGTCGCTCGACTCGCACACGGAGAAAGAGATACAGGGGTCGCTACGGCGGGTTTCCGCCAATCGAACGACGTTGGTGATTGCCCACCGGTTGTCGACGGTCGTAGAGGCGGACGAAATCATCGTTTTGGACAAGGGTGTGATCGTGGAACGCGGCAAACATCGTGACCTTCTCAGCCGCAATGGCCGCTACGCGGCCATGTGGGCGAAGCAGCAGGAAGCGGCGCTGTACGAGGCCCGGCTGGCCGAAGCGGTGGGGGCGTAGATGGCTCACCTGCCCACCAATTCCGCGCCGCCCGCGACATTCTCGGCCATTCACCCGGCTGGCCGCTTGTTTGTGGCGGGGTTTGCGTTGGCGACCGGCCTGCTGTTTTGGGCGGCCGGGCCGATCGGCTGGATCGGCGTGTTGGCAACGGTCTGCTGCGCCGCATTCTTCCGCGATCCCGAGCGCGTTCCGCCGATGGGCGAGGGGCTGGTGGTCAGCCCGGCGGACGGTGTTGTCGTGGCGATTGCCCCGGCCGAACCGCCCGCTGACCTGGGTGTGCCGCCCGGTCCGCGTACCCGCATCAGTATCTTTTTGTCGCTGCTCGATGTGCACGTAAACCGTGTGCCGGTGGAGGGACGCATCCAGGCAATCCGCTATCGCCCGGGCAAGTTCTTCAACGCGAGCCTAGACAAAGCGAGCGATGAGAACGAGCGTAACGCGATTCATATCGTCACGCCGAGCGGCGCCGACCTGGTGGTGGTGCAGATCGCTGGGTTGGTCGCGCGCCGCATTCTGTGCGGCGTGGCAGAGGGCGATGAGGTCACCGCCGGTGAGCGCTTCGGCATCATCCGGTTCGGTAGTCGTGCCGATATCTACCTGCCGGACGGCGTTATTCCGTTGGTCGCGCTGGGTCAGACCATGATCGGCGGCGAGACCATCCTCGCTAGGCTCAAGCCGGCCGGATCGCAAGCATGATGCTGGTCGGGCGCAGGCCGCGGCTGCGGCGGGTATCGGTCAACAGCCTGATCCCCAACATGCTGACCGTTATGTCGGTGTGCTCGGGCCTCACTTCAATCCGGTTTTCGTTGATCGGCCATTGGGAGATGGCATGTGCGTTGATCGTGCTATCGGGGGTCCTGGACGGCCTCGACGGACGCTTGGCACGCGTGCTCAAGGGCACCACCAAGTTTGGGGCGGAACTCGACTCGCTTTCGGACTTCCTCGCCTTCGGCGTCGCACCGGCGATCCTGCTGTACACCTGGACCTTGTCCGACGCCGGTGGCATCGGTTGGCTCGTGGTGCTGTGCTACAGTGTTTGCTGCGCGTTGCGACTCGCGCGATTCAACACGGCAGTTGAAGGGGCCCCGCCGCCGCTGTGGGCGACCGGGTTCTTTGTCGGCGTGCCTGCGCCGGGGGCCGCCGGGCTGGCGATCCTGCCGGTCGTCGCGACGTTCCAGTTCGATACCCCGATTCTGCGCTCGCCGTACGTCATCGCGCCCTACGTGATCGTGCTTGCAGCGCTGATGATCAGCCGACTGCCGACGGTCTCGTTCAAGCGGGTCCGCATCAAGCGTGAGGCCGCACTGCCGCTACTGCTGATCGTCGGCCTCGGGGTTGCGGCGTTGGCAAGTTACCCGTGGCACACGATTGGTGCGTTCGGGATCGCCTACGCGATCTCGATCCCGTTCACTGTCATGCGGTTTGATCGATTGGCGCGCGGAAACCCGCAGACGGCCGCGGACGGTGTGCCAGAAACTCCGGATCTCGGCCCAGCGGACGCCGCACCGAGTGCAGTTGACGGAGATGCGTTACCGGCTCCCGCCAATCCGCTGACGCCCGGCACCTATCACTGAGTGTCCGCCCCGGCCTATTCGGCCGGAGCGGTCTCGATGGTCTCCGTGGTGGTGCCGCGGCGGCGTGCGCGCCAAGCGCTGAACTTCGCCATCCGTGCGGACGTGTTGGCACCGATCGCCAGCAGCGACGGGGTCACCACCAGCGTCAGGATCGTGCCGAAGGTCAGGCCCGAAGCAACCGCCAGCGACAACTGTTGCCACAGCGCCGTGGCCGGTGCACCGAACGTCACTTCCCGGTGCAACAGATCCACGTGCATACCGAATACCGTCGGCAACAAGCCGAGCACGGTGACACCCGCGGTCAACACCACCGGGCGCAACCGTTGCGCGCCGGTGCGAATGATCGCTTCCATCGGCTCGTAGCGCTCACGCATGTAGTTGTAGGTGTTGATCAACAGGATGTTGTTGTCGACCACTACGCCAGCGAGGCTGATCACGCCGATACCGGACATGACGATGCCGAACGGCTGCTGCGCGATCAACAGGCCGAGCATCACGCCGATCGTCGACAGGATAATCGACGAGAGAATGATGAACACTTGATAGAAGCTGTTGAACTGGATCAGCATCGTGATCGCAATCAAGAACAGCGCGATCGTGAATGCCTTACCGAGGAACGCCTGCGCTTCAAGTTGGTCGGCATCCTGACCTTGGAAGATCACCTCGGCCGCGCCCGGCAGCTGGGTTGTCGCTAGCCACGCCTTCAATTCGGTGATCTTGTCCGCCGCCAACACGCCCGGCAGCACGTCGGCATTGACGCTCAGAGTACGCCGCTCGTCGATACGGGTGATCGTGCCTGTCTGCGGGACGGCCCTCCGCTCAATGAAGTTGCTCGCCGGCACGGAACCTTTGGCTGTCTGGATCTGAATCTGGTCTAGTTGGTCGACTGTGCGCAGTTCACGCGGGTAGCGCACCAGAATGTCGAGTTCGTCGTCCGTATCGGCCGGGCGATAGGAACTGACCTTCACTCCGGACGTGACCAGCTTCACCATGTTGCCGACCGTCGTCACATCCGCGCCAAAGATGCCGGCCTGCGTGCGGTTGACGTCGATTTGCCACTCGATGCCGGGAATCGGCCGAGTGTCTTGGACGTTCTGAACTCCGGCCATGCTGTTGAGCTTTGCCACGATGACTTGCACGGCAGGGGCAATCTGACTGGAGTCGGCAGCTTGGACATTCACGGAGATCGGCTTGCCGGTCGGCGGGCCGAAGCTCTGCTGGGCGAAGTCGACGCGGATTCCCGAGATTGTTTTGGCCTGCGCCAAGATATCATCGAGGATGGCCTGGGCCTTGCGTCGCGTGTTCCATTTTGCGAACTCGACCGTGATTGTCCCGATGGTATCGGCAGTCGAACTGCCGAGCAGCGGGTTGCCGCCGCCGCCGCCAACCGCGGTTGATACCGACTTCAAGCCGTCCGACTTCAGGACGAGCGCTTCGACATCGCGAACCAACCGGTCCTTTTCGTCGATGGAGATGTTGCCGCGTGCATGCACCTGAATCGCGGCCGTCTCCGGTTCCACGTTCGGGAAGAACTCGACGCCGGCGCCGAACTTGCCATAGCTCCACATGACGCCGACGAGCAGCAGCACTGACGCGATGATGACCGTCCCGGGGAACTTCAGGATGCCGCGCATCAAGTGCACGTATGCCTTGGACATGCCCCGCGTCTCTTCGATATCGCCGGTTTCCACGGCAGCGAGAGCCCGCAACTCTTCGCGGCTGACGGCGCCGGACGCGCCGAACTTGGAACCAAGCGAGGGAATGAACACGAGCGCCATCACCAGCGATCCGAGGAGGGTTGCGATGGTGGTGATCGGCAAGAACTTCATAAACTCGCCGACGATGCCGGGCCAGAACAACAGTGGCAGGAAGGCGAGCAGCGTAGCGCCATAGGACGTGATGATCGGCCATGCCATGCGGGTGCTTGCAACGGCATAGGCGCGTTTACGATCCAGGCCCTCGGCAAGCTTTCGGTCCGCGAACTCGGTGACGACGATCGCGCCGTCCACAACACGGCCCGCAGTGAGGATGAGCGAGAACAGCACGACGAAGTTAAGCGTGAGGTCCAAACCCTGCAGCGACAGAATCGCCATGAGGAAGGCGCCGGGAATCGCGATGCCAACCAGCCCGGCGCTGCGCACGCCAAGAGCGGCGATGATTACAATCATCACCAGTACGACGGAGGTCATCACGTCGTTCTGCAGGTCTCCCAGCATGTCCTTGATCTGCTGGGACTGGTCTTGAATCAGTTCAACCTTCACGCCCGCTGGCCAAAGTTCGGACTTCTGTGCCGCTTCGACGATGAAGCGGGTCCCGTCGACGGTCTGGATGATGTTTTCGCCGAGTGCCTTGACCACGTTGATGGTCACGGCGGGCTGCCCGTTGAAGCGCGCGAACGAAGTGCGGTCCTTATATACCCGCTGCACTTCCGCTACCTGGCCGAGCGTGACCACCGTGTCGCCATTCACCTTCACCGGGAGGCCAAACAGGTCCTCAGCCGTGTGAATCAGCCCTGGAACGGTGACGGGGAAACGGCCCGTCTGATCCTGCAACGCACCCGCCGCAACGACGCGATTGTTGTTGGTCACGGTCGCTAGCAGGGCGGCCGGCGAAATCGCGTAGCTCTGGAGCAGTGCGGGGTCAGCGATGATATCGAGTTCTTCGTCGCGATCGCCGACGATATCGGCAGACAGAACCTGCGGTAGACGCTCAATCTCGGCCTGCAGGCGCTTAGCCACCGCGAGCAGGGTTCGCTCGGGTACGTCGCCGTACAACGAGACCGCGACGACCGGGAACAAGCTGACGTTTACGTCGTTGACGGTCGGGTCCTTGGCATCCGCTGGCAGGTCCTTCTTGGCCAAGTCGACCTGGTCCTTGACGTCGCGCTTGGCCTTTTGAGCGTCGAAGCCGGCGTTGAACTCGAGAGTCAGATGAGCGAAACCCTCACCGGCGGTGCCGGTGATCTTCTTCAGGCCTTCGACGGTTTTCAGGCGCTTCTCGAGCGGCGGCAACAATAGACGCTCGGAGTCCTCCGGCGAGATGCCGGGCTGAGTCACCGAGATCAGCATGATCGGAATCACGACGTCCGGATTCGACTCCTTCGGAATCGCGAGGAACGCGCTGATGCCTGCCACGAACAGCAGGACCAGCAGCATATAGACCGTGCGAGCGTGGTCGATGAACCACTCGATGAACGCGTTCATGGCGCTATCCCCGATCCTCGACCGCGCGGACTACGTCTCCCGTCCGTACGAACTGCTGTCCCACGGTAATAATCGACAACGTCGGCGGCAGCCCGTCGAGCCACACACCCTCATCGGTCGCCCCCAAGACGCGCGCCAATTGGAATTCCACGATCCCGCCTGCGCTCACGGACTTGACGCCCATGCGGCCCTGGTCGTCCAACACCAGGGCAGCGGTCGATACGTAATGGGCCATGGTTTCGCCGACCGGCACGACAATTGAGGCAGTCATTCCTGCGCGCAGCGCCTTGTCGGGGTTCGGCACTTCCAGCTCGACCTTGAACGTGCGGGTCTGCTGATCCGCCAACGTCGCGACAAAGCGAATCTTGCCCGCGATTTCGCGGCCGTCGACGAGTTTGGCCGTGCCCTTCATGCCCGTGCGCAGAACGGCAACATCGTTCTCCGACACCTGACCGACCACTAGGAACGGATCTTCGTCGACGATCACTGCCACCGCCGCACCCGCAGCGACCACATCGCCCATCTGCGCCGGGCGGTCTTCGATCACGCCGTCGAACGGAGCCTTGATGTCGACCTTCGCCATCTCCAATTGGATGCGGCTTACGGAGGTGTTGGCGCTTTCCAACGCTGCCTTGGCCGCGGCAAACCGGGTGGCCGGCGCATCGCCCTTGTCGCCCAGCGACTTCGCGATGTTGAACTCCAACTGGCGCTGGTCGACCATCGCCTTGGCCTCCGCCAAGCGCGCAGGGCGATCCGAGGTATCGAGGCGGGCGATCACCTGGCCCGCCTTCACACGGTCGCCTTTGTTGACCAGGATCTGGGTGAGAGTGCCCGGAATCTCGGTGCGGACGGTAGCTTGTCGGCTCGCTTCAGTGTGGGCGCGAACGGAAACTTCGCGCGGCCGGCTCACCGCGGACTGGGTACGCACACGCACCGTAGCGAGCGTCGGCGTCTGGGCCTGGGCCCCCGGCGCCACAGCAGTTTTGGCGGGGGTCTCGGCCGATGCGGTCGGTGACGAGTTTACCCCCGAGCGCTCACCGGACAGGACCCACGCGACGGTGCCGACGGCGACCACCGCCGCGATGACGTAGGAAATCTTCATTTGAACTGGTCCATCCCCCGGATTGCCGCAGCGCGAGCCCTAGGCCGCGGTAAGTGTTTCGCGGTCCTGCGTCGAGCGCTGAACCGTTTCGAGATATTCGACCGCCGCGCGGCACACAGCCATGCCGTAGCCACGGACAAATTCGCGGCCCGCATTGCCGCCGCACTCATTGGATTGGAGCACGGCTCCAAGCTCGTTGTAGAACGCGATGCGCTCAGTCACCGCGGCGTCGATGAAGTCGGGGCTGAGAATGTCGCTAAACAGCATGGTCACCAAAAAATCGGAACGAATCCGGTCTGGACCAGGCAGCGCAGACTCCAACTCCTGGCGCAGCGCTAGTCGCCCTGCCGGAGTAATGCTGTAGACCTTCTTGCTGGGGCGCTTTTCTTGGGAATGGACGGTGCAGGACACCATTCCATCGCGGGTCAGCTTGGCGAGCGCGGGATAGATCGACCCGAAGCTCGGCTCATGCATGTGCCGGAACGGGCCTTCGAACCGCTTGCGAATTTCATAACCCGAGGCCTCGCCTAACGCGAGAATTCCCAAGCACAGCGTGGAGATATTCACGGGAAATCACCCTGCCGACCGGCCAGCATCCGCGGAGCAACCTGTATCGGGCTGCTATATGGCCCCAGGCGCGCTGCCGATCAAGGGGCGGCGGATTACCGTGCGAACGCCGCCCAGGTTTTGCCGCCGTCCGTGCTGGCGATGATCTTCATGAATTGGGTGACCGCATACAGCTGGCCGTTTGCGGAGGAAACGGCAAAGTGGAGCAGGGCGCCGTCGAACGCGTTTGCGGGGGCCACCGTGTCCCATTTCACGCCGTCGGCGCTCTTCATGAGGCCGACGCCGGCAACAAAAGCGTAGGTCGAGCCGTCGGGCGTCGCCGCAACCATCGTCGTGGCTTTGCCGATTTCCGTCGAGATTGCGTCGGCCCATGTCTTGCCGCCGTCTTTGCTGCCGAACAGGCCCTTAGCGGTTGCGAGGAATACGGTGTTGGCGTCCTTGACCGACGCGGCCACGTCGATCGGGGTTCCAGGAGCGGGGCTCTGGCCCTGCCAAGTCACGCCGCCATCCTGCGTCCGGAAGACCTCCATGCCCGCAGTCCCGTACAAGTACTTTGGATTGGCGGGGGAAACGTCTAGGGCAAGGAACGGACCGGGGGTTGCCGCCGTGGGCTTGCCCACCGCGATCCACGTCTTCGCGTTGTCGATTGAAACGCGAATGCCCTGGTGTTCCGCCCCGGTGGAGTAGATCGCGCCGCCCGACTTTGGTGCGGGGGCAAATCCCAGCACCGGGCTCTCGTCCGCGGACAGAAGATCGGCCATTCCGTTGATGCCTGCGACGTAGTAACCGCGCTCGGTTGCTAGGTAGACCTTGGCCGGATCCGTGGCGTCGGCAGAGATTCCGTAGATGTGGGTAATTCGCGTCAGCCGAATCGGCTCCGCGGAGGCCATCTGGAGCGAAACCGAGACCAAACCCAGCGCCATGCCGGCGGCCACAACCATTCGAAGCATCTGCGGCAAGTCCCTCAACCTATTTGACAATGTGAAATATTACAGGAACCTTACGTAGGTCCGGAACTGTGCTGGGTCAAGGCAGTGCGTCACGTTCTCACTGCCTGCGTTACCCCCTATTCCCGTGGTCGGCTTGCGTTCCGTCAATGATTCGCCTATTGCCGGGGAACTATCCGGGAGGGGTCGGTGCCCAGTCACGATTCAGATGCGTTCGACACGGACTTTAGCCGCCGCCGCGTGTTCCAGGAGTTCGATCAGGCGGTACGTGAAGCCAATCGCGCTGCGATCGCGGCCGCCATTGGCGTAGTCACGAAGGAGCAAGTGTTGCGGGTTGCGATCGCCGTGTCGCAACTGCGCGCCCGCTACCTGCGTGAGGTGCTCATGCTCTCGCACGAGAGCGGCGAGCGGGCCATGGATCCCACCGCAATTCTCGACTTGCGTCAGATGCGCGAGGCGTACGAAGAGGCCCTCAATGGTTTTGGGGCCCTACGCCACGCGCTGGAACGCGGGTACTACGATCTGACCAAGGGTTAGTTCATGCCGCCGAAGATCAATGCACTCGGACTCAATCCGTTGCAGCGCCGCACGCTGGTGCTTCTGCAGGTGCTGTCGAAAGACCCCGACTGTGGCACCAAGGACGAAGCTACCGGCGACGTCATCATCACGCGCTTTCCCTATGCGCACGGCAATCACTTCCATGTGGGCGATGCGGTGGTGGCCACGGCCGACGCCACCGGCTTGACCAACGAAGCCGTGTGGAAGGCACTCGAGCGCAAGGGCCTGGCCAAGTCGGAATTCCCCAATGGGATCCGGCTCACGCCCGCGGGGCTGGACTACAACACCGGAATCGCCGACCAGGTGCTGCAACGGCCCGACGGCGTTCACGGGCATTGACCGGAGTTCTGTCGTGGCCGAGCCCGCCGACAGCCGCCTGATCGCGGCCTGCCTGAAGGACGCCTTTTTCCCGCAGTTGCCCGGCTTCTATTCGGGCAAGGTGCGGGATTCCTACGATCTGCCCGACGGGCGCCGTGTGATGATCGCGACCGATCGCCAGTCCGCATTCGATCAGGTGTTGGCCGCAGTGCCCTACAAGGGTCAGGTGCTGACCCAAACCGCGCGGTTCTGGTTCGAACAGACCCGCGACATTTGCCCCAACCATGTGATCAGCGAGCCAGACCCGAACGTTGCGGTGGTCCGTCGCCTCAACATGCTGCCGGTCGAAATGGTGGTCCGCGACTACATGACCGGGTCAACCGATACGAGCATTTGGCCCATGTACCAGAAGGGCAAGCGCGAGATGTACGGCGTGCGCTTTCCCGAAGGGCTGGTGAAGAACCAGAAGCTGCCCAGCACCATTCTCACACCCACCACCAAGGCGGAACGCGGCGAGCACGACGAGCCGATCACGCCGGCCGAGATCGTGAAGCGCGGTCTGCTCACCCAGGCGCAGTGGGACACGCTGGCCGAGGTCAGCCTTAAGATATTCGCGCGCGGCCGCGAGATCGCGGCGCGCAACGGATTGATCCTGGTCGACACCAAGTATGAATTCGGCATCGATCCGGCCGGGGTGATTACGCTGGCCGACGAAATCCATACGCCCGATTCGAGCCGGTATTGGCTCGCCAACACATACCCGCAGAAACTTGCCGCCAAGTCCGAGCCCGAAAGCCTGGATAAGGAATTCCTGCGCCTGTGGATTCGCGAGCGCTGCGATCCGTACAAGGACCCGATTCCGACGATCCCCCCAGAGACGCTCATCGCATTCAGCGAGAAGTACATCCGCCTCTATGAGACGGTGACCGGCCGGAAGTTCGATCGTCCGTCCATTGACCGCCCGGCCCGCGAGCGCGTAGAAGCGAACCTTCGCAAGGCGTTTCCGGAGTACTTCTAAGCGGAGACCGAGCTTTCCTGTTGCGTTGCGGTGCGTGCAGTAGCCTAGCCCAAGGGTGGGTTGATCTGATCAAGGCTTGGCGCGGTTGCGCTGGCAAAGATGCGGGCAGGGGATCCTGCCGACCGGAGGTCGCGTGCGTCTGAACGCCTTGCCGTTGTCGATGGTGGTGCTTGTTGCGGGTGCTGTCGGCGCGCACGCCGGGGAGCGGGGCGCGCTTGTGCTGCATGGCCGGGTTCCGCCCACCGTGGCAATGAAGGTTTCATTCGGCTCCGCCGCGCCCACCGCCTCGCTCGCCGCTTGGGCGGCACCGAATTTCACGCCCGGGCGGTTTGGGTTCAGCGAACCGCTGGCGGTGCTGGTGGGCTCCAGCAATGCTGGCCCCTACCAGGTAACGCTCGTGTCCGAACGGGCACGTGTCAACGCCGGAGTAAAAATGCATCAGTCGGCCGGAGCAAAAGTGCATCACTGCTGATGGCAGTAAGGCCCCCGAGGGGGGCCTTACTGCGTGACCGTTTATTGCTCGGGCGGGCTGTCGGGAAGGTCTGCGGCGCGGGCAGCGCGCGGGCGTCGTTTGCTCTGCTTGAGCCGGTAGCTGTCACCGTTCATCTCGAGGATGTGGACGTGGTGGGTGA
>CANKGV010000027.1 GCA_947481575.1 Alphaproteobacteria bacterium
AGCAACTCGACATCCTGCGCGCCGCCATGGCTGCCCGCCACCCCAGGAACGAGGTCGACGCTACTCTTGAACCGCAGGCCAACGCTGCGTAGCCTGCTCAACCAATGACGCCTGCCACACGATTTTCAACAATGGGCGGGACATCCCCTGATCCTGATGCCAGGCTGGATTGAGCGGCATGGCTCTATCCTTTCCTCAGTGATCGGGGCAGACGGCAGTTCGGCAGCAGCCGGTCGGCCGCATCGCACAACGCGGCGGACCGCGTGCCCGCGTGCCGCGCCACCGCGCCGCGGGCGGCCGTGAGATCGGCCATTTCGACGCCGGTCGCCTCGCCGACTAGGCGGTTGGCCAAGATGGTCACGGTGCGCCCGTCGTTCAGCGCACCTAGCGTGTCCTGCAACTGGGCGAGCGAGCGCGCATAGGCTCGGGCGCGTTTGCGCCTGAGATCGAGGGCGGGGAGCATCGCTTCGGCGGCGTACCGCAGCTTTTTGGCCAGTATGCGCACCTCGTGCCAACCGGCTGCATCCATCGGGTCATCGGGCCGCGCACGCACCATGCGGCGGTGCAGCGCCGGCAACTTGCGCCGCGCGAACTTCCTCAGCGAAACGGCTCCCGCCGGGGTGGCCCACGTCCTGTCTTCCACCCACGCCGCGAGCTGCACCAGCAGGCGGGCGGCAGCGGCCCCGCTCAAACGGTCTTCGAGGGCCGCCATGGCCGTCGTACGGCGGAACCGGGCTGCCATCTCGATGGCACTGCGGCGGGCCGGATCGAGTTCGGCGCGGCCGATCTCCGGCAACGTGGATTCCAGGAACACGTCGACTTCGCGCACGTCGCCAAGCGCGGCGAACAAGCCCTGGATCCCGGGCTTGAGCCGCACGATGCCCTTGGAGTCGATCACCGCATTGAACGCGGACAGGCAGGCGCGGAACCGGCGCAGCGCTACACGCATCTGATGGATCCCTTCCGGCATTCCGGTGGCGGCGGCGTAATAGTTTGCGAACGCTTGACCGATGGCCAGCCGCAGCAGTTCGTGGACCGCGTCGCTCACGGGCGATTTCGGCGCAAGGCGCGCGCGGAACCCACCCGCCGGCACGCCATCCGCAGCGGGTGCGGGAATGATCCCGCCATGCATCTCGGACATAGGTGGATTGTACCAGGGCCCAGACAGGCACGCCCCACCGACCGTCAGGAATGCGATACGCTGACAGGGAAGCCCCGGAAAGGTAAGCCTTACCGCCACCGGCACTGCGCACGAGGAGGCCCAAATCCATGGCTTTGCCCAGCGATCCGTTCGCCGTCCTGTCGTATGTAAGCGGCCCCGCCCTGCTCACGAACGCGACAACATTGCTGATCCTCAGCACCTCCAACCGCTTTGGCCGCGCAATTGACCGGTCCCGGGCGCTGGTGAAGGAGTTGTCGGATCCGATGACGCGGAACCAGTTGGACGCAGGGATGGCGCAACTGGAACTGGTCCAGCACAGCGTTCGCGTGATCACCCGGGCCTTGGCGTGCCTCTACACCGCTACCGCCATGTTGGCCCTGGCGACGCTTACCTCGGTTGCTGGGGCCGTGCTCGGCGAAGTAGCGACCGGTCCGACGTTCGAAGTGATCATCATCTTCGCTGGTGTGTTCGGTTCTGCTGGGTTCTTGGCCCTGGTCGTTGGTGCGGCAGCGCTGGTGTTCGAAAGCGGATTGATTCGGCAGGCGCTGGCAATGGAGGCCAACGGGGTGATCGCGATGGTCAATCGCGCGAAGGCTGAGGCGGCCGCAAAAGCGGCAGCAAGCGCCGAGATCCGGTGACTCCCGCGGGCTACCGGATTCGCCGCGGCGCACTCGCCGATTCGGAGGCGATCGCCCAGGTGCACGTGCAGGCATGGAACGAGTCGTACCGGGGCATCCTCGCAGATTCGATCCTCGACCAATACCAGTTGCCGCAGCGGCTCGTGAGCCGGCGCCGCGTCATGGAAGCACAGCAGTCGCAATGTTTTGTGGCAGAGCATGGGAATGCCGGGATCATCGGCTTTGCTGATTGCGGCGCGGCGCGCGAGCCGATCCGCGGGTGCGCAGGCGAGGTGTGGGCCGTATACATCGTCAAAGCCCATCAGAAGGTGGGGCTGGGCCGGGCCCTAATGGCGGAGTGCGCCGAAGCCCTTGCCGCCCAAGGCATGGCCTCCTTGATGGTATGGGTCGTAGAAGGCAACACCGCCGCCCGGGCCTTCTACGAACGGCTGGGCGGAGAGCTTGCCGAAAGCGGTCGCGACTCCCACGGCAACCAATCGGTGCGGAAATTCGCCTATTGCTGGCCGGACTTGAGTACGTTGCGGGCCCGGTAGCGCCTTCGGTTACACAACGTTCATGGCATCGCCCCTTCTTTCACTGCGCGACGTGCACCTGACCTTTGGCGGCACCCCACTGCTGTCCGGCGCCGAGCTAACCATTCATCCGGGCGATGCCATCGGCTTGGTGGGCCGCAACGGCTCGGGCAAGTCGACGCTGCTGAAGATTGCCGCCGGGGAAATCGAACCGGACGGCGGCGAACGGATCATTCAGGGCGGCACGACCTTGCGCTACCTGGCGCAGGAGCCAGTCCTAACCGGCTACGCCTCCACCTTGGACTACGTTGCCGAAGGCCTTGCGCCCGGCGATGACCCGTACCGTGCCCGGCGCCTGTTGGAGCACCTTGGGTTCACCGGAGAGGAAAGCCCCGCAACGTTATCCGGCGGCGAGGCGCGCCGGTGCGCGCTTGCCCGCACCCTGGCACCGCGGCCCGATATCCTGCTGTTAGACGAACCCACCAACCATTTGGACTTGCCTGCGATCGAATGGCTCGAAGGCGAGATCAAGTCGATGGCATCCGCGTTGGTGGTGGTGAGCCACGACCGCCGGCTCTTGGAGAATCTGTCGCGCACTACGGTTTGGTTGGACCGCGGCATCACGCGCCGCCTGGAGCAAGGCTTCGGCACGTTTGAAGCGTGGCGCGACGGACAGCTCGAGATGGAGGAAGTGCAGCGACACAAGCTGGACCGCAAGATCGCCGCCGAGGAGGACTGGCTCCGCTACGGCGTAAGCGCGCGGCGCAAGCGGAATGTGAAACGTCTCGCTAACCTGCACTCTCTACGCCGCGGCCGCCGCGAGGAACGCCGCGTCACCGGTTCCGTCCGACTCACGCGGGTGGAGGATGAAGCGTCCGGCAAGCTGGTGATCGAAGCGGAAGCCGTGAACAAGAGCTACGGCGAACAAGCGATCGTGCGCGAACTCGACATCCGCGTGATGAAAGGCGACCGCCTCGGCATCATTGGGCCCAACGGCGCGGGCAAGACCACGCTGCTCAACCTGCTGACTGGCACACTGAGGCCGGACTCGGGCCGCGTCCGCCTGGGCGTGAACCTCCAGTCGGTAACGCTCGACCAAGGCCGCGCGACGCTTGACCCCACCATGACGCTGCAGACCGCGCTGACGCCGGGCGGCGGCGATCGGGTGACGGTTGGCGGCGTGATCAAACATGTTGCCGCCTACATGAACGACTTTCTGTTCACGCCTGAGCAGGCGCGCATGCCGGTTGGCAAGCTTTCCGGGGGCGAACGCGGACGCCTGTTGCTCGCACGGACGCTGGCGCAGCCGTCGAACCTGCTGGTCCTGGACGAGCCTACCAACGACTTGGACCTGGAAACGCTGGACCTGTTGCAAGAGATGTTGGCGGACTATCCCGGCACCGTGCTGCTGGTCAGCCACGACCGCGACTTCCTTGATCGCGTCGTTACATCAACGCTGGCGTTCGAGGGCGCCGGCCGCTGGATCGAGTACGCCGGCGGCTATTCCGACATGGTGGCGCAGCGCGGCCATGGCGTCCTGGCCAAAGCGGCTGCCAAGCAGGACCTGGCTCCGAAACAGCGGGCCGCGAAGGCCGTGGACCCAGCCGCCGGTGAAACCAAGAAACGGCGCTTCGGGTTCAAGGAGCAGCACGCGCTGAAGACCCTGCCCGGCAGGATCGCCATGCTGGAAGCGACGATCGCAAGCCTGCAGAAGTCACTGGGGGATCCCGCGCTGTTTGCGCGGGATCCGGCAGGCTTCAAAGCGGCCGCAGAAGAACTGACGGCGGCGCAGATTGCTCTGGCCGCCGCCGAAGAAGAGTGGCTGAAACTAGAACTGCTGCGCGAGGAACTCGGCAGCTAAGCCGAGTTAGGACTCGCGACTCATTCCGCCGCCACGCCAGTTGGACGTGCCACGGCAACGCTTGCAGATCCGTTCACCCGACCACTCACTGTGGAACGGCGAGCTGCACCCAAGGCAAATGCGCTCGCGCGCGCCATCGCTTGCCCGGCGGGTGCTGGGCAGCTCGGCCACGTCGTCCTGAGGATTGGGTTCGGTCATTGGTTCGTCTCGCACAATGGGCTTACCAGGAAAAAGAAGGCCGCCGGTTTCCCGGCGGCCAATCTGTTGCGGACCGAAGTCCGCGCTGAACCTAAGCGAGGCTCAGGTTGACGGCAGCGCTCTTGCCATCGCGGCCCGGCTGGACCTCGAACTGCACCCGCTGGCCTTCGGCCAACGATGCAAGGCTCGCACGCTCAACGGCCGAGATGTGGACGAACACGTCCTTCGCGCCGTCATCCGGAGTGATGAACCCGTAACCTTTGGTCGGGTTGAACCACTTCACGGTACCTTTTTGCATAGTGTCTGCTCCTGGATAAAACGACATGGCCGCGGAGCACCGCTCCGAAGCGTCAGCACGACGAACTCGCGGGTGGCGGCTCTGTCGTCTGACGAGCAAACACCGGAATTGCGGGTGACGCCAAAAGAAATGGGCCGAACAGATTTGAATTGCAAGTGGAATACTTTGCCCGCACTCAATTCCCGCCTTATTTTCCGCCGGATTCCGCCATTTCGAGGGCCTCTGCCGCCGCCAGCCAGCGCTCTTCTGCAGCCGCCAAAACGCGGTCCAATTCACTCTTGTTTTTGAGCAAAACCGTCAACGCATTAACGTTTGCCGATGGTCCATATTGCTTGGGATCGGCGAGGGCCAGGGCGACCTGATCGCGTTGCGCGGTGACCCGTGCCAGCTCGCGCTCCGCGGTCTTCAACTCGTTTCGTAGACCCTGGGTTCGTTGGCGCAGGTCGGCCGCCGCGCGCCGTTCGTCTTTCCGGCTGGGAGCCACGTCCTTTCGGCCATCGCCTGCCTCGCCACGATCACGGGAGAGGAGTTGCTGGCGGTAGTCGTCGAGAGTGCCGGTGAACTCGGTTGCGGCGCCATCAGCCACCAATATCAGGCGATCGGCCACCAACTCCAACAAGTGACGGTCGTGGCTGACGACCACGACGGCGCCAGTGTACTCGTTCAACGCCTGGACCAGCGCTTCGCGTGCATCGACGTCCAGGTGGTTGGTCGGCTCGTCCAGGATCACCATGTGCGGCGCAAAGCGAGTAATGAGGGCCAGCGCCAGGCGCGCCTTCTCGCCCCCCGACAGGTGGCGCACCAGGACTTCGGCTTTGTCCCCGCTGAAGCCGAAGCGTGCCAACTGGGCGCGGACCTCCGCAGGCCGAGCCGCAGGCAAGAGGCGCGCAAGATGCTGGACCGGCGTGTCGCCGGGGATCAACTGGTCGGCCTGCAACTGCGAGAAGTACGCGACGCGCAACTTGCTGTTGGCATTCACGACGCCGCTGAGCGCTGGGAGTTCGCCGGCCAATAGCCGCGCCAGCGTCGTCTTGCCATTGCCGTTGCGGCCTAAAAGCGCGAGGCGATCATCCGGATCGAAGCGCATGGTGACGTGGGATAGCACCGGACTCTCCGGCACGTAGCCCACTGCGACGTCGGACAGAGTCACAAGGGGGGGGCGCAGTTCGTCCGGGTTTGGAAACTCGAAACTCAGCGTCGGGTCATCCGCCGCCTCGGCGATCGGCTGCAGGCGCGCCAGTGCCTTGATGCGGCTCTGGGCCTGGGCGGCGGCGTGCGCCTTGTAGCGCCAACGGTCGACGAACGCCTGCAGCTTTTTGCGGCGCGCTTCCTGGCGTTCCCGCATCGCCGCCACATGCGCTTGGCGTTCCCGGCGCTGGCTTTCGAACTGGTCATAGCCGCCCGGGTACAGGAGCAACTTTCCCTGGTCGAGGTGGAGGATGTGATCCACCACGTTATTCAGCAGGTCGCGTTCGTGGCTGACGATCAACAACGTACCGCGGTACGACCGCAGGTATTCCTCGAGCCAAATGCTGGCTTCGAGGTCGAGGTGGTTCGAGGGCTCGTCGAGCAGCAGGAAATCCGGCGCCGAGAACAAGAGCGCCGCCAGCGCCACCCGCATACGCCAACCGCCGGACAGCGAATCGAGCGACTGCCGCTGCATCGCATCGGTGAACCCGATGCCGTTGAGGATGCGGGCGACACGCCCCGGCGCCGAATGGGCATCAATCGCGGACAGCCGCTCGTGAATCTCAGCTAGACGTTCCGGGTCGTGCGGCCGTTCGGCGTCCACGAGCAACGCCGTGCGCTCGGCGTCGGCCGCAAGCACCGTGTCGAACGGATTGGCAGGGCCGGAGGGCGCCTCCTGTTCCAGATAACCAAGGCGGAGACCGCGGGGAAAGGCTACGGCGCCTTCGTCGGGGTGCAGGGTGCCGGCGATCACGCGGAGCAGGGTCGACTTGCCCGAGCCATTGCGGCCCACCAGACCCACCCGGCTCTTGGGTGGAATCGCCGCGGACGCCTGATCGAGGATCGGGCGCCCGCCGAGCCGAACCGTGACCGAACTGATCGTTAGCACGGCCATCGGATAGCACAGCGCGCGAGGGGCCGTCGCGGCCTGAGCGATGCCAGCGACATTGATGCACATCAATGAGGGGCACCAGAGGCCGTGCGTCTATGGCGCTACTCTTCCCCCCTCTACTAGGAGTGCCCTATGCGCAAGAACGTCGGTTCAACGGATCGCGCGATCCGGGTGGTGCTTGGCCTAGGCCTGCTGTCGCTGCTGTACTTCGTGGACGGCAACCTGCGCTGGATCGGCTTGGTTGGCATCGTGCCGCTGTTTACGGCGTTTGTGTCGTGGTGCCCGCTGTATTCGCTGATTGGCGTTCAAACCTGCGGGATGTCCGGGGCGAGCGGCCGTTCGGCCTGATGCTGGTTCCCTGCCCCGCGTGCGATGCCCGAAACCGGGTGCCGGCAGCGCGGCTCGGTGACCGCGGCAAATGTGGGCGTTGCGGTGTGGCGTTGTTCCGCGGCGAGCCACTCGAACTTTCCACAGCACGATTCGACGTGCACGCAACGGCGGAGTTGCCGCTCTTGGTGGATTTCTGGGCACCGTGGTGCGGGCCATGCCGCGCCATGGCGCCCACCTTTGCCGCCGCCGCCGCCGAACTGGAGCCGCGCCTTCGGCTCGCCAAGGTCAATACCGAGTCGGAACCGGCCGTCGCCGCCCGGTTTGGAATTAGGTCCATTCCAACCCTGATCCTATTCCGCCAGGGGGTGGAAATGGCCCGTGTCAGTGGCTCTCTACCGGCCGCGGAACTGCGCCGTTGGATCGGCCAGCACCTCCAGAACGCATAGGTTTGCGCGTCCTTCGGCCCTGAGCCGCGGCGGGTCTTGCCCCCGCGCAGCGGCCCCGATTCCGCCGTACAATGTGAACACCGAGTGCAGCGCCTAGCCGGATGGGGACGGAGCGGCGGGCGTTCGGACCATTTGTGCCGTTCTAGCCCCCGCGTGAGGATTTCATGAGCCGAGGCTTTGTTCGCGATCTGTGGCGCCTGACCAAACCGTTCTGGTTCTCGGAGGAGCGGTGGGCGGCACGCGGGCTGCTGGCGGTCATCATCGGCATGAGCGTCGGCGTCGTATTCCTGAACGTGCAGTTCAACCTGTGGTTCGGGAGGTTCTACAACGCGTTGCAGCAGTACGACCGCAGTGCCTTCTGGTGGGAGCTGCTGGTCTTCACAGGGCTGGCCGCAGTCTACATCCTGGTCGCGGTATACCAAGTCTATTTGCGCCAGATGCTACGCATCAAGTGGCGCACGTGGCTGACCAAGCAATTCACCAATGAATGGCTGCGCGACAAGGCGTACTACGCAATTCAGACGCGCGGGGGCAACACGGACAACCCCGACCAGCGCATCGCTGAGGACGTCGACCAGTACATCGCAACGACCGTCAATCTGTTCCTGGGGTTGCTCGAGTCGATCATGACGTTGGTCTCGTTCGCCGCGATCCTGTGGGGGCTATCGCAAGAGACCGCCCTGCCATGGTTCAACGGAGAGACCATCACCATCCCCGGATTCCTGGTGTGGCTCGCCTTGGTCTACGCGGTGATCGGCACATGGTTTACGCACCGGGTCGGACGGCCGCTCATCCGCCTGAACTTCGACCAGCAGCGCTATGAAGCCGACTTCCGCTATTCGATGGTTCGGTTCCGCGAGAACGTAGAAGGTGTGGCGTTGTACGGTGGAGAGGCGGACGAAAAGGTCGTGTTCACTGACCGCTTCACCAATGTGGCCAACAACTGGTGGGCGATCATGCGCCGGCAGAAGCGCCTGACCTGGCTAACCGCCTCATACGGACAGGCCGCGGTCATCTTCCCGTACTTGGCGCTTGGCTCAAGCTACTTCGCCAAAACCATCGACCTTGGCGGCCTGCAACAGACCGCCCAAGCATTCGGCCAAGTGCAATCGGCGTTGTCGTTCTTCGTCGATGCGTACACCACGCTGGCCGGATGGCGCGCGACAGTCGACCGTTTGACCAAGTTCACCGCTGCGCTCGATGTCGCCCATGCCGGCGTCCACCAACACGGCGCCATCGCCACCATCACCGAAGCCGCAGCGTTGCGCACGGAGGGTTTGGAGCTGGCAGTGCCGGAGGGCCAAACACTGACGCGGGGCATCAATGTGACGGTGCAACCGGGCGAATCAGTCCTGGTGCGTGGACCATCCGGCGTGGGCAAGACGACATTGTTCCGTGTACTGGCCCAACTGTGGCCATTCGGCCGTGGCCGCGTGGAACTGCCGCGGGGAACCAAGCTATTCCTGCCGCAGAAGCCATATCTGCCGATTGGCTCGCTGCGCATGGTGACCGCCTATCCACTGTCGGCGGAATTGTTCACGGATGCGCAAGTGATCGATGCGCTTACGGAATGCGGGCTACCTCACTTGGTCAATCAGCTCCACGACCAGCGGATGTGGGCGCAAATCTTGTCGGGCGGCGAACAGCAGCGTGTCGCGTTCGCCCGAGCGCTACTGGTGAAGCCGGATTGGCTATTCATGGACGAGGCAACTTCGCAATTGGACGAGGTGAGCGAGGCCAAGCTCTACCGCTTGATTCGGCGCCGCCTGCCCAAGACCGCGGTGGTGAGTATCGGGCACCGCGCCACACTAGTGGAGTTCCATGAGCGGCAACTCGATATCGTGGCGGCGGAGCGCCTGGCCCCAGCGGTTGGCTAGCATTAGTTCAATGCGTCGGCGGCGGACACCGCCGCCGACACGCGAGCCGGTACTTCTAGGTCGGTAAAGATGCGTGCGGCCATCCGGTACTGGATGTTGGCTTCGACCCGTGTTGCAGAATCTGCGGCCAGCGCGCGGGCCCACCCATCGCGTGCCTCTGCCTCGCCGATGCGGTCGCGTGCGGCGATGAACACGTCAACTGCACCACGGTAGAGATCGCGTGCTACGGCGGTGTTGTTCCGCCCTGCTTCGGCACCGGCCTGCGCCACCAGCGCCTGGCCGGCACACAGGTCGAGGTGGGCCGCGATGCAGCCCTTGACGGCCTGAGCAAATGCAGCGAGTGCGGCATCGGCACGGCCGGCCTTGGCGTCTAGCGTTCCCACGGCCACCAGCAACGCGCCGTCGGCCCGGGCGTTTCGGCCGGCCGGCAGTAGAGTGCGTGCTTCATCGAGATGCGGACGAGCCTCCCCGTCTGGCTCGATCTGGGCGCGAGCGGCAACTGCGATGACCGCGCGCTCGGCCAACGGCACCTCGGCCTTCTCCTCGAACTGTCGCGCTTCGATCGATTCGCGCACGAGCGCTTGGCGGTAGGCAGCAATGGCGGCGGTCAGCGATTCGCGCGCCGGTTCGGCACGGCCCAAGCGGCGATCGAGATCGCCCAAGGCGGCCAGCGCATCCATCTCGCCGTTGGGCAGCCGCATTTCGGCAAAGATGGTGCGCGCCATCTCGAGCGACCGGCGCGCCTGCGAGGGACGCCCCGCGCTGACTTCAAGACGGCCTAGGGCCAGATGTGCCTGCGCTTCGAGCAGGCGGCTGCCGCCCTGGTCGATGTAGTTCAGGTCGTTCGACAACTTCTGGCGCGCCTCCCCGTACTCGTTCACCTTTGCGGCGAGGTCTTGCGCTGCACGCGTTGCGGCATTGGTGCCCTCGCGGTCATGGGTGATGTCGAAGATCGCCCGCGCTCTGGCCACGGCGCGGTCGCCAGCTAACCCGTGACCGAGGCCCATTTCGCTTTCGCCGACGCCGACCAGAGCGCGCCCCGAAAGGCTCCACTGGCCCAGTGCTTCGAACATCGCGGCGGCGCGCTGGTAGGCGGCGAGCGCCGCCTCGGTGCCGCCGTAGCGGGTGCCTTCCAGTTCGCCGGTCGCGAGCCAGACCTTGGCTTCGCCCAATGCATCGCCGCTCTTCTGAAAGGCATCGCGGGCGCGCGCATATAGCTCGCGCGCGGCGTCACCTTGGCCACTGCCACGCGCAAGCGTGGCCATAGCGAGTTGCGTCTGCCCCTGTCCCGCCAAGTCGCCAGCGGATCGGTAGATCGCCAGTGCACGTTCGTACGCGTCGCGGGCCTGGGCGTCACGGCCGGTGTTGGCGGCCTGCTCGCCTTGGGTCAACAGAGCCTTGGCCCGCGCGACGTCGCCGGTGGCGCCACCCGCGCCCTGAGCAACGGTCCCGGGCTTTGCCGACGCGTCCGGCGGCGATGCACCGGGGACCAGAATGTATGCGCCGGCCGCGACGGCAACCGCAACCACGACGCCGGCCACCGCGATCGTCAACTTTAAGTTTGCCATCGTCACTGCACCCGTTGTGCGTTGAAGCGCCCGCGTTCGATCTGCGTGGCAACCGCAGCCACAAGCGCGCGGGCTTCGCTGTGGTGGTCCGGAAAGGCCGCGAGGTTCGCGGCCGCCGCCATGGCGTCGGCCTTGCCGGTGTCTGCCGTCACGGACAGCGTACCGGTTGAGGATAGGCCCAGGTACTGCGCGGCGGCAGCAACCGGATCGGCGAGGCGAGCGAACGCATCGGCAGCGCGCTCGAACCCGGCGATGGCCGCATCGCGCTCTTCGTCTTCAATGGCCGCCTCTGCGGCGGGGATCGGCGCGACCACCAACCCGAACGCCGAGCCGGCGGCCTGGAAGTAGCCTGCGGCCGCCTCGGCAGCGTGTGCACCCTCCGACCGGTGCACAAGACCTTGAGCGATCCGGGCGAGTTCGAGGGTGGCACGGCCACGGCCCAGGAGGTCGCCTGCCTTGGCGAACAACGCGTCGGCCGCAGTGAGTTCGGCCGCCGCGTCGGCGAACGCGCCCGCCATGCGCAGCACTACCCCATCGGCTAGCAGCGCCTGGGCTTCACCGAGGTCCTGGCCAGTCCGGCGGAAGCCGGCGATCGCGAAGGCGAAAGACTTGCGTGCCGATTCCACTTCGCCAAGCGCCGCATCCATTTCGCCTTGGCGCAGTAGGGCAACAGGCGCATCGCGGTGCCCGAGGGCGGTGAGGCGGCCCGCAGCCTGTGCATAGTGCGCTTTCGCCTCATCGAGGCGCCCCTGCAGGCGTTCGAGGTCGCCGCGCGCGAGCTCGATCCGCGCAAGACCGTCACGCGCCGCCGCACGGCGGAAGGCCGCTTCGGCCGAGTCTAGGGCGGCGCCCGCGTCCCGGTTGCGCCCGGTGCCAATGTCGGAATGCGCGCGCGCCAGGTCCTGTTCGCCCGCGCGCAGGTTGTCCCCGATCACCGCACGCAGATCCCGCGCCGCGCGGTCGTGCGGCACCAGGGCGGCGGCGACCGCGAATGCCACAGCGGCAGCCGCACCTGCCGTGGTAAGCGCCGTGCGTGCGGCACCGCTGAGCAGCATGGCACCGGCAAGTGCCGCGAGGGCGCACACTACCGCGGCCATAGCCCACGGTGACGGCGCCAATTCGATTGCTCGATCCATGTGTCAGACGCAGCGGCCGGGACGCTTGCACGTCCCGGCCGCCACTCCCGTCCAATCGTACCGCCGCAAACCGCGGCGGCTCGTGCGTATTAGGCCCAGCTCAGATCGTGGTTCCTGAACGGGGTCGAACGGATGCGCTTGCCCGTCGCGTAGAAGATCGCATTGGCAACCGCGGCCGGCGTGGGCGGGCCGGACGGCTCACCCATGCCACCCCAGGTGTCGCCCTTTTCGAGGGCGAACGCGACTTCAACCGGCGGCATCTGGCCGATGCGCATCAGCTGGTAGCTGTCGAAGTTCGTGTTGGTGAAACGGCCGTCCTTGAGATCCAGGCCAGCCATCCAGGCAGTGCCCAGTTCCCAGCAAGCCGCGCCTTCCAACTGCTCGCTGCAGTTGCGCGGGTTGATGACGTACCCGCTGTTGATGACCACGAACAACTTCTCGATGTTGAGCACGCCGCGTTTGCTGACCGTGACGGTCGCGCACGTGGCGCAGATCGAGGCGTGGTCTTCCATGATGGCGACGCCCATGCCCTCGCCTTTCGGGAGATCGGTCCGGAAGCCGGCCTTCTCCTTCATGGCCTTGAGCACGATCTGCCACTTGGGCAGGCCTTTGGTCATCTCCAAACGCCAGTCCAGCGGGTTCCACCCACCGGCCTGGGCCACTTCATCGACGAACGACTCGCGCATGAAGCCGTTTTGGTTCGTGCCCGGCGCGCGGTGCGTCGCGGTCGGGATGTGCGAATCCAGCACCGTACGCTCGTGGTGCCGGTTGGGGACCAGGTACGGCATGTCGGTGATGCCGGTGTCGGCGCGGGTTTCCACGCCCACCGACCGCGACATCCACGCCGTCGGCAAGCCGTTCGTGCCGAGCGCAACCGCGAAGCGGTTGACGCCCATGCCGCGCTGCTTGTCGTTGGTCACGTCTTCTTCGCGGGTCCAGACGACCTTTACCGGCCGGCCCATGACACGGGACAACTCGGTGGCTTGCTTGGTCACAGCGGTATTGCCGCCGCCGCCGCCGCCGAAGGCGCCGCCGATGAACGTGGTGTGTACGTACACGTTCTTCGGATCCACCTTGGACTGATCAGCAGCCAGCGCGAGTGCTGCGGCTTGGTCCTGGCTCGGAGCCCAGACGTCGACGCGATCCGCCGCGACACTAACGGTCGCGTTGATCGGCTCCATACGCATGTGGGTTTCGTAAGGACGCGAGTAGTCAGCCTTCACCACCTTCGATGCGGCCGCGATCATCGCCTGGGTATCACCACCGATCTTGTCGCGGACCTCACCCGGCTTGTCCAAAGCTTCCATGTGCCTTTGGAGCAGGCTGGCGGTGCTAACGTTGGCATTCTTGCCGAAGTCCCATTCGATCGGCATCAGATCGAGTGCGGTCTTGGCGCGATACCAGCTGTCGGCCACAACCGCGACACCGCTTTGCATATCGGCGCCGCCGGTCTTGCCCGCGACCTTCTTCATTTCCACGGCCGCAATCACGCCGGGACGGCCCTTGATCGCGTCGAAGTTGAAGCTCTTTAGGTCGCCCCAGGGAACCGCGCAGCACTTGACTGCCGCGTAGACCATGTTGGGCAGGCGCGTGTCGATCGCGTAGGCCGCGCTGCCGTTGACCTTGAGCGGAATGTCGAGCCGGTTCACTCCGGTGCCGAGCAGCGTCCACTGGTCGGGCGCCTTGATCTTCGGCTTGTCGGTGAGCACGACGCTCGCCGCCGCGGTGGCGAATTCGGCGTAGGTGCCGCGGCGCGTGCCGGCCGTGAGCGTGCTGTCCTTCGCCACCACGTCGGTGACCGGGACACCCCAAGCCTTTGCCGCCGCTGCCTTGAGCCGCTCGCGCGCCTGCGCACCAGCTTCGAAGAAGCGCGGGTGCTGCGTGCGGACGACGTTCGAGCCCGACGTGCTCATCGTCACGTATTCGTTGTTGTTGCGAACGTGACGGTTCGGATCGGCGAACACCGCCTTGATCATCTTCCAGTCAACTTCGAGTTCTTCGGCGATCATCATCGGCACCGAAGTGAGCGCCCCCTGGCCCTGCTCCGTATGCGGAACACGGACGGTGACGACACCGGTCGGATCAATGGTGAGCCACGCGTTGACTTCGGTCCCTTCCTTGTCGGTCGGGATCAGCCACGGCTGGGCGTTCACATTGGCAGCGGCCGAGGCCGACGACAGGTGAAAGCCGATCATCAAGCCACCGGCCGCCGAAGCGGTGGTGACCAGGAAGTCGCGGCGAGAGATTTCCATTTTTGTCATTGGCGGCCTCCCTTAGCGCGCTGCCAGTTCGGCGGCGCGATGAATCGCGGCCCGAATGCGCAGGTACGTGCCGCACCGGCACATGTTGCCGTCCATCTCGGCGTCGATATCCGCGTCGGTCGGCTTCTTGTTCTTCGAGAGCAGCGCCGCGGCGGCCATGATCTG
The DNA here is from genome assembly GCA_947481575.1 of Alphaproteobacteria bacterium. Classification (GTDB taxonomy): domain Bacteria; phylum Pseudomonadota; class Alphaproteobacteria; order UBA2966; family CAIVPW01; genus CANKGV01. The sequence continues at coordinate 14,533 of CANKGV010000027.1, forward strand.
GCCGGACTGGCAGTAGCCGCACTGCGGCACGCCGATGTCCGCCCACGCCACCTGAACCGGGTGCTTGCTGTCAGTCGACAGGCCTTCGATCGTGGTGATGGTCTTGCCCACCGCGTCCGAGACCTTGGTGTTGCACGAGCGCGCGGCTTGTCCGTCGATGTGGACGGTGCACGCACCGCACTTGGCGATGCCGCAACCGTATTTGGTGCCGGTTAATCCAATGGTGTCGCGAAGTACCCACAGCAACGGGGTTTCCGCCTCGACGTCCACAGTATGGGACGTCCCGTTCACTTTCAGCGTCAGAGCCATCTGCTAGCCTCCCTCCAGGTAGCAAGGGTCCGTACCGCCTACGGCGCAACGCGCCGCAGCAACACGGACGCAACGAAGAGCAACGTCTTCTCCGTCGATGAGCCTAATGCACTGAGTGTTGAGTCTCCAACCGGAATCGCAACCTTTCGTCACACCTATCGATCTCAATGGATAGGCGCAGAAATCCGCGGTTTTCCCGCGGAGTACGCCTTCAATGCCGGTCGGCCAGCGCCAACGGCAGACCCACCCCAAGACGGGGCGGCGGAGGCGGTTCCACGTGGAGAACCTCAGCAACCCGCAGGGCATTTTCTGCCAGCCAGAAGTCCCGTTGGGCCTCAATGGTGGTGAGCGTGATTGCCCCCACTCCACTCAATTCAGAGAGCACGGTGAATACATCCGACTGCATGTAGGCGCGAACGGTGACCTGCTCTGCAACCGATCGGCGCTTCGGCAGTGCGATTTCCTGGTAGTTCCATGCGCGCTCCCGAGCTGCGCAGTAGGCGATGTATGACGCGTGGATCGCCCAGTGGATGTCCGGCGAGTCCGCTACTGTTTCTGGTTCAAACGCAGGTTCCGGCGGAACATCAAGGAAGCGTGGCGGCACCTTGATCTCATCCGGATTGACGCGAATCAAGTTGGCCAGGCGCCCGTTCTCGATCGCTGCGGTCGCCCGCGCAAGCGCGACATCCCCGTTGAATCCGGCTTGGGCCGCCTGGATCCGCATCATGTCCAACAGGCCCATCGTGCCTGCCTCGTACAACCCTTGCGCGACATCTGCCGCGCGGGCGATGCGGCTCTGCATGTCGGTCAGGTACGCGGCGGCCTGCTGCGCGCCGAGGTCGCGATAAAAGGCCGCGCGAATCTCGGCCACAAACAGCAGGAACTTATCGTCCAGCGCGTCGGCATCGGCGACGTCCGGCTGTGCGAACACGTCCAACTCATCGCGCCGGGTGATCAGGGCGATCCGCACCGCGGTTTCCGCGCTCAGGTCCTTCTTCAGGTATTCGCGCGCCAAATCGTCAGCGATCATGTTCTGGTCGATCGAATCGTCGTCGTCCGACATGGCTTGCGCCAGTGCGAGGCCGCCCGCAAAGAACGCGACAGCAGCAGCAGTCACCGCCGCGAACACCAATTGCCTCATCGCCTACTCCGCCCCAACCCGGTCAACCTCCGGAGCATAGCCACCGTTCACCGCCGCCAACAATCCTGGATTGTCGCGGCCCCCTCGTGCCATCGTAGTCTTCGCGGACGGCTGGAGTTGGTGACGGCTGGATGGCATTGAGAGTTCGCTTGGCGTGGGCATTGGCGGCTGCGGCGTTTGCGTTCGCCGCGACGCCCGAATGGCACCGGTTCGCTACGGCAGCCGACACTCCGCCGTCTCCGGTTGCGGTCCGCGTGGCCGCACGCGCGGCGGGCCTGGCTGCCCTCAATACCGTCCGGGTTCCGAAGGCGCCCAATCTAGATGAGTTCCTGCGCCCCGGTAGCGAGGCGACGGCCGTGCAACTGGGCAAGGCGTTGTTCTGGGACGTGCAGGTCGGTAGCGACGGTCAAGCTTGTGCGTCGTGCCACTTCCACGCGGGCGCCGACAACCGCACCAAGAACCAGATCAATCCCGGCACACGTGGCGAGGATACGAAATTCGGCGTCACGGTCACGAGCGCCGGCGCGGCCCAGGCAACCGCCAAGCCCAACTTCGGCGCAAACTTCACGCTGAGCGCGGGAGACTTCCCCCTTCACCTGCTGGGTGACGACAACGAGGTGAACTACAACAAGCGCGTGGTCTTGCGGGACACCAACGATGTTGTTTCGTCCCAGGGCGTTCTGAAGTCACTGTTCGGTGGAGTCGGCACCGCCGTGCACGACGTGGGAACCGCGCAACCAGATGGCGTGTTTCACGTTGCTGGCGTGAACACGCGCCGCGTCGAGCCGCGCAACACGCCCAGCGTCATCAACGCCGTTTTCAACCATGACAATTTCTGGGATGGGCGCGCACAGAACGTGTTCAACGGCGTTGATCCGTTCGGCCTGCTGAGCCGCGAAGCTAAGATCTTGTTGTTGGAAGGCGGCAAGCTGGTCGAGCAGCGCGTCGAGATTCCGACATCGAGCCTTGCATCGCAGTCGGTGGGGCCGCCGGTCAACGAAGACGAGATGTCCTATGCCGCGCGCGCCTTCCCCGACATCGGAAAGAAAGTGCTGCCCCTGCGGCCACTGGCCACCCAGTTGGTCGACCCCCAAGACAGCGTGTTGGGACCGCTCGCGCGCGGGACGCCAGGGCTAACCACTGCCGCGTACGCAGACATGATTCGTGCAGTGTTTTTGCCGCAGTACTGGGATGCCGGCGACACCGTGACGTTTGACGGCGAGCGCCGCGTGATCGGCAAGGCATCCGACGGCGCCAAGTCCTATTCGGTCATGGAGGCGAACTTCGCGCTGTTCTTCGGGCTGGCCGTGCAGATGTACGAGGCAACCCTGGTCTCGGACCAAACGCCGTTTGATCGCTTCATGGGCGGAGACGATGCGGCCCTCGATGCTGACCAGTTGCGGGGCCTCCTTCTGTTCGTCAACCGCGGCAAAGCGGAGCAGAAGGCTGATCCGGTGTTCGCGGGCGTGGGCCGTGGCAACTGCGTTGCCTGCCACGGCGGCGCCGAGCTCACGAACGTCAGCGAAACGTTCTACGCCGCGGGCATCCACTTAGCCGACGTGACGGCGGAGATGAATAACGGGGTCCTGCAGGAAGGCACCGGGACGATGCTGTTCGACCGCGGTTTCTCCAACATCGGAGTACGGCCCACCGCCGAAGACATCGGTCACGGTGGCAAGCAGTTCGGCATTCCCCTGTCCACCCAGCCCTTGGCGATCGGCGGCGAGATCGAGATTCTCGTCGAGAACCAGCCGCCACCGCCCATGCTCGGCATTTACGGCGCGTTCAAGATCCCCGGCCTGCGCAACGCAGAACTGACCGGCCCGTACTTCCACAACGGCGGCGAAGCCACGCTGGCGCAGGTCGTGGAGTTCTATGCGCGGCTCGGCGACTTTGCCGACGTCAATATCGACGCGCTCGATGTCGGCCTGGCGCGCATCGCTTTGGAAACAAAGGACCAGCCCCCCTTGACCAAGTTCCTGCTCGCGCTCACCGACGAGCGCGTGCGGATCGAGGCGGCGCCTTTCGATCACCCGCAGTTGCTGGTGCCGGACGGCCACCCTGGCGACGCAACCAAAGTGACCTGCGCAAACGGATTCCTGCCGTGCGAAGCGATGATCGAGTCGCCGGCCGTGGGTGCTCAGGGCCGAGTGGCGAAGGGCTTGGCGCCCTTGCGGCCATTCCTGAACTTGCCGCAACTCAGCACGACGCCCTAGCCAACATCCCGCCTCCCGCAAGCACGTACTGGGGGAGGGCTAGGCCCACATCGTGCCGGCGACAAAGTCAGGGAATGTCAACGCCGGAGTAAAAATGCATCAGTCGGCCGGAGCAAAAGTGCATCACTGCTGATGGCAGTAAGGCCCCCCGAGGGGGGCCTTACTGCGTGACCGTTTATTGCTCGGGCGGGCTGTCGGGAAGGTCCGCGGCGCGGTCGGCGCGC
>CANKGV010000028.1 GCA_947481575.1 Alphaproteobacteria bacterium
CGCGCTGCCCGCGCCGCAGACCTTCCCGACAGCCCGCCCGAGCAATAAACGGTCACGCAGTAAGGCCCCCCTCGGGGGGCCTTACTGCCATCAGCAGTGATGCACTTTTGCTCCGGCCGACTGATGCATTTTTACTCCGGCGTTGACACACCAGGTTGCTGCAACCACGAACGTCATCGTCACGATGCCGACCGCATCGAAGCCAACGAAGTGGATCAGCAGGGCCAGCAGCAACCCAGAGGCGCCGCCGACGAGCGGCTCGATAATGCTTTCCAGTGCGGTCTGAACTTGGTTGCGCTGCGCCGCCGGCAGGGGCTGGTACAGCGTTACCGACGAAGTCTTGTCGACCGTGTAGCGCACCGATTGGTCGACGGTCTTCATCGCCACCGCGAGCCAAAACACGGCGCCGGCCGCGCCGAAGCCGATCCCCGAAATGCTCGCCGCAAGCGCCGCCGCGCCCAGCAGCGTGGGCAACAACAGCAGCGCGCCGCGCAGGCCAAAGCGCCCCACCAGCGGCCGGGTGATGAACAGGCTGGTGACCAGACTCACACAACCAACGGCGGCCATGTACTTGCCGATGAACGCGCCCAATTCCGCTTCATCGGGGAAGCGCGCGCCTGCTTCCAGGTAGAACGCGCTATCGGTGAAGAAGTAGCCGAACTGCGAAATGACCACGATTCCGACCAAGACTTGGACGTAGCGGTCCGCGTACCAGCGCTTCGCGACTACGTGCGCGGCGGCGGCTGAGGACTCCTCCTCGTCGGAGGCCGCCTCGCGCTGCGGGGTGAACCGGGCGGTGATGTAGAACACCAGCGCGATGCCAAGAGCGACGCCCGCGGCCGAGAATAGAAACAAGTCCTTCGGCCCAACGAAATGCAGTGCGAACGGCGTGAGCGCACCGCCCAGAATCACGGCCGTGGGCTCGCCAGCGCTGATGTAACCGAACAGCCGCTTGCCTTGCCGGATCGACATTAACTGGCCGGCCATGCCCCACAGCCACAGGCTGCAGAACACGAATTCGGTCTCGAACCAGACCATGGCAACGAACGCGACCGGGCGGAACTCAGCGAGCGAGAACCCGAGCCATAGCGCCACCAGCATGATCAGGTCGACCGCCATGCTGCCGGCGATCAACTGGCGCAGACTGAACCGCTCGTCGGCCGCCATGTACAGGTGCCCGAATAGCGGCACCAACAGGGCTTCCATCACGTAGGCGTAGGGGATCATCTCGGGCCCGTACGTCTCGATGAAGAGCGTGTGGGCTGCGGTCGAGGTAAACACCCGCGGCAGGCCGAGACCGAAGAACGAGAACAACAGCAGCAACAACGTCAGCCGCATCTCGCCACCGGTGGCGTGCGTCCTATTCGTTGGCGTCTCGGTCGACTCGACGCTCATACCCGTCGGTGCATTGGCCTCTCCCCGCGGAGAAGGACCGGCTTGGGGAAATTAGGGGCTCCGCCGCTTGCGGCCCGGCACTCTCTATCACGGCGGCGGTGCCCTTGTACCACTGTCCTGGCCATCCGGCGCTCCGCGTGTGAATAAGTAGCGATGATGTCGACCAGCCTCAACCAACGCGCCGTCGCGATCATCGGCGGCGGCCCGGCAGGACTGATGGCCGCCGAGGTCATTGCCGGTGCGGGCGCCGCAGTCACGGTGTTTGAGCGGATGCCGAGCGTCGGACGCAAGCTGCTCATGGCCGGGCGGGGCGGATTGAACATCACGCACTCCGAGCCGGCCGAGCGTTTCGGCGCGCGCTACGGAGCCGCGGCGGCGTGGATGGCCCCCATGCTGGCCGCGTTGCCGCCCGGCGCGGTGACCGCGTGGTGCGCGGCGCTCGGCCAGCCGACGTTCGTCGGCTCCAGCGGCCGCGTGTTCCCGCGAGCGATGAAGGCGAGCCCGCTCCTGCGCGCGTGGCTCGCGCGGCTCGATGCATTGGGCGTGCGCTTGGTCACGCGCGCGCACTGGACGGGATGGGACGCGGCTGGGGCGCCAACCTTTGCCGATGGCGCAACGTTTGCGGCTGACGCAACCGTGCTGGCATTGGGTGGCGCATCGTGGCCGCGGCTCGGCGCGGACGGCGGCTGGACCACGCTGTTGCCGGACGTCGCTGTCGCACCACTGCGGCCGGCGAACTGCGGCTTCGCCTTGGACTGGTCGCCGGTGTTTCGCGACCGCCACGCCGGCGCGCCGCTGAAGCGCATCGCACTCTCGTTCGCGGACCATACCGCGCGCGGCGAAGCCGTGATCACCGCGGCGGGGATCGAAGGCGGAGCGGTCTACGCGCTCTCGGCGCCGCTGCGCGACGCCATCGCCCGCGACGGATCCGCCGAGTTGCGCGTCGACCTACGCCCCGACGTGACCTCCGCGGTCCTGTCCGAGCGCCTCGGCCGCCCGCGCGGCAGCACCTCGCTCGCCAACTTCCTGCGCAAGCAGGCAGCTCTGTCGCCGGCCGCCATTGGCCTTGTGCAGGAAGCTTTGCACGCGGGCAACGCAACCCCGCTGCCGGAACTCATCAAGGCGCTGCCTCTGCGGCTTACGGCGCCGTTCGGACTGGCCCGCGCGATCTCCACCGCAGGCGGCATCGCGCTCCCTGAGTTGGACTCACGCCTGATGCTACGCAAACGGCCTGGCGTATTCGCCGCGGGCGAAATGCTGGACTGGGAGGCGCCGACCGGCGGCTACCTGCTGCAGGGGTGCTTAGCCACCGGCCATGCCGCAGGGCGCGGCGTGGTGGAATGGCTGCGCGCGGCGGACTAGGAACTCAGCGGCAGTTCGGCTCTTGAGGTGCGGGGCCGCTGGTTTCATGGAATCTCTGCGCCTGTGACCGCCAGCTGAAGAAGCGCAGCAGGTCGCCCAGACCGAATGTTTCCGCTTTGCCGACGGCCACCCACAGCTTGCCGGACTCGCCACTCGCATCCCACGCTACCACATACCCCTTGCCGTTGACGGGGAGCACCATCGTTTCCTCGGAGAGGATCCACGAGTCGGTATTGGTGAACGGCTCGTGAAACAACCGCCGCGGGCCAGTCTCGATCACCCGCAGCCCCATGCCGGCCGGGATTGTGAAGGGCACTTCCGCACTCGGCGCCGGCAGGCCCGGCGCCACAACGGCGATCGTTGGACTGTAGTTGGCCAAACGTTCGATCACGGGCACTCCCAACTGCACGAATAGTTCCGCACCATCGTTGGGAATGTCGAAACTCAGCCATACTTGGCGCGCGGCGCACGCGAGTTCCTGGTAGACGACGATCGAATGTTCGATGTTTTCGACCCGGAACGCAGAACCTGCGCTCCCGTAGGCACCGGTTCCAAACGTGGGTTTGTGGGCGTAAGCCGGTGCCGCGCCCAATAGCGCGGCAAAGAAGAGAAACAACGCGGGTTTGTTCACGGCCTCACCATCCTCACCTGATGCAATGAGTACGTGCGAACGACGCTGCCGGATCGCTTCCGACCGGCGAATCGCGGAAACAGCGAGAGATAGGTGGTGCCCCCTAGGGACACCATTTGCCGTGTCAGGCCGGTTCAGGCTGGATCGTTCGTCGCGACGATAGCCTTGATTCTACACACATATTGTCCAACTGCGTTCCATGGTGTTCCAGGCTAGCGCAGGAAAAGTGTGGGGACTATTGTGGGGGATGGGCGCCCTTGGGTTGGAAATTTCACGCACATGAAGCGCGTCGGAAAGTCACTCGATACTAAGTCGGTAAACGCACTCAAGCCGCGCGACCGCACGTACCGGGTGTCCGACGGCGGAGGACTCATGCTTGAGGTCCGCCCAACCGGCGCAAAGGTCTGGGTCTGCCGCCTAACCGCCAATGGCAGGCGGCGCGATATGGGGCTGGGCGGCTATCCTGGGGTCTCGCTGTCCAACGCGCGCGGCGCCGCCGCAGAAGCACGGCGGCAAGCGAGAGCTGGGGTAGACCCGATCAAAGAACGTCGTGATGTGTCGGCATCGCGAAAGGCAGAGGTCACGGCGCGCGCCGAGGCTGAAGAACGAACCTTTAGGTCCGTTGCCGACGCGTGCATCAAGGCCGCCGCCCCCGGGTGGAAAAATCCCCGAACCGACCCGCAGTGGCGAGCGGCGCTAGCGAGCTACGCCTATCCACTGCTCGGCGACATGCCAGTCAGCGACATCGACCGCGCCGCAGTGCTCAAGTGCATCAAGGGTGTTTGGGCATCTCGCCCGGGCATGGCCCGGAAAGTCCTTCGTCGGATAGCGGCTGTACTGCGCTTCGCCGCAGCGCACGGGTGGCGCGCTAACGACAACCCAGCGGACCTGAAGACATTGCGCCACGCTGGGCTTCCGGCGCTGAAGGGTGGGCGAAAGCACCCTGCCCTACCCTGGGCGCAAACGGCCGCATTCATGCGCGCGCTCGAGTGCATGCCCGGGCTCGCGCCGGTCGCACTGCGGTTCACCATCCTTACCTGTGTTCGCAGCGGCGAAGCGCGCGGTGCACGCTGGTCTGAGCTTTCGTTCGACGGCACGCCAACCTGGGTAATTCCCGGCGACCGGATGAAGCACGCGAAGTCGGAAGACATGCAGCCGCATCGCGTCCCGCTTTCAGCGGCAGCCATACAAACCCTTGCGCGCGCATACGAGATCGTGACCGGGAAGAACGCGGTGAGCGGCTCATTGCCCAAGATCGCGGCGGAACAGGGAACCCGGCTTGTCTTTCCGTCGACCAACCCACTCACTCCACTGAGCGATATGGCGCTCTCATCGGTGATACGCAGGATGAACGAGACCGGGTCGAAGGACGTGCCTCCACCCTGGCGCGATCCCGATGGTCGCCCTGCTGTACCGCATGGTTTCAGGTCAACGTTCCGTACTTGGGTTGATGACACGCGACCAGAGGAGGACGCCGCAGCCGAGCGCGCCCTGGCCCATGAAGAGCGGCAGAAGGTGTCCAGCCGGTACCGCAGAAGTGACCTGCTTGATCGCAGAATCTCGCTGATGGCTGCATGGGCAGACCAATGTGAACGGCCAGCTGACGCGTCGCCGGGTGCCCCCGCCGTTCTTGGAGAACGAATTGCCCAGCAGCACTAGGAGCTACGAGCTGACGGACGCAGACGCGTTCCCAACCGACGAGCCGGCCGGGGTAGGCGCTTATTTGTTTCGGCTTCTGGAAAACGCCGCATCGCCCGAGGAACACCGAGAATTTTGCGCCGCGTTACTTGAAAACAAGTCGGATTTGACGCCCGGCCAGTACCGCCGTGCCGTTGAAGCTGTACGACGCGGCTACGAGAGCAAAGGCAAAGGGCCACCAAAGAAATCTCACCGCGATAGCATTTTGGCCTGGAGATTCCGGCACCGTAAGGTCGAGCGTGGCTTCATCGGAATGACGCGAGCAGAAATCATTGCCGATATTGCGGCCACCTACGGCGCGACCGAGCAAGCCGCCAGGAAGATGTATGACAAGGCCCTCCGGAAACACAGGAAGAGCAAGGAGGAGTTCGAAAAGAACGACTCGGGAAATTAGTGCGGTTTAGTTCCGTTTTTCGGTCTGCGGAGAGTGCATACAAGGGGGGTCGCACTGGCGCATGGCGCTCCAGGATACGAAAGGCGGCACCATCATGGGACACCTCCTCCCCGACGGGCAACAAGCCCCCCACAGCCGTGAACGGCTGGCTTACACAATCAACGATGCAGTAACTGTCAGCGGCCTGAGCCGAAGCACGCTCTACCGCGAGTTCAAAGCCGGGCGACTGCGCATGGTCAGCGTGTGCGGACGGCGACTTGTTGATGCAGCGAGCCTCTGCTCCTTGCTCGGGTTGCAGCCATGAGCGGTGAGACCAGCGCAGTCACCGCGACAGGCGAGCAACGTTCGCCAGTAGCGATTTCTATCCAGGAGCCGACATCGGTCAAGGACGCTGCGCAGGCCTACGCCCTTCGCGGGTTCGCTGTCTTACCCCTCTACGGGATCATCAACGAAAAGTGTGCATGCGGAAACCCAGACTGCTGCAGTCCGGGGAAGCACCCGCGCACCAAGCGCGGCCTTAACGACGCGTCCAAAGATCCCAAGGCCATCGATCGAATGTTTGGCTCGAACTCGACGTCCGGGTTCAACGTCGGCATAGCGACTGGCGAAGTTTCCGGGTTCTGGGCGCTCGATATCGACGGCCCCGATGGCGAAACGTCGCTGCGCGACCTTGAAGCCACCCATGGCGCACTGCCAGCCACTCTGGAGCAGCGGACCGGGCGTGGGCGCCACCTGCTGTTCGCATGGCGCGGCTCGGTCAAAAGCAGTGCGCAAGAGCTTGGGTCAAAGCTCGATGTTCGCGGCGACGGCGGATACATCGTCGCCGCCCCGTCTACCCATCACAGCGGCGGGCAGTACGAGTTCATCGACCCCGAAGCGGAGATCGCCGACGCCCCTGACTGGTTGGAGGACCTCGTTCGAAAATCCGCGCCGAGGGCTGTCGCAGCGCCGCGGTCGGCTACGTCGACCTCGGCGATCGCAACATCGCCCTACGGCCTCGCCGCCTTGGACGAAGAATGTCTCTCAGTCGCCAACGCCCCTGACGGCAAACAGGAAACGACCCTAAATTCAGCGGCGCTGAAGATCGGTGCGCTTGTTGCTGGCGGTGAGGTGAACCGGGACGAAGCCACCGAAGCCCTCATCGATGCTGGCATGAAAATGCAGAACTTCGCTGAGCCGTGGCGGCCAGACCACATCGAGGCGAAGGTCGAGCGTGGCCTTTCCGATGGCGCGCGCAGCCCTCGCTCCTCAGTTCTTGCAGGCGGACGCGGTGGGATTAGCAGCTTTAACAGCTTTAGCAGGGGAGCCGCCGCAAACTCGCTTGAACCACCCCGCCCGTTGATGCGCGAATTGCCGCCGGCGACTGAGTACCCGGTGGAGGCGCTGGGCCCGGTTATGTGTGCCGCGGCGCTAGGCATTCACGACAAGACCCAAGCGGCAGTCGCATTGTGTGCACAGTCGGTTCTGACCACCGCCGCGCTCGCAGTCCAAAATCATCACGACGTAACGCTTCCGACGGGGCAGCAGCGCCCGACTTCAATCTTTGCGGTGAGCGTCGCGCAAAGTGGTGACAGAAAGTCCAGTGCAGATGACCTAGCGATCTGGCCCATCGCCAGGCGCGAGCAAGTTCTGCGTGAGCAGTACGACATACAGTTCGCCGACTACGAGAACGACCGGGTCGCCTATGAAAAGGTCAGGGAAGCCGCGCAGCGGGCGAACAAAAGCGACAGGGCGGCACTTAGGCACGCCTTGGCCGAGGTTGGCCCGGCACCGATGCCACATCTCCAGCCAATGCTTACGGCGCCAGAGCCGACCTTCGAGGGTCTGTGCAAGCTTCTGACAATTGGCCAGCCAGGGGTTGGAGTGTTCTCCGGCGAGGGCGGCCAGTTCATTGGGGGGCACGCAATGAACCAAGACAACCGCATTAAGACGGCAGCGGGCTTGTCGACGCTCTGGGATAGCGGCACCGCGAAACGAGTTCGAGCCGGTGACGGAACACAGACGCTGGTGGGCCGCCGCGTATCGATGCACCTCATGGCCCAGCCCGGTGTCGCGGCGGAGATGCTTGGCGACGACACGCTGGCTGATCAGGGCCTACTCAGCCGCATCCTAGTGGCAGCTCCAAATTCTCCCGCCGGTACCCGCACGTGGAGGGAGCCGTCGCAGGATTCTGAACGGGCGACCAAGCGGTACGGAGCGAAGGTATTGGCTTTGCTGGAGGCGCCATTGCCGGTTCAGGCCGACAAGCCCAATGAGTTGGCCCCGACGCCTCTGACGCTTTCACCAAAGGCGCGGCAGCTATGGATCGCGTTCGCAGATGACATCGAACGCCAAATTGGTCCGGGTGGACCGTTAGGGCCCGTCAGGGGGCTTGCTAACAAGATTCCTGAACATGCCGCGCGGATAGCCGCGATCATCCATACGATGGAGACCGGGGCGGTTGGCCCGGGAGAAATAGGCCCCGACTTCATGGCCGCCGGGATCGATATCGCCCAGTACCATTTGGCTGAAGCGCAGCGCCTGTTCGAGGCCGCAAAGATCGGCGCGGAATTGTCGGAAGCGAAAAAGGTTCTGGATTGGCTGCAGTCCACCGGCAAGGGTTTGATCAGCCTGCCAGACATCTACCAGCTCGGTCCGAATTCAGTGCGCACCAAGCAGAAGGCCAAAGCGGTCGTGCTGATTCTGCTCGACCACGGCTGGCTAGAGGAGGCGGGACCGAACTCAATCAACGGAGTTGAACGGCAGGAAACCTTCAGATTTGTGAGGGTTCAATGAGCGCGTACCAACGGTTTGATCCATACGCGTTCATCGCTGGCAATATTCGGGAACCGCCGTGCAGCCCTGCTAAAGTTGCGAGACCTGCTAACGCTGAACCGGCAGCCAGACCAACGGAAGCAGACACACCACCGCTATCGGGCTGGTCGGCGGAGGACTGGCAAGCATTTTTCGGTGAGCGTGCCGGGATAGCCGAATTCAACGGGCGCCTTCCGCGCCAGCAGGCAGAGGCTGCCGCCTTCGAACACTGCGTCGCCGAGTGGCGTCGGCGGAACCTTACCGCGTCCGAACCAGGGCGGTGCTGCGTGTGCGGCTGCGGCGACGACAACGGCGATCCACTGCTGCCGCATGGCGTGGAATCAACCGGCCACGCTTGGTTGCATACGCGCTGCTGGCAACCCTGGCGAGACCGAAGAAGGGCTGAGGCTATCGCTGCGCTGGCGGCAGCGGGCGTGTTCGCGCCCGGAGGTACACGGTGATGGCATCGCAGGCCCGCCAGTTCGCGTGCACCGTGGTTAGCGAAAGGGGGACTCGAAAACCCCCATGGGCCACCGGTGACTCGCGTAGGCGCTCCCAGGGCATGTGCGCTTTTGGCACTCGGCGGGGCATACCCCCGGAGTCATACGAGGACCAATGATCGCCTGCCAATCATGCCGCGAGTGATGGTGGAATTGGTTGCCCGCCAGGGGCCGCAGGATGACTCGTCAGAGCGCCAAAGATGCCCCGTTGGTACGATGGGACTCGGAAAGGTCTATCGGCCACCGGTGAGTCAGAAAACCGGCCTAGCGGGCAAATGCCTGAACGGAATACCCAGAGATTCACGTGACCGGGGTTGGCGTCGGTTCCGTCAGGCGGTCCGAGTTACCAGGATGCCGTTCGGATGGTTCTCGGTGCTGATTTCGATATCCATGTAGTGAGCGATTGTTCTTGCGACGGTGTGCCCGCCTCCGCGCGTCAGCGGCGTCTTCATCGGAACAATAGCGCTATCGCCGACCTTGCCATTCACTAGGTACACCACCGGGCGCCACTTCGGCTTGCAACAGCGCGCGTACCACTCGATGAACCCAGGCGTCACGTAGTCCATCATGCGACTACTCCGCCCGCGCCAGCATCAGCAGCGACCGCAACTGGTCGCGCTGGTCGCGATCGAGCAGCGCCACGTCGAGCCGTTCATGCTGTTGCACAGCTATCGGTGCACCGTCCGCACCGGTCAGTTCCGTGGCGCGACGCTTTGGCGCGATGTACATCGCTAATTCGGCAAACATCTTCCCGCGCAGCTCCGGCGGGTTGCCCTCGTCCATCGCGATCAACGCCATGCCCTGGATTGGGTCGCAGTCAAGCTCAGACAGGCGCGTCTGGACTTCAACAGTGCGCCTATTTGGGGTGCCCTTTTGGCGCCCCCCGCGACGTTCACCGGGTTTGCTGCCGCGCATGGCTAATCTCCGCTACGTTAGTCGGAGGAGTATACCATAAAAGGGATTTCTTACGTACGGCAACGAGAAGAAATCGGAGTTTTAGGTGCGGGCTCGTATGGCCGTCACAACGGGGTCGGCTAGTTGCAGCAAAAATTCAGAACCCGGCGACGGACATGATACGAAAACTGTACATACCCATGGTGGCGGAAATCTGGGGGGGGATATCAACAAAGCGGATGGTGCCGCTCGTATGCGGCTCAATGGTCACACCCAAGAAGCTTACATCGAACCTGCCGCAATAATTTGACGCGCCCGTCACGGGGCCGCCCGTCGTCTTGGATAGTGATACGCATACGCTTACAATGTGGAAGTCGGAATTGTTCGTAAACGAGATGCTGTTACTGTAGTTCATCTGGCCATCTACACGGATTCCCGCCTGCACATATATGTTCCAAGTACTGTTTGTTAGTACAACGGTGCTGGTTATGTCCCTTTCGAGCGAACCTGCACACGACTGTCTTATCGCCATTATGACGTTATTTGTCACGGTGGGCGTAAGCTTGCCGAGAACACAGTTCTGGAAAATCGAATTCTGCGGCTGGGCCGACGCAATCGGCGGGGCAGCTTTGCCTGTGGGCGGCCTGCCGCCAAATGGACCGGGGACGGGGACAGGAGAGCCAAAATCGAATAGATCAGCCGCATCCGCAGTGCGAGGCATTAGACCCTGTACACCAATGGCGGCAACTAGCGCCGCCCAGATGACGGTAAAGGTTGCCTTGGTGTATGGGCCGATCATGTTCTGCCCCATCGAAGTGGACGTGTCGCCCCCATCAATTCCACGCTTCGGCCGCACTGTCACTGCCGCTCGCCACAGGCTTCGATCACGGAGCGCAGACGCCTCAGCGGCGGCAAGACCCGGCTTGGGCACATCTCCAAGCGCGGCGACCGCTACCTGCGACGGCTGCTGATCAACGGCGCCAGCGCGGCGCTGCTACGCTCCAAGTCTGCCAAGGCCGATCCGTGGCTGATCGGGCTGCGGCGGCGCAAGCCGCACCTGGTGGTGGCGGTGGCGCTGGCCAACAAGACCGCCCGCATTGCCTGGGCGATCATGACGAGAGAAGAAGACTACCGGCACGTGGCGCCGGCGGCGTAACCCGCTAAGCTGCGCACCGGAGGCCTTGCGAGAGAGCAATGACGCGTGATGGCACAATCGGTCGACCCGACGGACGAGGGCAACCTGAGCTTGCATCAGTGGGACAACGTGGATCCCGTTCGAATGATCAGGCCTCGCTCCGCGGACTCCATCAAGGCCAGCGGTCCAACACTGGACCGCACCAGTAGGCCGTACAGATGACCGCAAGCGACAAAGCCAAAACGCAACAAAGCTCCCTTGCACGAGGGGGGTCATCACAGATGATGCGGCGACGCACGTTCCTTGCTGGCGCCGCGAGTGCCCTGGTGGCGCCGCGATTCGCGCGCGCCCAGGCCGCGGTACCCCTGGTTGTCTACATCTCCGAGGCCGCGCGGCAGAACAACGAGAACTTCGAGGCCTTTGTCGCGGGCATGGAGGACCAGGGCTGGGTGGACGGCCGCAACGTGGTGATCGCCTTCCGTACCAGTGATGGCGTCGTCGAGCGGCGCGCCGTGGTCGCGCGCGAGGTCATCGCTATGTCGCCGCAGGTGATCGCCGTTTCGGCCTTCGCCACGGCACAAGGGGTCGCAGCCGAAACGTCTGCGATTCCGATCGTTACGTCCTCCTTGCTCGAGCCTGAAGCAATCGAGCTGATCGGCATTGATTTGGTAGGTGGCGTACGGCTGAGCCCGCTCGAAACGTCTGTCGCCCCAATCAGCCACTCACGCTCCTCTTCCAACTGCCGCCTTTGCGGGCCCGCCCTTACCCCTCCGCCCCGTGCGGCGTACAGTTCCGATCATGATCAAAGAAGTGACTATCGCGCTGGTGCTTGCCGTCAGCCTCGCGGGCGCAGCGGTGGCTGGCCCGTTCGAGGATGGCGCCGCGGCCTACTTCAAGGGCGACTACGCGACGGCGATGAGGCTGTGGCGCCCGCTGGCGGATCAGGGCAACGTTTATGCCCAGAACAATCTGGGGGACATGTACGGCGCCGGTGAAGGTGTCCCGCAGGACTACGCTCAAGCCGTGGCCTGGTTCCGGAAGGCTGCGGATCAGGGCTTTGCCAACGCTCAGTACAATCTGGGGAACATGTACGCGAACGGCCTAGGCGTGCCGCAGGACTACGCCCAAGCCGTGGCGTGGTTCCGCAAGGCTGCTGATCAGGGCCATGCCAGCGCCCAGTTCAATCTGGCGCTCATGTATGACAACGGCCAAGGCGTGCCGCAGGACTACGCCCAAGCCGTGGCGTGGTTCCGCAAGGCTGCTGATCAGGGCCATGTCAGCGCCCAGTTCAATTTGGGGGTCGCGTACGAATTCGGCCAGGGCGTGCCGCAGGACTACATCCAAGCGCATATGTGGTTGAACTTAGCCGCGTCGCGGTACACCGATCCGACGGACCGAGCCGTCGCGGTCAAGCAGCGCGACCTCGTGGCCGCCAAGATGACACCCGCGCAGATTGCCGAAGCGCAGCGGCTGGCGACCGCGTGGAAGCCGAAGTGATTGCTCAAGCCTGAGCGGACGGCACGCTCCATTGGAGAAACATCGTGAATTGGGAGCGTGTGAAACTGAAGGTGCTTGCGGTGCCGTTTCTCTTTGTCGGGGTAATCGGAGTTGGCTCTCAGATTTACTATTATCTGAAGGCCGGGGACTGGGCGCCGGTAAGCTTTACGGGACCGACCGGCCTGTTTGGGTGGGCAATGGACTCCGGCTTTGTTGGGATCGACAATATCGTGAATGGAACACTGAGATGGCTGAACCCATTCATGGTGTCCGTAGCTTTCGGTGTTTCGTTTTGGAAAGCCGCGGATGAGGAATGAACTGCTAATTGCGGACTGGGTTTTCAAACGCGCTGGCGCCTATTTCGGGATCGCAATTTGTCAGCACACAACTGATCGCGCACTGACCCTTCTCAAGCCCGCCACCCTCATCCTCGCCGCCTTCTGGTCCTTCGGTGCATTCGCTGCCGACCTGCCAACGCCGACCCTGACACCGGGTGACGCGCTCAACGTCACCGCTGCCGACATCTGCAATCCCGGCTACGCCAAGGCGGCGCGCAACGTCAGTGCGTCACTAAAGACCGCTGTCTACCGATCCTACGGGCTTACCGGCAATCACACCGGCTACTGCGCCGTCGACGGCGGCTGCGAGGTCGATCACCTGATCAGCCTCGAGCTCGGCGGATCGAACAAGATCACGAACCTCTGGCCGGAGCCGTACGCAGGCACCGTCTGGAACGCGCACACGAAGGACCGCCTGGAGAACTACCTTCACGCCGAAGTTTGCGCGGGCCGTGTGACACTTCAGTCGGCGCAGCACGACATCGCGGTAGACTGGGTTGCCGCGTATGTGCGGTACTTGGGTGAGCCGACAGCGGCGGCGCCTAGGCGTTGATGCGCAACAGGATGACGAGGATGTCAGTGGTCCGAGTAGCCGTCATCGTGATGCTCTTCATACTGCCTGCGGCATCCGCCTTGGCCCTGCAGGCGACCGAGCTTTTCAAGCTCGCTGTACCGTCGGTCGTAGTGCTGGAGTTCTCCGACGACAAC
Organism: Alphaproteobacteria bacterium; assembly: GCA_947481575.1. Classification (GTDB taxonomy): domain Bacteria; phylum Pseudomonadota; class Alphaproteobacteria; order UBA2966; family CAIVPW01; genus CANKGV01. The sequence continues at coordinate 13,346 of CANKGV010000028.1, forward strand.
TGGCGCACAGGCGCCAGCGGGACCGGCTTCGTCGTCGCACCGAACGTCGTCGCGACGAGCTACCACCTGATCTATCACATGATGGACGGGCAGATGGTGGAGGGGCTGGTGACGAAGGGAACCGTCGGTCGTGCTCTGCTTCCGAACAGCAAGGCCTACGCGGCGGTAACGGTGCTGCTGAGCGATCCGACCCACGACTTGATGATCGTCGGGTTCAATACGGGCAACGCGCCGTCACTGAAGCTTGTCGATCCGAGCAGGCTTGAAGTCGGTTCGCGCGTCTACGCGCTCGGCAATCCGGAGGGTTTGTCGTGGACGATCACCGACGGGCTGTACAGCGGGCCGCGCGTTGCTGGCGGCGTGACGAAACTACAAATCTCAGCGCCGGTCTCGCACGGCAGCAGCGGCGGTCCGATCCTGAACGAACAGGGTGAGGTCATAGGTGTACTTCATGGCGGCATTACCGAAGCGCAGAACCTGAACTTCGCGGTCTCCAGCGCGCATCTCATTGCGCTCCTGCGGCAGCTTCCTGCACCGGCGCCAGTAGCGGCAGCGCCCCGTCCCGCCCCGGTAGCGCCGACTCCAGCGGTCCCTCAAGTATCACCGGCACCAGTAGCTGCGGCACCGCCGAAGGCACCTGCTGCACCTGCCCCGGCTGGCCCACAGGTAGCGTCTGGCTTGTACACGCGCCCAGGGGACGTATTCCGGGACACGGCTGAAGGCCCTGAGATGGTTGTGATCCCAGCGGGCCGGTTCACGATGGGCTCGCCGTCAACCGAAACCGGGCGGGCTGGCGACGAAGGTCCGGCGCACGTTGTAGCAATCGCAAAGTCGTTTGCGGCTGGCAAGTACGAGGTGACGTTTGCGGAGTGGGACGCCTGCGTAGTTGGCGGCGGGTGCAATGGCTACCGGCCAGCCGACCAGGGCTGGGGCCGTGGCAGCCGCCCGGTGATCAACGTGAGTTGGGAAGATGCGAAGGCGTATGTGGGGTGGCTATCGCAGCGTACGGGTCAGCAATACCGGCTGCTTACGGAATCGGAATGGGAATACGCGGCAAGAGCGGGAACCTCGACCCGCTACTGGTGGGGCGACCTGGTTGGGCGCGGCAACGCGAACTGCGATGGTTGTGGGACTCAGTGGGACGGCAAGCAGACGGCGCCTGCCGGTTCGTTCAAGCCGAACGCGTTTGGTCTGCACGACATGCTGGGGAACGTGTTGGAGTGGGTTGAGGACTGCTGGCACGACCGCTACACCGGCGCGCCGACGGATGGCACGGCCTGGACGGTGAACTGCACGGATACGTCGCGCGGCCTGCGCGGCGGCTCGTGGTTTTACTACTCAGTCAACGCCCGTTCCGCGGACCGCAACTGCAACTACGCGGACGTCCGGGACCCCGGCTACGCGGACTTCCGGATCGGCGACTACGGCTTCCGGGTTGCCAGGACGCTTTGACTTCATGAAATCCTTACCTCTTTACATCCGGCAGGGGCCCAGGGGCGGAGCCCCTTGGGTTATTGCGCCGCTACGCCACACGCTCGTACATCCTGCCGTCCAGAACCGCGTCGGTCGTGACAGTCTTGGTCAGCGTTGGATCGCCGAGCTGCGTTAGCTTCGCGTAGCTCCGCCCGTCGGTGCCGGTGACCACGGCAACCACCTGCCATTGGATCGACGACTGGCGCGCCGTGCCGACAGCGCGATACCGCTGTCCAGGTTCAAGGGCTTCAGGGCGGGGCAAGGCGAACTCCGGTCTTCATGTGGCTGATGGTCAGGTGGTGTTTGTACATCACCCTTGCCGCAGTGCCTTCCGGAACGCCCGGTCGCGCTTCAGATGCCATTCGCGGCTCATGGCCTCTCCGCGTGTCTGGTATCGTTCGGCGTAGAGCAGAACCCAGGCCCGACCACGCGTAGATTTCGCGCCCGTTCGGGTGTTGTGCTCTTCCAGGCGCCGGGCAAGGTCGGTGGTCCAGCCGACGTAGGTGCGCGGGTCATGGTCGGCGTTGGTGCCGATGACGTAGACGAAGCAGTTCACGGTTGGATGGCCGGGAAGCCGGTGGCCGCAGAGACGATGGGCGCGGTCCGCCCTAGGGCGATTGGTCTCAGCACGTGTCCCAATGGGTCACCCTAGCTCGCGCCGAGTGTGGGGACTTTTGTGGGGTATAGGCTGTGGCCAAGAATATTTACCAATAATATCAGCTAGTTACTGACAATACTGGTGCCCCCTAGGGGATTCGAACCCCTGTTCCCGCCGTGAGAGGGCGACGACATGGGCGTCGGCGCACATTGGCGAACAGAGACATTGTCCTTGTAATCAGCCATTTCTGCCATACGCTGCCCGCCATTGTGTGATAGTGTTCGCGCACGTATATTAGGGAAAAGTTGGGGAAGTTCTGGGGGCCCAGGTGGCGCGGACGGTTCGGGACACGGCATTGGAATCGCGGGCGGCACGAAGCCGCCTTCCAACACAGAAAAAGCCTTACTGGAGGCCTCTCCACCAAGGTTCGCACCTTGGCTACTACCGTGGTGCGCGCGGCGGGTCGTGGTGCGCCCGTCAATTCGGCGGCGGCAAATACCGCGAAGCGAAGCTGGGCATTGCGGATGACGTCGCCGACGCCGATGGCGTCGCCGTACTGAGCTTCCGGCAGGCGCAGGACAAGGCCCGCGCGTGGTTTTCTGAGCAGGCCCACTTGTTGGCAGGCTTGGAGCCAGCGACGTCCGGCCCGTACACCGTGGGCGATGCCATTACCGACTACCTCCGCTCGTACGAGCGTCGAGGCAAATCGGTCGACCGCACCAAGGCAACCATCGACGCCCACATTCTGCCCTCTCTGGGCACTGTTGAGGTCAGGCGACTGACGGCGCGCCTCCTGCGCGACTGGCACGAGGGCCTGGCGGCAACGCCAGCGCGGCTTCGGTCCCGCGCAGAAGCCGGGCAGAGGTATCGCCCCGAAACAGAGGATGCGGACGCACTAAGAAAGCGCAAGGCCACAGCTAACCGAAACCTGACGGTCTTAAAGGCCGCACTAAACCACGCGTGGCGAGAAGGTAGGGTTCCGAATGACGAAGCTTGGCGTCGCGTCAGCCCATTCCACAACGTCGAAGAGCCTGTGATCCGCTACCTCATGGCCGAAGAGTGTGTCCGACTGGTCAACGCGTGCGCTGCGGATTTTCGGCCACTTGTCCAAGCCGCCCTTCTGACTGGCGCTAGGTACGGCGAGCTAAGGGTTCTGCGACCAAGCGACTTCGACCCTGACGCCGGTATCCTCACGATACGCACGAGCAAGGCTGGCAAGCATCGCCACGTCGTGTTGAGCGACGAAGGAAAGCAGTTCTTCGCGACGCAGGCACGGGGCCAAGCCGCAAGCGCACCGATCTTGCACCGAAGCGACAGCGGCCCATGGGGGACCGGGCATCAGCGCCGACCTCTGACGGCGGCATGCGAAGCCGCTAAGATTGAGCCAGCAATCAGTTTCCATGTGCTGCGGCACACTCACGGTGCAACTCTCGCGATGAAAGGGGTGCCGCTGGCAGTGATAGCAAAGCAACTCGGCCACGCCGACATCCGGATGACTGAGCGCCACTACGCTCACCTCGCGCAGTCTTATGTTTCGGACACCATCAGGGCGAGCTTCCCCAATCTCGGTATCGTTGAGACAGACGGTGTCACAACGCTGCGCGCCAAGCGCGCGCGGTCGACGAGACGCTAGCCGCCTCCTCGGGCACCATCACCAACCGTGAACTGCTTCGTCTACGTCATCGGCACCAACGCCGACCACGACCCGCGCACCTACGTCGGCTGGACCACCGACCTTGCCCGGCGCCTGGAAGAGCACAACACCCGAACGGGCGCGAAATCTACGCGTGGTCGGGCCTGGGTTCTGGTCTACGCCGAACGACACCAGACACGCGGAGAGGCCATGAGCCGGGAATGGCATCTGAAGCGCGACCGGGCGTTCCGTAAGGCACTCCGGCAAGGGTGATGTACAAACACCAGCCTAACCATCAGCCACGTGAAGACCGGAGACCGCCTTGCCCCGCCCTGAAGCCCTTGAACCTGGACAGCGTTATCGCGCTGTCGGCACGGCGCGCGCCAGCCCGACGCGGGTAATCAAGCGCGACCACATCGTCCGGCGGCCATTTATCGCCGCGCTGGACGAGCAAGGAATGGAATTCTTGTTCAGATTAGAAGCGCCCTAACCCATTGATCCGCCGTCCATAACTGCAATTCTCGCAATTATTGTATTTCTGGAACGACCCCTTCTCCACGAGGCACGGTCACTAGAGAAGAGGACAGAAGAAAATACCCTCCTCAATATAAATACAATAAATACCATAAATGGTATTTCCCCAGCGTTGCTGCCATTTTCGGCGCTTGATTTCCGCCGATCATAGTTGATCGAAATTGCCATAAATCCCGGCATCCACCTGAGCGCGCATGTCGCTCTTCGCCGCGCCTGGATTGGGCAACATTCGGTAGCCGCGCTGTGATCGATACGGCCCGCGCGCCCGCTAGTGAGTCGTGATGGCGCCGCCAGTTCGCGCCAGCGCCTTGGCGCCAGTGACACCGAGTATCCAGCCCTCGATCTGCGCCACGGTCCGTTCTGGCGGTGTGAGTTCGGGCTTGAGCAAAGCCGCAAGACTGCCATCAGCGTCTGAGCGAGCTAGCCACGCAGCTACGCTGTAGGCGTCATGCTGGTCTCGCGTGCGCCCCTCGCTAGCAAA
>CANKGV010000029.1 GCA_947481575.1 Alphaproteobacteria bacterium
ATCTGGTCATAGGCCATGAACACGGCCCCGCCCGTCTTCGCCAGCACCTTCGTGATCGCCGCCGTCAACGTCGTCTTGCCGTGATCGACGTGTCCGATCGTCCCCACGTTCACGTGCGGCTTGTTGCGTTCGAATTTCTCTTTGGCCATGAGACTGCTCCGTTACGTAACGCGTGGGGGTTAGGCGAGTTTCGCCTTCACTTGCTCGGCCACTGCTTGCGGAACTTGCTCGTAGTGGTCGAACAGCATGGTGAACTGGGCACGGCCCTGGGTCATCGACCGCAGGTGGCTCACATACCCAAACATATTTGCCAGCGGCACCTTCGACTGCACCGACGTAACCACGCCGCGCTTCTCCGTGCCCTGGATTTGACCGCGCCGTGAGTTCAAGTCGCCAATCACGTCGCCCATGAACTGATCCGGGGTCGTAACATCGACAGCCATCACCGGCTCCAGCAACTTCAGCCCAAGCTTCGGGGCCGCCTCGCGCAGACATGCGCGGGCTGCGATTTCGAACGCGAGCGCCGACGAGTCGACCGAGTGGGTGTCACCATCCACCAGCGCAGCCTTGAAGTCGATTACCGGGAAGCCAGCCAACAGGCCCGATTCCGCCGTGGACTTGAGGCCCTTTTCGACTGCCGGGACAAACTCCTTCGGCACCGACCCGCCGACCGTGTCGTTCTCGAACACGAAGCCAGACCCAGCCGGCAACGGCTCGAATTCGATCTTGATCTTCGCGTACTGGCCCGAGCCACCCGTCTGCTTCTTGTGCACGTAAACGATGGTGTGCGGCTTGCTGATCGTTTCACGGTACGCCACCTGCGGCGCGCCAATGTTCGCCTCAACTTTGAATTCACGTTTCATGCGATCGACGATGATTTCGAGGTGGAGCTCGCCCATCCCCTTGATGATCGTTTGGCCGCTTTCCTTGTCCACGTGAACGCGGAACGACGGATCTTCGGCCGCGAGGCGGTTCAGCGCCTGGCCCATCTTCTCTTGATCGGCCTTCGTCTTCGGCTCGACCGCGATCTCGATGACCGGCTCCGGGAAAATCATGCGCTCGAGCACGATCGGCTTGTCCACGTCGCACAAGGTGTCGCCGGTAGTCGTGTTCTTAAGTCCGCCGATGGCGACGATGTCGCCGGCGCGGCCCTCCTTCACGTCTTCGCGGTGATTGGCATGCATCAACAGCATGCGGCCGATGCGCTCGCGGTTGTCCTTTACCGCGTTCAAAACACCTTCGCCCGCGGTCAACACGCCGGAGTAAATGCGAATGAACGTCAACGTCCCCACGAACGGGTCGTTCATGATCTTGAACGCCAGCGCCGAGAACGGCTCGTCGTCCGACGCCTTGCGGGTCATCTCTTCGTCGCCGTCAACCTTGTGACCGCGCACGGATTCGATGTCGAGGGGCGACGGCAGATAATCGACAACTGCGTCGAGTAGCGGCTGCACGCCCTTGTTCTTGAACGAAGCACCGTTCAGGACAGGGACGAGCTTGAAGGTCACGGTACCCTTACGGATACAGCGCTTGAGAGTCGCCTCATCGGGCTCCTTGCCTTCGATGTAGGCTTCCAGCGCGGCGTCTTCCATCTCGACGGCGGTCTCGATCAGCTTCGCACGCCATTCTTTGGCCTGCTCCAGCAGGTTCGCCGGGATCTCCGTGACCTCGAACTTCGCGCCCAGAGTCTCGTCGTTCCAGATCAGTGCCTTCATGCGCACGAGATCGATCAGACCGACGTAAGCGCTCTCGGCTCCGATCGGCAGCGACAGCACCGCCACGTTGGCGCCGAGACGCTCGCGGATCATGTCCACGCACATGAAGAAGTCAGCGCCCATCCGGTCCATCTTGTTGACGAAACAGATGCGCGGGACCCGATAGCGGTCGGCCTGACGCCACACGGCTTCGGTCTGCGGCTCGACCCCGGACACGCCGTCAAACAGGGTTACCGCACCGTCGAGGACGCGCAGCGAGCGCTCGACTTCAATGGTGAAATCGACGTGCCCCGGAGTGTCGATGATGTTGATGCGGTGGTCGTCCCAAAAGCAGGTCGTCGCGGCCGACGTAATGGTGATGCCGCGCTCTTGTTCCTGCTCCATCCAGTCCATGGTCGCGGCGCCGTCGTGGACTTCGCCGATCTTATGGGACTTGCCCGTGTAATACAGAATGCGCTCGGTCGTGGTGGTCTTGCCGGCATCAATGTGAGCCATGATGCCGATGTTGCGGTAGTGATCGAGCGGAGTGACGCGAGGCATGGGAATGTGTCCTGACGAGGCTCGTTACCAGCGGTAGTGCGAGAACGCTTTGTTGGCGTCCGCCATCCGGTGGGTATCTTCGCGCTTCTTCACCGCATTGCCGCGGTTATTGGCGGCATCCATCAACTCACCAGCCAGACGCAGCGTCATCGTGTTTTCCGAGCGCGCACGCGCCGCTTCGATCAGCCAGCGGATCGCCAAAGCCTGGCGGCGATCGGGACGAACTTCCACCGGCACCTGATAGGTCGCGCCACCGACGCGGCGCGAACGCACTTCGATATGCGGCCGCACGTTCGTCAGCGCCTCATGGAACACTGTCAGCGGCTCTTGCTTCGACTTCTGCTGAACCTGCTCAAGCGCGCCGTACACGATCCGCTCGGCGGCCGACTTCTTGCCGTCGATCATCACGGAATTCATGAACCGAGTGACCGCGTTGTCGCCGAACTTGGGATCCGGCAGTACTTCGCGTTTTTCTGCAGCGCGACGACGAGACATTCCGCTTCCGCCTCACAATGCGTCCGCAACGACCAGGGTCGCCGCGGTTTCGCTATTCCCTAACAAAGCAAGCGCCGGACGATGCCGGCGCCAGAAACGTGCTCCGGACCTACTTCGGACGCTTCGCGCCGTACAACGAACGGCGCTGGCGACGGCCGGAAATCCCCTGCGTATCGAGCACACCGCGCAGGATGTGGTAGCGGACGCCGGGAAGGTCCTTAACGCGACCGCCGCGGATCATGACTACCGAGTGTTCCTGGAGGTTGTGACCCTCGCCGGGGATATAGCAAATGACTTCGTACCCATTGGTGAGCCGCACGCGCGCAACCTTGCGCAGCGCCGAGTTCGGCTTCTTCGGAGTCGTGGTGTAGACGCGGGTGCAAACCCCGCGCTTCTGCGGGCAACTCTGCAGCGCCGGCACCTTGGTGCGGCTTGCGCGCAGAACGCGCGGCTTGCGAATGAGCTGGTTAATCGTGGGCATCGGCCTGCGTCTCGTCTGTCGCCTGAACACAGCGAAGTTCGTGGCTGCATAACACAACACGGCAAGCCTGCAACCGGCAGCTTGCCGAACCGGGCGTTCTTCGCCCACCCGGGGGCCTACGCGGGATGTAAACCGCTATTTCTTTGGCGACGCGTTTGGACACGAAGTCCACCACCACCGCCGAAAAGGTGCCGCAATATAGGTTTGGTGCGGAACCCCGTCAACGACTTTGCCGCAGATTCCTTGGCCTGCGGCGCGATTCTTGCGATCGCCGCCCGCCCCATCCCGGAAGCCGGGAAAGGACGGGCGGAAACCTGAACTAAGCCGCTGATTCTTCGGCCGAAACACCCTCGTCGGTAGCCTGACCGGCCGCCGCGCGAGCATCGGTGATCTGGCGATCGCGCTGGGCCGCCAACTCCTTGAACCGACGCATGACGCCACCAGTGCCAGCGGGGATCAGGCGACCAACGATCACGTTCTCCTTGAGCCCCACCAGGTTGTCGATGCGGCTCGACACGGCCGCTTCGGTGAGCACCCGGGTAGTCTCCTGGAACGACGCGGCCGAGATGAACGACCCCGTCTGCAGGCTCGCCTTAGTGATGCCTTGCAGCACCGGTTCGGTCGTCGCCGGCCGCTTGCCCTCGGCCTCGGCGGCCTCGTTCATGCGCTGGGCTTCGCCCGAGTCGACCTGTTCGCCCAACAGCATGGCGGTATCGCCCGGATCCAGGACTTCGACCTTCTGCAGCATCTGGCGAACGATCACCTCGATGTGCTTGTCGTTAATCTTCACGCCCTGCAGCCGGTACACGTCCTGCACCTCGTCGACCAGATACTTGGCCAGAGCTTCAACGCCCATAACCTTCAAGATGTCATGGGGCACCGGGTTGCCGTCCAACAGCGGTTCGCCCTTGTGAACCTGGTCGCCTTCACGAACGGCAATGTGCTTGCCCTTGGGGATCAGGTACTCGACCGGCTCCAGCGTCTCGTCCTTCGGACGCAGAATCAGGCGGCGCTTCGCCTTGTAGTCCTTGCCGAACTCGATGGTGCCGTCCATTTCGGCGATGATCGCGTGGTCCTTCGGGCGCCGGGCTTCGAACAGCTCGGCCACACGCGGCAGACCGCCGGTGATGTCGCGGGTCTTGGTCGACTCGCGCGGAATGCGCGCGAGCACGTCGCCGGCGTGAACCGCCGAACCGTCTTCCATCGACAGAATCGCGTCTACCGGCAGGAAGTAGCGAGCTTCCAGGCCGTTCTCCAGCTTGAGCAGATTGCCTGCGTCGTCGCGCAGAGTAATGCGCGGCTTCAGTTCTGCACCCGACGGCTGCTGGCGCCAGTCGATGATCACGCGGTTCGAAATGCCCGTCGCTTCATCGAGGACTTCGCGCATGGCGATACCCTCGATCACGTCGCGATAGACGGCCGTGCCGGTGATTTCCGAAATGATCGGCAGCGTGTACGGGTCCCACTCGGCAAGCTTCGTGCCCTTTTCCACGACGGTGCCCTCATCGGCGCGCAGGATGGCGCCGTACGGAACCTTGTGGCGGGCGCGTTCGTGCCCGGTGTTGTCAATCAGCACGACCTCGATGTTGCGGCCCATGACCACGAGTCGGCCCTGGCTATCCGCAACGACGTGGCGGTTGTTGATCTGAATCGTACCCACGTGCGACGCCTCGATCGCCGATTCCTCGGTGAACTGAGCGGCGCCGCCGATGTGGAACGTGCGCATGGTCAGCTGCGTGCCCGGCTCGCCGATCGACTGCGCCGCGATTACGCCGACCGCCTCGCCGACGTTGACCGTCGTGCCGCGGGCCAAGTCGCGCCCGTAGCATGCACCGCACACCCCGACTTCGCTTTCGCAAGTCAGCACCGAACGGATACGCAACTGGTCGAGACCGGCCTTATCGATGGCCTCCACCTCGGGTTCGCCGATCAGCGTGCCGGCCGGCATGACGAGTTCGCCCGACACCGGGTCGACCACGTCGTCGGCCGCGGTGCGGCCCAAGATGCGTTCGCCCAGCGGAACGATGATGTCGCCGCCTTCCAGCACTTCCTTCACGGTGATGCCACGGGTTGTACCGCAATCCAGATCCACGATGATGCAATCCTGCGCCACGTCGACCAGACGCCGTGTCAGGTAGCCCGAGTTCGCCGTCTTCAATGCGGTGTCGGCGAGACCCTTGCGGGCGCCGTGGGTCGAGTTGAAGTACTCGAGCACGGTCAGGCCTTCCTTAAAGTTCGAGATGATCGGCGTCTCGATGATTTCGCCCGACGGTTTGGCCATCAAGCCGCGCATGCCGGCCAACTGCTTCATCTGCGCCGCGGAGCCGCGTGCGCCCGAGTCGGCCATCATGAAGACCGAGTTGAGCTGACGGCGGCGGCCGGTCTTGGCGTCCATTTCGTTGGACTGGTTCGAGATGCCGGCCATCATGCGCTCGGCCACGCGGTCCGCAGACTTGGACCACGCGTCGATGACCTTGTTGTACTTCTCGCCTTGCGTGATCAGGCCGTCGATGTACTGCTGCTCGTATTCCTTGGCCAGCTTCTGGGTCTCGGCGACGATTTCCTCCTTCTCAGGCGGAATGATCATGTCGTCTTTGCCGAAGCTGATGCCGGCGCGGCAGGCGTACTCGAAGCCCATGCCCATGATGCGGTCGCAGAAGATCACCGTCTCCTTCTGACCGCAGTGGCGATAGACGCTGTCAATCACCGAGCCGATCACCTTCTTGGTGAGCAACTGGTTGATCAGGTCGAAGCTGATCTTCGGATTGCGCGGCAGCGCCTCCGACAACAGCATGCGGCCCGGCGTAGTCGCCATGCGTTTGACCATCGGCTTGCCTTCCGAGTCCACGCCGCGGAAGCGGGCGTTGACCTTGGCATGCAATCCGACAAGTCCGCTTTGAAGCGCGTGCTCGATCTCGGCCAGGGTGCCGAACGACATGCCCTCGCCCAGTTCGCCCTCGCGCATCAGCGTCATGTAATAGAGGCCGAGCACGATGTCCTGCGACGGCACGATGATCGGCTTGCCGTTGGCGGGGCTCAGGATGTTGTTGGTCGACATCATGAGCACGCGTGCTTCCAGCTGCGCTTCCAGCGACAGAGGCACGTGCACCGCCATCTGGTCGCCGTCGAAGTCGGCGTTGAACGCCGAGCAAACCAACGGGTGCAACTGAATGGCCTTGCCTTCGATCAGCACCGGCTCAAACGCTTGAATGCCCAAGCGGTGCAGCGTCGGAGCGCGGTTCAGCAACACCGGGTGCTCGCGGATCACCTCGGTGAGGATATCCCACACCTCGGGCCGCTCCTTCTCGACGAGCTTCTTGGCCATCTTGATGGTGGCCGCCATGCCCTTCAGTTCGAGCTTGGAGTAGATGAACGGCTTGAACAGCTCGAGCGCCATCTTCTTCGGCAGGCCACACTGGTGGAGCTTCAGCTCCGGGCCCACGACGATGACCGAACGGCCCGAGTAGTCGACGCGCTTGCCGAGCAGGTTCTGACGGAACCGGCCCTGCTTGCCCTTCAACATGTCGGACAGTGACTTGAGCGGACGCTTGTTAGCGCCGGTGATGACGCGGCCGCGGCGGCCATTGTCGAACAACGCGTCGACCGCTTCCTGCAGCATGCGCTTTTCGTTGCGCACGATGATGTCGGGGGCGCGCAGTTCGATCAGCCGCTTCAGGCGGTTATTGCGGTTGATGACGCGGCGGTAGAGATCGTTCAGGTCCGACGTCGCGAACCGGCCACCGTCCAACGGCACCAGCGGACGCAGGTCCGGCGGAATGACCGGTACCACGGTCAGAATCATCCATTCCGGACGGTTCTTGGACTCGATGAACGCTTCCACCAGCTTCAAGCGCTTAGCGAGCTTCTTCGGCTTTACCACCGACGTGGTCTCGACGATCTCGACGCGGATGTTGGCCGCTTCCTTCTCGAGATCGATCGCGGCGAGCATTTCGCGAATCGCTTCCGCGCCGATACCGGCCCGGAATGCGTCTGCGCCGTACTCATCCTGCGCCTTGTTGAACTCCTCTTCGCCCATCAGCTGGCGCGCCTTCAGCGGCGTCAGGCCCGGCTCGATGACGACGTAGTTCTCGAAGTACAGGATGCGCTCCAGATCCTTCAGGGTCATGTCGAGCAGCAACCCGATGCGGCTCGGCAGGGACTTCAGGAACCAGATGTGGGCAACCGGCGAGGCCAGTTCGATGTGGCCCATGCGTTCACGGCGCACGGAAGACAGCGTCACTTCGACGCCGCACTTTTCGCAGGTGATGCCGCGGTACTTCATACGCTTGTACTTGCCGCACAAGCACTCGTAGTCCTTGATCGGCCCGAAGATGCGGGCGCAGAACAAGCCGTCGCGTTCCGGCTTGAACGTGCGGTAGTTGATCGTCTCTGGCTTCTTGATCTCGCCGTACGACCACGAGCGGATGCGCTCCGGCGACGCGATCGAGATCTTGATTTGGTCGAACGACTGGGTCGGCCCGACCGGACCAAACACCTTGGTTAGTTCGTTCATCTCAATGGCTCTCCTGGCTCAGGGGGTTCTTCTGGGCCGCTAGTAGTTGCGCTGGCTCAACTCGACATTGAGGCCGAGCGCCTTGAGTTCCTTCACGAGCACGTTGAACGATTCCGGAATACCGGCCTCGAACGTGTCGTCGCCGCGAACGATGGCCTCGTACACCTTGGTACGGCCGGCCACGTCGTCCGATTTCACGGTCAGCATTTCCTGCAGGGTGTAGGCAGCGCCGTACGCTTGGAGTGCCCACACCTCCATTTCGCCGAAGCGCTGACCGCCGAACTGTGCCTTGCCGCCCAGCGGTTGTTGGGTGACCAAGCTGTAGGGGCCGATCGAACGCGCATGGATCTTGTCGTCGACAAGGTGGTGCAGCTTCAGCATGTAGATGTAGCCAACCGTCACCTTACGGTCGAACTCCTGGCCGGTGCGGCCGTCGATCACGGTCACCTGGCCCGACGAGTCGAGACCCGCCTTCTCCAGTTGCTCCACGATGTCGGCTTCCCGCGCGCCATCGAACACCGGCGTGGCGAGCGGCACGCCCGGGCGCAGATTATCGGCGAGTTCCAGCAGTTGGCCTTCCGTCAGTTCGGCGATCGACTCGTCGTACTGCTCTTTGCCGTACACGCCCTTGAGGTGCTTGCGCAGCTCGTCGGACTTGCCACCGCGGTTGACCTTGTCGAGCATGTCGCCGATCTGGCGGCCCAAGCCGGCCGAAGCCCAGCCCAGGTGCGTTTCCAGAATCTGGCCGACGTTCATGCGCGAGGGCACGCCCAGCGGGTTGAGCACGATGTCGACCTGCGTACCGTCTTCCAGGTACGGCATGTCTTCGACCGGCAGGATTTTCGAGATCACGCCCTTGTTGCCGTGACGGCCGGCCATCTTGTCGCCGGGCTGCAGCTTGCGCTTCACCGCGACGAACACCTTGACCATCTTCATTACGCCCGGCGGCAGTTCATCGCCGCGCTGGAGCTTGTCGATCTTTGAGTCGAAGCGCGCCTGCAACGCCGCGATGGCATCGTCGAACTGAGTCTTCAGCCCTTCGATCTGCTCCATCACGCCAGCGTCCTTCAGGCCGAACTGCCACCACTGACCGCGGCTCAGTTCGTCCAGAACGGTATCGGTGATCTTCGTCCCGGCCTTCACGCCCTTGGGCCCGCTCACCACAACGCGGTTCACCAACAGGCGCTTCAGACGGTCGTAGCTATTGCGCTCCAGGATACGCTGTTCGTCTTCGCGGTCCTTGGCCAAGCGTTCGATCTCTTCCCGCTCGATCGCCATTGCGCGTTCGTCCTTCTCGACGCCATGGCGCGAGAACACGCGGACTTCGACGACCGTACCGGACACACCCGGCGGCAGGCGCAGCGACGTGTCACGTACGTCCGAGGCCTTTTCGCCAAAGATGGCGCGCAGCAGCTTCTCTTCCGGCGTCATCGGGCTTTCACCCTTGGGGGTGATCTTGCCCACCAGAATGTCGCCCGGATTGGTCTCGGCACCGATGTGCACGATGCCGGCCTCGTCGAGGTTCTTTAGAGCCTCCTCGCCGACATTCGGGATGTCGCGGGTGATTTCTTCCTGACCCAGCTTGGTATCGCGGGCCATCACCTCGAACTCCTCGATGTGGATCGAGGTGAACACGTCCTCGCGGACGATGCGCTCCGAGATCAGGATCGAGTCTTCGAAGTTGTAGCCGCCCCACGGCATGAACGCGACCAGCACGTTACGGCCGAGGGCCAACTCGCCCAGCTCCGTCGATGGGCCGTCGGCGACGATGTCGCCCTTTTGGACCACGTCGCCCACACGAACCAGCGGACGCTGGTTGATGCAAGTGTTCTGGTTCGAGCGCTGGTACTTGCGCAGATTGTAGATGTCTACGCCTGAGCGGGCCGAATCCGTCTCCTCGGTGGCGCGGATGACGATACGCTTGGCGTCCACCTGCTCCACTTCGCCGGTGCGGCGTGCAGCGATCGCGACGCCCGAGTCACGGGCCACGACGCCTTCCATACCGGTACCGACTAGCGGCGCCTCGGCGCGAATCAGCGGCACCGCTTGGCGCTGCATGTTCGAACCCATCAACGCGCGGTTGGCGTCGTCGTTTTCCAAGAACGGAATCAACGCCGCGGCGACCGAAACCAACTGCTTCGGCGACACGTCGATGAAGTCGATGCCGTCCGGTGCAACCATGACGAAGTCGCCGGCGCGGCGGCAACTCACCAAGTCTTCGGTCAGACGGCCCTTGGCGTCCATGGGTGCGCTCGACTGGGCGACCGTGTAGCGGCCTTCTTCCATCGCCGAGAGGTACACGACCTCCGTCGTCACACGGCCGCCGGCAACGCGCCGGTACGGGGTCTCGATGAACCCATACTTGTTGACGCGCGCGTACGTGGCCAGCGAGTTGATCAGACCGATGTTCGGGCCTTCCGGCGTCTCGATCGGGCAGATGCGGCCGTAGTGGGTCGGGTGCACGTCGCGGACTTCGAAGCCCGCACGCTCGCGGGTCAACCCGCCTGGCCCAAGGGCCGAAAGACGGCGCTTGTGCGTGATCTCTGACAGCGGGTTGGTCTGGTCCATGAACTGGCTGAGCTGGCTCGAGCCAAAGAATTCACGCACCACCGCTGCGGCTGGCTTGGCGTTGATCAGGTCGTGCGGCACTACGGTGTCGATCTCGACCGAACTCATGCGCTCGCGGATCGCGCGTTCCATACGCAGCAAGCCGATGCGGTACTGGTTCTCCAGCAACTCGCCGACCGAACGCACACGGCGGTTGCCGAGGTGATCGATGTCGTCGATCTCGCCGCGGCCGTCCTTCATCTCGACCAGTGTCTTGATGACGGCCACGATGTCGGCCTTGCGCAGGCTGCGGACGAAGTCGGGCGTCTGCAGGTTCAGGCGCGAATTCATCTTCACGCGGCCAACCGTCGAAAGGTCGTAGCGCTCGGACACTTCGATGTTGATGTCCGCTTCCTTGACCCAGAACGTACCGGTCGGATTGCCAGAGCGCGGATCGTTGGTGGAAACGGCGATCTCGGCCCAGCCGTCGTTGATGTCGAGCAGCCATGCCAAGCCGTCGACTGTTGCCTTGGCCAGGGTCGCCACCGGCTTAGCCCGCGACTCGCGCTTCGCGCGCGCTTCGATTTCGGGCCGCGCCAGCTTCACCGGCGAAAGGAACAGGTCGAAGAACAGCTTTTCGGCGGTCTCGACGGTTGGCGGTTCGCCCGGGCGCATCACGCGATAGATTTCGACCAGCGCCTTTTCCTTCGAGGTGCTCTTGTCGACCTTCATCGTGTTGCGCACGTACGCGCCGATGTTCACGCCATCGACATCCAAGGTCTCGATGCGGGTCAGGCCCGCCTCTTCGACCGCGGCGATCGAGTCGCGATCGAGCGCATCGCCGGCTTCCACGTAGATTTCGCCGGTCTTCTCGTTGATCAGATCCTGCGCCGAATAGCGGCCGACCAATTCGTCGGACGAGATCAGCACTTCCTTCAGGCCGTCTTCCACAAGCTTGCGGCCCAACCGCGACGTCATCTTCGTGCCGGCTTCGGCAACGACCTTGTTGTTCTTCGCGTTGACCAAATCGCGCGACAGCTTCAGGCCGCGCATGGCCTCCGGATCGAACTTCGAACGCCAGCCCTTCTTGTCGCGCTCGAACGTCACCCACTTGTAGAAGTATTCCATCATCTGCTCGGAGGTCTGGCCGAGCGCGTACAGCAGCGTCGTTACCGGCAGCTTGCGGCGCCGGTCGATGCGTACGTGGACGATGTCCTTCGCGTCGAACTCGAAATCGAGCCAGCTGCCGCGGTACGGAATGATGCGCGCGGTGTACAGAAGCTTGCCCGAAGAATGCGTCTTGCCGCGGTCATGGTCGAAGAAGACGCCGGGGCTGCGGTGCATCTGGCTGACGATGACGCGCTCGGTGCCGTTCACGATGAACGTACCGTGCTCGGTCATGAGCGGCATGTCGCCCATGTATACGTCCTGCTCCTTCACGTTGAGCATGTTCTTGGCGCCCGTCTCCGGGTCCAGCTCAAACACGACCAAGCGCAACGTCACTTTAAGCGGCGCGGCAAACGTCATGCCACGCTGCTGGCATTCTTCAACGTCGTACTTCGGCTCTTCGAGCTCGTAGTCGACGAACTCCAGCGACGCGGTGCCGGAGAAGTCTTGGATCGGGAACACTGACTTGAACACGCCCTGGAGCCCGGAATCGGTGCGCGCCGCCTTGGGCACGCCGATCTGCAGGAACTGGTCGTAGGAGCTTTTTTGCACCTCGATCAGATTCGGCATCGGCGCGGCCACTGGAATGCGGCCGAAGTTCTTGCGCACGCGCTTGCGACCCGTGAAGGACAATGTCATGGGCGGTTCTTTGCCTCGTCAGATCCGGGCCGCGGCCCGGGGGAATCGGGAAAACAACCGTGACCGGGAATGGTTCCCGGCCACGGCCTTAACTGCGAACGGACGCTGCAACGCGCCAGACCGAGCTACTTCAGCTCGACCTTCGCGCCGGCGTCTTCCAACTGCTTCTTGAACTTCGCGGCATCTGCCTTCGGCACCGCTTCCTTCACCAGCTTCGGTGCAGCTTCCACGAGGTCCTTGGCTTCCTTGAGGCCGAGACCGGTGATCGCGCGCACTTCCTTGATGACGTTGATCTTCTTGTCGCCAGCGTCGACCAGGTGCAGGTCGAAGTTTTCCTTCTCTTCGGCCTTCGCAGCGCCCGGGCCGGCAGCGGCGGCAACAGCCACCGGCGCGGCGGCGGACACGCCCCACTTGGTCTCCAGCAACTTGGCCAGTTCGGCCGCTTCCATAACGGTCAGCTTCGACAGGGTTTCGACGATTTGGTCGAGATTGCTCATAAGTCTTGCTCCTAGAATTCGATCGAACGTTGGGTGAGGCGGTTAGGCCGCCGGCTTGTTGGCATACGCGCCGAGTACCCGGGCGAGCTGAGACGCCGGCGCCTGAACGACGCCCGCGATCTTCGTTGCCGGTGCTTGGACCACTCCGACGATCTTCGCGCGGAGTTCGTCCAGCGACGGCAAGCTGGCCAGAGCTTTGATGGCATTCACGTCCAGAACAGTGTTGCCCATCGCGCCGCCGAGGAGCTTGAACGCCTCGTTGTCTTTGGCGAATGCGACGGCAACCTTGGCCGGAGCAATGACGTCGTCCTCGGAGAACGCAATCACGCAGGGTCCGACAAACATGTCGGCAAGGCCGGTGTAGGCCGTCCCTTCGAGAGCGCGCTTGGTAAGCCGGTTCTTGCTCACCTTGAGCTTCGCACCAGCCTTGCGCATCTGGTTCCTGAGCACGGTCAAAGCCTTGACGTTGACGCCACTATGGGTGGCGACGACGATGGCCACGGCCTTGCTTAGGTCACCATTGAGCGAGGTGATGAGCGCGTCTTTGGATGCCCGATCCATTCCCTCTCTCCAGTCTGAGAGCCGGTTCCGCGTCATGCGGAATGCCAGCTCGGTTGCGCCAAGGATCGTCCTCGCGAACGACCCGCTTCAAACGCCTGTCCTGAGGCGTGGCGCAAACCCGCCGGGCACAACACGCCCCGCGGCCCTCACGCTGTGCCCCCGTCTGTGCGGGGAATTAAGCCGATCACTCGGCACCCGCAGTCACGGACAGGTTGGGGGCCGGAGCCGCCTTCGGCTCAAGCCCCTTGGTTTCGCTAGGGAGAACACTCCTTTCGCGAATCCGGCGATGTAACACTCCCTTGCCCGGCGTTAAGCCCGGCCCGTTTGCCGTCCCAGCGTTTCCGCCAGGATTCCCGCTAGCTGCTCAGGCTCGCTACGTCCACGTGCACGCCCGGCCCGTGAGTCGAACTCAGACCGATGCGCTGAAGGTAGTTGCCGCCCTTGGCACCGGTCGGCTTCGCCTTGGTGATCGCATCCACGAACGCTTTGAAGTTCTGCAGGATCTGCGCCTCGGTAAAGCTCGCCTTGCCGATGCCAGCCTGAACAATGCCCGCCTTCTCAACGCGAAACTCAACCTGGCCGCCCTTGGCAGCCTTGACCGCACCGGCGACGTCCATGGTCACCGAGCCGAGCTTCGGGTTCGGCATCAAGCCACGCGGGCCCAAGACCTTACCGAGCTTGCCGACGACCGGCATCATGTCCGGGGTAGCGATGCAGCGGTCGAATTCGACCATGCCCGCGAGTACCTTCTCGGCGAGATCGTTGTCGCCCACGAGATCGGCGCCAGCCTTACGCGCCTCTTCGGCCTTCGGACCCTTCGCGAACACAGCGACGCGCAGGACCTTGCCCGTGCCCGCCGGCAGATTCACTACACCGCGGACCATCTGGTCCGCGTGACGCGGATCAACGCCGAGGTTAATCGCAACCTCGATCGTCTCGTCGAACTTCGCCGTGGCGTTGCCCTTCACCAGCTTTACGGCTTCCACCGCCGGATAGGTGCGCTCGCGGTCGAACGTCGCCGACGCGGCGCGGATGCGTTTGCCTGCCTTCGCCATAATTAGTCCCGTACCTCCAGACCCATCGAACGGGCAGAGCCCGCAATAATCTTCATGGCAGCCTCAACCGAGTTCGCATTGAGATCGCCCATCTTCTCTTCGGCGATCTTGCGCACTTGTGCGTTGGTGACCGAACCGGCGATCGTGCGCCCCGGCTCCTTGCCGCCCTTCGCCATCTTCGCCGCCTGCTTCAAGAAATAGGTCGCGGGCGGCTTCTTGGTGGCGATCGTGAACGTCTTGTCCGAATAGACCGTGATGACGGTCGGGATCGGCACGCCCTTGTCCATCTTGCCGGTCAGAGCGTTGAACTCTTTGCAGAAGTTCATGATGTTCAAGCCGCGCTGACCCAGCGCCGGGCCGATCGGCGGCGACGGAGTCGCACTTCCACTTGGCACCTGCAGCCGGATGTAGCCGTCGATCTTTTTCGCCATCGCTTACCTTCTCCTGCGCGTGCCGCGCTCGCCCAACCAACAACCCCGAAACACCGGCCGCCGCAGCGGCCGCAACTAAACCTTCTCGACCTGGCTGTATTCCAGTTCCACCGGAGTCCCACGGCCGAAGATCGACACGGCCACCTTGAGGCGCGCGCGCTCCTGGTCCACATCTTCGACCAAGCCGCTGAACGAGGTGAACGGACCCTCGATCACGCGGACCTGCTCGCCGACTTCGAACGTTACCGAAGGCTTCGGCCGGTCAATGCCTTCCTTGACCTGGTGCATGATACGGTCGGCTTCGCCCTGGCTGATCGGCATCGGCTTGTTGCCGCTGCCGAGGAACCCGGTGACCTTCGGAATATTCTTGATGAGGTGATAGGTGTCCTCGGTCATCGCCATCTTCACGAGCACGTAGCCCGGGAAGAACTTGCGCTCCGAGTTAACCTTGCGGCCGCGCCGCATCTCGACCACCTCTTCCACCGGAACGGAGACCTCCTGGATGAGGCCCTCCATCTTCATGGTGGCAACCTTCTCTTGAATGCCGCCGGCCACGCGCTTCTCGAATCCCGAGTACACGTGGACGATGTACCACTGCGCCGGCGGCACGGCTTTCGCGCCCGGCGCGGCGGCAACCGGAGTTGCGCCATCGCTGGTCATCGTGTCCGCCATCAGTTCGCTCCACCCAGGCCCAAAATAAACGCCACGAAGAATCCCAAAATCCAATCCACGCCGAGGAAGAAGATCGAGGCGACGACCACCATCACGAACACCATGGCCGTGCTGATTGCGAGTTCCTTCCGCGACGGCCACGTTACCTTGGCAGCCTCCTGACGGACTTGGCGGATGAACTCGATCGGTGACGTCGTTGCCATGAACCTAGTGACCTAACCTTCCTTCAACGCGACTACTTCGGTACCTGTCCCAACCCGGCGGACCGGCCGGCGGGGGTGGCAGGAGTGGCAGGTCTCGAACCCGCAACCCCCGGTTTTGGAGACCGGTGCTCTACCAGTTGAGCTACACTCCTAAGCCGACCCGGCCCTCGCGGGCCAACTCCCCAATCTTGGCCCTATTCCGTCACTCGATGATCTTGGCGACGACGCCGGCGCCGACGGTGCGGCCGCCTTCGCGGATTGCGAAGCGCAGACCTTCGTCCATCGCGATCGGGTTGATCAGCGTCACCTCGACCGAGATGTTGTCGCCCGGCATCACCATTTCCGTGCCTTCC
>CANKGV010000030.1 GCA_947481575.1 Alphaproteobacteria bacterium
TGTCAACGCCGGAGTAAAAATGCATCAGTCGGCCGGAGCAAAAGTGCATCACTGCTGATGGCAGTAAGGCCCCCCGAGGGGGGCCTTACTGCGTGACCGTTTATTGCTCGGGCGGGCTGTCGGGAAGGTCTGCGGCGCGGGCAGTGCGCGGGCGTCGTTTGCTCTGCTTGAGCCGGTAGCTGTCACCGTTCATCTCGAGGATGTGGACGTGGTGGGTGAGGCGGTCAGCTGCGCCCGCAACGAAATTGTGGAACCCTTCAAGTTTGCCTCCGGGCGCATCGCGGTAGGTACCATCTGCGCCGCCCACCCCCGCCGCCGGGATCGATGCCGGGGGCCTGACCGGATATGCCCCTGGGAGCGCCTACGCGAGTCACTGGTGGCCGATAGCGTCTGCCGAGTCCCCAGGTAGCGGGCGCACGGAGATGCGTCTCAGTGAGTCTGTTTGGCGGCCTAGCGGGGATGTGGCGCGGAAGGAAACTCCGGGGCTCATCATCCCCCGCCTCCGCAGTCAGGGGCGATGCTCTCGCGGTAGGCGTCAATCTTCAGGAACTCCCGATGCGCCGCCTCCGGCGCGACGCCATCCCGTACCACCACCGTGTGGAAGTCGATGAACATCCGCGCGACCTTCTCCGCATGCTGCCTGCCTCGCCGGAAAAAGCAGCAGCCGTCCGAAAACACGTAGTCCTTTGACCAGCCGGTCTTGTCGGGCCACGCGCCCACTTTCACCGCAGGCAACCCCGAATGGTTCGCCTTTGGCTGCCAGCACACCATCCAGTTGTCGATCGTGAAGCTCATATCGTCCTCTCTAAAACTCGTTGTTGTTGTCATTGCCGGACGTCGTGACACTTTCCGCGGTCGGCGCGCCGGAAACCGATAAAACCGACGAAACCTCCGCAACCTTCTCCACCTTCCAGACTTCCGACGGGGCGTTCACATTGCAGCGTGCGAAGCGGGTTCCGCCCACGATGCGACCAGCATTCTTCCTCAGCCACCAGCCGAGCTTTCGCCGGTTGATCTCACCGCGTTCGCCCGCCACCTCAAGCAACGCTTCGCGCAATTCGGAGTGCTTACCGTTCTCTGTCTCTTGGACCGCATTACGCACCCTTGCCGGATCGGGGCCGAACACGGCCTTCCACGCCAGCAAAACGCACCCTAGAACTTCGCGGTCAGGGTCCGCGGCCATCGATACGAAGGCCGAGTCCGTGACGCTCGGCCTGCCGAGCCAAAGCAGCGGTTGCTGACACAGGTCGGCCCATTCGCTGAACCCGGCAAGCGGTGGTGTCTTGGCCCTGGGCCTAGCCGCCACGATCCATGCACGGACGATAGTTAGGGCCGCCGAGACAAAGCGCCCGCGTTCATGCAGTACCTCCCGCACCAAATCAGGCCGGGTAAAACTGCGAGAGGCGGGCACTTCGCACCCCGGGTCTAGGTTGATCACGATGCAACGACGGGTCATGTCGGCCACCGGCCCGACGTTGTTGCCCGAGGAAAGTAACAGCGTTCTTGTGCCGACGTTGGCCGTCTTGGAAACGCCGAGGATCCGACCGGCGTAGTTCTCCGAAGTAAGCACCGTGCACAGGCTTTTGTGGGCAACCAGGTCGCCGGTGAGGTTGTCGAACTCAACAACGGCCGGTGCCCGCAACAGCTCAGCGAGCAGGAGCTTTCGGCATTCCTCATCGTCTTTTGGGAACGTCGTCGGCGTCCCGCGCTGGGGCGTTGCAAAGGCAGTCACCAGCTCGCAAAGGTAGGACTTGCCTGAGCCTGGCTCATGCGCCCGCACGTGGAACATGGGTGCATGGCTGAGGCTGGCCCGGATCGTTGCCGTGAGAATCGCCGCTAGTGCAGCAGTGCGGTCAGTCTCTTGAGCAAACCTAAACTCGTCCAGTAGATCATCAAGCGTCTTCAACGCGGCCTCAGCGCTGCCGCGAGTTGGCTCTTCGGGCACCCCGAATTGCGAAGGATCGAACACGCCGAACGTTTTGGTGTGGGGGTCGTATCCCGGCTTGATCACAAGGGTTCCGTCCGGGCGCAAGTAAGGTTGACGCGCGAGGTCCTTCAGAACAGGAAGGTGGCGATAGCTGGATGCGTCGTGAACGACGGCCACAATGTTGCTTGGGGGATCGATGCGGATCCACGCTTTGCGCCGCGCATCGAACCGCTCCCATATCGCAACGGCGGCCAATGCCCGCAGCAGCGCCGGTTGGGAGATCGTCTGTACGCGAGTTTCGAGGGTGCTGGGCTCGGTAGAAACAGCGCAGATGAGCCCTGCGCGTTGGTAGAATTCCCCCGAGTTGGCGATCTCTCGCTCGGCCGCGTCGGCGATACGATGAATTTCTCCTGGCGTGACCCGAATGGACGGCTTCATGCGAGCGGCCACGGGCTCGATGTCCAGAAACTTCAGCAGATCGGTGATGCCACGGTCGTCGCAGTGCCCATGGAGGCAATTGAAGCCGCCAATCGGGAAGTCTTCGCTCGGCTCAAAGTATGCCGAGCCATGGTCAACAGCGTCGGTGTGGGCGGCCATCCAGGGGCACGTGATGTCGTGTTTGCCAGCGCCAAGCGAATCCTTGTAGATGCTGCGGGCGTGCAGGGCCGCAAGAACCGTGTTCTGTCCGGGGCCCGCGAAGTGGACTGGGTCCCCATCAAGCGGTTCGTCGTGCTGAGGGGTTGTATTGCGCGGCTTTGCCGTCCGGCCCGCCACAGCTTCCTTGAGCCCCAGACCGTCTACCAATTCCTGAACTGAGTAGCGCCGGTCGGGTTCAAACGTATCGAGGCGGCACTGGAATTGCGGGGAGCGCTTGCCGTTCACCCCGACGGGTAGACGAGCCAGCCTCGTAGCGGGACCATTCGCACCGGGATCGCACAGCCCGGCATCAATGATCCGCGTCACCAAATTGTTGGCCGCGTCACTGTCGGTCAGCGGTTCCGAGAGGATGTAGCCAGCTTGGTAATTGCCGGATGAAGTTTCGATCATCCACGACGGCGGCAGCGTTAATCGGTCTTTCGGGGTCTTGGTGCCAACGTCGTCCAGCATGACCGCGTAGAGCGCGCAGAATTGCTCCTTCTTGCGTGCCAATTTTCCCACCGAATTGGGCGTGAACGTCGCAAGTGTGAAGTAGTTGTTTGACGAAGCGGGAAGCAAAGATTGACTACCCGGCAACCAAGCATTGCTTGGCCATGGCCCTTTCTTTGGGTCCCCCTTTTTAGTGACAACCATCGGGGAACCAGCCGAACTGGGGCGGAAGACTGCCGTCATGAAATCGGCGTTGGTAGTCGAGTCGGTTTCGTCGGTTTTAGAGGTTTCCTTGGCGCCGTTTCCGAAAACTGTCAGGTCCACGACGCCGGTCTGCGACGCGGGTGCCGGTGAGGCCGCAATGTTCGCGGGGGCGACACTCATCTGCTGCCGCCCTTGTCTCCAGAAACACCGTGGATCGGTGCCGCTGGCAGACCGGCGAGGAAGTCGCGCAGGCTGGTGGCGGGGATGATGGTCCTGCCGCCAAGGCGGCGGGCATCGATCAGGCCAGCAGCGATTAGGCGGTAGAGGTTGGTGCGACCGATACCGAGTGCCTTCGCGGCATCGGCAGGACTTAGGGCGAGGGGGGCGTTGGGGTTCACGGGTACCTCCTTGTGCGCAGTTGCACGCAGAAGCAGAAAATGCCCCCCCCCAGACCCCGATAAGGGGGGGGTATTTAGGATTTCTTGATCTGGATCCCCCACATTTGTGGCTCGGTCTCCAGCAGGAGACGAGCCGTCTGATTGCGGCCGGGATCGGTCAGAAACTTGTACAACCAGACCCGCGAGTTTTCCTTCGCCAGCCCCGTGACATCCTCGCGCCACCTAATCATTCGGGCTGCACCATTGCGCCCTCTATCCGAGCGGCCCACGCCTACCCAATGGCGCACGTGGCCGGCGACCCACTGAGAAGCGTTCTCCTCCCCCGACTTTTTCAGTTCTTGAAAGCGAAGCTCCAGCGCAGCTGCGGCGACGACGCGCAGGAGCAACTCCCCATCGGCTAGGCGCGGTCTTGATCCTGTGCTGTTGCGGTTGACGAGGGGGATTGCGCTGCCAGCATCAAGGGCATCCAGCGCAACTACCAAATGAACGATAGGTCCGAGCGATGCGTGGGGAATGTCTGAGGCGACTAGGAACTTGTGGAGCGCGACCAGGGCATTTCTTGCCCTATCGCGGCCCGATGGATCTGGCTGTTGGTCAGATATCGTCGCGAGGCTGGTCTCCAATTCCGCCAGTGCCCCCACCCGCCGCAAAACCACTTGGTCGTCGGCCTCACGTTGCCCTTCTTCCACAATGCCCTCGCTGGTCTGCTGATACGGCCCAACGATAGACCGACGGCCACGCTACCAGACGCGCATTACGGTGTAGGTAGGAGTGTATGTTAGGTCGAGCATCCCGAAGACTAACCCAGCGCAATCAATAGGTTAGTCTAACGGGATGGCGGATGGGGTGGGATTCGAACCCACGAGACCCTTTCGGGCCTGCCGGTTTTCAAGACCAGTGCCTTCAACCGCTCGGCCACCCATCCAAGGCCGGATTGTCGCGGAAACGCCGCGAATGAAAAGGGGTCCAGAGAAGACTTTCGGTGGCTTCTCCTGTCACTCGGCGTAAGTTCCGGGCAGCGTAAAAGTCCCGCTCGAACTCACTTCCACGCCGTACGCCGATCGGATCAGGCCGGCGGTTAGTACATCGGCCGGCTCGCCCGCCGCCACGATGCGCCCGCGAACGAGAACAGCGATGCGATGACAGAACCGTGCGGCAAGCGGGAGATCGTGGAAGACGGCCAATATTCCTTTGCCCTCGGCAGCGAGGCGGCCGAGGACCTCCATCACACGAAGCTGATGGAACGGGTCCAGGGCAGCTGTGGGCTCATCGGCCAGCAGGAGGGGACTACCCTGGGCCAGCGCCCGCGCAATCAGAACCCGCGCTCGCTCGCCGCCGGAAAGAGTATTGACCCGGCGATCGGCAAACCCAGTTACCTCGGACAACTCCATGGCCCGGTCGATTGCGGCGGTGTCGTTGCCCTCCCGGCGCCGAAGAAACCGGGCATAGGGCAACCGGCCCAGGGCAACGACATCGCGCACCGTCATTGGCCAGTGACAGGGCGCGCCATAGGGGAGATACGCGACCGCCCGTGCCATTGCGGCGTGATCCAGCACTGCTGTGTCGCGGCCGCCGATCTGGATCGTTCCAGTGAGCGGCCGTAGCAACCCGGCGGCGGCGCGCAGCAGGGTGGTCTTGCCGGCGCCATTGGGACCCACAAGTCCCACGAGTTGACCTGGGTCTACGCCGAGGCTCGCCTCGTGCACGATGGTCTTGCGGTCCAACTGAACCGAGACGCCGGTAAGGGCGAGGAGGCTCATGGTTCGGCTTGGCGATTCCGCAGGAGGAGCACCAGGAAGAACGGGGCACCGATCAACGCTGTCACGACGCCCAATTTCAACTCGGGCTGCGGTGGCGCGAGGCGCACCGCGATATCGGCCGCAAGGAGAAGCGTCGCGCCGCCCAGCGCGCTGGCGGCGAGCAACCGGCTGGGACGATGGCCAACGAAAGGCCGCAGTAGGTGTGGAATCACCAGGCCGACAAACGCTACGCCGCCCGTGACCGAAACTGCGGCGCCGACGGCCAACGCGGTGCCGACGACAACCTGCGCCCGCGCCCGAATCAACGAGACTCCCAGAGTTGCCGCCGCATCCTCGCCGAGGGTGAGGGCATCGAGTGAACGGCCCGAGGCGAGCATGAGCCCCCAGCCGACGAGGGTGAATGGCAGAATCAGCCACACGTGATCCATGGACCGGTCGGCCAGGGAGCCGAGCAGCCACTGGATGATTTCGAGCGCTGCGTAGGGGCTCGGCGCCAGATTGAGTGCCAGCGACGTGAGTGCAGCAGCGAAGCTCGACACGGCCATGCCGGCAAGGATTAGTGTCAGCACGCTGCTGTCGCGCCCCGCGAGGGCGTACAGCAGAACAACCGCGAGGAGGGCACCAACGATGCCGCCGAGTGGCAGGGCCAACGCGAAGGCACTCGCCATCCCGAAGTAGAACACGAGCACGGCGCCGAGACTTGCAGTGGCGGAGACGCCGATCAGGCCGGGCTCGGCGAGGGGGTTCCGTAGGAGACCCTGCAGTGCAGCACCGGACAGCCCCAAGCTAGCGCCCACCATAAGTCCGAGAATTGCGCGCGGAAGGCGAATCTCCGCAAGGATCACCGACACAACGGGCGGGTCCGCGCTAAACAACCCGGCCAATGCAGCCCCCATCGGAACGTGCGCCGGTCCGACGAACAACGACAGCACAAACAGGGCTGCAGCGGCGCAAGTGAGCGCAACAAGCACGAGAGGTAAAGGCGGGCGGGGTGTCACTCGGGCGGACTGTATGGTCAAGCGCGAATAACAGCAACGCGCGGGCAAACACATTGCGTCTGTGCGCTGGTTGCGGTAACCATCAATGGCCGGATGGGTCAGCTTGCTTTTGGGCGGGCGGGCCGACCTGACCGGACGGAGCGCAAGTGCACTCCGGACTTCAGCACCTTTGTCAGGGAGCGCGCGAACGCTCGGTGCATCGCTTACGCCCGACCCGTAGGGGTTTTGCCATCGGCCTAGCTGGGTCGTTGGCGCTTCCATTCCTTCCGCAATCGATCCGTTCCGCACGCGCGGCCGCGGGAGATGACTTTGCGACGTGGCTGATCGGCCTGCGCGAGGACGCTCTCAAAGCTGGGGTCCGCGCGGCGACGCTGGATGTTGCCCTGGCCGGCGTTGAACCCCTCCCGCGCGTCTTGGAACTGGACCGGGCGCAGCCCGAGGTCACTCTGACCTATGAGCAGTACATGACCCGCGTGGCGTCCGAAGCCCGGGTTGTGGCGGGCAAGCAGATGATGCGTGAGAACCGCACCGTCCTCGACCGCGTCAGCGAGACATTCGGGGTGCAGGGGCGCTTTGTCGTCGCGCTGTGGGGTATCGAATCGGACTTCGGCCGCGTCACCGGGGGATATTCGGTGGTCCAGTCGCTGGCCACCCTCGCGTTCGACCCCCGCCGCGGCAGCTACTTCCGCGCCGAACTGATCGAAGCGCTGAAGATCATTGACCAAGGCAACGTTTCTGCAGCGGCCATGAAGGGCTCGTGGGCGGGAGCGATGGGCCAGACCCAGTTCATGCCGTCCGCGTACATGCGCGCCGCGGTGGACTTCGATGGCGACGGCCGCCGCGACATCTGGGGCAGCCGGCCGGATGTGTTCGCATCAAGCGCCAAGCTGTTGGCGTCACTTGGTTGGCTAGGTGACCAGACGTGGGGTAGGGAAGTGAAGCTGCCCCAGGGGTTCGACTTGGCGCTGGCGGGGTTGCCCACTTCCAAAAAGATTGCGGAGTGGGAAGCCGCCGGTGTTCGCGCGCCGGACGGCGCGCCATTGCCTACGCGCCAGCTGGACGCATCAATTGTGTTGCCGGTGAGCGGTTCAAGCACCCCGGCCTTCATGGTCTACAACAACTATCGCTCCATTCTCCGCTGGAATCGCTCGACCTACTTTGCGTTGGCGGTCGGATCGCTCTCCGACCGCATCGGTGAGGGCTGACATGACAAGTGGCACTGGATTCTGGCGGGTCGGCGCGGTGCTTGCCGCAATTTTGGCGCTCTCTGGCTGTACGGAAAGCCGGTTGGCGATTCAGACGGCGAAGGTACTCAACCGGACCGACGTGCCGCAGGTCGCGGCGGGCGGCGGCGTCTACAAGGTGGGGCAGCCCTATGAGGTCGCCGGTGTGCGCTATGAGCCACGCGAAGATCCGGTCTACGACCAGACCGGAATCGCTTCGTGGTATGGCAAGCCGTTCCACGGCGAGCGTACAGCGAACGGCGAAGTGTACGACATGTACTCCCTCACGGCGGCCCACACGACTTTGCCGATGCCGAGTTTTGTTCGAGTGACCAACTTAGAGAACGGGCGCTCGATCATCGTAAAGGTGAACGATCGCGGACCATTCGTACCCGGGCGCATCATCGACATGTCCTTTGAAAGCGCACAGCTTCTCGGATTTGATCAGAAGGGCACTGCGCGCGTGCGCGTCCAGGCCGTGCCTGCGGCCACTGAAACGCTGATCGCGGCCAAGGGTGCAGCGCCGAGGGCCGCGCCGGCTCCGCAAATTGCTGCGGTGCCGACCCAGGTGGTTGCGCGGACTGAATTGCCGCCGGTGGCCGGTATTGCGGTCGCGCCGTTGCCGCCTCCGGTGTTGGCGGCGCGGCCGAACGCAAACAAAGTAAACGTTGCGCCGCAGGTATCGCTGGTGAAGGTCGCGCAGTCGAGCATCTACGTGCAGGCCGGCGCGTTCGCCAGTTACGACAATGCCGCCAAGCTCAGCCAGGAGCTTGCAGCATATGGTCCCGTTGCGATTAGTCCGGTGGCTGCCGGCGGGCGACAACTCTATCGTGTGCGCGTCGGGCCGATCGACAATGTGGACCGTGCCGATGCCGCGCTGTCGGGCCTTCTGGCGCGCGGGCATACGGAAGCGCGCATCGTCGTCGACTGAGGCAAATGGTCAATCAGGGCATGAGAAACATCCTGTTCCGTCTTTGCCGCGTAGCGGTGGGTGCCGCGTGCGCGCTGGCGCTTAGCGGCGCAGCCGTCTCGGCGCAGGAAATTGAGACCAAGGCGAAGCACGCCATTCTGGTGGACCTGTCCACCAATACCGTCCTGTTCCAGAAGGCCGGGGAAGAACCCACGGCGCCAGCGTCGATGAGCAAGATGATGCTGCTCTATATGGTGTTCGAGCGCCTTGCGGCGGGAACACTACACATGGAGGACACGTTCAACGTCAGCGAGAAAGCTTGGCGCATGGGCGGGTCGAAGATGTTTGTCCGCGTCGCCACGCGCGTCTCGCTGACCGACCTGCTGAAGGGCATTATCATCCAGTCCGGCAACGATGCCTGCATCGTCGTGGCGGAAGGCCTGGCCAGCAGCGAGACCGAGTTCGCGCGCCAGATGACGCAGCGGGGCCGGGAGCTCGGGCTGCTGCACAGTACATTCGTGAATTCGACCGGGTGGCCCGACGAGGGACAGATCATGTCGGTGCACGACATCGCCCTGTTGGCGACACACCTGATCCGAGACTTCCCTCAGTATTACTCATTGTTTTCCGAGACGACCTTTACCTACAACGACATCAAGCAGGGCAACCGCAATCCGCTGCTGTACGACTATCCAGGTGCCGACGGAGTGAAGACCGGGCACACGGATGAAGCCGGTTACGGCATCGCCGCATCGGCCGAACGCAACGGCCGCCGCTTGGTGCTGGTGGTGCAGGGGCTGGCGACCGAAAAGGAGCGCGCGACTGAAGTGGGTCGCCTCATGGACTGGGGCTTCCGCGAGTTCTCTAACTACACCCTGTTCCGCGCCGGCGATGTGGCCGCTGAGGCGCCGGTGTGGTTGGGAGAACGGGCCTCGGTTCCCCTGGTGGTCGGGCAGGACATGACCCTTACTCTCGGCCGCAATGCGCGGAAGGGCATGACGGTGAAGGCCGTCTATGACGGGCCGCTGCCGGCATCGATCCGAAAGGGTGATCACTTGGGTGACTTGGTGGTCGAGTTGCCGGGCCAGGCAATGGTTCGTGTGCCCCTGTTGGCGGGGGCGGACATCGACCAACTGGGTCTGTTCGGCCGCCTCGGTGCCGCCCTCAGCTATCTCGTGTGGGGCCCCGCAGCCGCCCATTAGCGCCGCGCGCACGCTTCATCACGTTTGAGGGGGGCGAGGGCGGCGGCAAGACCACACAGGCGCAGCGCCTGCGTGAGGCCCTTCAGAAGCACGGCCTCAACGTCCTTGTCACCCGGGAACCCGGCGGTGCGCCCGGCGCCGAGCAGATTCGAAAGCTGCTGGTCGCGGGCGCCAAGGATCGCTGGGACCCGCTGGCCGAGGCCATGCTTCACTTTGCGGCGCGGTGCGAACATGTGGCGAAGACCATCCGCCCGGCCCTCGCTGAAGGCACGTGGGTGCTGTGCGACCGCTTCACCGACTCGACCATGGCCTATCAGGGATATGCGCAGGGCGTTGGGCCGGCCCAGATCAAGCGGATTGCAGCCGCGGCCTTGGGCTCGTTCAAGCCAGATCTGACTTTGGTTCTCGACCTTCCCGTGACCCTGGGCCTGCGCCGCGAAGCGGCCCGTGCGGGGAGCGTGAGCGAAGTGCGCTATTCTCGGATGGGTTTGGCATTCCACCGGACCGTACGATCTGCATTCCTCGAGATTGCGGCCGGGGCGCCGCAGCGGTGCGCGGTGGTCAACGCGCGGCCTAGCGCGGACACGGTTCAGGCGAATATCTGGACCATCGTGGAGGAGCGTCTTCTTGGCTGAGGCCGAACACGATGATCGCGAACGCGGTCCGCGCTGGACCAGCGAGTTGGCGGGGCATGCTGCCGCGGAGCGTACCTTACGCGACACGTGGGCCGGTGGCCGGATGCCGCACGCGTGGCTCATTACCGGTCCGCGTGGCATCGGAAAGGCGACGCTGGCGTACCGTTTTGTGCGGACCGTCTTGGCGGGAGCGGCTCACGACACCGGTCCCAGCCTCTTTGCGGCGCCGATGCCGAGCCCGGGAGCAACTGCCACGATTTCTCCCAGTCACCCGGTCTTCCGTCGCATCGCCCGCAATGCGCACCCAGACCTGATGTCCATCGAACGGCCACCCGATAAGGAAGAGATCATCGTCGAATCGGCCCGGCGGGCCGTCGATTTCTTCACCATGACCCCGGCCGAAGGTGGCTGGCGCGTCCTCATTGTCGATGCAGCTGACGAACTCAACCGCAGTGCCGCAAACGCACTGCTCAAAGTGATCGAAGAACCCCCGCAGCGCGGATTGATCCTCCTGCTGTCGCACCGCCCGGGACTCGTGCTGCCTACCATTCGGTCGCGTTGCCGCCGGCTCGCCTTGCGGCCCCTCGTTGATACTGAGGTCGCCAAGGTCGTTGCACGCGAATGGCCGGAACTCGCGCCAGAGATCGTCGCCGGGCTGGTCGCAATGTCCGAGGGCAGTCCCGGACGTGCGATGGCATTGGCGGAAGCGGATGGATTTGCTTGGTACCGCGACTTCCTCGGTTGGCTAACGCGGCTTCCGGCAGTGGATGCGAAAGCGATGCATGCCCTTGCTGACCGCGTGTCACGCCGCGACTCGGCAAGCACATTCCGGACCTTGATGACCCTCCCAACCTGGAGCATTGCCAGGATGGTCGAGGCGGGGGGCGGACATCCGCCCGGGGCACTCGTGGCAGGGGAGGGCGCGGCCCACGCACACTTACTGGAGCGCCGGACGATCGACCATTGGGCCCAGGTGTGGGAACAGCTTTCCCTTTTTATCGCCCGTGCGGCCGCCGTCAACTTGGACCGGCGCCACATCGCGTTGAATGTGTTCTCAGCCCTTGGCCGGGCGGCCAAGGGCTAGGTGCGCGGCTCGACGCCAGCCGCGCCAGCGGGCATAACCTCGCTATGACTCAGCGCTACTACCTCACCACTCCGATCTACTACGTCAACGACGTGCCGCACATTGGCCACGCCTACACGACATTGGCGTGCGAT
This sequence comes from Alphaproteobacteria bacterium, assembly GCA_947481575.1. Taxonomy (GTDB): domain Bacteria; phylum Pseudomonadota; class Alphaproteobacteria; order UBA2966; family CAIVPW01; genus CANKGV01. Next base: position 11,562 of record CANKGV010000030.1, read on the forward strand.
GTGATCGCGCGCTTCATGCGGCTCGACGGCCGCGAAGTGAAGTTTCTGACCGGCACCGATGAGCACGGCCAGAAGGTCGAGAAGTCCGCCGCAGCGGCAGGCATGGCGCCCAAGGAGTTCGTCGACCGGGTGTCGCAGAACTTTCGCGATCTGGCGGCGCAGATGGGGTACTCGAACGACGATTTCATCCGCACCACCGAAGCCCGCCACATCCGCGCGTGCCAAGCACTGTGGCGTGCCATTGCGGCGAACGGGGACATCTACCTTGGCCACTACGAGGGCTGGTACTCGGTTCGCGACGAGGCGTTCTGGGCCGAAGACGAGTTGGTCGCCGGCGCCGACGGCAAGAAGCGCGCGCCGACGGGTGCCGATGTCGAATGGGTCCGTGAACCCAGCTACTTCTTTCGGTTGTCCGCTTGGCAGGACCGTCTACTGAAGTTCTACGACACCCATCCAGACTTCATCCTGCCGGAGAGCCGCCGCAACGAGGTTGTGAGTTTCGTTAAGGGGGGGCTCCACGACCTGTCGATCTCGCGCACGACGTTCAGTTGGGGTGTGCCGGTGCCCGATGCGCCAGGCCACATCATGTACGTGTGGCTGGACGCGCTGACCAACTACCTGACCGCCATCGGATACCCCGACACTACCCTTGAGTTTCCGCGCCTGTGGCCTGCCGATTTGCACATGGTGGGCAAGGACATCATTCGCTTTCACGCGGTGTACTGGCCGGCATTCTTGATGGCCGCAGGACTGGAGCCGCCACGCCGCGTGTTTGCGCACGGCTGGTGGACCAACGAGGGACAGAAGATCTCGAAGTCGCTTGGCAACGTCATCGATCCGCTCATGCTTACCGCCGAATTTGGACTGGACCCGGTGCGCTACTTCCTCATGCGCGAGGTGCCATTTGGCAACGACGGCGACTTCTCGCGCGCATCGATGATCGATCGCATCAACAACGACCTAGCCAACGGCTTCGGCAACCTGTGCCAGCGTGTACTCAGCATGATTGCCGCGAACTGCGGCGGCGCCGTGCCAACGGCAGGTACGCTGGCGGACCACGATAAGGCATTACTTGCTTCGGCCGGTGTGCTGCTCGCGGACATTCGGACTGCCCTCTTGTCGCAGCAAATCCACATCGCGTTGGCGCAGCTCTGGGGTGTCGTCGGCGAAGCTAACCGCTATGTCGACACCGAGGCACCCTGGAAGCTTAAGAAATCCGACCCAGGCCGGATGGCCACGGTCCTATATGTCTTGATCGAGGTGATCCGGCATCTTGGCGTTCTGCTGCAGCCGTTCATGCCTGCCTCCGCCGCCAAGATTCTTGACCAGGTTGCGATTCCCGTTGGGGCGGCACGATCCTTTGCTGCCCTGGCGGCGGGCGGCTTGGTCGCCGGCACGCCGTTGCCCAAGCCACAGGGAATCTTTCCGCGGCACGAGCCTCCGGGCGCGCCGGCTGCCGCCAAGCCCGTGAAGGGCAAACCACCCCTCCAGGGATGATGCTGATCGACAGCCACTGCCACCTGGACTTTCCGGACTTTGCCCCTGATCTGGACGCCGTAGTCGCGCGCGCCCGGGCAGCGGGCGTTGCAGGAATGGTTACGATCTCCACGGAACTCGAGAAGGCCGAGGCCTTGCGGGTGATAGCCGCACGCTTCAGTGGCGTGTGGAGCACAGTCGGCATTCACCCGCACGAAGCCGAACGTTACGCCCATGTTGGCGCGGACGATCTGCTCGCGCTGGCGGACTATCCTGAGGTGGTCGGGCTAGGGGAAACGGGCCTCGACTTTCATTACGAGCACTCGCCGCGACGGGCTCAGGAACGCCTGTTTCGCGCGCACATCGAGGCCGCGCGGCGCTCTGGGCTGCCCGTGATCGTCCACAGTCGTGGGGCTGATCTGGAGACGGTGTCGGTCCTGGCGGATGAGTACGCCAAAGGCCCATTCACGGGATTGATCCACTGCTTCAGCACTGGCCGTCAGCTTGCCGAGGACGCCATCCGTTTGGGCTTCTTCGTGTCTCTTGCGGGGATCATTACGTTCAAGAGCGCTACTGATTTGCGCGCGACGGTGCGCGATCTGCCGCTCGAACGGTTGTTGGTCGAAACGGACTCGCCTTACCTGGCGCCCGTACCGAACCGGGGGAGGCGCAATGAGCCCGCGATGGTAGTCCACACCGCCGCCTGCATAGCTGATCTCAAAGGTCTGCCGATGGAGCAGGTGGCGGCAACGACGACCGAGAATTTTTTCACGCTATTTGCGCGGGCCCAGCGTGCCGCGGTGTCCGCATGAAGGTTACGATTCTCGGGTGCGGTGCGTCCGGGGGCGTCCCACGCATTGGTGGCGCCGACGGACGGGGCGACTGGGAGAATTGCGACCCTGCGGAGCCGCGGAATCGCAGGATGCGCGCGTCGATCCTCGTGCAGCAGGGTGCCACGACACTGTTGGTCGACACCAGTCCGGACCTGCGCAATCAGTGCCTGCGGTTTGGTGTCACGCGCTTGGATGGCGTCCTCTACACCCACGACCACGCTGACCATACGCACGGTGTCGATGATCTGCGGCCATTGCACAACCAGAAGCGCGGGCCGACGCGTCTGTTGGCGGACCCGGGCACGCTTGGCTCATTGAAGTCACGGTTCGCATACGCGTTTGCGCCAGAGGATGAGAGCTACCGGCCCTTTGTGGCCGGACAAGAGATCGACGGCCCGTTCCGAGTTGGCGAGATCGACGTTGTGCCGTTCCCGCAGAGCCACGGCAACATCACCTCGCTGGGGTTCCGCTTCGGTCCGATAGCCTACTCAACGGATCTGGTTAGCCTTCCCGATGAATCCTACCGGGCACTGAGCGGCGTAAAGGTCTGGATTGTCGACGCCCTAAGGCGAGAGCCGCACCCGACCCACGCCAATGTCGCTACGGCCCTGGCCATGATCGAGCGTGCCAAGCCGGAGCGAGCCATCCTTACGCACATGACTGCGACGCTGGACTATCGCAAATTGGCGGCGGAGTTGCCCTCGGGCATTGAACCGGCCTATGACGGAATGGTCATCGAAGCATAAAGGGGGGGACATGTTGCGTCCGAAGATGCGGGTACTCGCTATCGCCGCGGTCATCGCGGTGCTGATGATCCTGTTTCCGCCTTGGAACGCGTCGCTGGAGACCGGCACCATTAACATGGGCGAGGTCAACGACTCGAAGGTGAACACCAAGTTTGCCGGCTACGGATTCGTGTTCACTGCCGAGGAGTCAAAGACGCCGTTCTGCTCGGTGGAGTACTACTGCGGTGCCGGCGTGAACTACCCGGTCCTTGGGCTGCAGCTGGGAATGTCCCGTTCGATGTTGAAATAGGAAGGCAGGCGTTGCTCGCCTTGAGCCGATAGGCTCGGGGTGTCTATTCCACGAAAGGAAAGCAACGCCATGAAAGAATTTACCACGTCGGGGGCTCTGGTTCCGGCGGCAATTGTTGAA
>CANKGV010000031.1 GCA_947481575.1 Alphaproteobacteria bacterium
GCGCACTGCCCGCGCCGCAGACCTTCCCGACAGCCCGCCCGAGCAATAAACGGTCACGCAGTAAGGCCCCCCTCGGGGGGCCTTACTGCCATCAGCAGTGATGCACTTTTGCTCCGGCCGACTGATGCATTTTTACTCCGGCGTTGACATAGCCTTCCGCAGCAAGGCCCGACGGGTGGCAGGCAGCACAGATGGGGACCGTATAAGGCGAAGGTGTGGCCTTCCCCCAAAAGAACGTGTTTCCATATGTTTCCTGCGCGCTTCCGCCGCCTGAAACGCGTCTGGAACGGCCGCAAGCGGCCTGTCCTGCATACGTCTGTCGGTATGCCTGGGGCGCAATGGCATAGCCGGACGCGGGTGATCGCTCCGTCGGGCCACCCAACCAGCCCCAGTCTGGCTTCTGCGGCCGGTTGCGGGGGCGCCTGCGGGTTCCGGCGCCCTGGCGTTTGTGCAATGATTGTTGGAGGCGGAAATTCGGGGTTCCCGTGGCCTCTGGAAAACATATTCTGGTCGTGGACGACGACCCGATCGTCCGCGACGTGCTGGTCCAGACGTTGACCGAGGGGGGCTTCCAGGTGACCGCGCTGCCTGACGGGCAGCGCGTTACGGAATGCCTGGCGGGCGGCGATTTTGTACTCGCGATCCTCGACCTGACGTTGCCCGACCAGGACGGCTTGGCCTTGACCCGCCGGGTGCGCGAACACTTCGACATCGGCATCATCATCGTCAGCGGCCGCGGCGAGCCGACCGACCGGGTCATTGGCCTGGAGATCGGCGCCGACGACTACCTTTCCAAGCCGTTCTTGCCGCGCGAGTTGATCGCCCGCGTGCGCAGCGTGCTGCGCCGCAGCGAAGCGCGCGGCACCCTCGTCCAAGCCGATCGCACCCAGCAGTTCACCTTTCTCGGCTGGACCCTTGATTTGGGCCAGATGAACTTGAAGGGGCCGCAAGGCGAAAACGTCTATCTCACCAGCGGCGAATTCAAGCTACTCCAGGCGCTGGTCACCCACGCCAACCTGGTGTTGAGCCGCGACCGGCTGATGGAGATGGCATACGAAAACGACACGCCCGCGTTCGACCGCAGCATCGATGTCCGCGTCGCCCGTCTGCGCAAGAAGCTCGGCGACGACCCAGAGGAATCCCGGTTCATCAGGACCGTCCGCAACAGCGGCTACGTGTTCGTTGCCCGCGTTGCGTCGGCCTAGCGGCGGCCGATCCTAGCCCGCCTCCGGCCACCCAATGCGGGCGCGTATGTCCACCGACGTCCACCCATCCGCACGCAATGTGCGCAGGGCGGCCGCCCCGTCGCGCGTCGCCAGCCGATTGCCGTCCGGACCGGTGATCAATCGGTGATGGTGATACTCCGGCACCGGCAATCCCAGCGCCGCCTGTAGCAGACGGTGCACGTGCGTCGCGTGGAATAGATCGACGCCGCGGGTCACCAGCGTCACGCCCTGGAACGCATCGTCTACGGTCACCGCTAGGTGGTAGCTCACACCGAGCCCCTTCCGCGCCAGCACCACGTCGCCGAGCATCTCCGGCGTGCATGCCACCGGTCCGGCGGCGCGGTCACGCCACACGAGCGGCCCGTGCGGCCGGACCGCCTCGAGCGCCGCCGCAACATCCAATCGCAGCGCATGTTGTTCCCCGGCTGCGACGCGGGCCGCACGCTCCGTTCCCGTCAGCGTACGGCAGGTACCGGGGTACAGCGCACCCTCCGGCCCGTGCGGCGCCGACGGGCTGCGGGCAATCTCAGCGCGAATTTCCGCCCGGGTGCAGAAGCACGGGTACAGCACACCGAGACGAGACAGCGTCCGGACCGCCGCCGCGTAGGCCTCGGACCGCTCCGACTGACGCAGCACGGGCCCGGTCCACATCACTCCCAGCCACGCCAGGTCCTCTTGCAGCGCCGCGTCAAACTCCGGGCGGCACCGGGTCGTATCGATGTCCTCGATCCGTAGCAGGAACCGGCCGCCAGCCGACGCCCCTTGGGCAAACAGCGCCGCATAGGCGTGGCCAAGGTGCAGGTAGCCGCTTGGGCTGGGTGCGAAGCGCGTGACAGCGGGCGCGGACATCGACGGGACCATACGGCAACCGGCAGCTCCACAGGGTAGCGCAACGCAATCGGACTATCCTGTGTCGATGGCCGCCCACACGCTGCGACGCTAGGCCCCGGTCCTCGCCCTCGCCGCCCTGGTTGCGGCGATCGCGCTCGGCGGGATGGCGCTCGTTGTGTTCTTCCAAGCCCCCGTCGTGCCGGCGCCCCCGGTCGCGGCGGCCCCCGCCCCCCCGAGTTCCCCATCCCTCGCCCAGCGGCGCTACGCCGAGGCCGCGCCCCTAGTGGAGGTTCTCCTTACACGTAGAACCGCACAGCCGCTCGTGCCGCGGGCCGATCCCCAATGGGTTGCGCGCATGGCGTCGGCAGTGCACGCCGCCGGGGTGCCCAACTAGGCCGGCGTGATCTGGCAGGGTTCATCGCACGTATCAAGTGCATGGTGCCGCTGCGCAAACCGATTGTTTGGATCACCGGCGCAAGCTCCGGCATCGGCCGGGCCGTAGCGCTGCGTATGGCGCGTGACGGTTGGCAGGTGGTGGCCAGCGCGCGGCGCCCTGCAGTCCTGCAGTCCCTCGCGTCCGAACCAGCCATCCCCGCCGGCGCGATCGTGCCCGTGCCGGTCGACGTCACCGACCGTTCCAGTGTCGCCGCCGCCGTCGCGGCGATCGAAGCGGCGCACGGGCCGATCGACACCGCCGTGCTCAGCGCCGGCACTTTCAAGCCGCTCCGCGCGGCAAGCTTCAGTGCCGCCGTGGTCCGCGAACTGCTCGAACTGAACACACTGGGAACGGCGAACTGTCTGGAGGCGCTCCTCCCGCGCATGCTGGAGCGCCGCGGCGGGCGGATCGTTGCCGTTGCATCGATGGCCGGCTATCGCGGTATGCCGACTTCGGCCGCCTACGGCGCCAGCAAGGCGGCGGTTATTCACATGGTTGAAGCGCTGATTCCTGAACTCGCCGGGACCGGCGTGATTCTGCAGGTTGCCAACCCCGGCTTCATCCGGACCCCGCTGACCGACCTCAACGATTTTCCGATGCCGTTCCTGATGGAAGTCACCGACGCTGCCGATGCATTGGTCCGCGGCATGCGCACCGACCGCTTTGAAATTGCCTTCCCGCGCTCGCTGATGGTGGTCATGAAGGCTGCGCGCATGCTGCCCGCGGGCCTCTACCTGCGTCTGATGCGCCGGCTCGTGCCCGCGCCGTGAAAACTAGCCCAGGCGTCGCAACTCTGTAGCGGCGGCGGTCGGCGCGCCAGTGGGCTTCTTGGGCAACCGGTACACTCGCAATCCCTTCCGCCACAGCAGGAAGGCATGCCAGTGAATCGCCGCTACGACTTTCAGCGTCATCAGCGGGTGCGCCGCCCAGGCTCCTAGCAGCGCGCGACCGGTGAGCGGCGTTCGGTCACCGGCAAACGTGGCGACCAGCGTATCCTCTCCGGCTTCTGTCTCCCGAATCGTTACCGCAACCGATTGGCCCGGGGGCGTGATCCGGAACCGGTAGGCGCAGTCCATACTCAGAAACGGCGATACGTGGAACGCCTTGCGCGCTTCGTTCACCACTGGATCACCCGGCGCGCGCGCGCCCTCTACCGGCAGCACATACGCGTGGCGCTCGCCGAACGTGTTGTGGACTTCGTACACCACGGCGGCCAGCGCCCCATCCGTCTGGTGACAGAACCACACCGAGATCGGATTGAATACGAACCCAAGGACGCGCGGGTAACACAGCACGCGGATCGCACCGCCATCGAGCCGGATACCGAGGGGCAGCAGCAACCGGTCGATCCAGCCGCGCAACGGCGTGCCGTCACCGGAACCGTGATCGCGATCGTGAAACGACAACAGGCCGAAGCGATTGTGCCGGAACAGCCGTGTCGACCGTTCGATCTCGGTCAGTTCCGACAAGTCGAGCAACAGAGCAAACACCCGGTGCTGCAGACGATGCTGCACGGGCCGGAACCGGGCGTGCATCACCGCCCCACGATAGATCGCCGACGCGAGGGGACCGGTCATGCTGCCGCCGGAATCGCGGCTGGCGTCACCGCCGCCAGCGCCGGGCTCGTCGGTGTGATGGCACCTGCCCACGGTGCCGGTGACCCCAGCGCGGCGGCGACGCCGACCCCCGCCTGCAAGCCGTCTTCGTGAAATCCGTAGCCGCAATAGGCGCCGCAGAACCACGTCCGGCGCGCACCCTGGATCGTCGCCAGGCCCTGTTGCGCCGCCAGCGCCGCGCTGTCGAAGAGCGGGTGGTCATAGGCAAACTCGGCCAGCACCCGGTCCGCCGCAGGTTCGTCCGTTGGATTCAGCGAAACAAATAGCGGCTCGATCTGCCAAAGATTCTGTAGCCGGTTCATCCAGTACGTGACCGAAACAGCGGGCGTCTCGTTGCCACCGTCCGACAGGTAGTTCCAGCTCGCCCACGCCGCCCGCCGCCGCGGCATCAGCGCCGTATCGGTGTGCAGAATCGCGCGATTGTTGGTAAAGCGAAACGAGCCCAGTAGCGACCGCTCTTCCGCGTCGGCATCGGGCCCCAGCATCGTCAACACCTGGTCAGCGTGCGCTCCGAACACAACTTGGTCGAAGCGCTCCTCCTCGCCGCCGTGAGGGCGAACGAATACCGCTGCAGGGGTCCGGCGCACCGATGCAACCGGCGTGTTGGTACGAACCCGGCGCTTCAACCGCGCCGTCAGCGCGTCGACATACACCCTGCTCCCGCCGCGAATCGTGCGCCATTCGCGTGTCGGCGTGAGCGAGAGCAGTCCGTGATTGGCAAAGAACCGGATGAACGCCCGCGCCGGAAACGACCCCATCTCGGCAAGCGAGCACGACCAGATCGCCGCACCCATCGGGAACAGGTGATCGCGCAGGAACTCGACCGAGTACCCGCCGGTCGCAAGGTATTCACCGATCGACTGGCGGTGACTGGGATGGCCTTCCACAAGCAGCGCCGGGGCCTCGCGGTAGAACCGCACGATGTCGCGCACCATGCGGTAGTGGCGCGGCCGGAACAGATTCAATGGCTGCGCCAACAACCCCCGTAGGCTGCCCTCATACTCGAACGCGCCTTTGCCCACCGAAACCGAAAAGGACATGTCGCTTGGTTCCGAACGGACGCCGAGGTGACTCAAGAGTTGGCAAAAGTTTGGATAGTTGCGGTCGTTGTAGACGATGAACCCGGTATCGACGGCCACCGGCCCGGTCTCGGTCTGGATGTCGATGGTATTGGCGTGTCCACCGGCCCGAGGCGCCGCCTCGAACACGTGAACCTCGTGATCCCGGTCCAAGAGCCAAGCAGCCCCCAACCCGGCAACCCCGGCGCCAACGATCGCGATTTTCATGCTGAGGGCTCGTTCCTGCGAGAATTCAATTGGGATTGGTACGGCGCACCCGGCGCTCCGGATCAATCCGGTAGCACAATTCCGCGCCAGTGATCCGGCGGCGGTCCGGACGCGTATTCCTAGCAAATGTACGCCGCCGCAACCGCACCTGCCCTTTTTGCTCCAGCCCTTGTCCGCCGGCCGCGCGGCGGTGCAAATAGGGCTATGGCGACTGCGTCTGCATCGGCCCCGTCCGCCAGTCCGACCCAAGACGACTTGGCGTTCTGGATGGCGGCCATCGCGACCCGGCAGGACCGCGCCGCGTTTGCTGCGCTGTTCCGGCACTTCACACCGCGCTTGCGAGCGTTTCTGCAACGGGCCGGCGCTGCCGGCGCTGCCGCCGACGACGTAGTCCAAGACGTCATGTTGACGGTTTGGCGCCTGGCATCCCGCTACGACCCATCGCGCGCCACCGTATCGACCTGGGTATTCACGATTGCCCGCAACCGGCGCATCGATCAGGTGCGGCGCGAACGGCATCCCGAAGTAGACCCTGACGATGTCGAATTGATCGATCCTGCCGACAGCGCCGAACAGCAGGTGAGCGCCGTCCAAGACGAGGCGCGCATCCGTAACGCGATGGCCGGGCTCCCACCCGAGCAGGCCGAGATTCTGCGCCGCGCCTATTTCGACGACCTGCCCCACACCGCCATCGCCGAACAGACCGGGCTGCCCCTCGGTACCGTCAAGTCGCGCATCCGTTTGGCCCTGGCCCGGCTGCGCCTCACCTACGATCAGCCATGACCGCCCACACCCCTGCCCCGCACCACCACCCCGATCCCGCCGTTCTGGTCGACTATGCGGCCGGCAGCCTGCGCGAGCCCCTCGCCCTCGCCGTCGCGACGCACCTTTGGTTTTGCCGTGCGTGCCGCGACACCGTGGCCAATGCCGAGGCGGTTGGCGGTGCGCTACTGGCGGCGTTGCCCGCCGCCGGCGATGGTGACATTGGGTTGGCGGAAGTATTGGCCCTGCTGGACGAGCCGGCGGCCGTGGCCGTCGCGCCCCGCGCGCCCGTTGCGGCCGATATCCCGGGGCCGCTCCGGCACTACGTGCAGGGCGCGCTCCCCGCACTGCCGTGGCGCACCACCACCAAGAGCCTCGCCACCGTGGACCTTACTACGGACGTGCCGGGCTACCGGGTTCGGCTGCTGCGTATTGCCGCGGGCGCGGCCATGCCGCGCCACACCCATCGTGGCACGGAGGTGACAGTCGTCCTAAAGGGAGGGTACTCGGACGAACTCGGGCGGTTCGCGCCTGGTGACGTTGCCGCCACAGATCCCGCCGTCGCGCACCAACCGATGGCCGATGCCGACCAGGATTGCTATTGCCTCGCGGTCACCGATGCTCCGGTGCGTCTGGTCGGCTGGCTCGGCCTTCTGCTGAATCCGTTCGTGCGGTTCTAGCCGCGCGGCGTGCGCCCGCCGTAGCGGTGCCGCGTACCGCGATAGTCTTCCACCACATAGCCACCGTCCGCCGCGGGCTCCGACAGGTAGCACGGGCCGACCGGCGACTTGCCGAAACCACCCGGAATATCGAGCACGTAGCTCGGCTGGCACAGCCCCGAGTGGCGGCCGTGGAGTTCCTTCACAAGCGCCTGGCCCTCCGCAATGGTCGTGCGCAGGTGCGCCGTACCTGGCGCCAAATCGGCCTGGTGCAAGTAGTAGGGTTTAATGCGCGTCTCCACGAACGCGCGCATCAGCGCGCTCAAGGTTGCCGCATCGTCGTTCACCCCGCGCAGCAACACGCTTTGACTGAGCATCGGCACACCCGCGTCGATCAAGCGCCCGCACGCGGCACGCGCCGCGGCAGTCAGTTCGCGCGGATGGTTGGCGTGCAGCACCACATAGGTCGCAGTACCCGGCGCCCGCACCGCGCGAGCCAACGCAGCGGTAACCCGGGCGGGTTCCACCGCCGGCACCCGGGTGTGAAAGCGGATCACCTTCACATGGCCGATCGCTGCCAGTTGCTCCACCACCCGTTGGATGCGTGCGGCCGAAAGCATAAACGGGTCGCCGCCGGTCAAGATGACCTCCCATACCTCCGGGTGCTGGCGGATATAGCTGAGCGCGGCGGTGGTCGCTGCCGCGGAGAGCGAGCGCCGTTTGCCGGGACCAACCATCTCGCGGCGGAAGCAAAACCGGCAGTACACCGGACATACGTGCAAAAGCTTTAGCAACACCCGGTCCGGGTAGCGGTGCACGATCCCTTCGACCGGGCTGTGGGCGTCGTCACCGATCGGATCCGCAAGTTCGTCGCGCCCGACAACGCGCTCCCGCGCCGACGGCACGAACTGGCGCGCGATCGGATCGGCGGGATCGTTCGGGTCGATCAACTCCGCCATGGCCGGCGTGATCGCGACCGCGTAGCGCGCCGCCACCTGTTCGATGCCGGCACGCTGTGCCGGATCGATCAGCCCGGCATCCGCCAGGTCGGCAGTCGTGCGCAATACCTTGGGCGGGGTCACGGCGGGCACCTAATCACGGCCCGCTACGGGGGTCCAGATAACGTCCGCAATGCGCGGTGCGCCGGTCGCCAGCATCACCAGACGATCAAACCCGAGCGCCACCCCGCTCGCCGGCGGCATCAACGCCAGCGCCTGCAGGAAGTCCTCATCGATCGGGTACGATTCGCCGTATACGCGCTGCTTTTCGCTCATTTCGGCCGCGAATCGCGTGCGTTGCTCTACCGGATCGGTCAGCTCCCCGAACCCGTTGGCGAGTTCCACTCCGCACGCATACAGCTCGAATCGCTCCGCGACCCGCGAGTCGTGTCCGGCACGCCTCGCCAACGCCGCCTCCACGGTAGGATACTGATATAAAAGGGAAATTTGCCCGATTCCCAAATTGGGCTCGATACGGGACACCAGTATCTTGCTGTACACATCACTCCAGGTGTCATCCGCCCCCACCCGCATCCCAATCCCTTGTGCGGCCGCCGCCAACGCATCCCGGTCAGGCCCGGAATCCTTGAGGGTTGCGAGCAAATCGATGCCGCCCGCCCACCGCGCAAACGCCTCCGCCACCGTGACCCGCTGCGGCTCGGCATGCGGGTCACAAGTCTTGCCGCGGAACGACATGGTGCGGACCCCGGTGGTCGCGGCCGCGAGCGAAACCAAGGCTGTGCAATCGGCCATCACGGCCTGGTACGGCTCCCGCACGCGGTACCATTCAAGCATCGTGAATTCCGGATGGTGCAACGCGCCCCGCTCCCGGTTGCGGAAGACGTGGCCGAAGTTGAAAATCTTGGTTTCCCCGGCCGTTAGCAGCTTTTTGCACGCGAACTCCGGCGAGGTGTGCAAGTACAGCGGCTGGCGCTCCCCGGCTATGCTGCGGGCTTCGGTCGCAAATCCATGCAGATGCGCCTCATTGCCCGGCGAAACCTGCAGCGCGGCCGCCTCAACCTCAAGGAATCCGCGCTCTGCGAAGAACCCGCGAATCGCCGCAGCGATGCGCGATCGAGCCAGCAAGGCGGGCCGGCGATCCGCGTGAACCGACGGCGTCCACCACGGCGAAGGTGAGGAACCTGCCGTCATGGCCGGCCCGAAGCGCGCGAAAACCACTGGCGCCGGTTCGCAGGACCGTTATGTTGCGGTCCGCCAATCCGCTTCATAGCATCGGCCAAGGGCGCGGTTCGCCCGCGCCGGCCATTACAGGGGTCACACGTGGTCAAGGTCATTGCCAGTTCCCTTCGCAGGGGAAACATCGTCGATCTGGACGGCAAGCTGTTCGTCGTCTTGGTCGCAGACAACATTCACCCCGGCAAGGGCACCCCGGTCACGCAGCTCGACCTGCGCAATCTCGCCAACGGCGTAAAGATTTCGGAGCGCTATCGCACGACCGACCAAGTTGAAAAGGCACAGGTTGAGGAGCGTGAGCACACGTTCTTGTACCAGGACGGCGACGGCTTCCACTTCATGAGCACCGAGAACTACGAGCAGGTCCAGGTTTCGCCGGACCTGATCGGCGAGCAAGCCAACTACCTGCAGGCCGAGATGAAGGTCAACTTGTCCATGCACGAAGGCGTGGCGGTCGGCATCGAACTGCCGCAGCGCGTGACCCTGGAGGTCGTCGAAACCGAGCCGACCGTTAAGGGCCAAACTGCTTCGTCGTCTTACAAGCCGGCGATTTTGTCGAACGGCGTCCGGACCTTGGTTCCCTCCCACATCGGCGTCGGCGCCCGCATCATCGTCCAGACCGCCGACGGCGCCTATTCGGAGCGGGCGAAGGACTAACCAAGCCGTAGCGATTCCCGCCGGCCGGCGCGGCAACAACTTTGGCGCGTCCCTGGGGGGAGAAATACACGCACGGTTGAGGTACAGTTGGCCCAGGGCTTGGAATCGCCGGTCGTTGGGGACGGGTCGCGATGATGGAAACGCCCATTGGGTCTGGCTTGGCGACGCGCGTTCGCGCCGATACCAGGCGCGCCTTGATCCGGTTGCTTGGTGGCAACCTTCTCACCGCAGTCGCCTACTTCGTGTTCAGCGTTCCGGTCGCGAAGTACTTTGGCGCATACGGCTTCTTCCCGTCGCCCCTGTGGCCCGGCGCAGGGATCGCGCTGTTCGCGGCGCTGATCGGCGGCTGGCGCATGGCGCCGGGAATCTTCCTCGGCTCGTTGTCGGCCAACGCGATTCTGTTTGGGTCACCGTTCAACTTGGTATTGGCCGTTACGGCGACCAACACCCTTGGTCCGGTAGTGGGCGCGATGTTGATGCGCCAGAATTTCCCGCCGCGGCAGCCCGTCATGCTCTTCGACGACGTCCGCCGCTTCCTCCGGTACGGCGTCGGCGTGCACCCATTCATCACTGCTGTGGGCGGCGCCACCGCCGAGACGCTTCTTGGCGCGAGCCACGGCCCGTGGCTGGCCACCTTTGCCGCTTGGTTCATTTCGGATGGCGCCGGAACGCTGCTGGTAGCCACACCCGCGATCCTGGCGTGGATCGACCGCCGACGGATCGAGCGTGGTCGGTGGTTGGAGATGACCATCGTGTCGATCCTTACTCTTTTGGTTGTGTCGGCGCGCTTCTGGGCGCCCGAGTCGCTGCCGATTCCGACCGGCGCACCGATTCTGATTGCCCTCTGCTGCACGTGGCTAATGGTCCGGTTCGCGCCGCGGGACGCAATGTTGCTATCGGCAGCGGCGTCGGTCCTGGCAGTCGCAGGTTTTGTGGCGTTGCCAGGCGAGTACCCGATCGCTCCCGATGATCAGATGGGCTATGTGCTCGGCATTACGGTCGGCGTCGCACTCCTCAATGTCTTGCTTGTCGGCGTAGTCATGGAGGAACGCGCGTTGGCGTTCCGCCGCCTGTCCCAGGACGACCTCACCGGACTGCTCAACCGCCAGGCGTTCATGCGTGTGGCCGACCGCGAGTTGGTGCGGGCGGAGCGCTACGGTCGGCCCTGCACGCTTTGCGTGTTCGACGTCGAGGGCTTTCCCGGATCAGGTTCGGCAGCACCGTCCGCGGTCGGCGATGCCGTGCTGCGCGCCATTGCCGGCCATGCCCAGGCGGTGGTGAGGCCGCTGGACTTGCTCGCCCGGATCGGCGGCGGTGAGTTTGCCGTATTGATGCCGGAAACCGATGCACCCATGGCGCTCGAATTGGCCGAACAATTGTGTTTGGCGATTTCCAACAGCCCGATCCTTGCGGATGGGAAGGCGACTTGGGTCGGCGTGAATGCGGGGATCGCTGCGCGGGTGCCTGGCGACACGATGGAAACGCTGTCGCCGCGCGCCCACGGCGCTCGCTACATCGCAAAGCGCCAAGGCCGCAACCGGGTCGCGGCGGCCTAACTTTCCGGTTCGTCGGGCAATGACATTGTTCGTGGCCGACGCCGGAGCGCACGGCCGCGGCGTCTTCACCGACCGGGCGATTCCAAGGGGCACGACGGTCGAGATTGCCCCGGTGATTGCGATCCCTCCGAGCCAAGTGAACGACCTCTCGGGTACGGCGCTGTACGACTATTGGTTTGCCTGGGGTGAGGACGACCATGGCGCTGCGCTCGCCACCGGATTTGGCTCCCTGTACAACCACTCGTTCGCCCCCAATGCCGACTACCGCAAAGATCTCGCGGCCGGTCGCTTGGAGTTCCGCGCCGAGAGGGCCATCGCGGCGGGAGAACAGGTGACCATCGACTACACCGGTGGCGATGCCACCGCGGCACCGTTGTGGTTCGAACCTCGGACCGACGTGCACCTCGTGGCGCGGCGCGCGGACGCGACTGTGGTATCGGCGGATGAACATGTCGGCATCGGGCCAGACGGCGGCATATTCGCCGCGCGTTCCTTCGCTACTGGGGAAACCATCGAGACCGCTCCAGTGATCCTGCTGCACACTTCCGCCTGGACAGGCATTGCCCGGACCGTCGTTGCACCCAGGTGCTTCCCGTGGAGACAGGGCGATCATCGCGCTGCGCTCGCCCTTGGCCACAGCGCGCTATACCGGGAGTCCCGCACAACTTCTGCGGCATTCGTGGTGGAGCCGGGGTCCCGCACCATCGGTTTCCGTGCCCTGCGCGCCATCGCAATGGGCGAGGAAATCACTATCGCCGCGCGCGGCGCCGGACCGGCCTGACGTGGAGGCCGTGCGCCAACACAATTGGCCAGTCCGGGTGACGCAGGGGTACTCGGGCTACGGCGTGGTTGCCATACGGGAGCTCGGTATCGGGGAACTTGTGTGCCGGTTCGACGGGCCGTGTGTGGCATTCGCCGACATCCCGCTCAGCGAACTGCGTCATGCCCTGTGGATCGATAGCGACCGGTGGATGATTCCGTCCGCGCCCGCACGCTTCATCAACCACGGTTGTGAGCCAAACTGCGTCCTGGGTGAAGACCCCACAGACGCAGACGCGTGCGTGGTCATTGCGACCCGCCCGATCGCGTCTGGCGAAGAGATCACCTTTGCCTACGACCGGATCGATGCCGAGGAGTGGCGGGCGCACTGCGGCGACCCCCTGTATGCCTGGCATCCATCGTGGAGCTTCGACTGCCGATGTGGCGCGCCGAGTTGCCGGGGGCGGGTGGACGGCTACAGAATTGTCGAACGTGGCACTTTGGCGCCCGACCTTGGTTCACGGCAAAGGACCTAGCAGCATGGCCCGCTCAGGGGTAAGCACCAAGTCGGCGCGCTCCGGCAGAGCCCGCCCCGAAGCCGTGCGGGGGCCGGTCGCCGACCTTGAGCGGCATCTACCCGCCGAATGGTGGCGGGAACTGTTTGGCGTCCTGTACCTGCGCACCGACGGCGATGTGGTGGAGAATCCCGCCAGCACCCGCGCGGACGTCGACGCGTTGGTCCACGTTGCTGGACTGAAGCCCGAGCACCGCATCTTGGACTTGTGCTGTGGCCAAGGCCGCCACGCGCTGGAGCTATCTGGCCGCGGGTTTGATTTGGTGACCGGGATCGATCAGTCCGCCTATCTGCTCGGACTGGCGCGGCGGCGCGCCCGGCAGGCGGGGTTGCCGGTCCGGTTCAAGCGGGGCGATGCACGAGTGTCAACGCCGGAGTAAAAATGCATCAGTCGGCCGGAGCAAAAGTGCATCACTGCTGATGGCAGTAAGGCCCCCCGAGGGGGGCCTTACTGCGTGACCGTTTATTGCTCGGGCGGGCTGTCGGGAAGGTCCGCGGCGCGGTCGGCGCGC
>CANKGV010000032.1 GCA_947481575.1 Alphaproteobacteria bacterium
ATGTGGTGGAATCTAGCCGCATCGCGCTACACCAATCCCACGGACCCGGACCGTGCCGAGGCGGTCAAGCAACGCGACTTGGTCGCCGCCAAGATGACCCCCGCGCAGATCGCCGAAGCGCAGAAGCTGGCGAGTGCGTGGAAGCCGAAATAGCTTGGGTCGCTAGGGCACTCTGTTAAGGCCTAGTGCGCGGGCGCGCCTACCTCCCCAGACCGCAACCGTTCGCAGCCGTTCGTAGACATTTATAGGGGACGGAGTAGGGGACTAAACGGCAATTGGCGGATAACCAATTGATATGTATGGGCAGTGTTACGGACTCTCCCTCCGCCACCGCCCAAGACGGGAAGCGCCGTACCTAGTTTTTTGGCTTCCACTCCTGAACCAGCTTTTGGGCCTGGGCGACTTGGCCTGGGCTCATGCGCTGCGCAATCAAGTCGCGGTTCTTCAAGGCACGGTCTCGGGACTGGGGCACGTTGCCGTAGGCCGCCGCCGACAGCGCGTACCACATGTAGGCCTGGACGTTGTCCTGCGGGACACCCTGGCCTTGTTCGTACTTAAGCCCGAGGTTAACCATCGCGGCCGCGTTCCCCTGGTCCGCCGCCTTGCGGTACCAGCGCACCGCTTCGGCGAAGTCGCGGGGCAGGCCTTCGCCGTTGGCATACATGTATCCGAGGCTGAATTGGGCCAGCATGTGGCCTTGCTCCGCCAGCGGGCGGTAAAGCTGTAGCGCCGTCGCGTAGTCGCCCTTTTCGTAGGCAGCGTCACCGTCCTCGTAAGGGCCAGCCAGCACTTGGGTCGAAAGGCACAAGGCGAAGGCAAAAACTGCAAGTGTGCGGTGCATGGCGGTTCTCATTGGCTCGCGGCTCGGGGGAGGGTGATGGCGCAGACAGTCCACCCTCGGGTCAACATTTGGGCAGCTTATTCCTCCGGCGGGGCTAAGCGAAACAGTGGTTGGCCGCCTTGGTGGGACGGGTGGCTCCACCGCAACCGGCCACTCGCCTCCGCGCCCAGGTTTGATTACCATCTCCCGATTCTGGTGCCCGCCATTGGGTGCCGATGCCATCCAGGGGAAACGCCGATGCTTCGTCGCTTTCATGTATCGCTCACGCTGATCTGCGGCCTTTTGATCACCGCGTTGTCCGTTCTCACCGCAGCGCCCGCGTCCGCGCAGGAGAAGGTGCTCAACGTTTACAACTGGAGCGACTACATCGCCAAAGACACGTTGGCGAAGTTCTCGAGCGAGACCGGGATCAAGGTCAACTACGACGTCTACGACGGCAACGAGATCCTCGAGGCCAAGCTATTGGCCGGCAAGTCGGGCTACGACGTGGTGTTTCCTTCGACCTCGCCGTTTTTCACCAAACAGGTAAAGGCGGGCATCTACCTTTCGCTCGACAAGGCAAAGATCCCGAACCTGTCGACACTCGACCCCGCCGTCATGGCGCAGATCGCAAAGTACGACCCGGCCAATGCGCACGGCGTACCGTACATGATGGCCGGCACGGGCATCGGCTACAACGTCAAGAAGATCAAGGAACTGATGCCGGACGCGCCCATCGGCAGCTTGGCGATGATCTTCGATCCCAAGGTGCTACTGAAGCTCAAAGGCTGCGGCGTCACGGTTCTCGATTCACCGGAAGAGGTGTTCAGCGCCGCACTCGCTTGGCTGGGCAAAGATCCGGCGAGCCAGACCGACGCTGACTTGAAGCTGGCGTCGGACGCTGTGCTGAAGGCCCGGCCTTCGTACAAGTACATCCACTCGTCCGCTTACATTAACGACCTCGCCAACGGCAACACGTGCGTCGTGCTCGGCTATGCCGGCGACCTAGTTCAGGCGCGCCAGCGCGCAAAGGAAGCGGGCCGCGGTGTCGAAATCGGGATCTTCCTGCCGAAGGAAGGTGCGGCGTTCAACATCGACGTTGCCGCGATCCCGAAAGACGCGCCGCATGTGGACAATGCCCACACGTTCATCAACTTCCTCATGCGCCCCGAGATTATCGCTGCTGTCACCAATGAGACCGGCTACGCCAACGCAGTGCGCGGCGCCGAGGCATTCGTGAAGCCCGAGATCAAGTCCGACCAAGTGATCTACCCGCCGGCCGCGGTGCAGGCGAAGCTCTACATGATTCCCCCGGCCGAGCAGGCGTTTGAGCGGGCCCGTACGCGCGAGTGGACCCGCATCAAGACTCGCTACTAGGGGATGGCGGGAGAGGGGGCCGCGACCGGCACGTTCTTACGGATCGATGGTGTCGCCAAGCGCTTTGGCGATACCAACGCCGTCGACAACGTGTCGCTCGCGGTTGGCCGCGGCACCTTCTTCTCGCTGCTGGGGGCGTCCGGGTCTGGCAAGACGACACTTCTCCGGATGCTGGCCGGCTTTGAGACGCCCGACGTGGGGCGCGTGTGGATCGATGGCGAAGATGTCACCGAGGTGCCGGCGTACCGGCGTCCGGTGAACATGATGTTTCAGTCCTACGCGTTGTTCCCCCACATGAGCGTCGCGGAGAACGTTGCATTCGGCTTACGCCAAGCGGGCATGCCGGCGCACGAGCGCGTGGCGCGTGTAGCCGAAATGCTGGCCCTCGTGAGGCTGGACGGTCACGCCCGGCGCAAACCTCACCAGCTCTCCGGCGGTGAGCGGCAGCGCGTGGCCTTGGCCCGTGCGCTGGCGCTCCAACCCAAGCTGTTGCTGCTAGACGAGCCGTTGGGAGCGCTGGATCGCAAGTTGCGGGAGGAAACCCAACTTGAACTTGCCAGTCTGCAGCGCCGTTTGGGCATCACCTTCGTGATGGTGACGCACGACCAAGACGAAGCAATGACGATGTCGGATCGCATCGCCGTCATGGAAAAGGGCCGAGTGCTGCAAGTGGGATCCCCGGCAGAGGTCTACGAGTCGCCCAACTGCCGCCACGTGGCCGAGTTCCTCGGGGCTGCCAACGTGTTCGAGGGGCGGGTCGTGGGCAGCCGCAACGGCTGCGCCGAAGTGCAGTGCGGCGAGGGCCCTGGCTTGTTGCGCTTGCCTGCCGCGACGGGTTTGGATGATGGTTCCGCGGTCGCGTTCGCAGTGCGCCCGGAGAAGATCGTGATTGCTAGCGCTCCGAATGCGGGCGCCAATTCGTTGGCCGGCACCATCGAGGAAGTTGCCTATAAGGGCGACGTGTCAATTGTGCGCGTCCGGCTTGGAGACGGCCGCCGCCTTCGCGTGCAGGAGACCAACACCCAGCGCGGCGTGCCTGCCGCCAGCCGCGGCGAGGAAGTTTGGCTGTGCTGGCGTCCGGAGGACGGTGCGGTGCTGGGGGCATGAAGCGCGGGCACGCCGCGCGTACCGCGTTCCGATTGGCGGCCGCACCGTTGGTGTGGCTGTTGGTCCTATTTGCCGCCCCATTTGCGGTCGTGCTGAAGATCAGCTTTGCGGAGCCGGTTGTCGGCCAGCCGCCGTATACGCGCTTGATCGAGATCGGTTCCGCGGGGTGGCGCCTCCTGGCGACCGGGGCGAACTACGTCTTGCTGGCCACCGATGCACTGTACGTCGAGGCCTACCTGAACTCGCTTCGAGTGGCGGCGACCGCGACGCTCGTGTGTCTGCTCATCGGATACCCCATGGCGTACGCCATCGCGCGGGCACCTGAGCGCTGGCGCAATCCGTTGCTGATGCTGGTGGTGCTGCCGTTTTGGACGTCGTTCCTGATCCGCGTGTACGCGTGGATCGGCATCCTCTCAACCAATGGCATTCTCAACAACGCTCTGATTGCACTGGGGATCATCGACGACCCACTCCCGATGATGAACACGAACTTCGCCGTCTACATCGGTATCGTGTACTCGTACCTGCCGTTCATGGTGTTGCCGCTCTACGCGACGCTGGTCCGCATGGACCTGACGCTGCTGGAGGCCGCTGCGGATCTCGGCTGCCGTCCATGGCAGGCGTTCCGCAAGGTGACTCTGCCGCTGTCGTGGCCCGGTATCGCGGCCGGCTCTTTGCTGGTGTTCATTCCGTCGACGGGTGAGTTCGTGATCCCCGACCTGTTGGGGGGGCCGGATTCGCTGATGATTGGCAAGGTCCTGTGGACCGAATTCTTTGGCAATCGCGATTGGCCGGTCGCCTCGGCGCTGGCGACGGTGCTCCTCGTCGTGCTGGTCGGGCCGATGCTGGTGCTGCAGGCAGTCGAGCGGCGCCAGGAGCAGGGTTGATGCGGCGTTCGCGCGTGCCACTGGCAGCCTTGGCGTTCGGGTATGCCTTCCTCTACACGCCGATCATTCTGTTGATCGTCTACTCGTTCAATGCGTCGCGGTTGGTTACGGTGTGGGCCGGATTCTCGCCGCGTTGGTACGGCGAACTTGCACACAATGCGCAGATTCTTGACGCTGCGTGGTTGAGCCTGCGGGTGGCCGCGGTCAGCGCGACCTTAGCCACGCTGATCGGCACCCTCGCCGCACTGGCGATCGCGCGTTCAACCCGGTTTCCGGGGCGCAGTGTACTGCTGGGGCTGCTTGCGGGGCCGCTGGTGATGCCCGAGGTCATGCTTGGTCTGGCGCTCCTTTTGCTGTTCGTCACTCTGGAGACGACGTTCGGCTGGCCCCGGCGCGGGGCGGGCACCATCGTTGCCGCTCACGCGACCTTCAGCATCGCGTACGTCGCCGTCGTGGTACGCGCCAAGTTGGCCGACATGGACCGTTCTCTGGAGGAAGCCGCGGCTGATCTAGGCGCGCCGCCGCTCGCCGTGTTCCTGCGGATCACGATGCCCCTGGTCGCACCGGCGCTCGGTGCCGGCTGGCTACTTTCCTTTACGCTGTCGCTGGACGACTTGGTGGTGGCGAGCTTCGTTTCAGGTCCGGGCGCGACGACCTTGCCGATGGTGGTGTATTCGAGCGTCCGTCTCGGTGTCAGCCCCCAGATCAATGCCCTGGCGACCATCCTGATTCTGACGGTCGCCTTGTGCGTTGGCACGGCGGCCTGGTTGATCGGACGGCGCAACCAGACTGTCCTGCACTAGGTACTGGACCCGACGTCCGGGCGCGGCGGCACCAACGCGACCGCCTTCGCGCTCTTTCTGCGTGAGTTCGATGCCTCGCTGCTGCCCTACGCGTACCTCGGAGCGTCGGTCGCCGCACCGGCGGTCGGCGCCGCCTGCTTGTGGCTGCAGCGGCGGCTTTCGTTTTGGCTGTTGATTTGCGTCACTCGGGGCTTCGACATTGTGGCCTTGACGGCCGCCCGGATCGGGCTCGGAGTTGGCGTGACCAAGCCGTTTGTCCTGGGCCTGACGATCTGGGTCGAGGTCGAGTGGCTCATCCCACAGGCGAAAGGGCCTACCATCCATAGGCACAAGAACTTCGCCCTTCTATGAATCGGGCGGTCCGTGTGCCGTCGAGCACAGATGAGTCGCACCCGGTTCACCTACCGTACGCGAATGAAGGAGGTGTGAAGTGCGGATTCTGCTTTGGCTTACCACTGGGCTGGTAGCAGTCGTCGCCGTTGTGGTAGGCGCGATCTATGTGGTCCTGCAGACCACTGATCTCGCGGCGTATCAGGGCCTAGTCGCCAGTAAGGTCGAGGAAGCAACCGGCCGGACCCTTCGCATTGGGGGCCCGGTGCGCGTTGCACTGTCGCTCCACCCGACAATCATCGCCGATGACGTTCAGTTTGCAAACGCGCCGGGCGGTGCCGAGCCGAACATGGTCACGGTGGCGCGCATCGAGGTGCAGTTGGCGCTCATACCGTTGCTGCGCCGCGAACTCCGCCTCGACAGTTTGACTCTGGTGAAGCCGCGGATCGTCCTTCAGGCCGATATCAAGGGTCGCCCGAACTGGCAATTCGCGGCTTCCCCGGCGCCGGGCGCTGCCGCTGCTACGGGCGGTGGTGGTGGGGTGCCGATACTTCCGTTCGGCGCGCTGCGAATTGAGGATGCCGTGGTGATCTTCATTCCCGCGGGCAAGGCGCCAGTGACGCTGACAATTCAGAGCGCGGGGATTCGTGAGACCAAACTAGGTGGTCCCATGCATCTGACGGCGAAGGCAGATCTCAATGGAGAGTCGGTCGTCCTCTCGGCTGACGGCCCGCCTCTGCTTCAACTCGCGGGAATGGCCCCATCGCAATCGCAGTGGACAGTGGCTCTAACTGTGGCGGGCGCGAAGTTGATGGGTACGGGAACCCTCAACGGCGCCGAGGTTGCTGGCAACATAGCCATCGAGGTGCCCGACCTTTCCAAGTTCGCGAAGCTGGCCGGGGTGGAGTCGGTCTCCGCTAAGCAGCTTTCGCTCAAGACCAATATGACTTGGTCCGGCAAAACCGCCGACCTGCGAGGCATGGCACTGAACGTCGGGAAGAGCGACGTGGCCGGCGATATTCGCGTGGTGTTGGGCTCGCCCCGCCCCAGTGTCACTGCGACCCTTTCGTCCAATCTTCTCGATATGGCGGACATCGTACCGCCGGTCCCCGCGGGCGCTCCTTCCAGAAATGGTGCGACGCCTACGGCCGGGGGCGACGTGTTTACACAGCCGCTACCGTGGGACGCGTTGACGAGCGTGGACGCCGCCGTTTCGTTGGCGGCTGCCGCGTTGGTTGCGCCGGGACTCGAGCTGCGGAACACCAAGCTCGACGTGACTCTGAAGAACGGCGCCCTGATCGCAAGTGTCCCCTCGGCGACTCTTGCCGGCGGCGGCTCTCTGACGGGGAATATTAAGGCGGACGCATCGGTGAAAACGCCAACGGTTTCCGTCGATCTAACCGGCAAGCAGTTGGCGATCGGGCAACTGGCGGGCAAGACAGTCCGCGATGCGCTTGAGGGAGCCGTCGACACGCGGGTTCAGTTAACTGGTGCCGGTCATACGCCTCAGGCGATTGGCGCATCCATGAATGGCTCTGCGTCCGCGCTCATGGGGCCGGGGCGAGCTCGTACCAGGGCGTTGGACGCCGCGGTCAGTGGCATGGCAACTTTGCTCGGGACACTGTTGGCTGGCGATTCGGAGTGGACCGCGGTCAACTGCGCAGCTGCCCGGTTTGGGGTGAAGAACGGCCTCGCAACAAGCGAAGTGCTGCTGTTCGATTCGCCGGTCGCAACGGTCGTCGGGGAAGGCACGGTCAATGTCGGAACCGGCGTCCTCGACTTGGTTGTAACTCCCAAGCCGAAGTCGGTGACGCTCAACTTGGCCACTCCGGTGCTGATCAAGGGCACGATCTCCCATCCGACGTTTTCGCCGGATCCGGCTGCACTTGCGCGCAAGTTGGGTGGCATCCTCGGAATATTTGTGTTTCCGCCGGCAGCGATTCTCGGCCTCGGCGAACTCGGTGATCACAGCAACCCCTGCCTTACGCTTGCTCAGAACACCGGTGGAGCGGGCGGCGGTGTTCCTGCCGCGGGGCCCACGACACCAGCGCCAGCGAATCCGCTCGGTGGTGCGATCCAAGACCTGCGCCGCGGGCTCGACAACCTGCTGGGACGCTAGGTGCGCCGGAGGGCAACCTGTCGGACATCGATCCGCCCGGTGCGGAAGCCCGCTTCGCAGTACGCGAGGTAGTAGGTCCACAGGCGGCGGAAGCGCTCGTCGAAACCCATGGCCGTTAGGGCTGGCCACGCGCGCTGAAACCGCTGATTCCAGATCGCCAACGTTCGGGCGTAATGGATGCCGTAGCCCGTATCCCCGGTCACGGTCAGTCCCGCGGCGCGTGCATGTTCAGCGATCGACGACCGTGACGGCAGCATGCCACCCGGGAACACGTAACGCTGGATGAAGTCGACGCTGCGGCGGTAACCGTCCCAAAACTGATCGGCCATGACGATCGCTTGAATCGCTGCGGTTCCCCCGGGGCGGAGCGATTCGGCAACCCGCCCGAAATACGATGGCCAGTAACGCTCCCCGACGGCCTCGATCATCTCAATCGAGACAATTGCGTCGAAGGTTCCCTCCACGTGGCGGTAGTCGCGATGCTCCACTGTGACACGCTGATCCAACCCTGCGCGTCCAATCCGTTCACGAGCGAACTCGAGCTGGGCCTCGGAGATCGTGATTGCACGCACGAAGCACCCGTTGGCGCCCGCATGGACGGCAAACCCTCCCCAACCGCAGCCGATTTCCAAAACGTCCATTCCGGGCCGAATTTGTGCCGCAGCTGCAATGTGGGCGTACTTATTTTCTTGCGCGGCCTCGAGGGGTTGATCCGGCGAAGCGAAGATGGCGGAGGAATACGTCATGGTTGGGTCGAGCCAACGCGCGTAGAACTCATTGCCGAGGTCGTAGTGTGCGGCGATGTTTCGGCGCGAACCCCGCCGCGAATTGGGACGCAATGTGTGAATCGCCCGTTGCACCAGGCGGTAGGGCAGCGACCCTATCAGGCTCGCACCAAGGGCGTCTGCGTTGCGTGCGCCCAACTCCAGGAACGCGGCGAGGTCCGGAGTGTCCCAGTCTCCGTCCATGTAGGCTTCGGCAAGACCGAGATCGCCGCCGAACAGGAGCTTGCGGCCGACGTCCGGCCGAAAGATTTCGATCTCTGCGGATGGGCCAGCTTCGGCCCCTTCGAAGGTATGGCTAGGCCCTCCCGGAAGGGTGATCGCCAACCGGCCGCTACGGAGGCGCGAGGCGAGGTCCAGAACGCGTCGGGAAAACATGTTCATTGGTGTATCCACCATAGATCATTTCCGGCCACTCCGATTCAAGTCAAGGCAATGCCTCGCGGCGGCGTCGGCGGCGGTGGTATAAGGGCGTCATGAGCGTGACGTCGGTGGCCAATCCCGCGGGTCTGCCGACCTACGACGATGTCGTGGCGGCGCATGAGCGGATACGCCCGGTGGCCCATCGGACTCCGGTGCTTACCTCGGGTACGGCGAATGAGGCAACCGGCGCCTCGCTGTTCTTCAAAGCGGAGAACTTTCAGCGCGCGGGGACATTTAAGTTCCGCGGGGCCTACAACGCTGTTGCCGCCCTCAGCCCCACTGAGCGCCGGCGTGGTGTTGTCAGTTTTTCGTCAGGCAACCACGCCCAGGCGCTGGCGCTGGCGTGCCGGCTGGCCGAAACCCGGGTAACCGTTGTCATGCCCCAGGACGCCCCCGAGTCCAAGGTTGCTGCCACCGCCGGATATGGCGCCGACGTGGTGTTCTATGATCGCTATTCCGAGGATCGCGAAGCCATTGCGGCCAAGCTGCAAGCCGAACAGGGACTAACCCTGATTCCTCCGTTTGACCACTGGCAGGTGATTGCGGGCCAGGGTACCGCGGCCAAGGAGTTGTTCGAGGACGTCGGCCCGCTCGATGTCTTGATTGTTTGTTTGGGCGGCGGCGGCTTGTTGGCGGGGAGTGCGCTCTCCGCGCACGCGCTGACCCCTCGATGCGAAGTGATCGGAGTGGAACCTGCCACCGCGAACGATGGCCAACTCTCGTTGCAGCGGGGCGAGGTGGTCCATATCGAACCGCCCCGTTCGATTGCGGACGGGGCCATTACCACCCACCTTGGCTCCTTGAACTTTCCCGTCATACAGCGGCTCGTGCGTGCCATCGTCACGGTCAGCGATCACCAGCTCGTCGCGGCTATGCGGTTCTTTGTTCAGCGCATGAAGGTGGTGGTTGAGCCAACCGGATGTTTGGGTGCTGCCGCGGCATTCTCCGGGGCGTGGGATGTGCGAGGTCGCCGAGTCGGTGTGATCCTAAGTGGCGGCAACATCGACCTGCCGGTCCTGGCAGGGTATTTGAACCAACCCGAATCACCCCGGTCCGGGCAAAAAGTGGTGCCTTAGTGTGACAACGTTCCAAGCAATGTTCATCGCAGTTCTGCAGGGTGCGACGGAGTTCTTCCCGGTAAGCAGCCTTGGGCACGCGGTGGTTTTGCCGCAACTGATCGGCTGGGACATCGATCAGGAATCACCGTCGTTCTTGCCATTCCTGGTGGTGCTGCACGTTGGGACCGCGGTGGCCCTACTGATGTACTTCTGGCGTGATTGGTTGGACTTGGCTCTGGCAGTTGTTGGCGCGGGGGATCCCGCGAAGCGCCGGGACCATCGCCGCCTAGCTGGCCTAATCATTCTCGCGACCATCCCCGCTGTGATTCTCGGTGGCCTATTCGCCGACTGGATCCGAAACCTATTCGCCTCGCCGCTCATCGCGGCCGCGCTGCTGGTCGTGAATGGGTTCGTACTATTTGTCGGTGAAAAGCTCCGGGTGCGCTCTAGCGGCGCGACCAAGACCGACATCGACGCCCTGCGCTGGCAGGACGCGATCATCATCGGCTTTTGCCAATGCGCAGCACTCGCGCCCGGTATCTCGCGGTCCGGGGCGACGATTGTCGGGGGGCTAGTGCGGGGGTTTCACCACGAGGCCGCCGCGCGGTTCTCGTTCTTGATTGCGACACCTATCATCTTCGGAGCCGCAGTCCATGAGACGCCGCACCTGATCCGCGAAGGCATTCACGTTTCGGGTCTCGCGATCGGCGCGGGCGTTGTGGCCGGGGTGGTGGCGTTTGTGTCGACGTGGATCCTCATGCGCTATTTCAAGCGTCACGATTTCCAGGCGCTCAACCCATTTGCTTACTACTGCTGGGCCGTCGGTGGGCTCTCGGTCGTCCTCCTGTCGGTCGGGAGCTAACGTGGAACCACTACCGGTCGCTGTGGATCCGACACCACCAGGGCGCCTGCCGCTCGTCCGATTGGCGCGCGGCCGTCATGGCCGTGTAGCGGCGGGGCACCCATGGGTGTTCTCCAATGAGATCGAAATGGATGCGGCCACAAAGGCATTGCCGGGGGGCGCCATCGTTCGTGTTGTCCGCTCCACGGGAGGGGTCGAGGGAACCGCGTACTTCAATCCGCGGACGTTGATCGCGGCACGATTTCTCTCGCGCAACGTAGATGACACGGTTGACGCGGCCTTCGTCACAGCCCGGGTGCAGCGGGCCGCGGCGTTGCGGGACCGGTTGTTCGCCCGGCCATTCTACCGGCTCATTCATGCGGAGGCGGACGGCCTTCCAGGATTGATTGTCGATCGTTACGGGGCGGTCTTGGTGGTGCAGACCAACACCGCCGGCATGGACAGGCTTCAGCCGTCGATACTTTCCGCCTTGATCGATGTGTTCCCCGGTTCCGCAATTGCGCTGCGCAACGATGCTCCGTCACGAGAACAAGAAGGATTGGGCGAGGAGGTTCGTTGGGCGCACGGGGAGGCTCAGTTGCCGTTGCGGCTAGAGGAGGGCGGCGCGGTATTCTTCGCCGATGTTCTGGGAGGTCAGAAGACCGGGTGGTTCTACGATCACCGCGACAATCGTAGCTACAGCGCCAGCTTGAGCCGTGGCGCTAGCGTTCTCGACTTGTATTGCCACACCGGCGGCTTCGCGGTGCAGTGCGCCCTGGGCGGTGCTACCTCAGTGGTGGCCGTGGATCGGGCTGAGCCGGCATTGACGCTCGCAGAATTGGCCGCGACCGAGAATGGAGTGTCCGCGCGGTGCACGTTCCAGCGCGGCGAGGTGTTTGAGGAACTTGAGCGCCTAGCCCGAGAGCGGCGGAGGTTTGATGTGGTAATTGCCGACCCGCCGGCATTCGTGAAGTCCAAGAAGGACCTCGAGCCCGGTCTGCGCGGATATCGCAAGCTCACGCGACTCTCCGCGACCGCAGTGACCCCACGCGGATTGCTCCTCGTAGCATCGTGCAGTCACAACGTGTCGATGGACGCACTGATTGAGCAGGTTGGGCGCGGCCTACGCGACGCTGGCCGTGAAGGCCGCATCATTCGCGCGGCGGGCGCGGGGGCCGACCATCCGGTTCACCCCATGCTTCCCGAGACTGCATACCTGAAGGCACTGACGATCGCGCTCGACTGACAGTGGGAATAGCTAGACCAGCACCCAGTCGGACGAGCGTGCCATCCCGGTCCGTTCCGCGAGCACGGCCCGCTGCGCCGCCAGCAGGTTCCAGTGCACCGCCTCCAGCAACTTGAACGACAGGCGGGATCCGGAAGCGAACAGCCGGTTGAACTCATCGGCTGCGATTTCGAGCAAGATGGCGTCCTTCTTCACGCGGCACGTGGCACTGCGCGGCCTGTCAACGCCGGAGTAAAAATGCATCGGTGCGCCGGAGCAAAAGTGCATCACTGCTGATGGCAGTAAGGCCCCGGGAATGTCCCGTTCGATGTTGAAATAGGAAGGCAGGCGTTGCTCGCCTTGAGCCGATAGGCTCGGGGTGTCTATTCCACGAAAGGAAAGCAACGCCATGAAAGAATTTACCACGTCGGGGGCTCTGGTTCC
>CANKGV010000033.1 GCA_947481575.1 Alphaproteobacteria bacterium
GCGCACTGCCCGCGCCGCAGACCTTCCCGACAGCCCGCCCGAGCAATAAACGGTCACGCAGTAAGGCCCCCCTCGGGGGGCCTTACTGCCATCAGCAGTGATGCACTTTTGCTCCGGCCGACTGATGCATTTTTACTCCGGCGTTGACACACGCGTCTCGTCGGCGCGGATTCGATCCGCGGATCTGCTGACTACCAAGCGGCGCCTGCGGCCCAAACAAGAAGGGCCGCCCCATCGCTGGAGCGGCCCTTCTAACTTGGCGGTGTTAGCCCCGCCTATGTCGTCGCTCTACTCGTGGCTCAGTGGCCGTGGCCGGCGTGGGAGTTCGTGTCCTCGCCTTCCTTGGCCGCTTCCACCACCAGGCATTCGGTCGTGATGAGCAGGCCCGCCACCGAGGCGGCGTCTTGCAGCGCCACGCGCACCACCTTGGTCGGGTCGATGATGCCGGCCTTCACCATGTTGCGGTATTCGCCGGTCTGGGCGTCGTAGCCGAAATCGGTGTCCTTGCTTTCCAGCACCTTGCCGGCCACCACCGCGCCGTCCGTGCCGGCGTTCTCGGCAATCTGGCGCAGCGGGCTTTGGATCGCGCGGCGCACAATGTCCACGCCAACGCGCTGGTCCTCGTTCGCCACCTTGATGCCGTCCAGCACGCGGGTCGCATACAGCAGCGCAACGCCGCCGCCGGCCACAATGCCTTCTTCCACCGCGGCGCGGGTCGCGTGCAGGGCGTCGTCCACGCGGTCCTTCTTTTCCTTAACTTCCATCTCGGTCGCGCCGCCCACGTGCACCACGGCCACGCCGCCGGCCAGCTTCGCCAGCCGCTCCTGCATCTTTTCCTTGTCGTAGTCCGAGGTGGTCTCCTCGATCTGCGCCTTGATCTGCGCCACGCGGCCGGCGATGGCGGTCTTCTTGCCGGCGCCGTCCACGATGGTGGTGTTCTCCTTGTCGATCACCACCTTCTTGGCGCGGCCCAGCATGTCCATCTCCACGTTCTCAAGCTTGATGCCGAGTTCGTCGGAAACCACCGTGCCGCCGGTCAAAATGGCAATATCTTCCAGCATCGCCTTGCGGCGATCGCCAAAGCCCGGGGCCTTCACCGCCGCAACCTTCAGCCCGCCGCGCAGCTTGTTCACCACCAGCGTCGCCATCGCTTCGCCTTCGATCTCTTCGGCGATGATCAGCAACGGCCGCCCGCTCTGCACAACCTTCTCCAGAATGGGGAGGATCGGCTGCAGGCCGGAGAGCTTCTTGTCGTGGATGAAGATGTACGGGTCTTCCAGTTCCACCGTCATCTTCTCGGCATTGGTCACGAAATACGGGCTCACATACCCGCGGTCGAACTGCATGCCTTCGACAACTTCCAGCTCGGTCTCCAGGCCCTTGGCCTCTTCGACCGTGATCACGCCTTCCTTGCCGACCTTCTCCATCGCCTTGGCGATGATCGCGCCGATGCTCACGTCGCCGTTGGCGGAAATGGTCGCCACCTGGGCGATCTCGGCGTTGCCGGTCACCTTGCGGCTGCGCTTCTTCACGTCGGCCACCACGGCCGTCACGGCCAGGTCGATGCCGCGCTTCAGGTCCATCGGGTTCATGCCCGCGGCCACGCTGCGCACGCCGTGGCGGAAGATGTCATAGGCCAGCACGGTCGCGGTGGTCGTGCCGTCGCCGGCCAGATCCGCGGTCTTCGATGCCACTTCGCGCACCATCTGCGCGCCCAGGTTCTCAAAGCGGTTGGCCAGGTCCACTTCCTTGGCCACCGTCACGCCGTCCTTGGTGATCCGCGGCGTGCCATAGCTCTTGTTGATCACCACGTTGCGGCCGCGCGGCCCCAGGGTGACCTTCACCGCATTGGCCAGTTGTTCCACGCCGCGCAGCAGGTCGTTGCGCGCGTCGGTGTTAAAGCGCAGGTCTTTGGCAGTCATTTCGGTTCGTACTCCAAATGCAAATTCGGGAAGCGCAGTGCGCTCAGGCGGCCTTCTTGGGTTTCTTGGCAGCGGCGGTGGCGCCTTCGATCACGCCGAACACGTCGCTTTCCTTCATCACCAGCAGGTCTTCGCCGTCGATCTTGATCTCGGTGCCCGACCACTTGCCGAACAGCACCTTGTCGCCTGCCTTCACGTCCATCGGGATCAGCGCGCCGGCCTCGGTGCGGCCGCCCGGGCCCACCGCCACCACTTCACCCTGCATGGGCTTTTCCTTGGCGGTTTCCGGGATGATCAACCCACCGGCGGTCTTCTCTTCGGCGTCCATGCGCCGTACCAGTAGGCGGTCCTGCAGCGGCTTAAACTTCACGGGCAGTTCTCCTCGTCGAATTACGGATTGCCGGTCCACGCCCCAGCGGGAGCAGACTCAAGCGCCTTGCAAATAATGCGATCTCGCGCCCCCGCAAGGGGACACGGCCGGAAAATTAGCAGCAGTACCGGTAGAGTGCTAACAAAACCTGCAACACATTGTTTTTATTATATATTTTATGTATTTGATAGCAGGTTGCGGCTGCGCTGGCACCCCCCCCCACCCGTCACCAATCGTCTAATCCGCATCCCTCGCCTATTCCGTCAGACTTCGCTAGGTTGCGCCCCGCAAACGCCGGAGTTCCGCGGGTATGAGCATCGTCTGGGTCGCATTGGGCAGCGCCATCGGCGGCGCCAGCCGCTTCTGGATCGGCGGCCTCATCACCGCCCGCGCCGGCGATTCGTTTCCGTGGGGCACCCTGCTCGTCAACATCACCGGCTGCTTCCTGATCGGCCTCATCGCCGCCCCCTACGAAAGCGGCTTCCTCGCCAACCAAACCTGGCGCACCTTCGCCACCGTCGGAATCCTGGGCGGCTACACCACGTTCTCGGCGTTCAGCCTGCAGGCCCTGACTCTGGCGGAAAACGGCCAGTGGGACCGCGCCGCGCTGTACGTCGGCGCATCGGTGGCGCTGTGCCTGGCCGGCGTGTGGCTCGGACAATTCGCCGGCATGAGCCTGGCACGTTAGGCTGAGACCCATGGTATCTAAACCGATCAAACTGACCCCGAAGCGCCCGGCCCCCGCGGCCGCCGAGGTTGTGCCGGACACCGCGGAATCCTTGGTCGCGGCGCTGACCGCGGAATACAAGGCGCTCGCCGCCGACCCCGCCACCGACCCGTTCCGCAACCCGGTGCTGATGCTGGCGCACCGCATCTCGCAGCGCCTCGCCCGCACCGAGGTGACCCACAGCGACCTCGCCGCCGCCGTGCAGCACCTGACGATGGAAGGGTTCAAGACCCGCGTCGGCCGCCTGCGCCGGTACCTCGGCGAAATGGACCCGCACCAAAACCTGAACGGCATCAAGACGCTGGTCGAAGCCCTCGCCAAGGCCCCCGACGGCGCGGTACTGCCGTTCGAGGAATTCCGCAAGAAGGTCGAGCGCGAATCGTTCGGCGCCGTGATGACGGCGCACCCGACGTTCAACATGTCCGGCGAGATGATGCGCGCCGCCGCCGACTTGGCATCGGACCGCGACCGCCGCGGCGAACGTTTGACGGCGGCCGCCCAAGACGAACGCATCGAAGCAGCACGCGCCGCCGACCACGCGCCCGACAAGATGACGCTGGAGCGCGAGCACGAGCTTTCGCTGGAAGCGATCGCCAACATGCACGGCGCGATGCGGCAGGTGTACCAGGCCATCTTCGAGGTGGCCGAGAAGCTGTACCCACAGCGCTGGACCGAACTGACGCCGCGGTTGATGACGGTGGCGAGCTGGGTCGGCTACGACCTCGACGGACGATCGGACATCGGCTGGACCGACACCCTGCACATGCGCCTGCGCGGCCAGCGCCTGCGCCTGGCACAGACCTACGATGAAGTGCAGAGCATCCACCGCGCCGCGCCGGCCGGAGGGCCGCTGGCCAACGTGCTGGCCGAGATCGAGACGCGCCTGAAATCCGCGCTGGCGGAAGTGACCGAAGAGATCGCCGTGTTCGGCGAGAACTCGCCGGACCCCGACACCATGCGCGCGCGCATCCAGGACATTTCGCGCCGGATCGTCGCCGGCAAAGACCGCCGCCTGATGGACACGACCGGCCTGCTACAGCAGCTGCGCCGCGCGGTGCAAAACGGCGGCTCGCCGGAAGTGCGCCGGCGCCTGCTGGTGCTACGCTCGGAACTCGCCAACTCGGGGCTCGGCGTAAGCCACGTGCACGTGCGCATCAACGCCTCGCAGCTCCACAACGCCGTGCGCAAGCGGATCGGCATCGAGGCCTCCCCCGACGACGCGCGCTACCGCGCCACCTATGTGCAGCGGCTCGACAAGCTGTTGGACGAAGTGCAGCCGGTGAGCATCAACTTCGGCTCGATCATGGCCGAGCGGGCATCGGCGCGGCGCCTGTTCATGGCCGTGGCGCAGATGCTGAAGTACATCGACGGCACCACGCCGGTGCGGTTCCTGATCGCGGAATCGGAAACGGCGTTCACGGTGCTGGTGGCGGTGTATTTCGCCAAGTTGTTCGGCATCACCGACCGCATCGACATTTCGCCCCTGTTCGAAACCCAGCGCGCGCTCGACGTGGGCCACCGGGTGATCGAGCAACTGCTGAACAACCGCCACTACCGCGAATACGTGTTGAAGCGCGGCCGCATCTGCGTGCAAACCGGGTTCTCGGACGCCGGGCGCTACCTGGGGCAGATCCCGGCGGCGGCGGCAATCGAGCGGTTCCGCGAGCGGTTGGCCAAGGTGGTGGCGAACCAGAACCTGGGCAACATCGAGGTCGTGGTGTTCGACACCCACGGCGAATCGGTGGGCCGCGGCGGCCACCCCGCCGACCTAGCGACGGCGCTGGACTACGTGAACACGCCGAAGACGCGGGAAGCGTTCCGCAATGCCGGCGTGGAGTTGAAGGAAGAGGTGAGCTTCCAGGGCGGCGACGGATACCTGTACTTCTTCAACCCGGTAACCGCGCTGGCGGCGGTTTCGCGCATTGTGGAACACACCTTGCGCCCGCCGGCGCCGGTGGACGATCCGTTCTACCGCGACGCCGATTTGATCCGCGAGTGGTTCGCCGGGGTGACGCACTTCCAGGTGGAACTGACCGCGGACCCGGACTACGGGGCGCTGGTGGGCGCCTTCGCACCGAACTTCACCTACACCGCCGGCAGCCGCAGCATGGTGCGCGAGCGGGAAGACAGCGAGGCCAAGGCGGTGATGCACATCACCGACATGCGCGCGATTCCGCAGAACGCTTCGCTGCAGCAACTGGGCGTGCTGGTGAATTCGATGGGCGGCCTCGGCCACGCCATCGCGCGCGAGCCGGCGCGCTTTGCCGACATCTATCGCAACAGCGCCCGCATGCGCGCGTTGTTCGGCATCGCCGAATATGCGGTAGCTGTGGGCAGCTTTGCTTCGCTCGGCGCGTACGTGGAGACGCAGAACCCAGGCGTATGGCTGCAACGGTCTGCTTCGGCTGGCAGCGTGAAGCTGGCGGAACACATGCGGACCGTGGCGGAGCTGCTGGAGCGCACCAACAGCCACGATCGCCAGCACCGCGTGATGCGGCGGCTGTACCGCGACTATCTCGATCTGTGCGACGGCATGGCGCTGCTCGACGGGCCTAACGACCTGGGCTGCGCGCGGCTGGTGCTGCCCGGGACACGCACTGCCCTCGCGGTGCTACATGCATTGCGCGTGGCGCTGATCCATGAGGTGTATCTGCTGGCAACGCGCGTGCCCGATTTCTCGCCGCAGTTCGGCACGACCTATGACCGCTCGATTCAGCGCCTGTTACGCCTCGATGTGCCGGGAGCGGTGACGGTGCTGGAAAAGGTGTTTTCGACAAAGCCGCCGGAAGGCGTGCTGGAAGAAGACTACGGCGAGCCCGCCACCTATTCCGGCGACGACAACCACACCTACGACACCGAGCACGGCGAAGTCTTCGGCCCGCTGCGCGAATTGCACGAAGCGATCCGCAAAGTGAGCTCCGCGGTGATTCACTACATCGGGTTCTTGGGGTAGGCGTCCGGCGCAACGCCGGTCGGCGGCGAGCGAGCGGCCCCGGTTTGACGTGCCGCAACGTCGCCCGGGCGGTCCCGGGCGAGACTATCGGCGCTTATGCTCGCCCTTTGCACCGCAGCGATGATCTGGTTGGGGACTGCTTGTCCCTTCGACATTCCCGGGCGGTACCCGGGGGACAACGTCACCTATGGGCCGAGTTTTCTGGTGCGGTTCATGACGCCGGAGCAGGCGGAGGTAACGTGCCACGAACTAGGCATTCTGGCGGAAGCGCGCGCGTGCGCGTTTTGGCGGATGAGCGACGACACCAGCGCGCCGCTGGAGATCGGTGACGGGCTTTCCATGCCGAAGGGCTACAAGTGCGTGGTGATCACGCCGCCGTACCAGACCATGCTGGACCATGAACTGCGCCACTGTCGCGAGGGCGACTACCACGCACCGGGGGTATACGTGCGGTCGCGCATGGTGTGCGTATTAGGGTGCGACGAGCAGAACGCCGTCTTGGTGTTCTACGACACCGAACTTGCCGGTGGAACGATTGGCGTGCCGACGGAGCCGCGCTAGGAACGCGTCCCCATTCACGGATACGCGATGTTTACGCGGGAGATCGGGGTAAATTGCCCATCCGCCGCGTGGTCATCGTGGCCCTAAAACAAGGCGCAATGGCGGCAAAAGCAGCAGAACCCAACATATTTTCGCTTATCGCTGCTATCGGTTGATACTTCACGCAGCCGTGATTAGATGGGGGTCAGAGCGGAGTTTGCGCTCGGAACACATCAAGGGAGTCTCTAGTTATGAAGGCACTTTTTGCGGCGGTATCGGTCGTTGCCATGCTGGTTGCGGGCGCTGCTAGCGCCGGCGACATCAAGGGCGCGATCAAGTCGGTCTCGGGCCGTACCGTCACCCTCGACAACGGTCAGGCATACACGTTCCCGGCCGCCGTGGCCGGTCAGCCCGACATCATGGCGGGCCTGGCAGCCGGCCAGACCGTCACGCTGACCTTCGCGACCGCCGACAACGTCAACACGGTTTCGAAAGTCGCGAAGTAACTAGCCGACCGGCGGCACCCGGCTTTCCTTACGGAGCCGGGTGCCGCCCTTTTCTTGTGCGATTCGCGGCCGGCACCTATGCCAAGTATACGGTCGGGCACCACGCGGGAACGGTTGATTCCACCGTGAACCGTGGATAGCTTGCCCTCCGAGCATTCAGCTCGTTCACACTCCAGGAGAGTTTCTTATGAAGGTATTTTTCGCGGCGGTTTCGGTCGTTGCAGCGCTGCTGGTTGCAGGCGCGGCCAGCGCGGGCGACGTTAAGGGCACCATCAAGTCGGTGACCGGCCGCGTTATCGCGCTGAGCGATGGCCACGATTACACCATCCCCGCCGCCGCCGCCGGCGCTGCCGACATGCTGACCGGCCTGGCCGCTGGCCAGACCGTCACCCTGACCTTCACCACTGCCGGCACGACCAACACCGTGTCGAAAGTCGCGAAGTAGTCAGCCGACCCGCGACACCCAGCTCCGATGGGGCTGGGTGTCGCTTTTTTTTTGCGACAGACATCACGCGCCTGGGCGCGACCAGTGCCCCCGCGCGGAGCGCAGGGCGACCAGCCGTCAAACGTCGACGGGAGATCCCCAGACGATCGCGAACGGCGACGGCTGGCCGGCAAGGCGGGCCAGAACTTCGACATAGTGCTCCTGCCAGCGGATGGCCTCGCCCCAGCCTTTGCCGGGACGGACGTAGAGCGCACCGTCGGTAACCACGGTAACAACACGTCCCGTGGGTTCGTATTGCAGCCGGTATTCGTGCCGGTCTGCGCCGATTGCGTCAGGCATGCAAACCTCCTTGGCTTGAGTTGGACGCGGCCGGACCATGCTGGCGAACTGTGGCGTTCGCGTGTTGGCAGTGTGAATCTTTCGCGGTGTCGCGCATCGGCTGTGACTGGCTACCGCCGCGGCTTGATGAGCCCGAGGCGCGCGAGGTGGGTACATTGCGTGTGAGGGCGAGGGCCGCGGAGATGTGGACCTGTTCGGGTCATAGGCCGCATAGGCCGGCACGGATTGCCGCCGCCGTCATGGCCGACACGGATCGCCACTCTGTCGCCCGGCTAACTGGCGCAGGGTAGAAGTTCAGCCGCCGATGACTTTGAGCGCGTAGGCGCGGAAGTCATCGTCGGAGAACAGGAACTTGTCCTTGAATACCGACCAGTCCTTGCGCGCGACGCGATAGATCGCGCGCTCGGGGTCGTGGTCGACCTGGTAGCCGGCATCCGCCATCGCAAGAATCATCTGCTCGATGGTCATGCCAGCCCACGGCACCGGCAACCCGGCATCGGCACAAAAGTTTGCAAGAACGGTGCGCTCCGCTTCCGGACGTACGCCAACGCGGTCCACGACCGCAGCGAGCCTGTCCGCAAGATCGGCCCGCCCTTGCCCGATCAGCGACCGGGCGAACTCCCGCAGCAGGGGCGCTTCGGCGAAATGGCGAGCAAGAAACTCGGGCGTGGTTTGCCGTGGCGGTGACGGCGCCGGCGCCGGCGCTCCCGGTGCGCGACGGTGCGCCGCCTGGGCCGGCGGGCGCGGGGGTGCCTGTCGTGGTGGTGCCGTAGCGGATCGGGCGGCAAGTTCGTCGTATTTTCGGCGCTGCTCGGGCTCCGAAAGCACCTGATAGGCCTCGTTCAACTCCTTGATGCGGCGATCGGCGAGTTCCTTATCGGCGTGGATGTCGGGGTGGTATTTCTTGGCCAACGCGCGGTACGCCGCCACGATCACCTCGCGCTCTGCCGAGGGGTGGACGTGCAGGATGGCGTAGTAGTCCTTGGGCCCGGTCACGGTGGCGATCATCGGGCCAGACGGCCGCAGCGGCAACCGCGGGCGTGCGGCGTTCGTAGGTATGCCGCTCGGGGCCCGGGCGGCGTATAACCGCAGCCATGGACGGACGGGCGAGCACTTCCCCAGCCGCGCGCACGCGCAAGGCACAGGTGTACGACCTGCTCGACGGCGCCGGCACGGCGCCGCGTTGGGTAGCCATCGCGCTGCAGTCGCTGATCGCGCTCAACACGCTGGTGATCATCGCCGAAACCGTGCCTGCGGCAGATGCGCGGTTCCGTACGGCGTTCGTGGCGTTCGAATACTTTTCGGTCGCGGTCTACACCGCCGAGTATCTGCTGCGGCTGTGGGCGTGCACCGATGCCGCAGGCGGGCGCTACACCGGTTGGAGCGGACGCCTCCGCTATGCGGTGACGCCGCTGGCCCTGGTCGATCTGCTCGCGGTACTACCGATCTATCTAAGCCCAATCCTGCCCGGCGTGGACTTGCGGATACTACGCATCGTGCGTCTGGTGAAGCTATTCCGGTTCTCGCGCTACCAGGAGGCTCTGGCATCGGTCGCAGAAGTGATCCGGCAGGAGGCGGCGGCGATGGTGGCGGCGCTAGCGATCCTGATGATCGCGATCGTACTCGCCGCCGCGGGCATGTTTGTGCTTGAGCACGACGCCCAACCAGACCGCTTCGTCGACATTCCCACGTCGATGTGGTGGGCGGTGGTGACATTGACGACGATCGGCTACGGCGACATGGTGCCGGTGACGGGCGCCGGGCGGGTACTCGGCACGATTGTGGCGTTCTCCGGCATCGCCGTAGTCGCGATTCCGTCGGGCATCATCGCGTCGGGGTTTGTGCGCCAGTTTCACGTGCGCCGGGAACGGTTCGAGGAGGATGTGTTCCGGTCGCAGATCGAAGATAGCGGTGGTATCGACCTCGAAGCAGAGCGGTTGCGGCTGGGGCTTTCGGCTGAAGACGCGCAGCTGATTGTGGACGAAGTATTACGTCAGCTACCCGACCAGTGCCCGCACTGCGGCGGCGCGCTCACCCACGAACCGCACACGCACCGGCTGCGCGACTAGCGCCGCGGCAGGGGCGTCCCCATATAGACAATATGGATACTCCCTTCGCCACCCCACCGGCCCCACCTGTGCGCAGCCGCTCGGACCAGTTGAACCACGAGTGCCTGTGCGTGGCGTTGGATCGCGACAAGCTGTGCGCTGCGCTGCAACGCGAGTGGGGCGACAGCGAGTCCTGCACAGCGCTCCTGGCGAACCGCCCGCACTTGTTCGCGGATGCCGCGATGTTTGTGGCGCACGCCGATCTGGAGCGTATGCAAGCCACCGTGGCCGCGGTCGAGGCGGCGGTTCTGCTGCCCGGGTACCGCGCCGCGGTGTTGGCGCGCGCGACCGATATCGCCCGCCACGACTTCGGGCCGGCGGGCGCGTTCATGGGCTACGACTTTCATCTAGGCGGCGACGGTCCGCGCTTGATCGAGGTAAACACCAACGCCGGTGGCGCGTTCCTGAACGCCACACTCGCGCAGGCGGCGAGCGGCTGTTGTGGCGCCGATCCGGGCACTGCTCCCGCAGCGTTCGAGGGCGCGGTAGCGGCGATGTTCCGGGCCGAGTGGCGAGCGCAGCGTGCGACCGGCACCCTGCAGCGCATCGCGATTGTCGATGACCGCCCGGCGGAGCAGTACCTGTTCCCGGAGTTCCTGGTCGCGCAGCGCACGTTGGCGCGCGCGGGCATCGCCGCCGTGGTCGTGGATGCCGCCGCGCTGACCTATCGTGACGAGCGGCTGCTGGCCGAAGGAGTACCGGTGGACCTCGTGTACAACCGACTGGTCGACTTCGCACTGGAGGCGCCGGAGCACGCCGCCCTGCGCGATGCTTACCGCGACGGTGCGGTAGTGGTGACCCCGAACCCGCATGTGCACGCGTTGTACGCCGACAAGCGCAACCTGGTGCAGCTATCGGACCCGGTGCAGTTGCGTCAGTGGGGCTTGGCGCCCGAGCACCTGGCCGGGATAGCGCAGATTCCGCACACGCTGGCCGTGACCGATCACAATGCGGATGCGCTGTGGGACAACCGCAAACACCTCTTTTTCAAGCCGGCGGGCGGCTACGGCGGCCGCGCCGTGTATCGCGGCGACAAGGTAACGCGCGGCGTGTGGAGCACGATTCGCAAGGGCGGCTACGTCGCGCAGACGCTGGCCATGCCCGGCGAACGGCTGGTGCGCGTGGACGGCGCCGCTACGGCGCGCAAGGCGGACCTGCGGGTCTACACGTACCGGGGCGAGGTGCTGCTCACTGCGGCGCGCCTATACCAAGGGCAAACAACGAACTTCCGCACGCCAGGCGGCGGCTTCGCGCCGGTGTTCGTGGTGTAACCCAGTTCGCGGGTCTGGGGGCCGGCCTTAGGCCAGCGGCGGGCTAGCGCAGTTCGTCGATGGTCCGCGACAACGTGCCGAGATAGGCAGCATCGCGCTTGGTCACGAACTGCTTCATCGCATCAAAGATCACTTCGACAGTACGGTTCTTGGTTCGGCTCATGGTCGAAACCTTGAGCATGCCCTTGGAAACAATGACTTTGAAATCGGACGCCTTGAATAGAGTCGCGGCAACGCGCGGGAACACGATGCCCGGCACCAGTCCCTGCAGGTCGCGAATTTCAGTGTCGCTGAGGCCGGCGTTGGCACCGATGAATTCGATAACGAGGCCGCAGTAGGTTGCCGCAGCGGTCAAATCCTCAACGTTCTTGACCTTGCCGTCCTTTATTGCGATCCGCAGGGCTTGATCGACAATGTAGCGCGCGGCGCCTTCGACGTCGCAGTACGTGGCGCTCTTTCCGGCCCGGGTGGAAGCTTGAATCTTGAAGCGCTCCATCATCTTCGGGAACTCCATCTCAAACTCAGGGAATGTCCCGTTCGATGTTGAAATAGGAAGGCAGGCGTTGCTCGCCTTGAGCCGATAGGCTCGGGGTGTCTATTCCACGAAAGGAAAGCAACGCCATGAAAGAATTTACCACGTCGGGGGCTCTGGTTCCGGCGGCAATTGTTGAA
>CANKGV010000034.1 GCA_947481575.1 Alphaproteobacteria bacterium
AAGCAAGGAAATCGTCGTGCCATCCAACATCACCCTCATCACGCTGCCACCCTACTCGCCCGAACTCAACTCGATGGAGAACGTCTGGGAGTTCCTGCGCGACAACAGGTTCGGTACCCAAGTCTGGAAGACCTACAGCGACATTGTCTGCGCCTGCGCCAAGGCATGGAATTGGTTCGTCTCGGACCCGGCGCGGATTACCTCGATTGGTACCCGTGAATGGGTGATTCTTTAAGCGGGTTGGTATAACTCAGGAAGGATCCATTTCATGCGGGGAGGGGAACTACTCGGGACGCCGTGGCTGAAAGGCGAGTTTGCTCGGGCGCGGGGATCCGTTGGCGTTTTCAATGGGAAGCCTCTCTGGCAATGGCGTGCCACCGAACCCGAACGTCAGCGTATGCGACACTTGCTGCATCGTTATATGCCTCCGCACGATCCGCCGGATCCCCATCAGGCTGGGTTGTTCTGTCTCTTCGCTGCTGAAACTCTTCGCCGAACCTGGACGGGCGGCCCCAGGTCCTGGGTTTTGGTGACCGATGCGCTTGGCGTGGCACTCTCGCAGGAAACTTGCCGTGCTCTCACCGCGATCGGGCTGGAGTACTGGCAACGCAGCCTGAGAAAAGGTGACTCAAGTACTCGGTATCTGCAGAGTCTTGTTTTGGAAGGTGGCATTCCAGATGCGCTTCTGACCGGCGAGGTGGAGGCGTTTGGCCGATTCTTGCGGGGCGCGTTGGCGGATATCGAGGATTACCACGCGGATGACCGCACTTCCGCTCTGCGGCAAACCGCAATGCACCGTGGGAAGTTGCCCGGGACTTGGCAGGACGACGAAATTCTCGAACTGGCGACCGATCTCTTATTGGGTATAGCCCAGGTGCGTCATCGCACGCGCCACCTCCAGCCGGAAACACTTCTGGCATGGCTGGAAGCCAACCCGGACTGGGAGGCTGGTTTGCCTTTGGACATCGCGTCTGACCGGGTAAGAAAGTTGCTGGTGTCGCTCATTGCGCAACCGCGTAAGCAAACGGCCCGTACGTTGAGTCGGCTTTGCTACCGGGTGCTGGCGCGCCGGGGCAACGAATGGACTTGCGCGGTCGTCCTGGAAACCGGTGGTAAATTTCCTGCATCGGCATTGGCGCATTCAATGTTTTCTGTAACTGCCCAGGTAGGCCGAGCGAATGAGGTCTGTGGACGTGTTGGTACCGAAAATGCCCGATCAATGGCCCTCAGCGTGCCCACAGACCTCATTCGCAGTGCCTACCTGGGCACGCCAGCGGGGTACCTGGGCAGTTACTGTTTTCTGACGATAGCGTGACCCGAGTGAGGATGTTTCTTGACACCGGTTCCGACGCGGGCGTTGCCATCGGGATATTGGAACGCGATACCGACGGCATGGTTCGGTTTGCTCCGTTGCAAAAGCGTCCGCTGCCAGTGCCATGGGATGAGTCCGTGCGGGTTCGCCTGCAGTGTGACGGGCTGGAGCGAGGAACCCTGATTTTGCCTGGCGGTGATCCGCTACCAGATGCTCCATGGGTGATGGAAGCTGACGCCCCGGACATGGATGGGCTGGACGAAACCTCCCGGCTGCGGACTGTGGGCACCGGCAGCAGACGGTCCCGATTGCCCGAATTGTATCTGGCGGTGGACCCCGGCAGCGGCCAGTTGACAGACTCTAAACCATCCTGGATCGGGGCGGTGATTGGGACGCGCCGCTTGGTGGCGTGTTTACGACGTCCTTGCCTGTGGCATGAGACAGCGGGCGGCCTGAGCCTGCAATTCAGCCCTGGGGACACGGCGGACGAAGAGCATCCGTTGGCGTTGCATCCGCTCCGACCGACATGGACCGTGCTGGCGCCATTCGTTTCGCTTGGCGCACCCGGTGTTGGCGCGGGTAACGGTGCGCTTTCTTGGCGCAGAACGCGCCAGGAAAGCTGGCGGCGGCTTGACCAATGGCCGCTTGGACGCCTGCAACTCGCGGTGAGGCGCGACGGGGTGGTTTGGGACACGGGTGACATTGTCGTGCTGCCGGGTAATGCGCGGATTGCAGCGCGTCGAGCCGGCGAACGGCGGACGGTTATAGACGTTTTGCATCTTGGTCCAGATGTGGCGATCGAGGGACCGGCCGAGGTTGAACGCAATGTTGTGGACGGCGGCGTGAGGATAACCGTTGAATGGCCCCACCTGTCAGAGGCAACAATAATCGTGCGCACACGGTCGGAGATGGACACCCAACCATTGCGCCATCGAGTTCGAGTGCCAACTGGCTCCGGGGCCATTCTGCACGACGGCGTCTTACTAGACCGTGGAACGCAAATCCGCTTTGCTGATCTTGGTGATTGTCGAGCCGTGTCCGGCGGTGATGATGGCGTCCGTGCTGAACTGATCGTTCGGGTCCAAGGCGGCGTCGGGCGACCAACAGTCATCGACCGTATCGGGTTCTACGATGACCTCCCGCTGCATCGGGTGCGGCGGCGCCTGTTGCGACAATTCGCGACGGTCGGTGTGCAAGACGCCAACACGCGAATGCATGTCGAACGAAATGGAACCGGCGGACGCCATATTGAGGTAAGGCCCTATAGCGCGGTGCTTAAATCGGACGCGACGAGGGGTGTTTGCACGGTGCGAAATAGCGATGGATTACTGGTCCCCAAGGACGTTGAACTTTTGGCGGTATCTGTGACGCGACCCGGCACAGAACCGCTCACCCTGCCGCGATACGCGGATGCCACCTGGACTCTGCCCGGTCCCGATACGCCGGACACATGGTTGGTGGTCGGCAGCGGACCGGCTAGGGGATGGTTTCGACCAATGCTTTGGGTCAGCGGTCCTGCCGCGCCGGGAGAAACCGAACTTTCGCGTCTGGCGCTGATCGATCATCCCGAGGCCCGGTTGTCTGCGTTCACCCAGGAGATGCAGTCAATCGCGGACCGCAACGGCGTAGCGGCTTCGGCGGATTTGCGGTATCTTCTGGATGCCATCCGGTTGTCCCGCCGCCATTTGATTCCAGCATTATCGCTGGATGCGTTACGGGCAGTTGCACGACACCCGGTCATTCCCGTTCGGCTATTGTGGGAGGCAGATGACGCGACGCTCCAGGACGTTGTGGAACTTGAGGATGAGCTTCCGTTCCTTTGGTGTCTTTCCGATATCAATGCTTTACGGCGGATCGTTGGAAATTTTTTGACTACACTTCGGGTGCTTGGCCTCTCGGACTCTGATGCCAGGGAAGCGGTGAATGCGAAATTGGCCCAGTTGGCCGATCGCTGTCCTCAGGTTGCCGCCGCTTGTTGGGTAGCACGAGAAGCAAATGGAATATTGCACCCTGGCAATGACGAGGTGCCGCTTTCGCAGCTTCGCCATCCGGAGCTCGTCGGGATGCTCCGCGCAAGAGTCGGTGTTCGTCGTG
This sequence comes from Alphaproteobacteria bacterium, assembly GCA_947481575.1. Taxonomy (GTDB): domain Bacteria; phylum Pseudomonadota; class Alphaproteobacteria; order UBA2966; family CAIVPW01; genus CANKGV01. Next base: position 3,407 of record CANKGV010000034.1, read on the forward strand.
TAACTGACGATGAATGGCAGCGACTGGTTGCAGCGACCCACGATTGGCAAAATTTGCCGGAGGACGTGCGGGTTGATGCACCGGCCTATGCGGCCAGCCTTATCGTCGCCAGAACCACGCCAGTTGAAAAGGATATCGCCGTGCTACGATATTGTCGGGAACAAGACGCTGACGAATTCGATTTTCGGTTCCGCACCGCGTTTCAGCTGGCTGTCGCGACAGCCGGAACCCTGCCCTGAGGGCTCGCCCAATGCCAACCGCCGATATCGCCGCACTCATAAACAACCTATCCACGCGGGCGGCAGACGCCGCCATCGCGCGCAACCGTATCGTGCATGGTCCCTTGCGGGAGGCTTTGCGCGACCGCGTTCGGCTTCCCGCCGGCGTGCCTGGTTCTTTCCTGGCCGAACCGCTGTTTGAAGCAATGTTCAGTTGGAAAGCAGCCGGCCGGACGATGCAGCAACTGACCGATACCGGGTTGTTGCATCCCGCGCTTGTCGCGGCTTTGGCCAAGGATCAGCCGATCGCGGCAACGGACCGTGTGGAACGGAATACCTTTCCCAGGCGTCGCACTCCCTATCGTCACCAAGTCGAATCCTGGCTAAAGCTGCGCGAGGATCCTCCGCGCCCCTTGGTGGTTACCAGCGGGACTGGATCGGGCAAGACCGAGTGCTTCCTGGTCCCGATCCTTGATGATCTGTATCGCCAGCGCGAACGGTTAGGCCGCCTGATCGGCGTGCAAGCACTCTTCCTGTACCCGCTTAACGCATTGATCGCGAGCCAACGTGATCGCCTTTCGGATTGGACGGAACCATCTGACAGCGACGTGCGCTTCTGTCTTTACAATGGCAACACGCCGGAACAAATGCGCGGGGATGAAGCCGCGAGAACGCCGTGGGAGGTTCGGGATCGCCGGACATTACGCGCGGCGCCGCCGCCAATCCTGGTTACCAATGCGACGATGCTCGAGTACATGCTCGTGCGCGCCGCAGACAATCCAATTCTGGCGCAATCGCGTGGCCGCTTACGCTGGATTGTGTTGGATGAAGCGCATACCTTTGTAGGATCGCAGGCAGCGGAGATGGCGCTATTGCTGCGCCGTACATTGCATGCTTTTGGCGTGACGCCGGATCAGGTGCGGTTCGTTGCAACGTCCGCGACGCTTGGCGAAGGCGAGGCGGCACGACAGGGCTTGCGAGAGTTCCTGGCACGCTTGTCCGGCCGTGCCACCGACGATGTTCATGTCGTGGTGGGATAGCGTCATGTGCCGCCGCTGGTCGCCGGCGAACATGGTGGTTTGGCCGACGATCCCGCAGCGCGCCGCGTGCGTGATGCGATTGCACGGGCGCCAGCCACTCTTTCGCAGCTTGCCGAGCTGAGCGGAGATTGGAAGCCACTTGAATTGCTCAGCTACGCTGCATTGTCGGCGGAACCGAGGCAACCTGGCTTTTTACCGCTTCGCTTGCACTTATTTCATCGGGCACAGCCTGGCGTTTGGGCGTGTGTTTCTCCGGCTTGCAACGGGCGGGTTGGAACGCGGCTTGACCATCCGGATTGGGCGTTTGGCAATATCATTGTGCGCGATACGCCAAGCTGCCCTGAGTGTGGTGGTGTGACACTGCAAGTTGTTCTTTGCGATGAGTGTGGCACACCGTTCCTGGAGGCGGGAAGTGATGAAGCGGCCACACATATTGTTCGCTTCAGGGAAAAGCGACGCTTGGATGATTTTGCGGCCGAAGCTGATGCGGAAGAATCCGAGCCTGAGGGAGACTCGGAGCCAGAAGACGATCGTCGCGTTTTGTTGGCCATGCCCGCGCTGCCTGGTGGCACATTGCTGGCCATCGATCCTGTCACCGGTCTTACGCCGGATACCGATCGGGATGACCTTGTGCGGCTCGGTCGCCACGAGCCAGATGACGGATGCCCCTGTTGCGGCGCCGGCAACAGCAAAGTCCGCCGCTTGTTCCGGCCGTTGCGGCTGGGTGGCCCCTTCATGGTGGGGAACGCGGCCAATGTGTTGCTCGATGCCGCGCCGGAAGGCGAGAACGCATCGCGCAGCCCACATCATGGGCGCCAGATGCTTACGTTCTCGGACAATCGCCAAGGAACCGCCCGCCTTGCCGCAACCTGGCAGCGGGAGGCGGAGCGCAGCTACGCCCGCGCCGTTCTCTTGCATGCGGTTACGGTCGGTGACGTCGGCGCGGCCGATGAGAGAGCCAAACTTGAGGGCCAACTAAGAATTTTTGAAAATCTCGCGACGGCACCTGGCATGTCGGCGGTGATAAACCAGACACGTGCTTCGCTCGCCAAGATTCGGGCCGGTGGCCTCAGCTGGAGCGAAGCACGGCGGCAGCTAGCAGCACGAAATGCCGATCAGCCGGGTCTTTGTCAGATGTGGGCTGATCGCGATCCGGCATTTCAAGGCGATGAGGCTCTGGCTGACCTACAGCTTCATTCCGAGTTCCTGCGACGCCCAACCCGCAGCAACAATCTCGAAACGATGGGGCTGGTGGCGTTACGCTTTGACACGGTCGAGAATGCCGAGGACATCCCTGAGATTTTCGCGGAGAGCGGTGCTACCGTGGAGGACTGGCGCGACTTTCTTTCCATTACCGTTACACACTTGCTGCGCGCGAGCCGGGCCACCCATATAACCGATAGTCTTCGCAATTGGGTCGGCCAGCGTGCTTTCCCACGAGTCTTCGTGGACACCAGTGCTGACCGTTCGTTGACGAAGATTGAGTTACGCTGGCCCATGGTTCGGGCCCCTGGCTTCCAGCGCTCCCGTCTTGTACGCCTACTTGCTCGCGGATTGCGGCTCAATCTGGACGATGCGAGAACACGCAACCTTGCGAACGACGCTCTGGGGCGGGCGTTCACGTCCCTTCGATCCGGGATCGGGATGCAAGCTCTCTGGCCTAATTTTCGGCTCGATCTTACCAGGGCGAAGCTGGTCCGGATGGAACAAATTTATGGCTGCCCTATCACATTGCGTCTGCTGGATCGATGCTTCCGTGGGATCACGCCCTATATCCCGATGGTTCCTGACTCGCGCCCACTCGAATGCAGCACCCTCCACATGCCACCACTTCCTTACCCTTGGCTGCGGGATGCAAACGGCGAGGACGGCCGAACTAAGACGGAAATTTGGCTGCGTGAGGATGCGGTCGAAACACTGCGTCGGGAAGGCGTTTGGACGGACCTGCATGATCGCCTGGTGCTACTTTCGCCATTTGTGCGTATCGCTGAACATTCAGCGCAACAGCCGGGCAGCCGGCTGCGCGATTATGAACGGGACTTCAAAGCCGGCCGGATCAACGTTCTGGCTTGCTCCACCACCATGGAAATGGGCGTGGATATTGGCGGTGTAACGACGGTTGCGATGACCAATGTTCCGCCATCTCCCGCCAGCTATCGCCAGCGCGTTGGCCGGGCTGGCCGTCGCCAGGAACCCCTGGCCGTTGCATTCACGTATTGTCCGGACGATCCGTTGGGCTGGGCGATGTTCGATCGCCCAGCGGCTGTCCTGGATCGGGAAATCCGTCCACCGCGTGTCGCCCTGGAAAGCCGGCCGATTGTGCGGCGGCACGTCAATGCCTTCTTGCTTAGCAAATTCCTGGCCTCGCCCGAATGTCCAGCGGCACAGGAAAGAACCAGGCTTCCATCGGTTTGGTTCTTTGGTCCAGCCGGGGATGAAAATCCGCCGTCCAGTACGTTTGCTGCCTGGCTACGCTCCCGTTTCGATGATCAGGCCCTGAATGAGGCCCTGGAGTGTCTCGTTCTGGACTCTGGATTAGCTGGTAGTCCGGACCTGATGGAACATTGCGCCGAGGAAGTCCAAGAGCTTGCGCGAGTGTGGCGCACGGAACGGGACGCGGTGGCGGCCGACCTTGTCGGAGCGGAGGGAGCGGCTAGGAATGCGATTGATATTCAGTTGCGGCGAATACAAAATGCCTTCCTTTTGGGGGAACTGACCACGTCTGGATTCTTGCCCGGCCATGGCTTCCCGACCGGGATTGTTCCCTTTGTCGCCCTCGCGCCAAAAGATCGCGTGGCCTCGCGGGCGGGGCATCAGGAGCGGGAGGATAACGCTGGTACGTGGAACCGGGATTTTCCGACGCGCGGCGTTGAAATGGCGATTCGCGAATATGCCCCGGGAAGCGACGTGGTGTTGGATGGTCTGGTGTATCGCTCGGCTGGGCTGTCACTGAATTGGCAACGACCAGCCACCGAGGGTGACATAAGGGAGATTCAATCGCTTCGATACTTCTGGAATTGCCCGTGCGGCGCTGCGGGCGATTCACCACGCAGGCCGGAGCTATGCCCAGCCTGCGGACGATCCGATCCAAAACGAGAACACGTTCTGCAACCGGCCGGTTTTTCAACCGATCTGTCGGAGGACCCGGGCGCGGACGCCGAAACTGTAAGCTTCGTGCCTGTTGTCACGCCGTTGGTGTCGGTTCCCGACGCGGATTGGGTCGTTCTCGACAATCCTGATGCTGGACGCATGCGTGCCACGGCAAATGGCCTCATTCTTGGTTTAAGTCGTGGGCCGAACGGCGAAGGTTACGCGATCTGTTTGCGATGCGGTCGGGCCGAGCCTGAAACCGGAGTTGCCGCGGCGAAGGCGTCTCCCCTTGGTGCACACAAGCGGCTTCGTCGCGGGCGTGACCATCTCACTTGCGATGCCGAACCTGGCAGTTTCGCTATCCAGCGCAATCTGAGACTTGGCTATTCACGCCGCACCGATGTCTGCGAATTGCAACTCACCGGCATCAAGGACGAGTCCGTCGCCGTCACATGTGCGGTCGCGTTACGGGAAGGATTGGCGCGCGAACTCGGAATCGAGCGCGATGAACTTGGCTGGGCTGTCGAAACCCGGCCAGGCCCGGACGGGCAACAGGCATGGTCACTGCTGCTGTTCGATACCGCTGCTGGCGGTGCCGGATATGCAACGGCGGCTGTGCGCGATTTTCCTTCCCTGGTGCGTCAGGCACGTTCAATCCTGAAATGCGGCAATTCCTGCGATACAGCGTGCCCATCCTGTCTGATCACGCGCGACACGGCCGCAGATGCGGGCAAATTGAACCGGCATGATGGCATCAAATTCCTCGACCAGCTTGGGCAGGTGTTGACACTACCGGCTTCCCTGCGCGTGTTCGGAACCGACGTTGAACAATGGATGTGCGCCAGGCCGCTTCCGCAGGCGCTTGATGAGGCGTTGGAGACTCCTGGGACTCGAAACCTTGTTCTGTATCTGAATGGCAATCCTTCCGATTGGGACCTGGCGGGGTGGTGGGGCGGCGGGGTGATCGACCGTCACGCTCGCCGCGGTCAACAGACCATGCTGGCCATACCGGACCGTATATTACGGACCCTGAGCTTTGACACACTGCTTGCGCTCAACGCGCTGGTACAGCGTGGCGCCCCAAATGTCCGGGTGGTGGCAGCCGCCGTGGGAACCGCACCTTCCACGTTGATGGCTGCCGTTCGCACGGCAAGCGGCACGAAAGCATGGGGAGCAATCCGCCAATACTCAGCCGTAAGCGCCGCTCCACCGGAAGGGGTTGTCGCTACCTCTGGTTTGACCTGGCAGGAGCCAGGTGGTGAATTTGACGTTGGTGACGCTCTTGCCCGGGCACGCCCAGCGCTGTCGAGAATTAACGTGCGCGGGGAACTTGACGGTCGGGCTTATGATTTTGGAATCAGGTTTTGGAAACTGATATTGGAGCATAGCGTCGACGCCCGAGCTTGGTTGGCGGCGGGTCGGATCACAGGTGTCGAATACGAAGATCGGTACCTCTTTAACCCGCTTGCTGTGGCCCTGTTAACCTCCGTGTTGCGAGTGCTTCTTGGAAAGCCAGATAGGAGTGCGCCGAATCCAACTGCGGTCATTCGCACCCTGGGGGATCGTGGGGGAGGCATTGGGCAGACGCAACCGTTCTCGATATTCCATGATTGGCGAGACAGCGCGACGCGGGACCAGGTGTTGAAGGCGGTCGTTTCGGGTTTGGGCTACGCCACCTCCGTCGAGACCGCCGTCCGGCAAGCATTGCCGCATGGCCGTAATCTGCGCTTAAAGAATTCCGAAGGGGTCTCTCTTGAAATTATGCTTGATCAGGGCTTTGGTTATTGGCGGTCGCGGGGCGGCACCTTCGATTTCACGGCGCGCCCATCGGAACAAGCTTCCGTGATCGCGCAGGGGGAGATCAGAGTGGTTGCATCGTCTGAGCACCCAACTACTTTTATCTTAGATTTGACGAACGCGGCGGGCTGATGTTGTCGCGATATCTGTCGAGTGGGGCGTCGATCAGCGCCGCCCCGAAGGGCCGAAACCCTTGGACGAGAACCTCCACGCGCTATTGGAGCGCAAGCGAATTTTCATGCGTGATGCCCTGCTCAATCCGTAGCGTATGATTTTGTACAAATCGTGTGGTGACCCCAGGTTGGCCGGCGAGACCGGGCGCGCCTTGTAGTACAGGCTGCTCCGGCTCAGCTTCAGCATCTCTGCCTGGCGGGTCAGCGGAAGCGCCGTGCTGCGCGAGGGGTTTCCGCTGGAGTGGGGGGAGCAGAAGGCCATGCTTGCCCCAACAGATTCCAGATCACGTCCCTACAGTGGCATTCAGGAGTTCTTGATAATCCGTGTCTGTGGCCGCAGGTGGGCATAGAGCTTCTCGCATGAGGTTACGCTTTCTCTCGAGGAGCGCATGGAGGTTCTGATCGAAGGACCGCCGCCCTTCCGGGAGGATGGCGATTGGGAGGTATGTCGTTACCAACCGGGTTTGCCCAATTCGCACGGCGCGACCGTTGCATTGGTCTTCGACGGCCGGGTTCCACCATCGGCTAAGATGGATGACGTGGTTTGCGCGGGTGAGCGTCAAGCCGACCCCTCCGGCCTTCGGCGACAGTATCATGACATCGAAGCCATCGGGGCCTTGCTGGAAGGCGTCAACCCTGGCCTGCCGCATCGCGCCGGGGACTTGCCCATTTATTATCAAAGGCAGGGACGGCATCCGATATCTGCGCTGTAGTAACCCTGCGACACGAGCTTGAACCGCCAAGTCTTCCACAAACAAGAGTGCCCGCTCTTCTCGATTTTTGATCTCGTCAAGTTTGGCCATCGCCGTCTTTATTCGTGCCGATGCGGCCACAAATTCATCATCTGTGCCGACCATATCAGGATCAGGATGCAGACTAATGGCGCGGAGCCTCTGGAGTGCAGCCAGGACGGATCCGCCCCGCCCAGCCGTCCTCAGCTGTTCGATCGTTTCGCCATAAGTGGTCTGTTGTAGCAAAGGCATTTCCGCCTCCAATAACTCTACTCTGTGCGGTGGCAAGTCCGGCAACTGGTCTTCCTTCATTCGACGAAGTAGCAAGGCGGGGCACCCGCCAATCGGGCGATCCAGGAGTCTTTTTAGCTTCCGTAGCGTATCGATATCCGTGTTTCGCTCGTACCGAGCGCTGAACGTCTTGAGATCATCGAGGTAAGCGGGATGAACGGTGTCTATGATGCACCACAGGTCTGCCAGGCGGTTCTCCACTGGCGTTCCAGTGAGTGCGATGCGAAAGTCAGCGTTCATCGCCTTTGCCGCATCAGTAAGTCGGATGCCCGGCGTCTTTATTTTCTGCGCTTCGTCGAACAGCAAAACGGCAAACCGTACCTGCCCGAAGTCACGGTCGTAGTCGCGCAAGGTCTCATAGGTCGTGAGGACCCAGTCGGCTCGCCGAATTGCCTCCACATCCAGGGTGGGGCAGCCGTCGCCGGAATCATTGCGAAGCGCGCGCAGCCCGGCACCGTAGGCGCGCAGGCATTGTCCAAGGCCAGGTAGTGCAAGGTGTCGGTCGTGTTCCGCACGCCAGTTTTCCAAGAGCCCTGTTGGGGCAACGATCAGCAATGGCGCGCGGGGAATATTGCCGTTGATCATCCCATCGCGGATCCAAGTGAGGAACGCGAGAGCCTGGAGCGTCTTCCCCAGGCCCAT
>CANKGV010000035.1 GCA_947481575.1 Alphaproteobacteria bacterium
AAGGTGTCCCGCAGGACTACGCCCAAGCCGTGGCCTGGTACCGCAAGGCTGCGGATCAGGGTGATGCCGACGCCCAGTACAATCTGGGGGTCATGTATGACAACGGCCGAGGTGTGCCGCAGGACTACGCCCAAGCCGTGGCCTGGTACCGCAAGGCTGCGGATCAGGGTGATGCCAGCGCCCAGTACAATCTGGGGGTCATGTACGCCAACGGCCAAGGTGTCCCGCAGGACTACGCCCAAGCCGTGGCCTGGTACCGCAAGGCTGCGGATCAGGGTGATGCCAGCGCCCAGTACAATCTGGGGAACATGTACGCCAACGGCCGAGGTGTGCCGCAGGACTACGCCCAAGCCGTGGCCTGGTACCGCAAGGCTGCGGATCAGGGTGATGCCGACGCCCAGACCAATCTGGGGAACATGTACTACGACGGCCAAGGCGTACCGCAGGACTACGCTCGGGCCGTGGCGTGGTACCGCAAGGCTGCGGATCAGGGCAACGCCAACGCCCAGTACAATCTGGGGCTCAGGTACGCGAACGGCCAAGGTGTCCCGCAGGACTACGCTCAGGCCGTCAGCTGGTACCGCAAGGCTGCGGATCAGGGCCTAGCCGACGCCCAGTACAATCTGGCGCTCAAGTACTCCAACGGCCAAGGCGTCCCGCAGGACTACACCCAAGCGCACATGTGGTGGAACTTGGCCGCGTCGCGCTACACCGACCCCACGGACCGTGCCGACGCCGTCAAGAACCGCGACGTTGTCGCCGCCAAGATGACCCCCGCGCAGATCGCGGAAGCGCAGCGGCTCGCGAGCGCGTGGAAGCCGAAGTGATTACTCCAGCCTGAGAAGCTGAGAGACGCTGGCCACGCTACCTAGGGGAGGGTTACATGACATTGGAGGAACTGGGTGGGGCCCTATACGCAGCTGCGCAGTCTTGTGGAGAGTGGCTCGCCGACGGTAGAGAGTGGTTCGCCGACGGGTTGGATAACGTCTTTGCTGGAAACTTTGGGCAACTGACTATTGGCCAGGCGGCGCTTGCGCTGTTGGCCATCTTGGCGGTCGCAATATCGATGTGGAATGGTCCCCGAGCAATTCGCGAACTCAGGTGGGCTGAGGCTGAGGCAGAACGCCTGGCAATGGCGGTGCTGACACCAGGACGGGTGCAACACTTCCTTAGCGAGAATCCTGGGGCAGCTTCTGCTGCGCCAATTCAGGGGGGACGGGTTTGGAGGCTGACCCGTTCCCCATCATTGAACCGATCCTCGTAACGAGGTTCTTCGCCTGCTCGGCGTAGAACTTCCCTCCGCCAACGGATTTGATCTCCAATTCGTTCAAGCGACGGGCAATCTCGTTGTACGAATTTCCCGCCTCAATGAGCGGCTGAACTATCGGTCGAAGCTCTCTCGCTCTGGCATCGGCTGCGTCACGGTTCCTGGCTGCCAGGACTGCTCCGTTCTTGCCAAGAACCACGCCTCGCTTCTTTGCTTCAGCAAGTGCATTGCGAGTTCGATCAGAGATCAATCTCCGTTCTTCCTGTGCCAACGCTGCAAAGATGTGGAGTTGGAAATCGGTGGCATGAGGCATCTCAGCCACGACCAGCCCTATTCCCTGTTCCATGATTCCCGCAATGAAGCTCACTCGGCGGGAGAAGCGATCCAACTTGGCTATGAGGATTTTGGCGTTCTGCCTCTTCGCCACGGCGAACGCTCGCCAAAGCTCGACACGCTGGTCGTTTCTTCCTGATTGAACCTCAACGAACTCTGCAACGAGCTCGTCACCCGCACTGAGGAACCGCTCAACGAGTGATTTCTGAGCAGCTAGACCAAGCCCTGACTTGCCCTGCCTCGCTGTCGAGACTCTGAAGTACGCAACATACCGTGCCATCCGTCCCTCCCATCAAACACAGACCAAGGTTTACGTTTGATGGCGTCCCTCAGAATCCAGCTGGGTGGCAACGGGTCTAGATCATTCCTGGCTGGTCTAGGGGCGTTGGTCGTCCTTCATCACCACCGATCTCCATCTGCATCGGAGACGGCGAAGGAAGGCGGGCTTGAGTCAGGTTTAAATCGGATTTGACCGTAGTTGTCTGGGGTCTTGGACTGACTTGCCCAAAACTCTTTGAAACCCATAATTCGACGGTGATTTTGGATTGCTTCATCAGCTCGTTGGAAATCCGCATTTCTTGCGGCGATCACCTGACCCTGCTGAACGATGAAGCGCTCCATCAGTTCGACGAGGATCGAAGTGCGGGTTCTGCCACTAGCTCTGCAAACTGCATCGAAGCGGGTCTTAATGCTGGAAGGCACATTGAAGTTAGTTAGGGATGGATCATTCATTGGTCTTAGCTCCTTCTTATTGGTTCGTTGAGTGGTTCTCTTAGTGGTCTTAGAGGCTCTTAACGGTCATTTGGTTGCATGTCCTATTGGCTGTATTGCGTGGACTTTAGGTAATATTCAGTAATCAAGACCCGCTGGCTTTTGCGGGTCTTCTGATCAGTCTGGGACGATTGAAGGTGTGAAAGGGGTCTATACCCAGCGGTCACAACAACTCGAAGGGTCAGTTCGGATTGTGAGTGTTCATCCAATCTATGGCGTCAGCGAAGTCAGGTTTGTCTCTGAGCTTCGTCATGTAGGTGACCCAGCCCCCGTCGCAGGGAGTCACGCAGGTTTCGTGGTAGCCCCACTGCGTTGATCGCCAAATTTGGGCAACCAGATCGGGAAACACCTCAACGAGGTCATCTCTCGGACAGTCGAGTGCCAAGTGGTAGTGCAGGCGCTTTGAGTTGCCGCCCTCAATCACAGACAAGACCGAGATGCTCTTGCCGTGTCTCTGTGCGGATGCCCCATAAACTCGCTTGTTCAGCACATTGAGAAAGTGCTTCAGGTTCTGTGAGGCCAGATCTGGGGTCAAGGAGACGCTGGAAGAATGCAGGTCCCCGTAGATAGAGATACGCTGTTTTAGCGTAAGGGTTGCGGCAAAAGGCTGTAACCAGCGGTCTAGGTCAACCCACTGGCGAATATTCTTTTGAATAAAGGATGTGTGAGGAGAGTACATTTGAATGATGCGAGTTCCTGATAATGATGGTTTGTGTTTGATCTATTTATGCAAAACATCATCTTTTCTTCCCTCTGCACGGACGAATTCTACATCACGTTTCCGTGATAGAGGTGCTCCTTCGGGGTGGGGTGGCATGTCACGCAACATTATTTCAAGGGCTACCAAGACGCTCTTGTGTTCGTCGTCCGCACACTATGGAATGCAAGCGGGTAGGGTCTTTGGTCAAGCGGGGGGTGCCGATCCCCTTGGCCTCCTTCAGGCGGTCGCGCAGAACCTCATCCTCGACAAACCGCCAGGCATTCTGCATCGCCTCGATCAGCGTGCCCTCGTTGTAACGCGGCGGCGGGCGGGTTTCCTTGTCTTCAACCTTCGGATTTTTCGGCTGGCGGTCTGACGGTGATCAAGTCTTATTGTGGCCCTCCACCGAACGGAAAAAGGATCGTCAATGCCAAAAGTCCTAACTGAAGCAGCCATCCGTAAACAGATCGCCGCTCTCCAAGAGAAGCTCAAGAAGTCCAATCGCGGTCACCTCAAGGCCGTGAGAGCCGTGACCAAGCTGATGACAAAACACGGCATCACCCTTGATGAGCTCCGTTTGGCAATGGGTCCGCGCAAGTCCACTAGCGCCACGACGGATGGTCGTCGCAAGCCCGCGCGGATCAAGTACCGCGACAAGAATGGAAACACCTGGACGGGTCGAGGCAGGTCGCCACTCTGGCTGGTTGCCGCCGAGAAGGCGGGTCACAAGCGCGACGAGTTCCTTGTTTGACGCTGCGCGGGTGGGCAGGCGAAGGCGCAGCTAAAGGAGGTCGGTTATCCTCCCCATCTCGTCGACCCCACGAATCCGATGGTTAGGAAGCTTTGACTGCAAGCTCTGCATTTCCCGCAGGATGACCTGATCGTTGTTCATCGTGACGTGATAGGTCCGCCAGTTCCCTGACTTGTCCTGCGCCTGAATCTTCACCTGGTTCACAATCAGCTCCAATCGGCAGGACCAAAAAGGGATCGGATCCTACGAAAGCGGCATATACGGATCGTATACGGAAATTCCAACGGCGGAATTATCGACGCAATATCAGTCGGTTATGGCAAATGCGAATCTTGCCAAGGTTGGGGTCGAGGGTTCGAATCCCTTCTCCCGCTCCAGATTTCGTAATGCGGCCAAATGGTTACGAGCATTTGGTGACGAAAGGGCCGGTCCGCATGGGGCTGGCCTTTTTCGTTTCGGGGGCCGAGCTCGCGTCGCGAGCAGCCGCGCTGGAGCTAGCAGTAGTGGTGAACTACCATCTTGTGGTCGCCGCCGCCGGCCACGCACGGCCCTCATGCTGGGGAAGCAGATGAACTTTGTTCGTGAATATTACTTAAGCGATATCAGTATTTGCGACAAACTGATCGACCTGTTCCAGGTATGCAGCCGGATGGGCCTAACCGGGCCCGGGCGCACCGGCAATTACCAGGTGAACAAGCAGGTCAAGGACAGCGAAGACCTCGCGGTGGAAGGACTTCCGCAGGGCAACCCGCAGATTCCATCGCCCACCGCGTGTGGCTACAACGCGGTGATGAAGCAGTTCACCGACTTGATTCCCAAGTACTACGCGGACGTAGATGCTTCCTGGAAGCAGGTGGTCCAGTTCAAGTTCCTACCGCACATCCAGTACTACAAGCCTGGCGGGGGGTATCACTCGTGGCATTGCGACGCCACCGGGGACCTCGTTGACCGCCACTTAGTATTCATTTTGTATCTAAACGACGTTCCTGGGGGCGGCACCGAATTTCTGCACCAGAAGTACATTTGCGAGGCGAAGAAGGGCAAGATTCTGATATTTCCCGCCAACTTTTGCTATCCGCACCGGAGTCAAATCAGCCAGTCTCACGAGAAATACATTTTGACCGGCTGGGCCAACGCTAATTTCGCCGCCGCGCGCGATCCAAGGACGCAAGCGCGGGACCCGAGAATGGGCAAGCGGCCGGTCGTCCGCCGCTAGGGCCAGCTCGGGGTGTGCTACGTTGCACAGGGCCTTTCCAACCAACCTGCTACCCGTGTGTCCGTCCTAAACATGATGCGAGGATCGACACATGAAGCGGCCCCAGACCAACGGCGCGTTCGACACGTTTGAAGCCGACCTTGCCAAAGTGCGGCAGGATCTTGAGCGCCTCAGTGATTCCCTCAAAGAAGGCGTGACGGCCAAGACAAAGCGGGTCTTCTCAGAAGCCGCCAGCGAAGCCAGTGAGCTGGAAGACGCAATGGAAGGCGTCGTACGCGGCCATCCAATCACTAGCGTTCTGATCGCGGCTGCGCTCGGCCTCGCGGTCGGCACAATTTTCTGGCGCTGACCAAGGCGCCCGGGCGTTGAACGTCAAGGCGGCATTGGCGGCCGCCGCCGGTTTGCCGGCGTTGGCGACGGTGGTACACGGGGTTCGCCGCGTTGCGCGGCGCACTGGGCTGTACGGCTTCGCCGGTGCCCTCGTTCTCACCGGTTTAGGATTCATGATCGCCGCGGCATACATCATGCTGGCGGCTCGGTTTGGCGCCGCGCCTGCGGCGGCGATGGTCGGCGCCGCCCTGGTGGTGGTCGGCCTTGGTCTCGCGGGGCTGCTTGCGGCGTCGGTCCGTCCACCGTCCACGGGGCCCGCTCGGTCCATCAGTCTACTTGCGCAAGAAGCCAGACTGATGAGCGAAGGAGTCAACGAAGTGGCCGCAGGACGACCCATGCCGCTGAGCGTGGTCGCCCTTTCTCTGGGGGTACTCGTTAGTGCCCGTGCGCGTGGAGTCAATCCACGCCGCTAGGCCGGAACTGGGATTGAAACGCCCAGCTTGCGGCAGCAGAGGGCGAGCGTGTTCTGAAGCAGGCACGCGATTGTCATCGGGCCAACACCGCCGGGCACCGGCGTGATCGCGCCCGCAACCTTCACCGCCTCGGCAAATGCTACGTCGCCGACCATTTTGGTTTTGCCGCCACCGAGGTCGAGGCGGTTGATGCCGACATCGATCACGGTCGCGCCGGGCTTGACCCAATCGCCGCGCACCAACTCCGGGCGACCCACGGCTGCTACCAGAATATCCGCGGTGCGGGCGATGGTGGGGAGGTCCCGGCTTTTGGAGTGTGCGACGGTAACCGTGCAATTTTCGCGCAGCAACAGTTGCACCGTGGGCTTGCCGACCGAGTTCGATCGACCGATCACGACTGCCGACAGGCCGGTGAGATCTGTGTGTGCCAGGCGGATCAGGGCAAGGCAGCCGAGCGGCGTGGCTGGGATCACGGCATCCCGGCCCATGGCCAGGTAGCCAGCATTGACGAAATGAAATCCGTCCGCGTCCTTGGCTGGATCCACGGCATCGATCACTGCTTCGGGCCTGATGTGGCGCGGCAATGGCATCTGCACCAGGAAGCCGTGAATCGCCGGATCGCGGTTAAGCGCCGCGACCGTATCAAGCACTTGGCTTTCCGGCGTGTTCGCCGGCAACAGGATGTCGCGTGCGAAGAAGCCGCACTCGCCCGCTTGGCGGGTCTTGTTGCGAACGTAGATGTGGCTGGCGGGGTCGTCACCCACCAGCACCATGGCAATGCCGGGAACCACGCCGTGACTGCGGCCGAGGCCCGCCACCGCAGCGGCAATACCGGACCGCAAGGTGGCGGCTAGCGACTTTCCATCGAGGATGCGGGCGTCAGTCACGATGGGACTTCTCCCACTCGGCGAGCCGCGGCAACAGATCGCTGGGGTTGCACGCGATGCGCACGGTCTTGCGCCGTCCGGTGGAGCCGCGCACGACGTCGATGTCGCTGGGCGCGACGCGCCACTCCTTGCCGAGCAACTTACGTAGCGCCGTGTTCGCTTTGCCGTCCTCGGCAACGGCGGTGACGCGCGCTCGCACCACCGTGCTGCCGTCCGCCTCAAGCACCACTGGGCCAACTTCGGCGCGACCAGCCCCCGGGGTGACGCGCAACGTTACCAGAACCGCGTCCGCCGACGCTGTGAACGGCGTCACCGCAGGAAGAGTTCCGGCAGGAACTGACGAATAAACTGCAGCAGCAGACGAATAAAATGCAGCAGCAGGATCAGGACCAGTGGCGAAATATCAATCCCGCCCAGGTTGGGCATGACTCGCCGCATTGGCCCAAGCACCGGCTCGGTGATTCGGTTGAAGAAATCGCCGATCGTGTAAACGAACCGGTTGTGGCGGTTCACCACGCCGAATGCGACCAACCAGCTCAAAACTGCCGAGATGATCAGCGCCCAGATGGATAGGCGGAGAACCGTGTCAATAAGCCAGAAGACCTTGTCAATAAGCCAGAAGATTGATGCCATGGTCCTGCCCGCGGTGAACTCTTGCACTTGTAGTAGGGGCTATCGTAACGGGCAAGGTCGCGGCGCAGTTGACTCAGGTGGGGCGGATTCCCATTATCCGCCCGAATTCGTGGGGCCGTAGCTCAGCTGGGAGAGCGCGACGTTCGCAATGTCGAGGTCAGGGGTTCGATCCCCCTCGGCTCCACCACTTCCTTTCCCGTTCGGGCTCCTCTATTCCGGCGCTCCTAGCGACCGTAGGAGACTCGCCAGATGACGTTGCCGACGTCGTCGGCAATCAGCAATGCGCCATCGGCGGCGATCGCTAGTCCCACCGGGCGTCCAAACACTTCGGCAGTCTTGTCGCCGCCCACCCAAAAACCGGTGGCGAAGTTTACGTATTCGCCGGTTGGCCGGCCGTCGGTGCCGAACGGGATCCGCACCACTTTGTAGCCAGTCGGGCGGCCCGAGTTCCACGAGCCATGCAGGGCCACGAATGCGTCGCCGTGGTATTCGGCCGGGAACTGCGCGCCCTCGTAGAACGCGAGGCCGAGTGGTGCCGAATGGGCCTCAAACAGCACATCCGGCGCCTTGGCTGACAGCACCAAGTCTGGACGCTGCAGACCCAGCACACCCTGGGACGGATGTGGGCCCAGGTAGGCGAACGGCCAGCCGAAAAAGTCGCCTTGGCGCGCCACGGTGAAGTAGTCCGGTACAAGTCCGTCACCGTACCCGTCCCGCTCATTGACTACGGTGTAGAGGTCGTTGGAACCGGGCCGGAACGCCAGTCCCACCGGATTGCGCAGGCCAGCGGCAAACGTCTGTTGCGCCGTGCCATTGATGTCAAAGCTCTGGATCGTTGCGCGCGGCGCCGCCTCGGCCGACAAGTTGGTTCGGCTGCCCACGGCAACGAATATCTGTCGTCCGTCGGGCGCGATCGCCAGATTGCGGGTGAAATGCCCTTGCCCGTCACCCAGCGGGTTGCGTCCGCCGAGTCCTTGGGGCGGTCCGGCAGGAGTAACTTCACCTGGTCTGCGCGGGTACCGCAGGATCGTCGTTGGGGTGGTGACATAGAGGTACCCCGCGACGATCGCCAGTCCGTGCGGCCGATCTAGGCCCGAGATATACGTGCGCGCGACCTCGGCGATACCGTCGCCGTCGGCGTCGCGCAGCAGGGTCACGCGACCCGCCGCAGGTTCGGCGACAAATACGTCCCCGTTCTCGGCAGCGACCAGCCAACGGGCATTGCTCAGACCCTGGGCAAACATGATGACCTTGAACCCGGGAGGCACCTCCAACGTGGCGTTGGCCGGACGTGGGATGGTTCGGGCGGTGTTGTTGGCGGAGGTTGTTGCGCCGGGTGCCGGAAGGTCGGCGAAGTCGACGCGGAACCGCGTGCCCGGGTGATCAACGGCAACCGCCGCCCACGGCCAAGCAAGGGCCGCCAATGTCAGCACAATCGAACGCAGCGCGCAGTGCATCAGGGTTTGTCCCTCTAGCTTCGAACAGGGCCGTTGCGCGGGTCGGCACTCGCCAACGCCGTGATGGTTGCAACGCTTATCTCGGGTACATGGGTTGCGAGCCGGAAGGCGTCGTCATCCCGACCATCGCTGCATGCGGACTGAATCTCCTCGCCCAACCCGAACAGACGGCTTAGGCCAAGCGATCCGGACGTGCTTCGCAAGTCATGAACCTCGCGTTTGAGGGAGTGCAGGTCTCGTGAGACGCCCGCAGCGTGAACACGGCCCATGCGCTCCTTCAGGTCGGCTACATAGAGATCGACAAGTTCTCCGGTCTTCTCAGCTCCCAGACGTTCAGTGAGGCCGCGGATCACGGCGCGGTCGATCATCGGATCATCGCTCTCGTCTTCCACCGGAGGAGCGGACCGGGCCGGCGCAACACGCCCGCCGGCCCAACGCTGGCTTACCGCTAGCAACTGCTCGCGATCGACTGGCTTGGTGAGGAAGTCGTTGATTGCAGAATTGCGATAGCGCTCGCGATCCGCAAATGTCGCATCTCCCGTCACCGCAATAATCGGGACCTCGGCCGCGTGCCCCGGCATCGCGCGGATCGCCTCCGCCGCGGTGGTGCCGTCCATGTCGGGCATCTGGAGATCCATCAGGATCATGCCGTAGCCACCGCCGCGAGCGGCATCGATGGCCGCGGCGCCCGTTTCTACAACGTCGCAGCGGTATCCTTGCTTGGCCATTAATGCCACCAGAAGGCGCGCGTTGACGATGTTGTCGTCGACGACCAAGACAGGGGCGCCCTTGCGGCGCGGACCCGTCGCGGGCTTCGCCGCACTCAACTTCGTGGCAGTCTCGGTCAGCGCGACCTCGAACCAAAACGTACTGCCGGCGCCCGGGGACGAAGTTACGCCGATGTCTCCGCCCATCAGGTCCACGATGTTCTTGCACACTGCCAAGCCGAGACCCGTGCCGCCGTATCGGCGGGCTATCGAGGAGTCTACTTGCGAGAATTTGCGGAACAGCTTGGCCATGGAGGCCTCGCCGATGCCGATTCCGGTGTCCTCGACCTCAAACCGCAGGCGGGCAATGCCTTGGGAACTGCCCAGCATCTTCGACCGCACCAGTACATGCCCGCTTTCGGTGAACTTAACGGCATTGTTGATCAGGTTCAGAAACACCTGCCGCAGGCGGCCGGGGTCGCCGGTGAGGGCGGGCGGAAGCTCAGGCGCCGCGTGGTAGATCAGCTGAAGGCCTTTGCCACGCGCGCGCGGCTCGAGCAGTCGTACCGCACTGCGGACTACTTCATCGATGCTGAAGTCGATCTGTTCCAGTTCGAGCCGACCCGCCTCGATCTTCGAGAAGTCCAGGATGTCGGTGACAATTTCGAGCAACGCCTGGCCGGATTCCTGAACGGTCGCAGCGAAGTCCCGCTGCTCCCGGTTTAGGTCAGTGTCGAGCAACAGGCCGATCATGCCGAGAATCCCGTTGATCGGAGTGCGAATCTCGTGGCTGATCGTGGCGACAAATTCCGACTTGGCGCGATTGGCGCTCTCTGCCTGATCGCGTGCCACTTCGAGTTCGCGGCGGAGTCGCTTCGACTCTGTGATGTCGCGGATCAGGCCGACGATTTGCGTTCCGCCGGTACCGGCAGCGATCCCGCCTGGGATCGAAAACTCCCGCACCTCGTCGCCGGAGACAGTCACGCGGAACTCGGGCGCTGATTCATCGGGCCGCAGGCCGTCCTGACTGGTCAGGCCCACACGTGTGGCCGTGCGGTCGTCCGGGTGCACGAGTGCGAGGAACTGGTCCAACGGAATCTTCGCGCCCGGGTTCGGCCGCGCGATCTGGCTCCAGAAGGGCTCGCCGACATGCACGGCTGACGCGCCGACGTCGCACTCCCATACGGACTGGTGGGAGGCGGCGAGGACTTTCCGGTACAGGGCGTCTTCGACCACCCGGCGCAACCGCTCGCTACAGGGTGCGCATCGAATGGTGCACGAGCACCTTGACTACCCCGGCTCCTACGGTGGTGTCGGCGTACGCTTGGAACCGGCCCATCAGGTAGTCGAGGTCCGGCGCGCGGTCGGCAGCCGCGCGGGTTCCTGAGTATTCGGTTACGGCCGCTAAGAACCCGTCATACAAGCGCGGCATCTGCTTCTGCACGTCAGCCGTTCGGGCCTTGTTGATCACATCGATCCGCAATTCGATCGATATCCTGCCGTGCGCTGCGCCACGATCGAATACTGTGACATTCAGCGCTTCCATCTTCAGGAAAACGGGGGCGTTGGGATCGACGGCTGCTGCGCCGCCGTGTTCGGCCGCTTGGCCATTGCCAACGGCAAGCGCAAACACAATTCCGGTGGCGAGCAAAACGCAGCGTGTAAGAACCATGAACTACGGTACCACGCACGCGCCCCGGCGAAGGGGATGTCCCGCCCATTGTTGAAAATCGTGTGGCAGGCGTCATTGGTTGAGCAGGCTACGCAGCGTTGGCCTGCGGTTCAAGAGTAGCGTCGACCTCGTTCCTGGGGTGGCGGGCAGCCATGGCGGCGCGCAGGATGTCGAGT
>CANKGV010000036.1 GCA_947481575.1 Alphaproteobacteria bacterium
AGGTGTCGGTCGTGTTCCGCACGCCAGTTTTCCAAGAGCCCTGTTGGGGCAACGATCAGCAATGGCGCGCGGGGAATATTGCCGTTGATCATCCCATCGCGGATCCAAGTGAGGAACGCGAGAGCCTGGAGCGTCTTCCCCAGGCCCATATCGTCGGCCAGCAGTGTCCCAGGCCGCCCAGAACGCCATGAGTCCTGCAGCCATTGAAGCCCTTCGCGCTGATGCGGCTTCAACAGCGTCTCGACTGACCGTGGCAACTGGCTTTCTGGAGCAGGTCGAGGAACGAACCTAGCTTCCAGATCGACCTTCTCTTCGTTTGGCGCGATGATCAGAACTTCTGGGGGAGGCGCATCCCGACGGCGTGCGGCAGCTTCTTGATCATCTGGAGGTGGGGAGCGGTCGGACTGAATGATGCTTTCGAGTGCTCGAAGGGTGTCCTCGGTTGCCGGGACCTGAATTTCCCCCTGGTCGTCCCCGAAGGACACGGACGGGACCCCGTTTGCCTTGGCATCACCCACCACAGTGGCCAATGCCAACGCTTGGTCATGGGTTAGAGCCACTTTCCGGTCGCCGATGAAGAGCCCAGCTTCGCGTTGCTGCCGGCCACGAGGCTCAGGCATCCCCTTCGTGCCATCGCTGCCGAACCAGTCATTGGTTTCCAGGCTGATCCACGGCAGCACCCTGGGTTGCCATATCCCTAGACCGAGTACGCGGTCGGAATACGCCTGCGTCTCGCAAAAAACTCCCTCTATGACCGTAGGGTCCGTCTCGTCTCCAAGAGCCTCCCTGAGAAAGGCACGAGGGGCAGCTAGAAACGCACGCCTGGTTGCCGCTGTTCCAGCTTGGACACGGCGAACCTCATCGAGAGCGCGCCGAAGCGGCGGCGCCACGACGACAAAGACCCCACGCGCGAGAGCATAGACCGAGCGCGCCGTGGTAAAGCGATGGAACTGATCATTGCCGAATGCCTCCTGTTGCTCAGCGGATAGCAACGGAATGGCATCGTCGGCTCCTGCTCGATGAAGAACCGGTATGAGCCGTGTTCCCTCACCTTCTCCCCGCAGATCGAGGGAAAACGCATCCGCCATCGCAATGGTGATGGTGCCAAGCACACCGGGAACTTCCGCGTACCCTTCGGTTTGCGCTCCAGGCAGCGTGTCTCTGAGTGTTGAGATCGCTGAGAGGCGGGCAGCTTGGTCATCTGGTGCGGCATTGGCTAAGGCGTCGATCGCTTCGGCTACCGAGAACAACACATCTGGCACGCGTCGCCAGCCATCGCCGATTCGCAGCCAAGTTCCGACGCGGATAACACCGACGAGGGGTTGGCCTGTGGGACGTCTCCATTGCAGCGTGGCTTTAAAATTCGCCTGTGTGATGAGCCCCGACGTGCGAATTTCAGCGACGGCATCTGCCACGGTGGGCAGGCTGAGCAACTCGGCTTCACGCGCGGATAATTGGGAGATGGCCGAATGTTCAACGACGATAACTTCGTCCTCGGCCAATGCCTCATCATTGGCGATAAAGCGCTGTAGTAGGTCGAGGCCCGGCACCGCCTGCGCTGGTGCCTCAATCGACCATCTTTCAACTGGCAGACATCCATCTGGACCTCGGATCCGGAATTCTGTCCCCAGTGACGAAACATCAAATTCGAGTGCTGCTGTCACCGAGGATACCATTCCCTATGGGTCAGCTTGACACCGGCGCGTTGTGCGAGAAGCTCTGCAGCGCTCCCCTGCCAATAACTACGATCAGAGCTGAAATGCGTTAGTCCATCACCACTTAACTGACCCTTAGAGCGATAGGTGATATTTGGCGGAAATGGGAGTCCGGTTCTCACCAGTTCGCTTCTCTCATATTCGCTCTTGTAGAGTTTTGGGGCGGTTTGACCGTCAGACATCCATGCCCTCAGCCTTCCACTATGGCTCCACTCGCACAATACGAGGGGTCCAACCATCATTAGAAGGACAGCGTGGTCCGGCTGCACTCCATTCGACCGGTTGAGCTGAGCGTACGCGCCACCCAACTCACGTACGGCTCGGGCAGAGGCGTGAATCCGCGGACCGAGGGCAAGCCACGCGTCGAAGGGAATGTTCTTGCTGTTGCAGTGCTCCATACAAGCGTTCCAGAAGGCTTTTCGCCATTTCCAATGGGCGTCATGGGCGTGGTCGGAAATGAGGTCAAAAAATGCCTCAAGTGACGCTCTCGTCAGCCATCGCCGCACGAGTGCGACCGCTTCCTCGCCCGCCCCAATCCAGTTTTCTGGCCTTAGGCGAGGGTCACCCAGATACCGCAGAAGAAACTCCAGAACGCTTCGGCGTGTCGTGTCCGCCGGAGGTTGTGCGGCGCCCAACCAAGCCGAAACCAGCCCGGCGGCCATCGGTCCGCGTAGTTCCGGAAACCTGAGCCTGCCGTCGTTGACCAAAAAAACTTTACCGCGTTCCACGCTCGATTGCGCCCGATTGTGGCGCAATCGCACGGGTAGTGCCCCAATCAGGTCAACTTGCACCGATTTGGCATAGCCGCCAGTGCCCCGGAGTGGGTCGGCGAGCCCGGTGTGTTGAAGGACTTCAGCAACTGACTCTGGACCATCTAGAAGCCATGTGGCGACGCGAAGCGGGCCGACCTTCGGCTCAAAAAAGCTCACCCGTCTTTGTGCGTCGCGCCACTGGTCCAGGCGCATGTCGTCATGCAGGGCCAGGAGAGCACGAATTCGCTCGCCGCCTTTGGCGATTCCCGCCCCGTCTGGAGTGAAGCAATTGATCCAAGCCTCAATGAGATTTCTCAGGGTTCTCTGATGCTCAGTCGCCAATTGGTACACGTCATCGGCAATGCCCTTTACGGGGGCCAAAGGAAATTCTCCGCTCCACAGAACCCAGGGGGCATCACGCAAATCCCGCCAATCGACATTCCTCGCGTCTTCTTTGCGGTATGCATCGAGGAGCCGGCGGCGAAGTGCTTCAAGGATTGGTCCTTGTGGTGCCGTTGGGGCCGCTTCGGCGGCCCCCAGCCGAACTATCGCCTTCCTACTGGCAGATACCTCCGGCAGATCTGCGCGCCCGAGGCCGGCCTCAATTGCAGCCTTCAATGCTTCCAACGCGTCGATAGCATGCGTCATCTGGCTGGCCCCAGCGCCCTAGAAATCTCTTCCCGGATCTTCTCCAGTTCTGTCGATGACCGTGCAGACAAGACGAAGCGAAGGTCAATCCGGCGATCGGCACCACAGTCATCCTTGCTGGCGCAGGGCGTGTCCGGAAGTGGGCGACGCTGTCCGTAGCCCGATACACCAAGAAGAGGTTGCTGATCCGTGTTGAGCAATCCATCCAGCGCGGGTTGTGATCGGCGCAGTTCCAGGAACACGGACAATGAGCGCTCGGCCGACAGGCGGTCGTTCTGGTCTTGCGACGCCAACCTGTCCAAAGCCCCAAACCGCTGGCGGTCCGTGTGGCCTTCGACCAATACCGTCTCCAGGATGGCTTCTCGCTCTGCACAGCCATTTGTGGACGTGCCGGACGCGTAGCAGGGGAGTATTCGTGTCATGATCTCTGCGAGAACCTGGACCGTCTGCCTGGCCCCTGCGCTCAGGACCGCGCTACCCGTTCCAAACAGCAGATCACCAGACAAGCGAAGGATGCCCGATCGCTGGTCGACCTGTACCTTCACACCACGGGATACGAGTTCTTGTTCGACACTCGTCAGCAGCCGGTTGCGGGCGGCCGTTCGGTCCTCGATGTCGCGTTGCAGCTGCGCCATCGATTGCCTTAGCAAGTCGCGAAGGCGCTCGTTCTCGGATTCTTTTTCATCAGCCCGAGCCTGTTGCTGACTGGCTCGTTGGCTTTCGCGCTTGGCGTCCTCTTGAGCGACTTGCGCAGCGTGTTCTTGTTCGTCGGCACGATCCTGTGCCTGCTTCGCAAGCCTCGCTTGAGCATCCGCTCTGGCCTGGGCCTGTTCCGCCGCTTGTCTTGCTCGTTCGGCGTCGCGCACCGCCTCTTCGTACTTCTGGCGTTCAACCATCTGCGCCTGTTCGGCATCACGGAAATTCAGCGCAAATACGGTCAGCATTAGGATAAAGACAAACAATACGCCGACCATGAGGTCGCTGACCGACGCAAAGTAGCCTTCTCCTCCATCCTCCTCCTGCGATGCCCGAATACCTGCCATCAGGACAGACGTCCTGTAGGCCGCGTGCCGGTCGGGCGCGGGCCCGTATCGAGGGCTTCCTCCAGGCCCTTGATTGCGGCGCCAAGTTGGGTGGCGGCCTTCGCGAGATTATTGTCGGTCTCCTTCACAAAGGTGGCGATCTGTCGAGTGAACCCACCCAGGCCCGTCTGCATCTGTGTCAGCACGCCGGCCAAGTTCCGATCGACGCCCTCGAAACGCCGGGCCGCCTCCTCAATGGACGTGGTCAGCTTCGAGGCATTGACGTGCACCGCTTCTACGCGTTGCATCACACCCGCTACCTGCTCGATCAACAGCCGAGCCTGCTGGGCCGTCTCAGCAAGTGGTTGTGCTGCGGACCGGGTCAACTCGGCGGATGCCCGCAAGTCAGCTGCCGCTGCAGTGAGGGGACGTGCGGCACCGGATGTCGCGGCTTCGAGTTCACCAATGCGCGCCACAAGCCCCTTGAGGCGTTCATCAATCTCAAGGGCGCTGCGCGCCAACACATCAGCCCGACTGCCGATACTGCGTCCGGCCTCATCCATTCGGCCGCCAGCCGCCTCGCCACCATCGCGCAGCGCGCCGCCTGCGGTCTGCCCGGCTTGGCGCAGGTCGTCTGCCGCCGTGGTTATGCTGCCCGCCAATGAGGAACCAGCGGCGCCCAGGCTCTCCCGCAGCGCAATTGCGCCCGCTTGAGTCCCGTCCCGAAGGGCGTCCCCCGCTTCGCCCATGGTCCCACGCAATTGCGCAAGCATGCCAACGAGTTCGGCCCGCATACCCTCGGTGGCGGAGGCAATGCGCTGTACGGCGTCCTCGGCGCCTTTGCCCAGCGTGCCGCCCGTCTCGCTCGCAGAGCGTTGCAGAACCTCCCCAATGCGCGTGGCGGTGGCCTCGAAGCCCGACGCAGCTGCGCCGATGCGCTCCGCCAATGCGTCCAACGCAGCGCCGCCAGTTCGCCGGTTGTCTTCGGCAAGCGTCTTGAGCTCACTGACCATGAGTTCCAGCTGCTCCTGCAGCCGCCTGGTGCTGGCGCTCGCTTCCTCGCCCATCTTCCGCTCAAGTCCCTGGGCGGCCGAGCCTAGTGTTTCGGCAACCGTGCGGGCCGACTGCTCGAACCCTCGGGCCGCCGCCTCGATCCGCGTCGCAAGTTCCAGGCCGGCACTGGCGCCGGCGGTGCGGGTCTGCGTGGCAACTTCGCGCAATATCTCGGCGACGCCTGACATCTGTCCCGTCACGGTTGCCAGTGCCGCCTCGGCCCCCTCGCCCATCCGGCGAGTCATGCCGTCAGCAGCGTCGGCCATCCGCTGGCCGGCGTCTCGCAGCCCTTCCTTCATGCCGTTCAGGGAGGTGACGAGGCCTGCCAGGGTGTCGGCGACAGCCGACATTTTGTCGCCGGTGCCGCCTTGGAGGCGTTCCAGAAACGCATCCAGCATCTGCTGAACGCTACTCTCCGATCGCGTATCCAGACCGGATGCCAGCTTCTCCAACGCCTCGGCGAGCGGCCCGATATGCTCGCCGAGGCGTTTGTCGAATGCCGTGTCCAGCGCGGTGCCGATACTGACGGCCAGCTCGTTGGTGAAGGCTTCCATCTGCGTGGCCTGGGCCTGGAGAAGCTCATTCGCCTCCTGCTGGAGCGACAGCGCGGTTACGGTCGGGATGCGCTCCTCCAGCGCACCGCACCAGGCCGCAAGTTGGGCTTCAACCGAGCGCAGCTTACGCTTGCGGAACAGCGCATAGCCGATCGACAGAAACAGCCCGACAACCGAGGTGATGAACTTGAAGGAGGCTGCGTCGAGCAGTGTTTCCAGTGCTTTGCTGCGAGTGCTCTGATCGCCTGTCACGATCGCGCTGGCGCTTGAAAGGGCCACCGCCAAGCCGAGAAAAGTGAAGAGCAGCCCCGCGCCGACCAATAGATTCGGTAGCGCGGCATGGTATCGCAGGTCGCTCCCAACGGCGGGGGAGTTCATCAGCCCGATATCGAACCACGCCTCGGGCCGCTCAGTGGCCCGCACGGGACGGTTTGGCCTCACCGGCAGCACCAGAGTCTCGCGCCATGCCCGCCATGTCGCACCCAGTACGCGGCTCGCGGCCAGGCGGTCCGATATCGCTTCATACTGACTGGTGAAGGCGCTGGCGTTAGCAGACTCGGCCAACTGTCCGCCCGCCTCTCGCAAGGCGCGAATGAGCCGAGAAGCCTGCGTCTGGAGCTGAATGCCCGACCATGCCGCCCATAGCACCAGCCCGCCTGCCACCACCCCAATCATGATTGGATGTGCGATGATTGGGGCGATTGAAGCCATCGGGTTCATGCGGGCGATCCGAAAGGAGGACGGCGGCAGTGGAGCAACGCGATACAGCGAACCAGCGCGAGGTTGCCGTCATGGACGGGGCAGAGGCGCTGGAGACGCGCTTTTGCGACCTGTGGGTGATGCCAGATGGTCGAATGGGAGCCGCATGGCGCGGCTTGGTGTTCGCATTGACCGATGGCGATCGTATCGACATCAGCCAAAGCGCGGTGCCGGTGCAAACATGCCGGACCACCGCCCAGGTGCAGCGCTCGCGCTATGCCGTGATCTCCGGTGCGACAGAGGCCTATGTGCTGGTGGAGGGAGACCGTGCCGTGTGCGACGGCGCGGTGGTGGCGCTGCGCGGCGCCGGCATAAAGGTGCTGCGGATGGGCCGCTACCTCGGCGATCCACCCGAAGGGGTGGCACCCGACTGGTTCGTCCGCATTGCCACCGTGCCGGATGAGGCGATCAACGCGGCGCTGGCGGGCGTGTTCGACCGCAGCGCCAACGACCCTACGCCCTCGTTGCAGGAATTGCGCATCAGGCTGCTGGAGACCGACCTGCTGGCCGCGCGCCAGCGTGAGGCTGGGTTGCAGGCCGAACTGGCGACGCTTCGGCAACGGGTAGCCGCGACCGCAGAGGAAGCCGCCTTCCAACAGGCACTGGCTGAAGAGGCGCTGGCCGAGGAACAACGCCTGCGGGCGTGGGCGGAGAAGCAGGCTGCAGCCCCGGTGCCCCGCCCAGCCGTGCCGCCACGCTTGCAGGAGGAGGTGGCGCTGGTGCTGGCGATGCTGCTGCCGAAGCTGCAACTGGTGCGCGACAGCGCGACGGTGGTGGCGGTGGAGTTCGCTGGACGGCGGGCGTTGTGGCGGGCCTTGGGCGAGTTGCACACCAGCGCCATGCCGCCCGCAGGTTGGAAGAAGATCCATGCCGCCGAAGGGTGGTGGGAACGGCATGTCAGCAACGGCCAGGATGACGCTGGCCGCGTCTATGCCCGGCGGAGCGACGGTGGCGGATGGGACGTGCTGGTGTCGCACAAGGGAGACCAGCCGCGCGACCTCGCCTGGCTGGCCCGGCAGTAATCCCCCGCTAACGGACAGGCCACGGAACGGCACACCTTCACCTCACTCCTTGCGTGGGGACCATCGTAGTCGGAATTCTCGTAACTGCCCAGCTGCCTCGGCCCAGCTACCAGGCGAATCGCACTTCGGTTTCGCTTGACTGTGGCAAGAATGCTTGACCGAATCGGATTCGGCCGATTCTACCTCCTTGGGTGTCAAAACCACCCCAGGAGGCAACATTGGACCGGTTCACCGCCTGCTTCGAAGACCTGGACGACC
>CANKGV010000037.1 GCA_947481575.1 Alphaproteobacteria bacterium
ACCGCATAGCGAACCCGTCCATACAACTCCACGCCCTTCATCCCCCACCCTCTGCCAACCGCAAAGGGCTATCTGCTGCCGGACTTTTACTCCGGCGCAACCGGAATACCCGGCCGCTTCAGTGAGGGATTTTTGCTCCGGCGCTTACATGAAGCTCACCGCCTACGACTACGCGCAGTACGGCACGCTACCCGCGCGGCTGGAATTCATCAGTCCGGATACCACAGTCGATGAGCAGGGCCAGAGCTTCTATCGCGTGCGCGTGCGCACCGACCGCAACCACCTCGGCACCGACGAGCACCCGCTCGATATTCTGCCGGGCATGGTGGCGCAGGTGGACGTGCTGAACGGCAAACGCACCGTGCTGCAGTATCTGCTGACGCCGGTGCTGCGCGCCCAGCAGAACGCGCTGCGCGAACGCTAGACGGCTACTCCGCCGGCACCGGGCTGAAGTCGCCCATGCCGCCGCGGGCCTCGCGCCGTTTGCGGCGGGCGATCAGCGGCGGGCACTTGTGCTCGTCGTAGTAGTCGACTTGGCAATCCAGGCACTGCAGACATTCGTTCATGTTGATCGCGCCGGTCGGCTCGATGGCGCCAATCGGGCAGTCGCTTTCGCAGATGCGGCATTGTGTGCCGCACTGGGCTTTGCGCTTCAGCCACGTGAACATGTGCACGCGGCCCATCACGGCCAATGAGCCGCCGAGCGGGCACAGGAAGCGGCAGTATGCGCGTTCGACGAACAGGCCGCTGCCGAGCAGCAGCCCGACGTACACAAGGAAAGGCCACTCGCGCAGGAAGTGCACGCTGATCGCGGTACGGAACGGTTCCACTTCGATGAACTGGTCCGACAGCGTCGGCGATACGAACGCCAGCACCACCGCAACAACCACCGCAAGGTACTTCACCACCCACAGGCGCTCCTGCAGGCTGCGGGGGATGGTTAGTTGCGGAATGTGCAACGCGCGCGCAATCCGGTTGGCGAGTTCTTGAAGCGCACCGAACGGGCACAGCCAGCCGCAGAACACGCCGCGGCCGAGCAGGAACAGCGAAACCGCCACATAGATCGTCAGAATGAAGATCAACGGATCGACCAGGAACGTCGCGATCGGCGTGCCGGAGAACGGCGCTTGTAACAGCGCCAGCACGTTGACGATGGAAAGCTGCGCTCCCGTGGTCCAGCCCAGCCATCCGAGGGTGAAGCCAAGGATGCCGACGCGCACCACGGTGTAGACCATGCGGTGCCGCGCCAGCATGTCCTGCAGCACGAACACCAGCGTCACTACCGTCAAGAAACCGAGCAGGATGCCGATATCCGTGCGGTGTTCGGTCCACACCTCGACCCATACCGGCGGCGGCGTGGTGGGCGGCATCAGGATATGCCGGTCCGGCAAGCGGTAGGCGACGGGATACACCACTTGCATAGGCTTGCCCGCGGCCGTTTTGCCGGGCACCAAGACCTCCAGGTGCCACGGCTTGAGCGGGTCCAACTGCGCCGCGGCGGGGAGGAAGAACACCATGGCGTCGTGCCAGCCAAAGGCGAGCCCGGCGTTCAGGGCGGTGCGCTGGAACATGTCGCGGGTCAGCGGGATCTCGTTGTCGCCCTGCACGACCTTGATGCGATCGAACCGGTAGCCGGTTTCCTTCTGGAAATGGCTGTTGCTGACGAACGAGAACAGTCCGTCGCTGCCCACCCACACGGCCGAACCGCCCGGCTGAATCCGGGTGGCGAAATCGGCATAGCGGCGGTCGCCGAACAGGTTCTGACCCACCGCTGCCGGGTTCACCAGCGCGGTGTACAGGTCGAGGAACAGCGCGTCGGGCTTGCCGGCAAAGTCCTCCGGCTTGGCGCCCTTGCCGCCGACCTTCTCGAACAGCGCCAATACCTCGGCGTTGCTCACCGTGACGTGGGCGACCGAATGACCCTCGATCAGTTCCTTTGGCGTCATCGGCTCGAAGCCGCTTTTGTCCAAGGTCGGCACCGTCACCGGCGCTTCCACCTTGCCCTGCACGCGGGTCGTGTAGATCAGCTTGGCGGCGTTTTGCACCGCGGTCTTGAACAACCGCGACGACGTGCTGGCACCCTTGAGCAGGTCGACCTTTACCGGCCGCCAGTCATCCATGGTTGCGGCGGCGAAGCCTGCCATGAAGTCGTCGATCCGGTTCTGCGGCACGCCACGCCCTAGAATCGTCTCGTGGTGATCCAGGACATATGCGCCGGTGATCTTGCCTTCGTTGGTGACGCCCGCCACCAGGTCAAACGGGAACCCGGCGTAGCCGGTGACGTTCATGGTGTCGCGGGTGGAAAAGATGTATCCGGCGACCTTGCCGCCGATCGACACGGTCAGGGACAGCGGCTTGCCTTCCGAAGGCACCACCGTTTCGGCGCCGGGGTAGATTTGTTGGATCTGCTCTTTGGACAGCCGGTTCTGCAACGGTCCGGTCGCCGCTTTGACGCCCGTGTTGTCGGCCTGGGCTGCACCAAGCCACAGAGCGCATGCAAGCGCTGCGCCCCAAACGAGTCCCCGCCACAGTACCGTCACCGCCAGGCTCTCCCCTTCCAGGCGCAACCCCAATTGGGCTGCGACTGTACTGCAATGGATTTGTGTTGTCGCCGGGTTGGCTTGAGCGGTCTTCCAAGACTGCCGCTATGCCTCCGGGGCCCCGTGTTACTCGGTCACACACCCTTCGGAATTGCCTGCAGGGAGGGCCCTCCGACTCACCTCTTGTTAAGGCCCGTCGCCCACCCTGTCCCCGGGCGCAGGACCGCGCGATCGCGCTGGACTGCCGGCCGGAACCACCGTGGTTCCGGCCTTCAATCAGGGGGTATCCATGGCCAACATTCCAACCAGCGGCGACGACCTTCTCATCGGCACGAAGTACGCCGACATGATCTCTGGCGGCGCCGGTAACGACGTGATCGACGGTGGCGCGGGCGACGACTACCTCGATGGTGGCGATGGCGACGACGTGCTGATCGGCGGCAGCGGCGTCGACCATCTCTTTGGCGGTGCAGGCAACGATCTGTTCAAAGTCGGCAGCCTCGACGGCGACGTGATCAGCGGCGGTGCGGGCAAGGACTTGGTGATGTTTGACCTGTCGGCGTCCGGAGTCACGCTCAGCGCTGCGTCTGGCGGTGGGTGGCTCGTCAATTCAGGCCGTGGAGCAGTGAAAGTCGACTCGGTCGAGACTTTGCGGTTCACCGATTACGACTACTCGTTCACCGCCACCAACAACAAACCGCGCGCCTTCGATGATGCCGTGCGTGCAGTTGAAGACCAGGGTCCGGCGACGGGCAACGTACTGACCAATGACATTGATTTGGATCCCGGCGATCGCGCTCGCCTCACGGTCACTGATGCGCGCACGGTCGACACCGGTTTCGGCCAGTTGGTTCTCAGCGCCAACGGCACCTACGCCTTCACCGCCAATGCGGCGGTGCAGGCTCTCGCTGCCGGGGAAGATTTCAGCATTGGCACCTACGACTACACAGTCAGCGATGGCCGTGGCGGCGGAGATATTGGCACCGTGGCGCTGTCGGTGCGCGGGACCAACGATGCTCCGGTGGCCGCAGCGGACATTGCTGCTGCTACCGAGGGCGGCGGTGCTGTTGCCGGCAGCATCCTGGCCAACGACACCGACATCGATCACGGCGCCCGCCTGTGGGTCGTCAATGTCCAGCCGCCGGTGACGCCTCACGGCTCGCTCACCTGGAACGCCGATGGCAGCTACACCTACCTAGCTGACGCGCACGTCGCCGGGCTGACTGACGGGACCACAGTCACCGATACATTCCACTACACGATCGCCGACGAATGGGGAGCAACGTCCCAGGCCGACCTCACCATCACCGTGCGCGGCGTGGCAGACGGCCAAACCTTGGTGGGCACCGAGAACTACGGAGATAAACTGAGCGGCGAAGACGGCAGCGACATCATCCAGGGCCTCGGCGGTGCCGACGTGCTGGAGGGCAATGCCGGTAACGACACGCTCGACGGCGGCACTGGCAACGACATGCTCTACGGTGGCGCGGGCAACGATACGCTGACGGGAGGCGAAGGCTTCGACGAACTGCGTGGGGGGGCGGGCGACGACCGCCTGAACGGCGGATTGGACGCAGACCACTTGTGGGGCGGTGCCGGCAATGACGTCTTGGACGGTGGTGACAGCATGTACTCCAATCAAGCCCACTACTACGAGGACACCGCTGGCGTCACTGCCGATCTCGCCGCCGGGACCGCATATGGCATTGCCACAGGCGTCGACACGCTGATCAACAGTCTCCGGACTGTGGGGGGGCGGTGGCGCCGACTCATTCTCGGGCAACGACCGCGGCAATTTGCTTGCCGGTGACGATGGCAACGACCGGTTGTTTGGTCTGGGGGGCAACGACACATTGTGGGGTGAACGTGGCGACGACATGCTGGTCGGCGGCGAGGGCAACGACGAGTTCTACTACGCCTGGAGTGACAGCTACGGCCACCCGTCGGGCCGCGACACCATTGCCGACTTTCATGCCGGGCCCGGCGATGCCGACCACATCCGGTTCCAGGGATTCCAGAACTGGGACTACGCCCGGCTGATTGCCGCGACCGCCGACGATGCTTCGGGCAACGCCGTGATCTCGGTGCCGGACGGCGGCTCGATCACACTGCTGGGGGTCCACACCGCCAGTCTGGTTGCGGACGACTTCTGGTTCGTCTAGTCGAGCGAGTTGCGAGAGAGCCCCGGCCCTGCGCCGGCGGCTCTCTGCTTGGCTTTCCGGGCCAATTCTGCCCCCGCGCCGCGCGGCTGCCCTTGAAGCGGCCGTCATTCTGCACTACATCCCGGACGCGGCTGGCACTCTCAATCGGTGAGTGCTAGGCGTCTGCCGCAGTTCCTGGAGGAAGAGAATGAAGTTTCGGCCATTGCATGACCGCGTTGTTGTTCGGCGCGTCACCGAAGAGAACCGTTCGCGCGGGGGCATCATCATCCCCGATACCGCGCAAGAGAAGCCGACCACGGGCGAAGTTGTCGCTGTTGGTCCGGGCGCGCGCGATGAGGACGGCACCCTGGTCCCGCTGGTGGTGAAGCCGAAGGACAAGGTTCTGTTCGGCAAGTGGGGCGGCAACGAGGTCAAGATCGATGGTGAGGACCTTCTGATCATGAAGGAATCCGACATCATGGCGATCGTCGAGTAGGAAGGAATTAGGTCGATGGTAGCGAAGGACATTCGGTTCAATCAGGACGCACGTGAGCGCATGTTGCGCGGCGTTGAGACGCTGGCGAACGCGGTAGCGGTGACGTTGGGCCCGAAAGGCCGCAACGTGGTTCTGGAGAAGAGCTACGGCGCGCCGCGGATCACGAAGGACGGCGTGACGGTCGCGAAAGAGATCGAGCTCGCCGACAAGTTCGAAAACATGGGCGCGCAGATGGTGCGCGAAGTTGCGAGCCGGACGTCCGATTCGGCCGGTGACGGCACGACGACGGCGACCGTGCTGAGCCACGCGATCGTGCGCGAGGGGCTGAAGTCGGTGGCCGCGGGCATGAACCCGATGGACCTAAAGCGCGGCATCGATCTGGCCGTTGCGGCGGCGGTGGAAGACATCAAGAAGCGCTCGAAGCCGGTGAAGTCGAACGACGAGATCTCGCAGGTTGGGACGATCTCGGCGAACGGCGAGAAGGAAGTGGGCGACTTCATCGCCAAGGCGATGGGCAAGGTCGGCAAGGAAGGCGTGATCACGGTCGAAGAGGCGAAGGGCCTGGAGACCGAGCTGGACGTGGTCGAAGGCATGCAGTTCGACCGCGGCTACCTGAGCCCGTACTTCATCACCAACGCCGAGAAGATGCTGGTGGAGATGGATGACCCGTACATCCTGCTCCACGAGAAGAAGCTGTCGAACCTGCAAGCGATGCTGCCGGTGCTGGAAGCGGTGGTCCAATCGGGCAAGCCGCTGTTCATCATTGCGGAAGACATCGAAGGCGAGGCGCTGGCCACCCTGGTGGTCAACCGCCTGCGCGGCGGCCTGAAGGTCGCGGCCGCCAAGGCGCCGGGGTTCG
Source organism: Alphaproteobacteria bacterium (assembly GCA_947481575.1). Classification (GTDB taxonomy): domain Bacteria; phylum Pseudomonadota; class Alphaproteobacteria; order UBA2966; family CAIVPW01; genus CANKGV01. The sequence continues at coordinate 6,037 of CANKGV010000037.1, forward strand.
GCGATCGCCGTAAGGCGATGCTGGAAGACATCGCGATCCTGACCGGCGCGACCGTGATCTCGGACGATCTCGGCATCAAGCTGGAGAACGTGACGTTGGACATGCTGGGCCGGTCGAAGAAGATCAGCCAGGGCAAAGAAGACACCACGGTGGTGGGCGGTTCCGGCAAGAAGAAGGACATCGAGGGCCGCTGCAACCAGATCCGGGCGCAGATGGAAGACACCACCTCGGACTACGACAAGGAGAAGCTGCAGGAACGCCTGGCGAAGCTCGCCGGCGGCGTTGCGGTGATCAAGATCGGCGGTGCGTCCGAGATCGAAGTGAAGGAACGCAAGGACCGCGTGGACGACGCGCTGCACGCGACGCGCGCGGCGGTGGAGGAGGGGATCGTCCCGGGCGGTGGTACCGCGCTCCTCTATGCGACCCGCGCGCTGAAGGGCCTGAAGGCCGCCAACGACGACCAGCAGGTCGGCGTGGACATCGTGCGCCGTGCGCTGGAGGCCCCGGTGCGCCGGATCGCCGAGAACGCCGGCGTGGACGGTGCGGTGGTGGCCGGCAAGCTGCTGGAGCAGAAGGACACCAAGGTGGGCTTCAACGCCCAGACCGAGGAGTACGAAGACCTGGTTGCGGCCGGCGTGATCGACCCGACCAAGGTAGTGCGTAC
>CANKGV010000038.1 GCA_947481575.1 Alphaproteobacteria bacterium
CAACTCGACATCCTGCGCGCCGCCATGGCTGCCCGCCACCCCAGGAACGAGGTCGACGCTACTCTTGAACCGCAGGCCAACGCTGCGTAGCCTGCTCAACCAATGACGCCTGCCACACGATTTTCAACAATGGGCGGGACATCCCCAGCTGAAGAACGTGGTTGCGTTTGTGCCGATCAACGAAGGAACTACGCGCTACTATTTGCGGGTCTACCATCGCATCCGGAATCCAATCCTCGCCAAGCCATTTGAGACATTGATGCGGTTGAGTAGCCGATACATCCTCAACCAAGACCGCGAAGTCGTAGTCGGGCAAACGCCCGTGGACAGCGGCGACGCGGGTGCCGACCGGATGATCGAGGCCGATCGAGCAATCCCGCAGTTCCGCAAGATTCTATCAGGGTTGCTCTGCGAATAACCTATCGATGCCGCCGCGATGCGGCCGCGCGCAGTGATCCAAACCACCATCATGCACCGTATAGAGTTCATGCGAAGCTGTGCTTGGGGGATTGGTCCGACGTGAAACTGCCTATGAAGTCTGCGGCGCAAGTGGTGACCGTCCTCGTGTCTGAACAAATTCGGGCGAGGATCGTTTCGGCGAAACGCCGTTTTCACGCCAACGACAACATCGCGGAGTTCTTGGAGCCCGGCGAACTCGACGCGCTGCTGGAGGAAGTGGCGGCCAAGATGGACGGCGTGCTGCAGAGCCTAGTGATTGATACCGAGCACGATCACAACACCCACGACACTGCGCGGCGGGTGGCCAAGATGTACCTGACAGAAGTGTTCGGCGGACGGTATTCCCCAGAGCCCCGGGTTACAGAGTTTCCCAACGCCGAGCACCTGAGCGAGTTGATGATCGTGGGGCCAATCACGGTGCGCAGCGCGTGCAGCCATCACTTCTGCCCAATCATGGGTCGGCTGTGGATCGGCATCTTGCCCAACGAGCACTCTAATCTGATCGGCCTGTCCAAGCACGCGCGGCTGGCTGAGTGGGTGATGAGCCGGCCGCAGATTCAGGAGGAGGCGATCAGCCAGATCGCCGACCTGCTGATGAAGAAGGTCAACCCGGACGGCCTAGCGGTAGTGATGGAGGCGGACCATTTTTGCATGCGCTGGCGCGGCGTAAAGGACACGGAAGCCAAGATGATCAACAGCGTGATGCGGGGTTCGTTTCTGAAGGACGCCAACCTGCGCAAAGAGTTCCTGTCGCTCATGCAATCGAACCGGTGAGGCCCCCTGTGCTCGTCAGACTCCTATACGCAAGCCGCTCCGCCGTGCCGATCAACCCCGTGTTGACCGACGCGATCCTACGGGAGGCACGCTACAACAACCCCAAGTTGGGCATCACGGGGCTGCTGTGCTTCGCTGGTGACGTCTTCGTGCAGGTGATCGAGGGCGGCCGAGACGCGGTATCGGAGCTGTTCGCGGCAATCGTGCGGGACCCGCGCCATAGCCATGTGCGCCTGCTGGGGTTCGAGGAAGTGCGAGAGCGGCGCTTCATGTCGTGGATGATGGGAGAGGTCGACCTAGCTAACGCCAACGCGACCCTGCTGATGCGGTACTCAGAGAGGGCGTCATTAAATCCGTTCGAGACCTCGGGACACACCACCATGTCGATGATGGAGGAACTGGTAGCAATGGGCGCAGTGGTAAGCCGGTCCGCCTAGACGGCGGCGCGGGCAACGGCCGCCTCAGCTAGCTCGACTATTGGCGTATCAACCGAGACGATAATGGGGCGGTTCCCGCAACGAAAATGCCCCCTACCCGGGAGTCTTTTGGGGTGGTGAGGGCTTCGATCGATGTGCTGACCGGACGAGCGCCCGAATGATCCGCCGCATAGTCACCGTCAAAGACAAGATGCAGCAAGGCTACTGCTACGAGTTGTCCGCTCCTATCGGTCGAGACTTCGACCCCGAGTTTCGGCCGGACCTGACGCCGAAGGCGATGCTCGAACTCGGCGTATTCTGCGGCAAATATCTCACCGATTGCCGCGACGAACACCCAGCGAGTTGGTTCGCGCGGGCGAAGCTATCTGCATCTCGCAAAAACTGTTCGCTCAACTACTTCGGCGTGAACGCCAGTCAGACGCTGTCGGAATGGCAGCGGAAGGGTTGGATTCATCCAGATGATCCGCGCGGCTGGTTCCAGTGGTATTGCCGCTACTACGCTGGTCGGCGCATGCCCGAGGAGGACAAGCGTCAGATTAGGCGATGGAAGGCAATGAAGCGGCACGTCGCGCAGATCAGGATGCATTGCGAGACGGGCCGATCCGTTCTGCCGACCGCGACAGCGCCAAGCCCTGTTGCATTGGGCCTACGACAGCAGAACCATCTAACGGCGGGTCCGCCCTCCTCTGGGCGGTGCAAACCTCATCCGTCGGGAGGACACAACCCTGTCCGTTCGGCAGGGCTCACTTGCAGTTGCGGATGCCCCCGAGCATGCATTTCCGTGCGACCTCTCGCGACTCTGAAATCTGAGCTGGAGTCATCTTCTGCTCCGCTGCTTTGACCGCACCTAGTGCCAACTTTTGGCTGGGGTTTGCCGAGAGCGAGGCAAGTTCCAACCAACTGCGCGCAAGCACAAAATCCCGCTCTGCACCCTTTCCCATGTAGTACATGATGCCAACCTCGTACTGGGCAGGCCCATAACCTGCTTGCGCAGATGCAGTGAGTAGTGAGCGAGCCTTGGGAAGGTCTGCAACTACGATCCTCCCAGCTTTATAGATTTGTCCGAGCTTGAAGAGGGCTACTGGGTGGGCCTGCGCTGCCGCTTTTTCCAAGTAGAGAACCCCTTCCTTTTCATCCTTCGCCACGCCCCTTCCCTCGCAGAGCAGTGTAGCCAGACTGTACTGAGCAGCAGAGTACCCATTATCCGCGGAAGCCCTGAACCAAGCTGCCGCTTGCCTTGCGTCCGCATTGACGCCCGTCCCGAGCAAGTACGCCTGCCCAAGATTAAACTCTGCCGCGGCATCCCCATAGTTTGCCAGCGATCGCCACAACAGGATTGTCGCTGCAAAGTCGTTGGTCTCGACGATTCGCGAAGGGCCATCATTTGCCGCAGATACCTCCGCGGTGCAGAACACAGTAATGAATATTGCGATGACAACGAGACCGCGCTTCATGACATGGCCCTTCTAGATCAGACGATCTAGAAAAGTACCGCACGCCAGCGCGCGTGTATAGGAAATGTGAAGCTTCGGTAAGCTGATTGCAAACGCTCCCCAGCAGAAGGATTGTTCTGCGGGAGTCGGGCATAGTCGGCAACGCCGGAAGAACGGTCAGATTGCTAGCCAAGACCACCTTCCGAAGGCGAACCGCATGTCTCAAATCTCATGAAGTACCAAGCAAGACCCAGGGCTGGGCGCCTGACACATGGTTCGATACGGCAGCCAAATCTTGCAGTCCCTGGGTTTCCGCGCTGTTACCGGCCTCACCCGCCGCATGCTGCGCGTTTTGCACGACCAATTCTGGGACTGGCGCCTGGGTATCCGAACCATGCGCAGCGTCGCGCCCATCGGCGGCGGCGCAAAGGCGGGCGACCCGACCGGGTATGACGTGCTGTGGCACGTGGCCCAATCGTTGAAGCCAAGCGACGTGGTCTACGACATCGGCTGTGGCCGCGGACGGGCCTGTGCGGTTTTCGCGCGGTCCGGCGCGACCGCAATCGGGATCGAGATCGGCGCGGAGGCTGCGGCGGCGGCGCGCGCCAACGGCGTCACCGTGATCGAAGGCGATGCGCGAACAATCGACTACCCTGGCGCAACGGTCCTATGGCTCTATAACCCGTTCGGTGCTGAAGCGTTGCGGGCAGTGCTTCGCAGGGCGCAAGCGCCGCGCGTGCTGTTCCACAATGCCAATGCGGAACACCAGGCGGTCCTTTTCGCTGAAGGCTACGCAGTGACGGCGCGCTTCGTCCGCAGCGGGCTGTTGGCGTCCGGCGACGACGACTACCCGGTCTTACACTGCGCGAGGGCTGCCACACCGTGGACAGCAGTTGCAGCGTGACGAACTAGGCGGCGCGAACCTTCTTCGGCGCGGCTTCGCGGCGGGTCGGCGTGTTCTCACCCGACAGCAGGAACTTCCGGTACTCGTCGAGATCGCCGTCGAAGGGCTCGACGCGGCCGTCAGCCACCAGGAGGAACCGGTCGGCAGTTGCTTCCAACAACCGGCGGTCGTGGCTGACCAAGATCACTGCGCCATCGAAATCGTTGAGCGCCGTCAACAGTTCAGCACGCGCATCGATGTCCAGGTGGTTGGTCGGTTCGTCCAGAATCAGCATGTTGGGCTTGTCCAACGTCGCCAGCGCGAGCATCAGCCGCGCGCGCTCGCCGCCGGACAAGTTCGCCACCTTGGTCATTGCCTTGTCGGCGGAGAAGCCGAAGCCGCCCAGTTGCCCGCGCACTTGTTCCATGCGGAACGCCGGGCGGAGCTGCGACAGTGTCTCGATCGGCGTAAGCGCGCCGTTGAGCTCTTCCATCTGGTGCTGTGCGAAGTAGCCCGGCAGCCACTTGCGGGCCCTGGTCAGCTCGCCGCCCATCAGCGGAAGCTTGTTCGCCAGCAGTTTGGCGAGCGTCGATTTGCCGTTGCCGTTCTTGCCGAGCAGGGCAATGCGGTCGTCGGGGTCGAGGCGCAACGACATGTGGCTCAGAATCGGCTTGCCGGGCTCATAGCCGACGGACGCGTTATCCATGGTGATGAGCGGCGGCGGCGCCTCGACGCATTTCGGAATGCGGATCGGGGCGACGTGTTCGTCAACCGGGACCTCAACCGTTTGCATCTTGGCCAACATCTTCATGCGGCTTTGCGCCTGGCGCGCTTTCGACGCCTTCGCCTTGAAGCGATCGACGAACGCCTGCATGTGCTGGCGCGCCGCGTCCTGCTTCTTGGCGAACGCGGCGTCCAGCGCCCGCTTGGCGGCGCGGGTGCCCACGAACGTGTCGTAGTTGCCGGTGTACAGAAACAGCTTGTGGTGCTCGAGGTGCAGGATGAACTCGGCCGACGTATTCAGCAGGTCACGGTCGTGGCTGACGATCAGCACAGTGCCGCGATACCGGCGCAGGAAGTCCTCGAGCCAGAGAACGCCTTCAAGGTCGAGGTAGTTGGTCGGTTCGTCCAGCAGCAGCAGGTCGGGATTGGCGAATAGGATCGCCGCCAGCGCAACACGCATACGCCAACCACCCGAGAACTCCGAACACGGACGCAACTGCTCTTCTGCAGAGAAGCCAAGCCCCGCCAAGATCGATGCCGCGCGCGACGGCGCCGAGTACGCATCAATCGCGGCCAGGCGCGTATAGATCTCGCCGAGGACGTCACCGTCGGTTTCGGTTTCTGCTTCGGCCAGAAGCGTGCTGCGTTCATGATCCGCCGCAAGCACCGTATCCAAAAGACTATCGGCACTGCTGGGCGCTTCCTGGGCCACGGCGCCAATCTTCCAGTCGCGCGGCCACGACACTTCGCCTCCATCCGGGGCAAGCTGCCCAAGAATCACCTTGAGCAGTGTGGACTTGCCCGCACCGTTGCGGCCAACCAATCCGATGCGGCGCCCAGCGGGCAAGTTCGCGGTGGCGCCGCCAATGATCTCGCGGCCGGCGATGCGGATGGTGATGTTGTCGATACTCAGCATGGGCGGTGGTCCACGGCAAAAGGGGACGGGTCAACGCGCCTAGCCGGGCGCGCGGGCGACACGTCTGGGTGAAGACGCGGCGTGAAGCCGCCAAAGGAGACGTGAAGTAGCGAGTTTTGCGCTCAGGCGCCACTGGTCACAGCAGCGCAGGCCGTCAATGCGGCGCCCCCCGTAGCCTACAGGGCCCTCACGGTGATCGTAATATCGTCTTCGTAGTCGCCGGGGTCGGCGTCGGTCACGTCGCCGACCCGCACACCGAATTCATGGGACCTGCCCTGGACCGGGGTCACCCCCGCCACCGGGGGAAGTAAGACGTTCTTGTTGGCGAGGCTCACGGTCGCACCGTCGACAGTGAACGTGTAAGGCACTGTAAGCGCCGGAGCAAAACTCCCTCACTGAAGCGGCCGGGTTTGTCCGGTTGCGCCGGAGTAAAAGTCCGGCAGCAGATAGCCCTTTGCGGTTGGCAGAGGGTGGGGGATGAAGGGCGTGGAGTTGTATGGACGGGTTCGCTATGCGG
>CANKGV010000039.1 GCA_947481575.1 Alphaproteobacteria bacterium
CGCCTGATTGTAATGCCGTTCGCCGCTCTCCAACGACGCGTGCCCGAGAATGCTGGCGATCATGTGAACTTGCGACGGTGCCTGCTCGGCGATGAAAGTGGCAGCGCAGTCCCGGAATAGGTGCGGATTGATCGGCTTGCCCAAGGCGGCCTCGGTAACCACCACAACGCGGTAATAGATCGAGTTGTCGACCATCGGCGTGCCGCGCATGCTGATCCAGACCCGGGCACTGGTCCCGCCGCGCAACAACGCCGGTCGGTACGTCGACAGGTACACGTCGATGTATGAGGTAAGGGTAGCGGGCAGCGGGAACTCTTGGTCCCGACGGTCCTTGGTTTCGTCGGCACTGATCCGGCACCAGTAGACATCGGCCCGCCGCTCCAGGTGTCGCCCCAACTCAAGAGCAGTGAGGTTCTCCAAGCGGATCGGTCTCGCCGCGAGGAAGGCGACGATCAACCCATCCCGGTAACGCTCGGCATCGACGCGGCTTATGGTCCGCTTCGGCGAAGGCCGGTACTTACGCATCCGATCGATGCCGACCCGGGTGAGAAGCGCGGGCGCGACAACCCGGACACCCTTGTTGCGGACTGGCTCGGCGACGGCCTCAACCCGCACCAGCAAATGATCGATGGCGGACCGGTCACCTTCAGGGTCCATGACGCGCAGTGCCTCGCGCAGATTGCGTATGCGCCCGGCGATCGTTACCGGTGAGAGGCCACGCACGCGCAGCCACTCAAGAAATGCCGCCAGCGCTTCGCGGTTGGCACGAACCGCGGGACTGCAGTCAGCAGTCAGACGATCGGCTTCTAGGAGCCATGCCAGCCAGATGGCGTAGTTGCGCATGACCGTGTCGCTGGTCTTCTGCTTCCAGTGGGAGGCCGGGCCGGGGTCGTCAAAGATGTCGGCCACGCGCCGGGCGTTCACCCACGCGGCGCGGTCGCCGGCAGGCCAATCAGGCAGCAAGAGACCGAAGCGAGGATGGCCCATGTCAGCCCGGCCCTAAGGAACGCTGTGTCCGTCGCGCCGAGCGGAGTTCCGTGCGCGGCGCCGGGCCGCGGGTTTCAGCGACGAGGGCGTCGTAGCGGTTCACCGACGAACGCATCTCACCACCCTCATACGTGCTGAAGGTCGTTTCCGCGCTGCGGTGCCCGAGGAAGCGCCGCGGCGACTCGTAGTCCCCCGGGTTGTTGCGGAGATGCAGGCGTGCGGCAAAATGCCGGAATAGGTGCGGATGCCACTCAATGCCGAGTTCATCCTTCATCAGCTTGGTGATCTGCTTCGACATTGTGTCGGCCCGTTTCGGCCGGTCGGTGTAGCTCGGGAAGAGTGCGCGCGAAGGACGGGACAGCAGGAGCGGCCGCATGTTCTCGAGGTACGTGCGGAGCAGGTGAGCCGACTCGACCGGGATCACGAAGTCGAGCGGCTGGGCGTTCTTCACCATGCCGCGTGGCAGGACGATGCCGATTTCTCCGCCAGCCCGACCGCCCGGCAATTTGAGATGCTGGTCAATGTTCAGGGCGGCCAAGTTGCCGATCCTCATCGGCGCCAGAATCAAGATCTCGATCGCCAACAGTGTCCCGTAGCGTACCGCGTCTCGGCGGGTCGGGCGCTTCATTCGTGCGATCAGGGCCATCTCAGTTCGCGGATGGTTGAGCAGCGTGAACACCCGCGATGGATCGTCCAACGGGGTTAAGCGTTGCCGGTTCTTCTCGGTCATTCCGGTGCGGTGCCGGTGGAAGCAGCTGGCGAGCCGGCGAATTTCGGCAACTGTGTCGGGCGGCGCCTGAACGTAGTGCTTGGCGATTGCCAACAGAGTCTGGGCCATACCGCTGATCATGGATGTGGCTGGATCGGCGCGGGCACCTTTGCGCAGCCGGTGCTGATCAACCATGTGCTGCAGCACCAGGCGTGGGCGACCGGGCGCGCACAAGTCAGCAAGCCCAACGAACTTCGAAATATCGACGCCTTGCTGCTGTAACGCCGATGCAGCCTGCTGGATTTGGTATTGGCGCGTCCGCAGGCTTAGCGGTTTAAGCGGTCGGGGAGGGGATTCCGGATCCGTGGGGTCGTCGCCGCGCTGACGCGCCAAATAGCGCTCTACGTCCGCAACGAACGCCTTGGGCAGGTCGCACCACTCGAGCGTCACTCGCTTCCGCCGCAACAGCGGGGTCAGCCGCCGTTGTGGCCATCCGGGGACAGTCCCAAACAATCTATTCCACGCCCGAACAGCAGACTGGGCCGCGATCGCTGGCTTCGCCGTCAGATCTTCTTCGGTGAGCGCCATCTTGAACGCGGCGACGTCCGAGTCGGAGGCCTGCTCGGGCGCAATCCCGCGCCCGGACAGGAACCGGAGGAATCGGGCCATCGACACTCGCTCGTACTGGTTGGGTATCGCGTCGTACAGGGCCTGCCAAGCGGCGCTCATAGGCACCAGATAGCTGCGGCTGCTTGTGGCAATGCCCATGGCCCCAAGTACGCGCTTGAGCAGCGACTTCACGTTGGCGAACCGGCCGTCACTGACGCCAAGCGTCTGCGGGTGGAGGCGCTGCAGGCCTTGCCGGAGGAACACGTGATTGGCGGGAATTTCGGCCGGCGTTCGATGGAGCCACACCGCCAACGAGTGGATCGCGGAGATCATCTCGCGGCGTGTGCGGGGCGAGAGATTCCGGTCCCGGTCGATGCAGTCGATCCCATCCTGCAGGGTCGGCAGAGAGGGGTCGGAAAACGCGTTAGCGGGCGACGTGTGCGGGGCCATCGTGAGCTCCTCGTGAAGCAGTTGAGATGACAGTAAGTGACAAGTTAGTACAGAACAAGACAAACTGGCCACATAGTGAAAGCAGTAGGCCGTAAACACCCGTTATTTAAGGTGTGGTGAAGTAACTAATAGAGGACACCCACAGACAGAGCGTTCCAGTACACGACGCTATGTCCGTTGCGCGCGCTCGTGCGCCGCGATGTCATCGGCGGTAAACCGCAGCTGCCGACCAATTCTGACCGCGTGCAGGTATCCTTTGTTGACCAGGCGCTGCACGGTGCGGGTTGAGACTCCCCAGCGTTCGGCCAATTCGGACTTAGTAGCCAGTCGCGCGGCTCCCCCGCCGGCCGTCACCGATTCAACTCGGTGCTAGGAGGCGAGCTCTTTGCGCCTGCAGGGGCCTGGCGAAGCGCCTCGGTTGCCGCCCGCCGGGCGAGGAGTTGCGCCAGCGCGACGAGGGCACTGCATTTGCGCAGGGGAACGGCTGTCTCGGCCGATCCCACTAGGGGGGGACGTTGCGGCGGCGACAGCGCCGAGGAAGCTGTGTGTAGTTTGGGCAAGGGCGGTCTCCTGGTTGGGAGAACACCCCGGCGTCTAACGGCGCGGGCGCTGCCCTGTTCGGGAGCGAGCCGGCACGAGTGCCCAGGATCGTTCAGTTCGATAAATAGGCACCGCCGGCGCGCCGTCGTCAATCACCGGAAAACTGCGGGCGGGCAGGCCGGATGGTTCTCGAACAGAAGAACATGGCGGGGGGCAACTCGTGCCTTAGCCACAGCTTGTTGCCGACCGGTCCCGCGTGGTCGGATTTGCCCAAGGGTTGCCACGAGGTGCTCCAGCATTGGACACGACTTGGCCCGTAGCCACCCCGGGAGTTCTTCGGCGGTTTAGTGGCCCTCAGTTGCCGTATTCTCGGATTGTCCCTGCCGCGAACGCGTTACCACGATCAGTGCCCGTAGGGCGGTCGCCGTCGGCAGGCCCAGCACCGTGGCAAGAAACGCGAGGCTGAAATACTCGGTGAGGCCGCGGATCAGGCCCTGCACTGTGGCGGGGGTAAGATCCTGCTTGGCGAGCGTTCCCACGCCGAAGCTGACGCCGATCAGCGTAAAGGTAAGCGCGAGAATCGCGATTGCGTCGGCCGCCTGCAACGCCGCCTCGCCCCACAACACCGGGTCACGGCCTTCGCGTAGTTTCACCCAGCAAAACAGACAGCCCAGAACGAGCGCGGTGTACAGGGCGAGGAATACCCCCCCGTAGGTGTCCCAAACCCAGGCGGCAATTGTCGTCGCGTTCATGCCAGTCGCAAGTGTGGCGACGGCCATGGCGATCACAACCAAACCTAGGAAGTAGCTGGCGGCCTGGGCCAGGCCGTTCACCGTCTTGAGGCCGCTGCGCCAGAATGAAGGAGGGCGCAGTTCATCATCCAAGGTTGCAGCTTGGTCGGTATGCATTGTGTTGGGTAGATCGGTCCAATCGGTCATGGGGCTCCTGCCTTCAGTCTGGCGATCCAGTCGGGGGTGAGTGTCGTGAGTACGACGTTGCTTCCGGGGACCTGTGTGCGGACTGCAATCGCCTCACCGGCCGTGAGCGATGGGTCGATGGCAACGATGATTTCGCCACCCGTGCTCAGCGCCGAGGGGGCTGCCGCGGACATGTCGGGGTTGAAGAATCGTCCCCGAAAAAACAAGAGAACAGTGCCGCTGGCGGTTGGCCGCTGAGCGGCGCCTGCGTCCGTCGACGGGCGGACCACGATCTGCTGCGTTGCGTCGGGGCGTGTCGCAGCCGTGGCGGCCTCGCCACCGCCCATCGAAATTAGCGCCAGCACCAGCAGGCAAAAGAATGCCATCGATACCGACAGCGCCACCTCACTCAGTGCGCGCGCAAATAAGACCCCTGAACTCACTTGGTGCACCCCGGCGATTGCGTCTGGTACCGCTATGGCAGGGCTAGGCCCATGTCCCGAACTGCGGCGAGGCTGGTCCATCCATACCACCCACACTAAGATGAGCGTGCTGGGGGACATTTAGTGATGCGGTTTGAGCCGAGGGTAACCGCCTTGATGGTGGCGCTGTTTGGCGCGGTGCTGGTGTGTCTGCCGGCGCTTGCCGCGACGCCGAACCCAAACGGCATCGCAGTGATCATCGGCAACCGCGACTACACGACGGTGGACGTTCCCTCGGTGACGTTCGCGATTGCCGACGCCGATGCGATGAAGGCGTTTGTCGTCGATACCCTGGGCTATCTGCCGGCGAACGTACTGGATCTGCGCAACGCCACGCAGGGACAGTTGAACACGATGTTCGGCACGGCAGCCAACCCGCGCGGGCGCCTGTCCAATATCGTTCAACGGGGTGTGTCCGAAGTGGTCGTGTTTTACGCCGGCCACGGCGTGCCGAGCCTCGCCGATCACGCGCGCTACCTGCTGCCGGTCGAAGGAGACCCTAACCTCGCTGACCTATCCGGCTATCCGGTGGACCTGCTGCAGGAAAACCTAGCCAAACTGGGGGCGAAGTCGGTCACGGTCTACCTCGACGCATGCTTCACCGGCAGCAGTGCAGCGGGTGGTCAGCTTGTGAAGGGGATAGCGGGGACGCTGCAGTTGACTGCGCGTGACGTGCCGACGATCACGATGCTCACGGCGTCTCGTGCGGACCAAGTGGCGAGCTGGGACCCGGCGGCGAAGCACGGCCTGTTTACCGAGTTCCTGTTGCGGGGGCTGACCGGTGCAGCTGACGCGGCGCCGTACGGCAATGGTGACCGCAATGTGTCTGCGGGCGAGGTTGAGAAGTACCTCTCCGCGACTATGACGCCGAAGGCGCGTCAGCTCTACGGGCGCGACCAGAATGCGACGGTGAGTGGCGCGCCGACCACGCTGCTGGCGGCGCTTGGTCCGGCCAAGCCGGTTGGTCCGGTGATCACCGCATTCGACGGGCAGTTGTTTGCGAACGTGACGGCTAACGTGCGGACGGGCCCTGACGCTGGTACGGCGCCGCTGGGCGCGATTGATCGTGGTGCTCCAGTGGCGGTTACGGGCAAGTCGGGCGATTGGTACCGTGTTCAGCTCGCGGATGGGCGCGTCGGCTTCGTGCTCGGGACGCTTCTGCAAGCGCAGCCGATTGCGCCGCTAGCGCCGCCAGCGCCACCACCGACGGACCCGGCGCAGATTGAACTCGCCTTCTGGAACTCGATCCAGGCGAGCCGCAATGTTGCCGACTTCGATGCGTA
>CANKGV010000040.1 GCA_947481575.1 Alphaproteobacteria bacterium
GCGATCGCCGGTAATACCAGCACCTGTAATGCCTGCTGCCGCTGAGATTCGGTAAGACCAGCGATCCCGTCAAGCCACGCTTCGAATGCAGTCGCTTCCATGCTGCCCCCCCCGCCGGTGGCATCCTAGCCGATTTCAACAAATACCGCGATAAGAGCCAATAAATACCCGCGCGGCGGAGGATCGCACCGATCCCGCCGGTCTCGGCAGCCCGGTCGGTCGCCGCGAGGATGCGCAGCTTATCCTTTGCAGTGAATGTCCGCCGCCGGGGGCGGGCGGAAAATTCCGGGCTGGCCGGGGCTGGTGCCGCCACGACCGGCGGCCTACGGCCTTCGTTCGAGGCGGCACCAGCCCCGGTGTAGGTTTCTGTGTCGAGCATGGGCATGAGAAAGACGATCCTTCGGCACCTCAGGGTCTAAACTCCCGGGAGGTAGATGTCTCATCTTCATTGGCACGGAGGGCAACACCCCTGATCCTCCAGCGCAAATGCCGGATGGTCGCACGGACCAGGGTGGAAACTATTGGACGCTGTTTACCCCCGGAATCTGGAAAGATTTGCACGCTGTTTTACAATAGTTGCCGTTATGTTCACTGATTCCGGACGATACCGTCCAGAACGTGGGGGGGCTCACGCCGCGCGCCGATATCACCTCCAGCACGACCCGCCACTTCATCCTGCCGCCCCCCGGTTTCCTATACGGACCAACCGTAGCACCCCCCACGTTCTGGACGGTATCACTGTCAAATTTGGGGCATGCCGTTAGTTCTGGCCATGACCGATGGCGAACGACAGGCCCGCTATCGCGCCGCACGCGCGGCCGGCGCGCCGCCCAGCTGACCACCGCGGCCGAGCTCGGCGTTGGGATGACCACGTCGCCGGCCTCGTCGAAGCCCAGGTTGAGTTCATGGCGTGGCTGGAAAGCCTGCCGGACAGCCTTCAGGACAGCGCGACCGCCGAGGCATTGCGCGCGATCTGCGATCTGGACCTCAGCGAACTGCAGGCGATCGTCCCACCGCGCGGGTTCGGCCGGGATTGACCCGAGCTCTGGCATCGATACGCGCGGTGCGGGTTTTGTCTTGACGATCAGTCGAAATCAGCCAACGGATCGGCGGCCATGGACGCTCAAGATAGTTGACGCGCACCGCTCACCCTCATTGTCGCGCTACAGGGGAGGCCACGGGCCGTGCGAAACGGGCAAAAGCTTCCGCTCGTGGACCTAGGAAAGCCACCTGGCCAGCCTGCAGGATCATGATCTTGTCCACGTGATTCAGGATCGAAGGCTTGTGCGCGATAATGATGGCTGTGCGCTTCGTCTCTCGTAGGTGGAGGAGCGCTTGTATGAGGTGGCCCTCGCCCGCCTCGTCCAGATTGGAGTTGGGCTCATCGAAGATGCAGAGCGCGGGAGTGCCATAGAGGGCACGCGCGATCCCGACCCGCTGGCGCTGGCCACCGCTGAGCCGATTGCCGCTTTCGCCGATGGGCGTGTCATAGCCCTGGGGAAGGGAAAGGATAAGATCGTGGACCCCTGCCCGCTGCGCCGCGTCCACGACTGCCTCGGGATCGACAGGACCCAAGCGTGCAATGTTCTCCGCCACTGTACCGTCAAAGAGATCGACGTCCTGGGGAAGATAGCCCATGTGAGGGCCAAGCGCGTCGCGCGACCTCTGCGAGAGCTCCGCTCCATCGATCCGCACAGTCCCCGAGGCCGCGGGCCAGACGCCAGTGATTACGCGCAACAGCGTACTCTTTCCCGAGCCGCTGGGACCCAGGATACCGAGCGCCTCGCCTGATTGGAGGTCAAAGCTGACACCCCTGAGCACGGCGGCCGCCGCGCCTGGGGGGGCAGCAACGATCGCGCTCACACTGAGCTGACCCTTGGGCGTCGGAAGCGCCATGCGATCGGGCTCATCCGCTACCGTATCCAGCAAGGCCCGAAGCCGCCGCCAAGCCAGCTGAGCCGCGACGACCTGGTCCCAGTTTCCAATCAGGGCATCGACGGGGGCGAGAGACTTCGCACCAATGATCGAGGCCGCAATCATGAGGCCTGGCGATATCTTGCCCTCGATTGCGAGCAAGGCGCCTGCACCAAGCATCAACGACTGCAGGGCGATACGAACAACCTTAGTCGCATTGGTCAGAATTCCGGCCCAGTCGCTCGCACCCGATTGCAGGCGAAGTGACTCATTATGGCGCCTCATCCAACGGGTTTTGATGGCTTCCAGCATACCCATCGCCGTCATGGCGTCGCCATTGCGAAGGCTGGTTTCGGCAAAGTTGGCGGCTGCCACGCTGTTGCGTGTGGCAACCGCAAGGCGGGTGCGGGTGGTCCGCTCAGTGGCAAATGCCAAGATCACGAGGATCATGCCACCGCCCAGTGACAGCAATCCCAGTAGAGGATGCAATAGGAACAATATCAGGAGTAAGATCGGAGTCCAGGGAATATCAAAAAACGCGAACAAGCCTCGCCCCGCGACGAACTGGCGCATTGTTGCAACGTCGTTGAATGGCTGGGTGCGTGCGCCCCCAATTGTTCGGACGTGATTGCGGAACACGGCGTCAAAGATCAGCGGGCTCAGTAAGGTGTCAAGCCGTGCACTGACGCGAACGAGGATTCTGGATCGAATGACCTCAAGCAAGCCCATGGCCACGAAAGCGCCCAGTGTCAGGACCGTCAGGGCAACGAGCGTCGCCTCGGAGCGGCTATTTAGGACGCGATCGTAAATCTGCATCATATAAAGCGGTGGCACGAGCATAAGCAGGTTGATCGCCGAGGAGAATAAAACGGCGAACAACAGCGCAGGGCGGCAGCGCCTGAACGTGTCACGGAGTACGCTTGCGCCTGGGGATTCGCCGCGCGTGGGACGGCGAGGGGCGGAAGTGTTCACAGGGAGCCTCGCAGGAGGATAGACGCGCGGCCACGAATGGGCCCCGCATGATGATAAGCGATAACAGCGAACATTATTGGCGTTACCGCTCGCGCATCGAACGGTGCATCGCGTCGATAAACGGATCTAGCAAATAGCGTCCTGCCGTGCGCTGCCCCGTGGCAATGCTGACTTCGGCCGGCATGCCCGCGACCAGACGGCGTTCCACGATCTTCTCGAGGCTTTCTGCATCGGGCTTCAGGCGCACCTTGAAGTAGCTCTGGCCCGTGCGTTCATCGGTCAGACGGTCAGCCGAGACATGGATGACGTGGCCCGTCAAAGTGGGGAGTGTACGTTGCGGCAGCGCCGGGAAACGGATCTGCGCCACCTGTCCATCATACACGACCTCAATGTCCTGCACTGCGATCTGAGCCTCGATGACGAGACTGTCCAGGCTAGGGACAATCTGCATCAGGGTACGGCCAGGTGCAACCACTCCCCCGGGGGTAAACACCGTCGATCCAACGACGATTCCCGCCGTTGGCGCGCGGATCTCGAGATGACGAACGACGTCCTGATTAGCAATCAGGCGTTCCTGCTGCTCCCTGAGGATGTTCTGCGTATCTTGCAGGAGCTTCGTCACCTCCTCTTTGAAGGAGCGTTCCACCTGCAGGATCTGAAGGTCAGTCTCGCCAATCTGTTGGTGGGAGCGCGCCACCGTGGAGAGGTACTCACCCTGCTCGCCCTGCAACCGCGCAAGGTCGCGTGACAGTGCCAATGCGCGGATTCGGGGCGCAAAACCCAGGCGCAAGAGCACGTTTACGCCATCCAGCTCTTCCTGGAGGAAGCCCATCTGCCGGAGCCGCGCTTGCTCCTGCGCGGTAAAGCCCGCGATCTGCGAATTGATCTGCTGGATCCGCTGCCGCAACACTGCGACCTGTCCATTCATGGACGCACGCCGTGCGTTGAAGATCTCTGTCTGTCCGCGAACGAGGTCGGCTAGGTCACGATTGGACCGTGCGCGCCCCAATATGTCTTCGTCGACCTCAATGGTGGGGCTTTCAGATAGCTCAGCCCTCAGACGAGCCAGCAGAATCAGGTTCGCGTCGATCTGCCCGCGGACGATTTGCAGAGCTGCCGTCGCTCGGACCGGATCAAGGGTGAGGAGAGGGTCGCCCTCCTTGACCTCCGTGCCGTCACGCACGTGAATTTGTCGGACTATGCCGCCTTCAAGATGCGCGACATCTCGGCGACTTGATTCTACCACGAGGATAGCCTGCCCCATTACGTAGCTGTTGAGAGGGGTGAGCGACGCCCAACCTACGAACCCACCAATCATTACGATAAGCGTCAGAAGGCCAGCGATGATGGGGCCGCGTGCATCCATGGGCGCAGCTGGAAGGGATGGCGCGGATGGTACAGATATCGGTGGCGTCGAAGTCGCGAATGTACCAGTTGCCGAGTCACTAAGGGCGGGCAAATTTTCCAGAGCCGCGCTCATACGAAAATCCATTCCTTCATTCTAGGGCCTGTCGTCAATTGAGCCAACAAAGGGCAGCGACCATGTGGATCGCGGCCAGGAAGTTCCTGGAGGTCTTGTCATATCGTGTCGCGATGCCACGGAACTGCTTTAACCAGCAGAAGAAATTTTCGATCAGGTGGCGGGCCCGATAAAGCGCTTTATCGTATGTTCGAGGGCTCTTTCGGTTCTTTTTAGGTGGGATCACGGCGACTTTCCCCGCCGCCGCCGCCAGCAGCGCGATCTCCATGCCGCAGATCGCCGGCAGCATGCCGCCGCGCCGCAGGGGATTTCCCGGCGCCAGATGCGCCCGAGTCGCGCAGACGGCTTCATGGTCAGTCCACGCGACCACGCGATCGATCAGCACCATGGCGCCGGCATGGGGCAGCAATGCGGCGGGCGTCATGCGGGCTGCACCTCGATACGCAGGCTGCCCTCGAAATATCCGGCATCGCAGCGCCCGGCCTCGCGGCGCGCCAGATGCTCCAGCAGGCGCAGGGATTGCGCGGCAGGATTTCCCGCCGCGAGGGCGGCCAACCCGGGATCCCGGGGCGCCGTCTCCCCCTCCGCCTCGCCGGTCGAATGGGCGACGGTGAGGCGCGCGAGGCCTCGCCCCGACGGCGGCGTCAGCACCAGGCCCATGCCGAAGGGCGCCACCACCGGGCGCAGCCGCGCATAGGGCGCGGGCAGCGGGTGGTCATAGACGCAAAGCAGCACGGCCGCGCCCGCATCCACCTCCAGCATCGCCATGAGCAGCGCGGCGGCCCAGGTGGAATCATGGCAGCCCAGGCAGGTCGCCGGCAGCGGATTGTGGTTGGCGATGGACCAATAGCCGGCGGCCGCGTTGTGCACTGAATTGTGGAATTGCGTCGGTGAGACGATGCGCTCGCGGTCCGGCGCGGCCTGGGTCAGCGCGTCCAGGATGGAGCCGACGATGGGCCCGTCGCCATTGGCACTGCCAAAGACGCAGCGCAGCGCGGTGGCATCGAGACCCGATGCCACCACGGCCTCCTGCGCCACATGCAGGGCGAGGCGCACCACGGTGCCGGTGCGGCGGCGCTCATTGGGCGGCAGGAGGGCGGGCGCGGGCGGGGGGGATTCGCGCGGGGCATGGGGCGCGCGCCCGGCGAGCACGATCGCGCTCGCCGCCCAGCCTTCAAGGCCCGGGCCCCAAAGCGAAACGCCCCTGATATCCGCAGCAAGCCGGCTCATACCCGCCCCAGCAACAGGCTGCAATTCCAGGATTCCCGAACAAAATCCCGGTCGCGCCGGCGGCCCAGCAATCTGAGGCATAAATCGGCGCTTCCGGCTCTCTATCGCATAACGGGCATCAATTTTTCCGCTGGTGCCGCACGGATCGCGAGTTGGCTCGGTGGGTCATGCAAC
>CANKGV010000041.1 GCA_947481575.1 Alphaproteobacteria bacterium
ACCGAAGTCGGCCAGACCGGCGACTGCCAACAAGCCGAAGTCCGCGCCACCGGCTGCGGCGAAACCCAAGGCCGGTGCTTCGCCCAGACCCGCGCCGAAGCGTTAGGTCTGTCGGCAGACTTTCCCCGACATTCGGCGATGTGGTGCCGGGGTCAAGACGCCACGGCGCGGGGCCGGCAGAGAACAACAACGTCCGTGGACTGATCCAGCACACGTCTGCCCGCGTATCCAGGTACGATCATGGGGCAGCCGCCCGCGTCGAAGAGGAGCAAGCAATGGGCCTGCGTCTGACGAGCGCCGTTATCGCGTCGGCGATGGTGCTGTCGTGGCCGGCCAGTGCCCACAAGCCCACGTTCGGCGAAGGGCGCTACGGCGCTCCCGGCCGGGCCTACGGAAGGGCGTCGCCACAATGATGGATTTTGCGATCATCGACCAACCGGTCCAAACGAGAAACCGGACCTACACCGTCGTCGGCCTGCTGCTGGCGATGTTCTTGGGGGCGCTGGACCAGACCATCGTCTCCACCGCCCTGCCACGGATCGTCGAGCAGCTCGGCGGCCTCGATCGCTACACCTGGGTGAGCACGGTCTATCTCCTGGTTTCCACCCTGCTGGTGCCGATCTACGGCAAGCTCGCGGACATTCTCAGCCGCCGGGCGCTGGAAATCTGGAGTGTGACGACCTTCGTTCTCGGGTCCGCCCTGTGCGGCATGGCCGGGGAGTTCGGCGCCCTGCCGTTGCTGGGCGAGGGGATGACCCAGCTGATCGTGTTCCGCGGCGTGCAGGCGCTGGGCGGCGCCGGTCTGTTCGCGATGGCCCTCATCATCGTTTCCGACCTCTACGCTCCGCGCGACCGCGGCAAGATCGGCGGCCTGTTCGGCGCGGTGTGGGGCCTCGCCAGCGTCATCGGACCTCTGACCGGCGGCTTCCTGACCGACAATGCCGGTGGCTGGATCGGCGGCATCGACGGCTGGCGCTGGGTGTTCTACGTCAACCTGCCCCTGGGCGTCGTTGCGCTGTGGTTCATCGCCACCTACATGCCCCGCCTGCGGCCCCCGGACAGCAGCCACCAGTTCGACTTCCTGTCGGCGTTCTTGATGCTGGCGACGTTCTTTCCGCTGGTGTTCGCGCTCCAGCTCGACAAGACGCAATACCCATGGACCAGCTGGCAAGTGACGGGCCAACTGGCCGCGTCCGTCCTCTTCGCCGTCCTGTGGGTGTGGCACTCCCTCAAGGTGTCGCAACACCCGGTCGTCGACTTGCGCCTGTTCCGGAATCGGGTGTTCCTGACCTCGAGCGTCGCCGCGCTGATCTTCGGCGCGGGCTTCTTCGCCGTCATCGTGTTCCTGCCGTTGTACATGGTCAACGTGAAGGGCGTGTCCGCCACCGCCGCGGGCGCAAGCATCATTCCGATGACGCTGGGTCTGATGCTTGGCGCCGGCGTCGGCGGTCCCATCGTCAGCAAGATCGGCCGGTACAAGGCGGTCATGGTGATCGGCAGCGTGATGCTCGCGGTGGCTGGACTGCTGATGACGCGGTTTCAACTCGACACGCCGCTGTGGCAGGTCGTCGGGACGATGTTCGTCGCCGGTCTGGGTTTCGGACCCGGGATATCCCTTTATTCCATCGCCGTGCAGAACGTCGTCCAGCGCAATGAACTGGGCCAGGCGACGAGCTTCAGCCAGTTCATCCGCCAGATCGGCTCGACCGCGGGCGTGGCGGTCGTGGGCGCGATCTTCAGCGCGGCGCTGGCAACGGCCTTTGCCGCTCATTTGCCCGCCGGTGCAACCGGCGCGGCACGGACCGCAAGATCCGCCGTGCAACAAGGTCCGGCGGAGATTCGCCGCACGCTCGAAGCGGGCTTCGACCGTCGCATCGCCGAACTGGCGACCCTGTTCGACCTGCGCGGCGCCGAGGCGGCGCAGGCCGTGGCCCGGGTCAAGGCCGACCCGAGTTCCCCGCAGGTTATCAAGGATATGCTGAACGACGGCACCCCCGCCGTGGCGGTGGAAGCCGGCTACCAATGGCTGGAAGCGGCGCTCGAAGGCATTGTGGTTGGCGGCGACCGGGACGCCCTCGAAGTCCTGTTTGCCTCTCCGGAGGCGGCCCGCGTGCCGCAAGAATCCAGGGAGGCGGTCGTCGCCCTGCTCGGCCTCGCTCCCGAGGCTCGCCTATCCGCGATCCCGCAGATGCGGGCGCAGATGGGGCGCGACCGCGATAGCGCCATCGACGCCGCCACCGCGACGGTCTTCGCGAAGGTGAAAACCAGCCTGGAAGACGCCAAGAGGACCGCGGCGGACACCGTGACCAACGGCATCCGCGAGTCGTTCGTCGAGGCGATGCGGCCGATCTGGTGGTACAACGTCCTGATCTTCTCCCTGTTGATCGTCGCCAACCTGTTCATCCCCAGCATCCCCCTCAAGGGCAAGCAGGACCTGGCTGCCGAGGAAGGCGCCGCCACCGCCGCCGCCCACTGATCCGGCAGGCGGGAACCGGCGGGTAGGTCGTCATGATCGGAAGCGTGGGTACTTGACGAAACTCGCATTCGCGGCCGCATTCGTGGCGGCGCTGGCAGTTTGGCACCCCAGTTCAGCGCAGGACCTCGACCCGCTCAATCTCTACGGCCCGCGCATCGAGTTCGACATCCTTCGCAACGGCGACCGCATCGGCGGGACTGCGGTGGCGTTCAGGCGCGACGGCGATCTGGTTAGCGCCGTGACCGACACCAACCTCACGGTCAAGGTTCTGTTCGTGACGGTGCTGACGCTCACGCACCACGCCGAGGAGACTTGGCGCGCCGGACAACTGGTTTCCCTGTCGGCGGTCACGCGCGCCAACGGCGCGGAAAGGAAGGTCACCGCGGTTCGGACCGGGGATGTCTTGACCGTATCCATCGACGGCGCCGAGACGACTACAAACCCGAACCTGCTGCTGGCCGACGATTGGGACATGCGCATACTGGCCACGCGCGAGGTACTCGATCCGCTGGGGGGCCGGATGATCCGGATTGCGTCGAACGACCGCGGCGCGGAGCAGGTGGCCACGAAAGCGGGAATGCGCGCGGCGCTGCGCTACGCGCTCACCGGCGAGCGTACCGCCGAGATTTGGTACGACGACCGCGGACGCTGGGTGCGCTCGCGCGTGAAGGGCCGGGACGGCTCGTACGCCGACTACGTCTGCCAGGTGTGCGGCGGGCCGTAGCCGGCGCCCTGTTCTCAATCGTCTCCGGATACACGGCGGCAGGTACCATCTACCTCACCTACCCCCCTCGCCGGGTTCGATGCCGGGGGGGCTGCCCGGCATATGCCGCCTGGGAGCGCCTACGCGAGTCACGGGTGGCCGATAGCGTTTTCCGAGTCCCCTTGGAGCGGGCGCGGTGAGATGCGACTCAGTGAGTCTGTTTGGCGCCCTAGCGGGGTGATAGCCGGCCGCCATCCGCAAAGGGCTATCTGCCGCCAGAATTTTTCTCCGTCGCGACCGGATAAACCCGGCCGATTCAGCGAGGGAGTTTTGCGCCAGCGCTTACACTGGAAACCGTCGCCGCACTAAGCGATGATCCTCTCGTCGGGCCGCTACCAGCGGCAGCCTGAGGCGATTCCACCGCCCGGAAGCACCGCTCCTACACAACGTGCAGGGGCACGATGTTGCAGAGATTGCGCGGTGCATCGCGACAAGGCGCTTGGTGCATGGGGCCACGGTGATGACACAACCAATGATATGGACTGCAATCCTGACCGGGATTCTGGCCTTTGCGAGCCCGACTTGGGCGGACTCATCTGAGGGATCGGTACCTCTAGCAATTCAGGCCACGCCGGCTCCCTCACTGGAGAGAGCCTACGCGGCGGAACTGGTGCTGGTTCGCCCCCTGGCAGAACTTGGGCACGCCGAAGCGCAGTTCACACTGGGGACCATGTACGAGGACGGTCACGGTCTGCGACTGGACCTTGCCGAGGCAGCGAAGTGGTATCGCTTAGCCGCCGAGCAGGGATTGGCAAACGCGCAGTTCATCTTGGGGGTATTCTATGAGAACGCCAAGGGCGTCCCACGTGACTTCATTGAGGCAACAAAGTGGTATCAGCGGGCGGCTGACGTTGGCCTAGACGTTGCCCAATACAACCTCGGTGTCATGTATGATCGTGGGAGGGGTGTGCCGCAAGCGTACGCTGAGGCGGCCAAGTGGTACTCGATGGCCGCCGACCAAGGCCAGCCCGAAGCCCAGTTCAATCTTGGACTGATGTACGACAAGGCCCAGGGAGTGGCGCAAGACGATATTCAGGCGCACAAGTGGCTCAATCTTGCATCTAGTCGTTTCCCTGCTTCTGAGAAGAAGAAAATTGCCGCTGCAATCAAGAATCGTGACCGGGTCGCGGCAAGGATGAGCGCGGCACAGGTCGCGGAAGCACAGCGGCGCGCAATTTTGTGGACGCCGAAGCCCCGCTAACGGCAACGCATCATCCGATGCGCACCTACTCGGTCGTGCGGATCGGGTTCCGTGAACGTCCGTCCGCCTCGCGATGGCTCAGCCCCTCAATCTGCACCGCATAGCGAACCCGTCCATACAACTCCACGCCCTTCATCCCCCACCCTCTGCCAACCGCAAAGGGCTATCTGCTGCCGGACTTTTACTCCGGCGCAACCGGACAAACCCGGTCGCTTCAGTGAGGGAGTTTTGCTCCGG
>CANKGV010000042.1 GCA_947481575.1 Alphaproteobacteria bacterium
ACCTGGGCACTCCGTTGAAGAGCCCGCCGATCGCCTACTCGATCGGCCCGAAGCAGTTCATCGCGTTTACGACCAGCGGGCGTCACGTGCACCCGGTCAACTACGACAACCTCGAGTCGTCGTCGTACCTGTGGGTGTTCTCGCTCTAGTCTGAGCTAGTCGACAAAAGAAGGGCGGGCAGGGTCAACCCCCTGCCCGCCCTTTCCTTTTGCGGCGGCCTCGGGTGTGCCTATGGCAGGTCGCGGCAGGTCACCCGGTCCCCACCCCACATGTCGATGCACGCTGCCTTGTTGAGGGGCTTGCCCTTGAACTTGGCCAGAATGAAGTCCACCACCGTCTCGATCTGCTCATCGCGCAGCGTGCCCATGTCGTACAGGACTAGGCCCGCGGCCTTGAGGTCGGCAGCGGTCATTCCGTAGCAGCGACCGTCCTTGTAGGCATCCTTTTCGAACGCCGGCATGCCGCCGACCGGGCGCCCGCACTTGACCGTCATGATCATTTCCTCGCGGCCCAACTGCGTGTCGTGCAGGTTGGGGCCGTCCGGCATCTGGTTGTCCATCTTCAGCCCGTCAGCAAACCAGCCGTGGCACTGCTGGCAGTTGCCGGTAACGGTCCAAATGCGGAGTCCAACGGCGAAGTCCGGTGCGTTCTGCGCAAGCCCCGGAGCGCTCCCCGTGACCATCATCAGACCTGCAACGCCGACCGCGGCCAGCCATGCGCGGTGCCGATCCGCTGGGCGATTGAAGCTACGCATAGTTCTGCACTCCCGGTTTCTTGGTTTGGAACGGATTTGCGCGGAAGAATACCCTGCCGTCGTGCCGGCTGAAACGCCACAGCGCGAACCTGGGGCTACGGCAGCTTGGTACCGTCGGGCATTTCCGTGCCGTCATACTTGGCGCCCACGAACGTAGTTCCCGTGAGGTCCGCCCGATAGAAACTGGCCCGGGCCAGATCTGTCTTGTTCAGGTTGGCGTCCCGAAAGTCCCCAAGGAGCGCGTTTACATCGACCATCGTCGCGCCTTCGAAATTGGCGTCGGTGTAGATCGTGCCGCCAAGGCTTGCCCGCGTAAGGTTCGCGCCGCGGAAATCGGCAGCGCGCGCGTTCGCCTCCTCTAGCCAAGCGTCCGTCAGATTAGCGCCCACCAACACCCCCTCCGAGAGACTGACCTTGCGCAGGTCCGTGTCTAAGAGCGAGGCATTGGCGAGGTTCACGCGGGTCATCAACGAAGTCTGCAGCCGCGCATGGTCCAAGGTAGCGTTGCTGAGGTCGGTGAGTTGCAGCCGCGACGCGTACAGGAGTGCGCCCGTGAGGTTGGCCCCGTGCAAGTTCGCGCGGGTTAGATCGGCCCTGTTCAAGTTGGCTTCGGTAAGGTCGGCGCCGGACAGATTGGCCCCCATCAACTTGGTGTCATGGAACGTCGTCGCCGTTAGGTTCGCCCCCGCCAGATTCACGTTGGACAGGTCCTGGCGCTTGAAGCTCAACCCGCTGAGGTCGCAGCCCGGACAGTCTTTGGTTACACCCGCGATGAAGTCCTCCCGCTGGCCAGCCAACGCGGTGGCGGGCGCAAGGAGCGCAACGGCTAGGAGTAAGGATGGAAACACGCGCATGGACCAATCCAATCTACCGCTCGATGTGCCGTTGACCGTCGCCCAGAATCGTCCGGAGCGGCGCAAAGCCCCTACTCTACTGACGCAGGGTGGCCGAGACCGGTTGGCGGTACGTCAGCAATGACGGAACCGCAGCCAGGAACAGACCAATCACCACGATCGACCCGGCCAGAATGAACTCTGGCGCACCCAAATGCACGGGCAGAGCCAAGCCAGTACGGTCAGTGAATACCCGCGAGATAACGATAGCCGCGATCCACCCCAGCCCCAGCCCCAGCATCGCCCCCGTTGCGATCATCAGGCTCACGTTGAGCCATACCGTAACAAACACATACGCCTGGCTAGCGCCCAGCGCCCGCAGAACTGCGATCGTCTTTCTCCGCAGCGCCAGCGTGGCAAGAACCGCGAGCAGGATTGCGCCGATCACCAAAACCTGCGTCACGACCGAAATCACGGCCAGCAGACTGCGCACGTCGCCAATGAGGCTATAGAGTTGAATCAATACCTCGGCCGGAAATACCGCCATGGTGTCGGTCCGTTGGCGGTAGGTCTGCCGCAACGAGTAGGCGGCGGCAAAGGTGGCCGGCTTCACCACGATAGCGGGAACGCCAGACAATAGGTTTGTATCCCAGGGCGCCCCGATGGGCAGGTTCGCCGCGGCCTTCGTCGCGGCGGCCACCTCCGCAGCGTGCTGCTCCGGAGTCTCGTCTGCGCCCGGCGCCTCGTCGGCGTGGGTGGCGAGGTCGAAGATGTCCTGATACTGCGCGTGTCCGGCCGGCAGGCCGTGCACCCACCACACGGCCTCAATGGGCACGAGGATGGCCCGATCCCATGGGTTTCCCATGCGTAGCATGCGCCCCACCGCGGTGTACTGCAGGTGGGTGTGCTCGACCTCCTGCCCTATGACCGCGCGTTGGCCATGCACCGGCGTGAAGGTCGCACCCAACGGAATCTGCACGTCGGCACCAATGACCGCCTCGGTGACGTGGGCAAACGTCCGTCCCGCCGTCAGCGGCGCGGTGTCTCCCAAAGTAGCCAGCGCCGCAGTGGTGCCCACGATTTGGTAGCCATTGAAGCTGTCGCCGAATCCGATTGGAGCGGCAAACTTCACGTTCTTGTTTTCGTTGAGTGTAGTGAAGATTTTGCCGTCGATCAGCGGAAGCGCCGATGCCTGAAGGTACACAGCGCTCAAGACCAACTGGGTTTCGCTGCCCGGGGCCCCAATAATCAGATCGAAGGCGTTTGCGCCTTTCGCGCTGCCTTCGCGCAACGCACGCTCTTGGGCGGATACCCCTACCCCAAGCGCCACCGCAACGGCGATGAGCAGAACAACGGCGATAACGCCGGCGCGAGTTTGCCGTAGGTCTGCGAGGATTACCGGCAGCGGATTGCCGAGGCCCAAAAAATCAGGCCCCGGGGCAGGTCTGCCCGAAGGCGCAGGGCTTAGCCACCTTGGCGACATCGTACTCGGCATCCGCGATCCGGGCACGGCTGACAAACCCCGTATCCGGATCAATGGCCTCACCAAGCTCTAGGCGTCCATTGACCAGAAGCGCCTGGTCGAACCCCACCACCGGCTGGCGGTGACGGAGCTGGACCACGAGGATGTCCGAGGGCCACGAGGCGGCAGTGTCGCAGAATGGGCAGGTGTTCAGCGGCATGCTGGCGAGGACGAAGAAGTGCAGGTCGGGCTTGAGCGGCGGCGCCATGAATCCATAGACCTGCACGGGCTTGCCGTTCAAGTCGTTGGCCACCTTCGAGAACTCCAGATCTTCGGCGTTCGGATCGATATAAAGGTCGCCGATCCGCACCTGCGGCGCTGTCGCCGCGCGAGCCGACCCAAACGGAACCGACCCCGCCGAAAGGGCAAACGCGGCACCGCCAGCTACCGCAAAGAACCTGCGCCGTGCCAACAACATCGCCGCACCTACGGACTGTGAAGTAGTGCCCAAATTTGCGGCTGCTGGGGAGTAGTGTCAAGGTACGGTCCCGAGTTCGTGAGACGCTATACTGTACCGATGGCCCTCGATCTCCTGGCAGAGAACCTGCGTCTCACCTACGCAGACACGCGGGGTGGTTCGTTCTCGGTATTTGACATCCCTCGGCTTAAGATTCCCGCAGGCGCGCACGTGGGAATCACCGGCCCGTCGGGGTCGGGCAAGACGTCCCTGCTCTATGTCCTGACCGGAATTGAGCGCCCAACCTCCGGTTCAATCCGGTGGGGTGATGTCGCGATCACGGACCTCAGCGAGCGAGCGCGCGACCGCTGGCGGCGCGACAACATCGGCTTCATCTTTCAGGACTTCCATTTGTTGCCGGCGATGTCTCCGGTCAACAACGTCTTGGTCCCCTACACGTTCGGGCGGTGGAGTGTACCGGCCGAGATTCGTCAACGGGCCGCGGACCTACTCGACCAGCTGGGCGCCCCCAAAGATCGGCACGCCGTTTCCGTGCTATCGCGCGGCGAGCAGCAACGGGTCGCGCTGGCGCGCGCACTGCTGAACCGGCCTGGTCTCATTGTGGCAGATGAACCGACCGCCAGCCTCGATGCGGCCAGCGGTCAAGTCATCATCAACCTGTTGTTCGACATGGCCAAGCAAACCGGCGCGACACTCTTATCGGTGACGCACGACCCGCACCTGATCGAGCGGTTTGATGTCGTCTACCGCCTCCAGGAACAGAGTCTCGTCAGGTTCGACAAGGGAACGGTGGGGCAAAAGCCCGTCGTGTCCCGAGCCGGCGGCTAGGCTGCCTTACGCCGTCCGTCCAGCCACCACCCCGCACCCGCGATTGCCGCGAGTAGCAGGAGCTGCAGGGGGATGTCCCGCCCATTGTTGAAAATCGTGTGGCAGGCGTCATTGGTTGAGCAGGCTACGCAGCGTTGGCCTGCGGTTCAAGAGTAGCGTCGACCTCGTTCCTGGGGTGGCGGGCAGCCATGGCGGCGCGCAGGATGTCGAGTTGCT
>CANKGV010000043.1 GCA_947481575.1 Alphaproteobacteria bacterium
GGTAACGACGAAGGCGTGCTCCGCGCCATGGACGCGACGAACGGCAAGATCGTGTGGCAGTTCCGCACGGGCTCGAAGTTCAACCAGTCGCCGATATCGTATAGCTACGGCGGCAAGCAATTCATTGCCGTGATCGCCAGCTCGGCCGCTGCCAACACTGCAGTGGCGGCCAACGCCGGCGCCAACGCAGCGGCCCGGTACGGCCGTTCGGGCACCACGCTGTACGTGTTCAAGCTGCCCTAAGCCGCGCAGCTTCGTTACTTCGGGAGGGGGAGGACTTCGGTCCTCCCCCTTTTCGTTCGTCAGGCGGTTTTCAACGCCAAGAACTTCTCTGGCCCCAACTGGTAGAACTTGGCGGCCTGCCCGTCGATTTGGCGCATCGCCTTGAGCGTCGCCGCGATCGCGCCTTGGGCGATCTCGGTCGATTTCCGGTCGAAGATTTCCAGTCCCTCCTGGAGGGACCGGCCCTTCAACATCGTTTGGCCGAGGACGCTAGCTTCCTGAATCGCCGCCGAAGTACCCCAGCCGGTTTCGTAGAACAGGGTCGCGTGGGCGTCGCCGAGCAATGCGACGTTGTCGAACGCAGCACGCTGGCAGTGCGTTGCGCGGAAGCGCCGCCAGCGCGACCGTCCGCCGAGCTTTCGGCCGCCGAGACAGGCCGAGAAGACTTCGTTGATCGCACGCAATCCTTGGTCGGAGATGAACCCTTCGCCCTCGGTCATGCCTTCGCCGTCGAAGAACTTGGTGAGCCCCATGCTGTGCGTCACGATGGCGGAGGATTCGGTCTTACTGTGGGGATACGCCGAAACACGGATCAGGCCCCTGCCAGCCACGTACATGTAGCCGAACGTGAACTGCT
This sequence comes from Alphaproteobacteria bacterium, assembly GCA_947481575.1. GTDB lineage: Bacteria > Pseudomonadota > Alphaproteobacteria > UBA2966 > CAIVPW01 > CANKGV01. Next base: position 860 of record CANKGV010000043.1, read on the forward strand.
CGATGCGCCCTTCGAGATCGAGCCAAGCAAACCGAGACTTCGCGTCCTCGGCAACCGGGTGAAATTGCGCCGCGAACGTGCTGCGGACGACGCTACCGGCGCCGTCGGCGCCGATGAGTAGGTCGGACCCCTCCCGCTCGCCGTGGACTCGTGCTTCGGAAATATCGGCGCCGTACTCGATCTTCACCCCGGCACTGCGCGCGGCGCCTGTGAGCATGTCCACCAGAGCCGCGCGTTTTACCCCCGCATATTGGATCCCTTGCGTGCGCGTTCGCTCAATGACCTCGCCGCCATTGCTCTGGCCGGCAAAGACCCGCATCACCCGGTCGATCGCAAAAAACGTATCTGCATGGGGCCCAAGGCCGGCGGAGCTGATCGGCCCCGGGGCCCGCTGCGGCGGCCGGTACGGGTTCTTGAGCAGGCGCCCCAGTTCATCGAGGGCGAACGGCAACAATGCAACGCCCAATCCGGGCGCTTCACCCTCGTTGGCCCGCTCCAGCACCGTTACGTCGGCATCGAACAGGCCCCGGAAGATGATGCCGGCGCTCAATCCCGCCGATCCGGCGCCGACGATAGTGACTTTCATGAACTCCCCTACCCTTCGCGCCAGACCTCCCGGCCCAGCCGGCGGAGTATCGCCGAGAGCCGAAGCCCATGCCACGCCGATGCTTCGGACGGGCACCCTGGCGGACGCGTCCGTGGGACTGGTCACAAGCCCCCTGGTCAGCAGCGCCCCCATAGGCAATTATGGGGCCGTCCACCTGCCATTGCGGGCGGACGGATCGCGGGAGACCGGGATGGCCGCGCAGCGTTGCGCGCGGCCTTCCGGAGTCGATCGGAGTACGATGACAATACGCCGGTTACGCTGGGAAACCCCAGTCATGGGTGCCGCAAAGGCTGCCGTGGCGGTACTCCTGTTTGCGTTGGGACTGGCCTCCGCGCCACGGAGTTCGGTGGCATGGGACCTAATTCTATGCGCCGCCCCCAATAACCTTCCCTTCTCGGACCGTGACGGCACCGGATTCGAAAACCGGATCGCCGCAGCGCTGGCGAACTACTTGGGCGCAAAATTGGACGTACTGTGGTTCCACGGCGGCGAAGAGACGATCGATACCCGCCTGCGGGTCGGCGAATGCGACGTTGTTATGGATGTCGAAGACGGGCATCCCGCCGTGCTGTCGACCCTCACGTACTACCGCAGTCCGTACGTGTTCGTGCAGCGCGCGGACCGGCCGTTCACCGTCCACTCGTTTGACGACCTTATGTCACAGAACCTCTCGATCGGCGTCCAGGCGACCGGCGGGCCTGCCCACGACGCGCTATCGGTCCGCGGCTTGGAGGGCAGCATCCACCGCTTCTATGACACCGAACCGGAAGCGATCATCGATGACGTTGCGCGCGGCGAGATCGACGTGGGGGTGATGTGGGGCCCCACCGCCGGCTATTTGGCGTCGACGGCGCCGGTACCGCTGAAGGTTTCACCGGTAACGCCGGAATTCGAGCCGCCGTTCATTCCGATGTTCATCAACATGGTGATGGGCGTGCGGCGCGGCGACGAGGAGTTGCGCGATCTGCTCGATGGAGCGATCGCGGCGCGTTGGGATGAGATCACCGCGATTCTGGAGGACCTGCATGTTCCGATCATGCCGCTCCAGAAGCCGGTTGCGACACGGTAGGCGCCCACTCTGTTGGGGGGCAGCGTCCGTCCGTTGGTTGGCTTAGTCCGAGTGGTCGGGGTTTTTTCGAAACGCTAACTGGGAGGTTTGCTTACATGAACAAACGAATTGCTACTTCGCTTACGGCGCTTGCCGTCGCGAGCGGGATTTCGGGAGCGGCTGTCGCCAATGACGACGTGCTGAAACTCCAGAAGGACCCCGCGAACGTAGTGATGCCGAACTACACCTACAACGGCTGGAACTACAGCGGCCTCGACCAGATCAACGTCAACAACGTCAAGAACCTGACGCTGGCCTGGACGCTGCAGATCGGCATTCTGGACAGCCACGAAGCATCGCCGCTCGTGGTCGGCGACACGATGTACATCGTTTCGCCAAAGCCGAATTACGTATACGCCCTCGACCTCGCCAAAGAAGGCGTCATCAAGTGGGAGTTCCGTCCCACGATGGACGTAGCTCTGGCGACGGCGGAAACCTGCTGCGGTCAGCAGACCCGCGGCCTGTACTACGCTGAGGGCAAGCTGTTCTACGCGACCCTCGACGGCCAGGTGATTGCGCTCGACGCAAAGTCGGGCGAGCAACTGTGGCGCAACGTCGGCACCGACATCGTGCGCGGCGAAGGCATGGCCGGCAACGCGCTCGTGATCCACGACATGTTCGTCGGCGGCAACGAAGGCGGCGAGTACGGCGTGCGCGGCAAGATCCACGCCTACAACATCAACACCGGCAGGAACCAGTGGACCTACTACAACATGGGTCCGAACAACGAGGTCGGTATCGGCCCGAAGTTCAAGCCGTTCTACGCCGATGACAAGAAGCCGAATCCGGCGTTGGACAGCTGGTACAAGGATTCGTGGAAGACCGGCGGCGGCACCAACTGGGGCTACTACACCTGGGACCCCGAAGCAGACCTGGTCTATTACTCCACCGGTAACTGTGCGCCGTGGAACGCCGACTACCGCCGCGAATGGGGCAAGATCGACCTCGATGCGAACGGCGGTCTGCAGAGCTATAAGAACAACTACTGCGCATCACAGATGGCGCGCAACGGCACCACCGGCGAGCTTGTCTGGGCCTACAACATCACCCCACAAGACCAATGGGACCTGGACGAGCCGCTGAACACGCCGCTGGTCGACCTAACCATCAACGGTCAGCCACGTAAGCTGGCGCTCAAGGCGTCCCGCGCCGGCTACTTCTATGCGATCGACCGGCTCACCGGCGAGCTCGTGAACGAACCGTGGCCGTTCCGCTTCATCGACTTCCGCGGCGGTGTCGACATGGCTACCGGCCGGCCGAAATACAACATCGACACAATCATGTTCACCAACGTCGAGGACCGCCGGAAATACACCCAGGTCGATCCCCGCGGCGGCGCGAACAAGCCTTCTGACTACACCGGCACGGAAGTGGTGTGGTGCCCAGGCACGAACGCCCGCAACTGGCAGAACGACGCGTATTCGCCGGTCACGAAGTTCAACTACGTGGCGGTGAACAACAACTGCGGCACCCAAGTCGTGGTAACCGGCGACTACAAGCCGGGTGATCCGGCCGGCTACCGCCTGCGCCGCGCCGCCGGCGGTGCCGCCGCTCCGGTCATCGGCCTGGACGGCAAACCGACTACGGTTCGCGGGCAACTTGAGGCAATGGACCCGGTCAACCGCAAGGTTGCTTGGACCCACGAGTGGGGCACTTCGGACGCCAACCAGCTCCCGGTCAGCGCCACCGCCGGTGGATTGTTGTTCCAGGGCGGTAACGACGAAGGCGTGCTCCGCGCCATGGACGCGACGAACGGCAAGATCGTGTGGCAGTTCCGCACGGGCTCGAAGTTCAA
>CANKGV010000044.1 GCA_947481575.1 Alphaproteobacteria bacterium
GTGATCTGCCCCCTTTGGAGTGATCCATCTTGAATCTAATATTGATCATTAAGGAGGAGAATATGGCGAGGAAGAAGCATAGCCCGGAAGAGATTGTGACGAAGCTTCGTCAGGTTGATGTGCTGACTGGGCAGGGCAATACGGTTGCAGCCGCGGTGCGCACGATCGGCGTGACGGAGTTCACGTATTATCGGTGGCGCAAGGAATACGGTGGACTACAAGGCGACCAGGTCAAGCGATTGAAAGAGCTTGAGACCGAGAATGCTCGGCTGCGACGTGCCGTGTCGGATCTGACGCTGGATAAGTTAATCCTGGCGGAGGCTGCTCGGGGAAACTTCTAAGCCCCGCACGCCGCCGAGCGTGTGTGGAGCGTGTGGTTGGCGAGCTTGGCGTGTCCGAGAGACGGGCTTGCCGGGTTCTGAGCCAGCACCGCTCCACCCAGCGCAAGATCCCGAGGAGACCCGATGACGAGGCGGTTTTAACTGCCGAGATTATCGACCTCGCCAGCCGGTATGGCCGCTACGGCTACCGCCGGGTCACCGCGCTGTTGCGACGGTCCGGCTGGCGAGTAAACCGGAAGCGGGTCGCACGGATCTGGCGGCGTGAGGGGCTGAAGGTACCATCGAAGCAGCCGAAGCGGGGGCGGCTTTGGTTCAACGATGGTTCATGCATCCGCCTGCGGCCGGAGCATCCGAACCATGTCTGGTCTTACGACTTCGTTGCGGATCGCACCCACGAGGGCAAGGCATACCGGATGCTGTGCGTCATCGACGAGTTCACCCGTGAAGCTTTGGCCATCCGGGTGGCACGTCGTTTACGAGCTACCGATGTGATCGATGCTCTCTCGGACCTGTTCATCCTCCGTGGGGTGCCGGCCTACATCCGTTCCGACAACGGGCCGGAGTTCGTTGCTCAGGGGCTTCGCGATTGGATCGAGGCTGTCGGCGCGAAGACCGCGTACATCGAACCGGGCAGTCCGTGGGAGAACGGCTACTGCGAGAGTTTTAATGGGAAGTTGCGTGACGAACTTCTCAACGGCGAGATCTTTTACACCTTGAAGGAGGCCCAGACCGTGATCGAAGCATGGCGACGACACTACAATACTATCCGTCCGCACTCATCGCTCGGCTATCGCCCACCGGCACCCGAGGTACTGACATCCGCGCGCCCGACTGCGCAACCCCGACCAGCTCCGGCGGGCGCGCTCGCACTGGAACTAAAACATGTCCTGAACTAACATTGCACACGGACCACTCACTGGGGGCCGGTCAGCGGACCGGTCGTCGGAGCGCCTGGGGACGAGCGATCTCGCCATCGTGCAATTCCGCCGGATCATGGTCGATGCCGCCCGCAAATTCGTGGAGAGCGGAACGGTCATAGGGCGAACCGAGCCGCACATTCCCCATGCTAAGTTACTGTCGTTCGAGGGCATTGTTCCCAAATTGACGGACTGGCGAACGCTCGGTGCGTCGAAAGACGACAAAGTTTCCCAATCAGGTCAAAGGGTGGCATAGCTCCGCGCGTCCGATCGGAAGACTTCTGCATCGTGGGCTTGTAGCCCGAGGCGATTTGGCTACTCTATTTTCGTCATGGAGTGGTCAGGTCGGTGTCAATGCAGAGCAATGCCAAGTGACGAAAGTAAACCGTAATGAGCGGACCAATTCGGGGAAATCGAAAAAGAAATCGCCGGCTGGATCGGTTTCCTTCAGCCGTCGGTTTGGCGCGCCGCTACATCATCAGGTCTATTTGGTCCTTCGAGATCAAATTATGTCGAGCCGCTATCGCGGCGGAGATCCGCTCCCTAGCGAAGATGAGTTGGCGGAATTGTACGGCGTTTCCCGGATCACGATCCGCGCGGCCCTGAAGCATCTTGACGATGACGAGTTGATCGATCGTCGGCAGGGGATCGGAACGTTCGTTCGCGATCAGCTTCCGGCCGTTCCGATGCATATCACGCTCCGCGATCAGCGTGCGCATATCGAAGAACTCGCGCGCGTTACGACCATCAAGCTGCTTGAATATGAGTATGGCGCGGCGCCCGCTCCGATCGTTCAATGGTTCGGGGCGGCGCCGGACGAGGTTTTCCTAAAGGTTGTGCGGGTCAGGTCCGCGGCGCGGCCGGTTCTTCTACTCACGACCTATACTCCGGAGCATATCGGGCGACTGGCAAGTGAAACGGACGTGCGCCGCGAAGCCCATTACGCGCTGCTAGCTAAGGCTGGGGTTCGGCTGGCTTCTGGCGAACAGGTCATCAGCGCCACGTTGGCCGACCCAATTACGGGCGCCCGATTGGGCGTCGATGTCGGTTCACCCCTGCTTAGAATGGTCTTTTTTGATCTCAATGAGCATGGGAAACCCGTGCGCTATCTCGAAGTCCTTGCGCCATCGAGCGAATTTGAACTTCACATGCAGATCATCGGTGACAAGCCTGCTCGTTGACCCATCGTCTTAGTCGTTATAGGGTTAGTACGACTAAAAACGCCGTCGATCGCATTACTGCGATCCGCAAAAAAAACCGGAGGCCGCTATGATCTCATCCGAAGACAATGCGTTATTGACTCAGGTCGGACCCGGCACGCCGGGCGGCGAACTTTTACGCCGTTATTGGATGCCGGTTTGCGCATTGAAGGATCTGAATGAAAACGATCCCAAAAAGCGCGTCCGCATTCTCGGCGAGGATCTTGTCCTGTTTCGCGATGCCAAAGGGAACTACGGCCTAATCCCGGAACATTGTCCTCACCGTCATGTCTCGCTGTATTTCGGATTTGTCGAAGCAGACGGAATCCGCTGTCCGTATCATGGCTGGAAATTCGGTACCGATGGGAGCTGTCTCGAGCAGCCGTTCGAAGGGGGCAATGAAGCGCTTCGCAAGCAAGCATGCCAGACGTCTTACCCCGTTCAGCAGATGGCAGGATTGTTGTTCACCTATATGGGGCCGGCACCGTCGCCGTTGCTGCCGCGCTGGGAAACCGCGGTCCGTAAGGATGGGACGCGCTCCATCGCCGTATTGCCGACCCATAACTGTAACTGGCTTCAGGCTCAGGAAAACTCGGTCGATCCGACGCATACCTATTATCTGCATGGCCATATGCTGTTGCAGAAGCGAGCTGATAACGAATCAGCCGCCGATGTCGCCTATTTCCACCGTCCCATCGAAGCCTTTGATTTCGAACTTTGCATCGAGCCGGCATGGGCAGGCATCCGCAAAAGCCGCGTCTATGGTGGCGATCGGCCCGAACGGGAGCTCGGCCATCCCGCCTTGTTTCCGAACATGTTGATTGCGCCTCAAGGAAAGTCGCTGACGCATCATTTCCGCGTCCCGGCCGATGACAGCCACACGAATATCTTCTGGATCGAATTTTTCCCGACACCGGATGGATCGCTCGTTGAGCAAGCGGACGAAGATATCGTCGTCCGCCATATCGAGCATCCGGTGGGGCCGGACGGCGAATACGAACTCACGACGTTTGTCGGCCAGGACTTGATGGCCTGGGAAACGCAGGGGCGCGTCTACGACCGCTCGAAGGAACTGACGGGGGTAAGTGACCGCGGCATCTACATGTTGCGCAATCTGCTTCGTAAGCAGATTGAAGCGGTCCAGGCCGGCAAGGATCCCGTCGGGGTCGTGCGCGATCCGGCGATCAACGACGTGATCAAGTTCCAGTTCTCCGAAGGGCAGGCGCGCCTGGCGCGGGAAATGGAAGCAGCCGAATAGTCAGCTTCTTCAATAGAGCTAGTTACGACTCTTAAAAATTCATCGCTTGGGGAAAAGCATGACGTCTGAACTGCGTGTAGGGCTGGCCGGCTTAGGTGCAGCCTCAGCCCAAATTTTACCTTGTTTCCGCGATGTGCCGGGTGTCCGCTTGACGGCCGGAGCGGATCTGCGCGCCGAAGCGCGCGCGGCTTTTACCGCGGCCTATGGCCTGCCGGCATTCGAAAGCGTGGAAGACATGTGCAAGTCTCCCGAAGTCGATCTTGTCTGGATCGCGACGCCAAACACGATGCATTGCGAACATACAATTGCCGCAGCTCGCGCCGGCAAACATATTATCTGCGAAAAGCCGATGGCTCTATCGATTGCGGAGTGCGATCGAATGATAGACGAGGCGAAGCGCGCGGGTGTGCAACTGCTGCAGGGGCACTCGAAGATTTTCGATTCGCCTATACGCGCCATCCGCGACGTCGTGGCGAGCGGCCGGCTGGGCAAAGTCATGCAGATCGACAGCTGGAATTTCAATGATTGGCTCCAACGCCCGCGTATCGCGTCCGAGGTGGATACAAGCATGGGCGGCGGCGTCGTCTTCCGTCAGGGGCCACACCA
>CANKGV010000045.1 GCA_947481575.1 Alphaproteobacteria bacterium
CCGCATAGCGAACCCGTCCATACAACTCCACGCCCTTCATCCCCCACCCTCTGCCAACCGCAAAGGGCTATCTGCTGCCGGACTTTTACTCCGGCGCAACCGGACAAACCCGGTCGCTTCAGTGAGGGAGTTTTGCTCCGGCGCTTACAACCTGCTCATCGGCCACCCCATCGCTACTAATCCGCTTCCGAGCGATACAGCACTTCTGGGCCTCGCTGCCTGGGCTGTCTGGAAACTTGGTCGCGCCGGTAAGGGTGCGCGGATGGCCGTTGGCGCCGCGCCTGCCGACGAAATAGACATCACACGGGCCAAGAATCACGAGCCGATCGAACCTGAACGGTGGTCGATATGGGCTGCCATTTTTCAGTCTGTCGGGCGGCTGATTGTCTTCGCCGCGATTGCCGGTATTGGGTATTTGATCTGGCAGGTGGCGTACGGCTGAGCCCGCTCGAAACGTCTGTCGCCCCGACCAGCCACTCACGCCCTCTTCCAACCACCTGCCTTTGCGGGCCCGCCCTTACCCCTCCGCCCCGTGCGGCGTACAGTTCCGATCATGATCAAAGAGATGACTATCGCGCTGGCCCTTGCCACAGCTGTCGCGTCCGCTGCCGTAGCCGGTCCATACGACGATGGGCTAGCGGCCTATGACAAAGGCGACTACGCGACAGCGATCACCCTCTTTCGACCGCTGGCGAATCAGGGGAACCTGTTGGCCCAGTACAAGCTGGGTTTCATCTTCAGCCAAGGAATGGGCGTTGCGCAGGATTACACCCAGGCCGTCATTTGGTACCGAATGGCTGCAAATCAGGGGAACGCTGACGCGCAGCTCAATCTCGGGAACTTTTACCGGAATGGCCGGGGTGTACAGCAGGACGCTGCACAGGCTGTTGCCTGGTTCCGCAAGGCAGCCGATCAGGGCAACGTCGACGCGCAGTTCAACCTGGGGCTCGCATACCGCAACGGCGATGGTGTTCCGAAGGACTACGTCCAGGCAGCCATCTGGGAGCGCAAAGCCGCAGACCAGGGCGATGCCGCCGCGCAGATCAATCTGGCGTTCATGTACGAAAACGGTCAGGGCGTGCCGCAGGACTATGTCCAGGCGCACATGTGGTCCAACCTAGCCGTGTCGCGCTACACCGACCCGACGGACCGGGCCGACGCGGTCAAGCAGCGCGACCTCGTGGCCGCCAAGATGACACCCGCGCAGATTGCCGAAGCGCAGCGGCTGGCGACCGCGTGGAAGCCGAAGTGATCACCATGATCAAGAAGATGATCTTCATCGCCTTGCTGCTAGCCGTCAGCCTCGCGGGCGCTGCGGTGGCAGGGCCATTCGAGGATCGCGTTGCCGCTGAGGGCGATGCTTACACCCAGTTCATGCTGGGGCTCGTGTACGACCAAGGCCAAGGTGGCCCGCAGGACTATGTCCAGGCCGTCGCTTGGTACCGCAAGGCTGCGGATCAGGGCAATGCCGCCGCCCAGGTCAATCTGGGGGTCAAGTACGAACGCGGCCAAGGCGTGCCGCAGGACTATGTCCAGGCCGTCGCTTGGTACCGCAAGGCTGCGGATCAGGGCAATGCCAATGCCCAGAACAATCTCGCGCTCAAGTACGACAACGGCCAAGGTGTCCCGCAGGACTACGCTCAAGCCGTGGCCTGGTACCGCAAGGCTGCGGATCAGGGAAATGCCGACGCCCAGTACAATCTGGGGAACCGGTACTACAACGGCCAAGGCGTCCCGCAGGACTACATCCAGGCGCACATGTGGTTCAACCTATCCGCGTCGCGTTACACCGATCCCACGGACCGTGCGGGTGCCGTCAAGAACCGCGACATGGTCTCCGCCAAGATGACCCCCGCGCAGATCGCCGAAGCGCAGCGGCTCGCGAGCGCGTGGAAGCCGAAGTGAGCGGATACCGTACCCTCTGGTTCCCCCTCTTCCTCGCCGCCTTCTGGTCCTTCGGCGCATTCGCCGCCGACCTGCCAACGCCGACCCTGACGCCGGGTGACGCGCTCAACGTCACCGCTGCCGACATCTGCAATCCCGGATACGCCAAGGCGGCGCGTAACGTTAGCTCCTCGCTAAAGGCCGCCGTGTACCGATCCTACGGTCTTACCGGCAATCACACTGGCTACTGCGCGGTGGACGGCGGCTGCGAAGTCGATCACCTGATCAGCCTCGAGCTCGGCGGATCGAACAAGATCACGAACCTCTGGCCGGAGCCGTACGCAGGCACCGTCTGGAACGCACGCACCAAGGACCGCCTGGAGAACTACCTTCACGCCGAAGTTTGCGCGGGCCGTGTGACACTGGGATCGGCGCAGCACGACATCGCGCTAGACTGGGTTGCCGCTTACGTTAGGTACCTGGGTGAGCCGACAGCGGCGGCGCCTCGGCGTTGAAGCGAGACCCAACAGGGTGACGAGGATGTCAGTGCGCCGCTTAGCCGTCATCGTGATGCTCTTCATACTGCCTGCGGCATCCGCCTTGGCCCTGCAGGCGACCGAGCTTTTCAAGCTCGCCGTGCCGTCGGTCGTAGTGCTCGAGTTCTCCGACGACAACTGGCGCACCGGCGCCAGCGGGACCGGCTTCGTTGTCGCACCGAACGTCGTCGCGACGAGCTACCACCTCATCGAAGACTTGGTGCCACGGAACACGGTCGGTCGTGCGCTGCTTCCGAACAGCAAGACGTACGCGGCAGTCACGGTGCTGCTGAGCGATCCAACCCACGACCTGATGATCGTCGGTTTCAATACCGGCAACGCGCCATCACTGAAGCTTGTCGATCCCAGCAGGCTCGAAGTCGGCTCGCGCGTCTATGCGCTCGGCAATCCGGAGGGTTTGTCGTGGACGATCACCGACGGCCTGTACAGCGGGCCGCGCGTTGTTGGCGGGGTGACGAAACTACAAATCTCAGCGCCGGTTTCGCATGGCAGCAGCGGCGGCCCGATCCTGAATGAACAGGGCGAGGTCATAGGCGTACTTCAAGGCGGCATTACCGAAGCGCAGAACCTGAACTTCGCGGTGTCCAGCGCGCATCTCATTGCGCTCCTGCGGCAGCTTCCTGCGCCGACGGGCGCTCAAGTCGCTGCAGCACCACGTGCAGCCCCGCCGGTGGCCGCACCCCCAGTCGCTGCAGCGCCTCCTGCGCAGCAGGCACGGAAGCCTGGGGACGTGTTCCGCGAAATTGGGGAAGGACCTGAGATGGTCGTGATCCCGGCGGGGCGGTTCACGATGGGGTCGTTGGCGAGCGAGGTGGGGCGCGATTACGATGAGGGTCCGACACACGTTGTGACGATCGCGAAGTCGTTTGCGGTTAGCAAGTACGAGGTGACGTTTGCGGAGTGGGACGCGTGTGTAACGGCGGGTGGCTGCAACGGCTACCGTCCGGCCGACGAGGGCTGGGGCCGTGGCAGCCGTCCGGTGTTCTACGTTAGCTGGGACGATGCCAAAACCTACGTTGCGTGGCTATCGCAGCGCACGGGACAGCAGTACCGGTTGTTGACGGAATCGGAATGGGAATACGCGGCGCGAGCGGGAACGACTACGACGTACTACTGGGGCAACGACATTGGGCGCGGCAACGCGAACTGCAATGGGTGTAGGACGCAGTGGGACGGCAAGCAGACGGCGCCAGCCGGTTCATTCAAAGCGAACTCGTTTGGTCTGCACGACATGCTGGGGAACGTCTACGAGTGGGTAGAGGACTGCTATCACGACAGCTACACCGGCGCCCCTACGGATGGCGCAGCGTGGACTGCGAGCTGCACGTCAGCGTCGCGCGTCCTGCGCGGCGGCTCGTGGTACGACTACTCAGGCTTCGCGCGTTCCGCGTACCGCAGCTGGCTCTCGTCGGACTACCGGTTCAACTACTTCGGCTTCCGGGTTGCCAGGACGCTTTGACCTCAGATATCTGCCTGACGACCTGCAGCTACCCCACCCGCTCGTACATGCTGCCATCCAGAACCGCGTCGGTCGTGACGGTCTTGGTCAGAGTTGGATCGCCGACCTGCGTTAGCTTCGCGTAACTCCGCCCGTCGGTGCCGGTGACCACGGCAACCACCTGCCAAAGGATCGACGACTGGCGCGCCGTGCCGACAGCTCGATACCGCTGTCCAGGTTCTAGGGCTTCAGGGCGGGGCAAGGCGGTCTCCGGTCTTCATGTGGCTGATGGTCAGGCTGGTTGGTGTTTGTACATCACCCTTGCCGCAGTGCCTTCCGGAACGCCCGGTCGCGCTTCAGATGCCATTCGCGGCTCATGGCCTCTCCGCGTGTCTGGTATCGTTCGGCGTAGAGCAGA
>CANKGV010000046.1 GCA_947481575.1 Alphaproteobacteria bacterium
CTTGCCCGCCAGGGCGTCAAATCGACCCGCTGATTCGCAACTCCCATGCGTCCGCTACCCAGGGACTCGGCAACGGCTAGCGGCCACCGGTGAGTCTTGTAGGCGGTCCCAGCGGCATGTGGCCGAACGGAATACCCTGCGATTCAGTCGGATGTTACTCCGCCCGCGCCAGCATGAGCAGCGACCGCAACTGGTCGCGCTGCTCGCGGTCCAAAACCGCGACATCGATCCGCTCGTGCTGCTGCACAGATATCGGCGCACCGTCCGCGCCACTGAGCTCGACCGCCTTGCGCTTCGGCGCGATGTAGGCAGCCAACTCCGCGAACATCCGGCCACGCAGCTCCAGGGTCGCCTCTGGGTCCATCGCGATCAGCGCCATGCCCTGGATCGGGTCGCAGTTCAACTCGGCGAGGCGCTCGCGCACTTCAAGGGTCCGTTTATTCGGCGTGCCGATTTGACGGCCGCCGCGACGTTCACCGGGTTTGCTGCCGCGCATGGCTGATCTCCGCTACGTTAGTGTTATAGTATAACACTTTTCGACATATTCGGAGGAGTAGCGTGACAGTGGGTGGGCCGTTGGCCCCGCTGAGTGCAGCCGATACGATGCCTGCGGAAGGGCGCGGATGCGAAATCACATGCCGCATCGCGCGCGGCGTCCTGGGCGAGATTCCTTGGCGCAAGGCACCGGAAATGACCGTCGACGCAATTGGGTCTTTTTGGGGCAAGGCGCGGCCCGACAGCGAGGCTGGGCCACGCTGGCACCCTCTGGCGTGGCACATGTTGGACGTTGCCGCGTCCGCGCAAGCGATCCTGAAAGTCCGCCCGGGCCCACGGCGGGTTATGACTCAACTGGTGGGCCTACAGGAGGCCGACGCGATCCGACTGGCCGTCTTGATCGCGGCGCTGCACGATATCGGCAAGTTCGCTGCGCCGTTTCAGCAAAAGGCGATAGGGCCGGAGTGGCCGTTCGCGCGGCCGCGGGACGCACAACTCGGCGCCTCCCAGCACGACAGGGACGGCCTCGCGCTGTGGCGGCACTGCTTGAGCCGTGAGTTGGCCAATCGCATCTGGCCGGGAGCCGAACGGGCCCTCGATCGGTTGATCGGTGCGAGCGTCGGGCACCACGGGCGAGCTGTGGATACAAGCCATTGCAACGCTGCCGAGACCTTCCGGCCAGAAGGAATGGCGGCGGCACAGACCTATGCGGCAGCTTTGGTCGATCTCCTCCTACCCGCGCCGATCGACGCCCCGCCCCGCGACGAACAAGATCTCGGCGCGGCGACGTTTTGGTTTGCAGGGTTCGTGACGATCGCTGATTGGGCCGGTTCAACGCAGGCGTATTTCCGGTATGCCCCTCCCGACATCCCCATCGAATCCTACTGGCGCACAACACAGGATAAAGCGACCACGGCGGTGCGCGCGCTGGGCCTCGCGCCCGCCCGACCAAGCGAACTGAAGCCGTCATCGGCGGCCGATTATACGGCGCTGATTCCGGAACTGGCGGCATGACCGGGCTTGACGCGATGCCGGCGGGAACGATGAGCGGTACTCCACAGGTCCTGTTGGACCATCATCTCAAGCAGCTGAAGCTGCCGACGGTACTGCGCGAGTATGACAAGGTCGCGCGAGAATGCGCGCGTGATGGTGTCGATCATCCCCGCTATCTGCTGCGGCTGATCGAACTCGAGCTGATCGACCGTGAGCGGCGGACGGTCGAGCGGCGTATCCGGGCGGCACGGTTCCCGGCGGTGAAGAGCTTCGACACGAGCGCTCCGAAATCAGGCCCAGCATGTGTCCCGCTGGCGCGATTGCCCAATGACGCCAGGCGTTAGCCGCGACGCGCGGCCGCTCTGATTCACGGAAGGCTTCAATCGGATGGCCGATCGAATCCATGATCTCCTTGGCGTGGCGCTCAAGAATGTCAGCAATCAGCCAGCCGAGTTCCACTCGCAGAAGTTCCCTGCCGGGAGATAGAGAAAGTTGGATGAAGCTCTCGGTGCGCCGATCGCTGCCGCATGGCTCCCATTCGATCTCGAAATCAGCGCCGATAGCCCGGACCGCAAACCCGCCGATTTCGGGATACCCCCCTTTCATCCCATCGAATATGCGCGGAACTTTTCGCTTGCGGAGGCCTTTCCGAAGTTCGGGCAGCTGCTCAACCGTTGGGCGGGTGCTCAAAGTCCACAACTCCTTAGATTTCGCGGATGCCTTGGAAGCGTCAGCGCAGAGTTCCCTTCAATCGACCGGGCTGACTACACTCATTGCTGCCTGTAAGTGCGCGTTTCCGGCCTTGTTCGCCCGAACATAGTCACGCAACTGGGCCTCGCTCCCTTCGTATTCGGCAGGCGTGAGCGCGCCTCGGAACAGTTCGTAAACCAGCCACAGCCGGTAGGTGTTGACGATGTCGGTCTCGCAGTAGCGTGCGACGTCATCAATCTTGCCGGCAGCGACTTGCTCTTCAACCTTGCCGCCGTCGATGCCATCTGGTTTGCCCGCAAGCCCCAGGAAACGGCTTACTTCGTCAAGCTTCAGCTTGCTCCCGGAGCCAAACGACGCGAGCACGTCGAACATGTCCGTCGCATCGGTGGAATAGCGATTGAAGTAAGGACGCGCGCTCAGCCCCGGCGCCGGGATGCGGTGCAGCATCGCTCGAAGGCGCAGGACCGGAAGATCAAAGCCGTTCCCATTGAACGTAACAAGTTGAGGCCGAAGTTGGTCGATTCGGTCGACGAAAGCGCGGATCAGCTCCGGCTCGGGCCGCTCACCGATATGTGGTGCGCCTAGCGCCGCAACGCGCCAACCCGCGTCCTCGCGCTTCGCGACGAGAGCGCCAATGCATGCGATGCTGTGAATGGGGTGCTTGGGGAATCCGGAGCCAATGGCTTCGCGGACCTTCTCGTCCGGCTCGCCGACCATCCCGAACATCCGCGCTGCGGCCTTCAGGTCGGGGACAGTTTCAAGGTCCCAGACGATTACTGATTGTTCAGGCACGGTGGCCGAAGAGGGTGACGCCTAGTATGCTCCATATTGACCATAATCACGTCTCCCGCGTTCTCCAGCAATGGCTTCACACGACTATCGATATAGCTGCCCAATTTTTGTGGGGGGTTTGCGTCCCGCGATGGAGACCTGCGCGCGACCTTAACGAACACCCGACTCTCCAAGAGCTTTAATTCTGGATGGAACTCGAAGACCTTCAGCCCGACGAGATGAGCTTTCAATTCAGGAGATCCTCAGATGCCGAAGTCGAAAACCGAACTTGTGCTTGAAGGCGTATTTGTGGAAGTCTGGATTGTCCCAATTGACGAAAAGACTAGAAAGCTTGTGAAGTCGAAGAAATACTCCGTAAGAAGCATATTTGATACTTTGACGCCGCTGTCAGAACAACAATTTGGGGGTGTTAGCCAGCTTGAGCATCATTGAAAATGGGGGGGCCACTGACCCCGTCGCCTTGACACTTCAAAAGAATGTAGGCGATCGTTTCTCCGTCTTAACAATCGTTAGCAACGACGAGGATGGTTTATATCTTATAATGCCAAAAGCACTCCCTAAAGAGTATACCATGATCCATTTTCATAATATGCCTGACGGTCACGGAACAACATATTGCCTTGGCGACAAGGAGAGCTATGCCAAGGAACTTGGTTTAGGCCATTTAGGATTTGGTCAACTTCAAGATGCAGTAGGCGGCGAAATCTTTGATCACATTAAGAGGATCATCGTTGGTTGGAGAGTGTCAACGCCGGAGTAAAAATGCATCGGTGCGCCGGAGCAAAAGTGCATCACTGCTGATGGCAGTAAGGCCCCCCGAGGGGGGCCTTACTGCGTGACCGTTTATTGCTCGGGCGGGCTGTCGGGAAGGTCCGCGGCGCGGTCGGTGCGCGGGCGGCGTTTGCTCTGCTTGAGCCGGTAGCTGTCGCCGTTCATCTCGAGGATGTGGACGTGGTGGGTTAAGCGGTCGAGCAAGGCGCCGGTGAGCCGTTCGGAGGCGAACACGCCGGTCCACTCGTCGAACGGCA
>CANKGV010000047.1 GCA_947481575.1 Alphaproteobacteria bacterium
AGCAACTCGACATCCTGCGCGCCGCCATGGCTGCCCGCCACCCCAGGAACGAGGTCGACGCTACTCTTGAACCGCAGGCCAACGCTGCGTAGCCTGCTCAACCAATGACGCCTGCCACACGATTTTCAACAATGGGCGGGACATCCCCATGACATCCCTCCCTTTCAAGACGCGTGTCGTCGAGGATGTGTTGAACCTCGACCGTCTCGAAAGCCGCCTATCAGACGATGCGCGTGCCTTCGCTGCAGCACACCCGTTCCCCCATATCGTTCTCGACCAATTTCTCGAGCCGGACGCCTGTGAACGGCTGCTGGCAGAAGCGGAACAGCCCGCGACGGACAAGAACTGGCTCCAGTACGCCCACTACAACCAATTGAAGCAAGGGATCCGAGACCAGAAGCTCATGGGGCCCGACACCCGGGCCGTGCTCGACGCCTTGGCGTCCCCGCGCTTCATCGCTTGGCTGGAAAAGTTGTCCGGAATCCAGGGCCTGCTCTGGGACCCTGAACTGGACGGCGGCGGTCTGCACAAGATCGAGCGCGGCGGCTTCTTGAATATGCATACAGACTTTCTGGCTCATACGACCCGGACGTCTTGGAGCCGACAGATCAATCTGCTGATCTATCTCAACAAGGATTGGAAGGACGAGTACGGCGGCGCGCTGGAGCTATGGGACGATACGATGACCGAGAAGCGAGCGAGCGTCGCTCCAGTGTTCAACCGCTGTCTGATATTCCACACGCGCAACCCTTCCTATCACGGCCACCCGCACCCATTGACGTGTCCACCGAATCGGGCGCGGCGCTCGCTCGCGTTGTATTACTTTCGCGAAGAAGGCCGAAGACTTCAGTTGAGTCCAACCAACTATCGCGCGGCGCCGGACGACCCTATTTACAAGAGGGTCTTCATCCGGATCGATAAGCTATTGTTGAACGCCTATTCTGCCTTGAAGCGTCGCGGTGTGCTCAAGGACAGTTTTGTGAGCCGGATTCTCGGGATGTTGAAGTAGCGGCCTGCCAGATGGACGATGCCATACCTGGGCGGGGTCGGCCGCGCCTTCTGATCTTTGTCGTCGCATACAACGCCGAAAAGACCATAACCAACGTCCTCGATCGGATTCCCGATTCAATCCAAACGCTTTGCGACGTTGAAGTCTTGGTGATCGACGACGCGTCGAAAGATCGAACGTTCGACGCGACGCTCGACCATCGGGCCGCGGAAAAAGTCCGCTTCCCGACCCACATTCTTCGCAACCCGGTCAACCAGGGCTACGGAGGCAACCAGAAGATCGGGTATCACTTCGCCATCGAGAATGAGTTCGACTTCGTCGCGTTAGTGCACGGCGACGGACAATACGCTCCGGAACGGCTGCCGGATCTGGTCCGGCCGCTCGTGGACGGCACGGCGGACGCCGTGTTCGGCTCGCGCATGATGTCACAATTCGGAGCGATCAAGGGCGGCATGCCGCTCTACAAGTTCGTCGGAAATCGCATACTTACGTTCGTGCAGAACCGGCTTTTAGGAGCCTCTCTGTCGGAATTCCACACAGGCTACCGCGTCTACTCGACCAAGGGGCTCGCGCGGATTCCGTTTGAGCTGAACACGAACGACTTTCACTTCGACACGGAAATCATCATTCAGCACTTCCGGGCCGGTCTGCGCATTCGCGAACTGCCTATCCCAACATATTACGGCGATGAAATCTCGCACGTGAACGGTATGAAGTACGCCTGGGACGTCGTTGTCGCGAGCCTGAAATCGCGGATCCAGGATTTTGGCCTATACTACGACCGCAAGTTCGATTGCGAGGGAGTTCAGGGCCCGGGACACGATCAGTACATCGACAAAGGTACGTTCGACAGTACTCATACGATGGCGATTGATAGCATCGCGCCCGGTTGGTGTGTCGTTGACGTGGGCTGTGCGTCGGGGTACGTGGGACGGGCGCTACGCAAGCGTGGCCATCGGGTCATCGGACTCGACCTATACCAGCCCGCCTCCCTCGATGTGGTGGACACGTTCTATCGCGTTGACCTCGACGCCGATGCCCTACCTGTGATCAATGAAACGGTAGATGCCGTTCTTCTCCTGGATGTCATTGAGCATGTGAAGTGCCCGGAGAAACTGGTCGACCAACTGCGCGCTTGGTCGTGCCTGACGCCAGACACGAAGATCATCGCATCGACCGGCAATATCGGCTTCATCACGATGCGGTTGCAGCTTCTGTTCGGTCAGTTCAACTACGGCAGGCGCGGCCTACTCGACCTAACTCACACACGGCTGTTTACGGTTGGGACCTTCAAGGCGCTGTTCCGTCAGGCTGGATTTGACATCATATCGGTGCGAGGTGTGCCACCACCATTTCCGCTAGTGTTTGGTCAGAGTCTTGCGGGCGTCCTACTGAGAGTGAATCGGCTGCTGATCGCCATCTCGCTGCGTCTATTCGCCTTTCAGGTGATCCTTGAAGTGAAGCCCAGGCCGACCCTCGACCACCTGCTGCGTGACGCCAACGAACATTCAGATGCTCTCAAAGTGGAGGCAAGGCCTACGCGAAGATGATCCTGCTACGTTCCGCCCGCAATACCCCAACATGCGCCCGTGAAGTTCCGGCATACTGGACTGCCTGCACTTGGTGGTGGTGGCGCGATGTAGTCCCGAGCGCCCGCTGAAGCCAAGCAGTTCGGCGGGCAGCCGTGCGTTGAACGACTCGATGAGCCGTTCTCCCAGGGACTGCCGGGCTCGATGAACAGCGTGCGGACACCGACGTTGGCCAGCCATTGCCGGACCTCTTTTGCGGCGAACTCAGGTCCGTTGCCGGAGCGGATGTGCTCCGGCGGTCCGTGCTCGATGAAGAGATCGGCGAGGACGGCGAGCACATTGTCGGACCGGAACCGCCGCCGCGGAACCATGGCTAAGCACTCGTGGCTGAACTCGTCGATGACGTTCAGCACCCATTGCGGATCACGTCCTCGACGAAGTCGCAGGACCACACGTAGTTGGGCCGCCCTCGCCGCAGCCGGATGCTCGACCCGTTGTTCAGCCCAGCCGGCGCCGTCTTGACCTGAGCCCCTAAACCTCCTCCAGTTTTGAGTAGAGTCCGTCGCCAGCGAAGGAGACGGACGATGAAGGCAAGTCGGTTCAACGAAGAGCAGATCATCGGCATCCTGCGGGAGCAGGAGGCGGGTGCGGCTACGGCTGATGTGTGCCGCAAGCACGGGATCAGCAGCGCGACGTTCTACAAGTGGAAGGCGAAGTACGGCGGCCTGGACGTGACGGAGGCGCGCCGGTTGCGGACGTTGGAGGCCGAGTGTAAGCGCCGGAGCAAAACTCCCTCACTGAAGCGACCGGGTTTGTCCGGTTGCGCCGGAGTAAAAGTCCGGCAGCAGATAGCCCTTTGCGGTTGGCAGAGGGTGGGGGATGAAGGGCGTGGAGTTGTA